>NVUT01000056.1 GCA_002733185.1 Flavobacterium sp. | reverse complement strand
TGCCGATACTGCGCTAGGCTCTATATCAACAACATCATCTGAATTAGAAACGGGTTTAAACGCTGGAGTTAATCCCTGATCCGCCCATATTGAGAGCATGTCGTTTAATTCGTTTAGTATGACCTGAAAGTCTCCAGGCTCTAATGCTGATTCAGCGCTTTTTACGCCCAGTTTTTCGGCTGCTCCGTTTACTATCTGTAGTACTGTTGTCATTAGTAGCCGCCTCTTTTTCTGGTGTCCAGTTCAAACTTGTTACGTACTTAATAGTTGCTTCGTTATCTGTTACTTCAATCTTATTGCCGTTTGGTTTGATCCATATAGCCATGTATTTTCTCCGCCTCTTTACGCGCAATTATAGCATCTTCCTTGTTTTTGAATGTACCTAAACTAATCATCTTGGTGTCAACCATGATTCTAGCTCTCCATTTACCCGAATCCTTTCGATATGCTATTCCTGTTACGCCGCTAGTATTAGTGCTATGTTGCTTTTGGTTTCTTCCATTTACAGAGTGAGAAACGCTTCTTAAATTATCCCACCTATTATTCAGTCCGTTTCCATCTTTATGGTCAATATCTTCAGCTTGCTCACCAACCATAATAGCCCAAATTAATCTGTGAGCATAAACAACCTTGCCATTAAAATAAACTCTAAGATATAGCCTTATGCTTGATTTGACCCCGCTGGCATCTACCGTTCCAACCTTACCTGTCTTTGACGCTCTGCCAGTTATCCTTTTTAGCTCTCCTGTGTTTTTGTCATAAGAGAATGATTTTCTAGCTAAATCTATATCAATCTTGTTTTTCATAATAAATACCCTGCCTAGCGAATTAGCTAAACAAGGTATCATATCTAAACTAGATTAACTATCCCTTGCTCAGCCCCATCCTTGACCAGCAAAGAACGGATTAAGAACACCATAAGCGGGGCGTAAATCAAATCGAACAATTTGTTTGTTCTCTCGGATTGAAGCGCCTTTGCTCACTCGGATCTGTAAACCATCTTTAGTGGTTCCCAAAGTATCTGTACTAAACAGCTTCTTAATCGGTACTGAACCAATTGAGAATGCCTGCTTATGCCAGAATAAATTAGGCTGGTAGATAGTTGAAGCTGCACCAAGCAAGGTTACAACATCAGCCGAAACCGGCGCACTATCAACAGTATTATAAGCGCCTGCTGCTTCAAAGATTGCAGGGCCGGTAATAACAATGCTGCCCGTACCAGTACCCGACAAAGTAACGGCAGTTTTAACGGTTGCAGTAAATACAACGTTAGCGCCTGATGCATCAATGATAGGCTGTCGAGTGCTAAGGTTTAGACGATTACGCCCAGTAATTTGAATTACTTCACCTGCTCTAATCTGCAAGTTGTTACCAAAGTTCTCAACGACTAGCGTTTGAGTCATCGTATCTTTAGCAGTTACATAGCTTACATCAGGGTTAGCTGATAAAGAGCCTACACGATCCGCTACAGAGTGAGACGTTGCACTAGATAACGTTGTTGCCGTCATTACCTTCATGCCTGCAAAGTCATCTGACAAGATTGCTTTACGATGAGCTTCTGAAATCAAACTACCTGCTGAACCACCGGCACCCAAAGAGCGCTGATTACTTGAAAGGGCTGTTTGAGTATAAGGGTTGACTGCATACATCCAATCGGAATCCGCTGGAATACCAGACGCAGACATTACCGCACCTGCTTGTGCGACATCATCCCAAGTTGTTACCGCTGTGCCATAAGTACCAGCAAGTAAGCCTGTGTTTTTACGCATGAAGTCTGCAAAATCAACCTCTAAATCAGTTACGATTCGAGTAGCTGCTGGTGCAATAAGTTGATCAAGTTGATCCATCTTAATTGCTTCGTCTGCTTCAGCCCAATCAAGCTCTACTGTAAAGTAGTCTTGAACCACGCCCGACGCTTTACCGGYAATGATTGACTCTGCTGTACCGCCTGAAATATCACCATCACTTGTACGTGAAGACTTATAGTCAGTTGGTCGTTTAATATCTACAGTGTCACCCGTTGAAGGGTTAAACGCATTCGATAAGAATTGTGTGTTAACGTTCTTAGATAAGACGCGCGTACTTTCAAACGCATCTAAAAATGAACGGGTTAATTTCCGTGTTATGTTACTGTCAAAATTATTAGCCATGAGGCATATCTCCTAAATTATTCATAAGTTGCACCGTCCGGCCCGCTCTCTTTAGAGATTGAACCGCCTGAGCTTAATGGCTCTATGGGGTCTGGTGCTGCACTGGTCTTTACATCTTTTTTAGCAGACATATTAGTCGAGATTCTAGCTAATTCAGCCATTGCTTGAAGTGGTCGCATGTTCGCTATTTTATCAGCTACATCTAAATGCTCACCYAAATGGTAAATCATTTCGACACCTTCYTTTGAACTCATAAGCTCYGTTACTAAYCCCTGRTCTAATGCTGGGATTTTTGCRGCTACATCATGAAAGTCATCTTTWCCGAAATCGACWACCATATCRTTRAAAGCTTTCGCTGATTSTTGYGCGTTAGCTTCTGATGTTCGCTTAKTGTTCTCTACAGCTTGTGCTTGTACTGCCTGATTYACTTGATACTTAATGTTTGCATCRTTAAACAATGCTTCATCATGRTCAAAGTCTTCYAGCTTTGGTGCYGCGCCTGCCTCYTTTGGCTTCGCTTGCATGTCGTCTAGTTGACGCTGTAAATCATCAGCKCGTCGYTTCTCGTTGTACTTGTCTGCCGTAACTTTATTAATTCGCTTCTGAAAGCCGTCTTCTTTTGGGGCTTCATCCGCCACGGTTGCTGATTCCGTTTTTTCTTCTTCAACACCTTTCTGTTCTTGGTTTTGATCTTGGCCTAGATCAATATCATTACTTAGTTCAGTATCTTCAGATAGTGCAGCTTCACTCATGTTCACACCTTTACGGTTAATTTAGGCCGCCAATATCGCTTGGCGTATGCGTTGAAACTATTATATGTCATTTACTGATAGTTTAAAACTATGCTCAATTTACAATGTCTTGGCCAACTGACGCACTCGGCTGCTCTACCGTTAAACGTCTAGCGCCTTCAGACTCTTGAGCTATCTCTTGCGTAACGGCGTCACTCACTATGCTTGCCGACTGTTCGCGGTTTGGCCCCTCATCAATTTGCTGCTGAGCCTCTTCAACGATATCCTGCTGTTTTGTCCGTATATTGTGATCAGCTTGTGTAAACGGAATTCCGGTCTCCATCTGTATTTTGAACGCGTTATTTAAATCCTGAAGCGCTTTAATGGTTGAATTCTGAGTGTCAACAGTTACCTGCAACGTCTTAGCGTCTTGGTTTTCAATATCACTAATTAGCTTCTCTGTCTGTATCTGAATGTTCTCAGTGATAGCTTGCTGCTGAAGATCTGGCTGTTGCTGCTGATCTAAGCCTAATTCTTTAATTTCATCTTCGGTAGGTGTTACTCCTGGCGTGCCGTTAGCAATCATAAGTGCTCTAACACGTTTCGTTAGCTCTTTAGATTCTAGAATAGGCAAATCTTTAGCTACTAGATCAAGCGCTAACCCTTCAAACGTTGGACTAGTTCCAATCAATTCAATTATCTGTTGTGCTGACTCTTGACGCTGTGTTGCAAACGCTGGCCCTGTTTCGGTTACTGAGTCATATTTACCTAATGACAAATCATTAACCAATACTTCCTCCCCTGTCTGCTTATCTCGTACGGTCTCATTAATCTGTACGTCTTCCGTTTCTCCGTCCATAGAAACAATGCGCTCTTGTCTGGCTGTATCATAGATTCTTGGCAGTAAATCCAGAAGTATTTCAGCAGTGTAATCGATTGACTTAGATTTATTGTCTTCAAAGATATACATCCCACGATCACCTAAACGCTCTTGAGCTTGTATAGCTTTTCCGCTCTTCAATTCAGGGTTAGCACCCAATGAAGGAGGCTGCATTCCTGTTACATGATATAAATCCATTGAAGCTTGTTGTATTTGAGCAAGTAAAGCGCCGTTAACCGCTGGAGCGCCTGACCTAGATGGTGGGCCAGGGTTTAATGGGTCAGGGTTAAATGGCATGAATGGACTGTTTTGAGTATTGAAGTTCTCATACTTATCCTTGTGCCCTTTCACCTGTGCTGGCGTGTACCAATAAGGGTCTTTAGGTGTTAGCGCTGTAGTCTCAATAGCTGTGGACGTACCATAGTTGTATATTCTTGCTGGGTCTTTGGCGAACCTTACAAGCCCTCTAATATATGTTTTGTTTTCAATATAAGTCTGTCGCCCAAACATAGGTATCAACGGGATAAACTTACCCGCCCACGCTTTCGGGCCTTCTAAGATACCGCCGCCGTCCATGATATACATCTCAACTTTATGAGACTTTGCCTTTCTGCGCTTAACTTCTTTTATGCCTTCACCGGCTAGTTCATCTAATATCTTTCCGTCTTCAGTCGCATCAATTACACGGCCGTCTGACAATAATACAATCTCTTTATCTACTTCAGTCTTAACCCAGTATTCCGCTATTGTCACAGTGTCGTCTTTTGACCAATTATCGCAACCTTCGCCATTCCTTCGTAATAACTCAACATCTTTAGGCCATTCAGATATAGGCTTGTCAGGGTATTTCTCTTCCCGCTCCTCTCTTGGCATATCAAGCGTAACAAAAGCCCACTTTGCATCACGTTTATCGTACTCTGTTGCGCCGGTATCAAACCAGAGCGATGTTGTAGCACCAAGAATAGGTTTAATTCTTACATCTTGCTCAAATACATCGTCATCAGAGAATTCTGTTATAACTCTCCATCCTCCAAAGCCGCCGTTAACAACTTCGTCAAATGCGTTATCATAGGCATTTGTTGCTTTGCTCTGCGTTTCAATGTTACGAATTAACCCCTCCATGACTTTGGCAACATCTTCTGTCGCTCCACCCCTAACCGGCCTAATTTTAATAGCTGTTCTATTCTGTCTTTGATCGCCTATCAACTGATCTACTGCGCCCGCTACTCTGTTTATCGTGTAACGAGGTCGGCCTCTACGCCTTTCAATTGCGCTATCATCCCACTGACCATCCTCAGTCTGAGCAAAACGAAGATCTTCAATAGCCAAACTTCTTTGGCTCCGTTCTTTATCTTCCACTCGCTGGAATCGCTTTAGCGCTGTTTGGTGTATCTCAGTATTATCAGCTTTCTTGTCAGTAGCCATCTATTAAAACTCCGTAGCAAAATCTAAATCTTCAAATGCTTCATTGACCGGCTCTGTAAATGTCAAACCGCCAGCGTCACCGTAATCCGGGCTAAACCCATATTCTTTCTTTATCCGATCTTTAGACCATAATACACGACGGTCGTTTGAATCTCTATTATACGGGCTTGCGCACAAATCCGCTTGCATCTCGTCATCATCAGGTATTTGAACAGGTAAGTTTTCATCAACTAACCAATCCGCCATTTCACCCCATATTTCATTGCGCTTGTTTTTGTACTTAATAGGGTCTAGTGGAGTTGATCCAAAGTGAACGGCCTTAACTCTTTTTTCATAACCTAGTTCATGTAACCTATCTACAATATCCGCACCTGCACCATAATCCACAAACATCATGTCTGGGACTTTACCGGCAACGGGGCAAACGGTATCGAGTATTCGCTTGCAATTAGCCACGTTCTTTCCTAGCTTGTCGCACTGGTCACCAATGTAAGACTCCATACCGTACATCTTGCGGCCTTGCCTTCTAACTATGGCAAACCTATCGCCACCTCTTGAGGGATCAACACCAACAACTAAAGGGCCGTTACCGTTTACCTTTTCTTTTCGTGCTCGCATACAATGATCAGCGTTTATTAACCCGTCACCACCTGACACTTGAAAAGCTTCTGCTGCATTCATTGGGTATTCTTGCTTGAATGCTTTTGTGCCGTCTATGCCATCAGTGGTTAATTCAGCAACTTTCATTCGTCGCCAGTATGATTGCTCGTCGGTTAGGTCGTAATGTTCTTTTAGCTTTTGTTCTTCTGGTGTTAGGGTGAAATCTTCAGGTAGCTTTTTTCTGTATTCTGCTTGCCAGTACCAGGGTACAAATATGGCTATGAATTCGCTAATACCTTTTTCTGCTAGCTTCCATTGTTCGTGAAAGTAATTACCAACACCATTGGCCGTTGACTCTAATATAACCTCTGTTCCGTCGCCATCTGGCACAGCTTGCATAACGCCTTTCGTGTGGTCGCCTGCATTCATCCAGAAAGCAACCTCTGAACCATGAAAGAACTGTAGCGTTTGACCTCTACCTACTGCCTTGTTTCCCGCCGTTCCTATCTTATAGCCAGAATCTAAGTTATCAAAATATAGCTCTTTGGCGTTTGATGCTCCTAGACTTGGTTTAACGTGTGAAGGTAGGTTTGTGTAATAGCGTTCTGACATCTCAAATAGAGCGTTGGTTGATTCGCCATCGTGAGTAAGTATAAAAGCTCTTACACCTTTGTTATGCGTAGTCTTCCAAGTAAAGCGGCCCTCAACATAAGTTGATGCGCCTTGCTGCCTACCCTTTAAGATAATAGCTCTTACTTTGCCAGTGGTTTTTAATTGGTTTTCTATCTGCTTGTGTATGTACTTCTGAGCAGAGTTTAATACTAGAGATTGCCGCCCCTTATCTTTCGTTCTTATTTTTAAACAGTTGCGAGCGTAGAATTCAAAGTCATCTTTGAGCTGCTGCCTGTTTTCCAAAGCGTTCACTTTAATGAGTCCAGCCACTCCTCATGAGATAGCTCGACATTAACATTATGCACCTTGTTAGAATCGAAGCCGCCTGTGTAATCTGACAAAGCTTTCCAAGCGCTTATACGGGCTGTTGGACTTGAATCCTCTTCAATGCTACCCGCTTCTTTCATAAGTCCCTTAACTACGTCCTCTGTGGTTACTAGTGCCTTTTCTGCTGCTTTAGCCGTGAACTCTTGTATGAATTCTTGTATATAGGGTTTTCCTAGGTTTTCACACCCTTGCTGTGAAGCGTTGTCCTGGCTATATCCTGCACTTAAAGCCGCCTGTGTTGCATTGAACCCGTTAGACACGTAGTACTCACAAAACGATTTCTGCTTTGTTGTTAAAACGGTCGCCATATATTCACCTATTGTTAGTTAGTAGATGACCGTAACGCTTCACAACGTGCTTAGCCTGATAGTTTACCCATACTATCGGGAGATGATCACCTCCTATAAGAAAGCTTTCGTCTAACCTTGTCGGGGCTGTTACGGTAGTACTCTAA
>NVUT01000055.1 GCA_002733185.1 Flavobacterium sp. | reverse complement strand
AGATTACACTTATCTTTAGACTTTAAAACACCTAATATGGTATATAAATTAACAGCGTAAATTCAATTTTAACCTGTAGCCGTATTTTAGGACAAGACAACTCTTCAATACGGGTTAATTATGCTTTTCCTTCTCTTAACTACACTAAATCCCCGTACTAATATGTGATTCGTTTATCAATATAAAGGAACAAAAAAAGCCTTTTCAAAAATGAAAAGGCTTTGTACTTTTAAAAAATGATATTTATATTAAAGAACTTTCACGTTTACTGCGTTCATTCCTTTTTTACCTTCTTTTAATTCAAATTCAACTTTGTCTTCTTCACGAATATCGTCATCGATTAATCCTGAAATGTGTACAAAATGTTCTGTGTTTGTGTCATCTTCTGTAATAAAACCAAATCCCTTTGATGTGTTGAAGAATTTTACTGTACCTGTGTGCATTTTAATAAATTTATTTAATTAAGCTGCAAAAGTAGTCTTTAATATTAACTAAATTATCTTAATTAAGAAAAATTTAATTCTTTTAAAATATGTCATTCAACAACAACTTTTTTTGTTACAGACCCACCTTCTTTTTGAAAAGCAAAAAAATATACACCAGGATTAAAATTGGACATATTAATCTCATCAAAACTGGATATCTCATCTTCTAAATATACTATTTTACCAGAACTATCTGAAATTTTTAAGTTACAATTCAGCCAAATTTCAGGCAACTGAAACCTTATTATTTTTCCAGGGTTTGGATAAATATTAATAATAGTTTCAAATGTTTCTTCATTAATTGACAAGGGAGCACTTCCTTCAATTATAGTCATTTGATTATTAATTATTGGGGTTTCAATAAAATCGATTGTTCCACTTAACCAAGTTACTTTTATGTAATCTATTTCGGTTGCACTTCCTATTCCGAAAAATTCTGAAGCGGAATTCTGACCTAAATAACCTTCACCTAGCAATGTATAATTGTATTGTTTTTCTCCATTTACAGAAATTTCAATCCAAGATCCAATTCCTTGTCGGTTACTTTCAACTCCCTGTAATTTTACTTTTAACCAATTATTTATTGTAGGGCAATTGTTTTTCCATAAATAAATATCGTTTGGTTCATAATTTAAAACAGTAATATCTGGATAACCATCATTATTAATATCTCCTATTGCATTAGAAAAACTTTTAGCAGTATCATTTTCAAATCCAGTATTTAAAGGAATATTATAATCGCCAGAACCGTTATTTTCAAAAAACAAAGAAGAGATCGTTCCATTATTTCCATTGAGCATACTACTTACATATAAATCTAAATCTGCATCGTTTTCAGCATCAATAAAAACGGCTCCCCAAGCTACCGATTCCATTAAAGTTCCATTTTCAGAAGCAACATCTGTAAAAGATCCATTGCCATTATTTTTAAAAAAAACATTTCCTTCCTGTGTATTACTAATATAAATATCTAACCAACCATCATTGTTGTAATCTCCAATAGTAGTAGACATTGCATCTATCGAAATATTTGTTCCTGTTTCTTCTCCCACTTCTGTAAAGCTTCCATCACCATTGTTTTTATATAATAAATTTGAAAAATTATACTTATCATTAGCTATATAAATATCCTGCCAGCCATCATTATTATAATCCATAAAAACAGCACAAAATGAAAGGTAATTTACCATTGAAAGCCCCGATGATTCGGTAACATTGGAAAAAGTAGCATCCCCATTATTTTTATATAAAATATTATGATAGGTCTGGTCTTCAAAATTTCTAGATAAAATAAAAAGATCCAGCCAACCATCGTTGTTATAATCCCCCCAAGATGCACCAAATGTTCTGTGATCTAAAGTAGAAAGACCCGCAGTTTCTGTAATTATTATGAATTCAAAATTGCCATTGTTTTCATAAAGTTTATTATGATCTATATTACTAGTAACAAAAAGATCAAAGTCTCCATCATTATCAAAATCAACCCATTGCACAGTTTTAGTTTCAACTAAATCGTCTGTAAAATTAAAATTAACTTCAGTAAATGTACCTGAATTATTTTTAAAAAACCGTACGGGTTGTCCGTTTTCAGAAGAAATCGTTAAATCATCCCAACCATCGTTATCAAAATCAAAAAAAGAAATCCCTCCTCCTAATAAACCATCCCCATAAGAGGTGTTTTCTAAACCTAAATTTTGAGATTCTTCACTAAATTGTATTTGACAAAAGGAGGTTGAAAAATAAAATATTGAAATAATGACACTTAAAAGTTTCATAATGAATTATAAGAATTAATTAGTAACTCAAATATAGAAAAACAAATTAACTTGAAAACAAAGGACGCCCTTCCATTAAAGTGAAAACTTTTTCAGCAATACTTTCTAAAACAGTTTCGTTTTCAAAATTACATATCACCTCATCTACTAAATTTACAACAGTTTGCATATCACTTTCAACAAGGCCTCTAGTTGTTATTGCTGGTGTTCCTATGCGAATTCCGCTAGTAACAAAAGGTGATTTATCATCAAATGGAACCATGTTTTTATTTACAGTAATGTCGGCTTTTACCAAGGCTTCTTCGGCTTGTTTTCCTGTGATGTTTTTATTTCGAAGGTCAATTAACATCATATGATTATCGGTTCCTCCAGAAATAATATGATACCCTTTATCAACAAATGCTTTTGCCATTACTTCCGTGTTTTTCTTAACTTGAATCATATACTTTAAAAAATCATCTGTCAATGCTTCACCAAAAGCTATTGCCTTTGCTGCAATAATATGCTCTAAAGGACCTCCTTGATTTCCAGGGAATATTCCACTATTTAATAAAGCAGACATTTTTTTTAAGTTTCCGTTTTTTAATTTTAATCCAAATGGATTATCAAAATCTTTTCCCATCATAATCATTCCGCCTCTTGGTCCACGCAATGTTTTATGTGTAGTTGTAGTTACTACGTGGCAATGTGGCAATGGATCTCCCATAATCCCTTTGGCAATTAATCCCGCAGGATGCGAAATATCTGCAAATAAAATAGCACCAACTTTGTCTGCAATTTCTCTAAAACGCTTGTAATCGAATTCTCTTGAATAAGCAGAGGCACCAGCAATAATCATTTTAGGCTTTTCCCGAAGTGCAATTTCTTCCACCGTATCCATATTAATTAATCCTGTTTCTTTATCTACTCCATAAAATACAGGGTTGTATAATTTACCCGAAAAATTAACAGGCGAACCATGGGTTAAATGTCCTCCGTGCGACAAATCGAATCCTAAAAATGTATCGCCAGGCTGCAAACAAGCAGCAAAAACAGCCGTGTTTGCTTGCGACCCACTATGAGGCTGAACGTTTACGTAAGCTGCACCAAACAATATTTTAGCTCTATCAATAGCTAATTGCTCCACTTCATCTACAATTTCACAACCGCCATAATATCTTTTTCCGGGATATCCTTCTGCATATTTATTGGTCAATACAGATCCTGCAGCTTCCAATACTTGGTCGCTTACAAAGTTTTCGGAAGCAATAAGCTCTAATCCATTTAGCTGACGCTGTTTTTCGGCTTCAATCAATTCAAATATTTGTTCGTCTCTATTCATAGTTTCTGTTCTCAAAATTTAAAAATCAAAAATACAAAAACCATACGTGTTAATTTAATGAATATTATATCTTTGAGGAAGAATTTACTAACATAAAAAATTACGTTATGCTACTTACTGCAAATGATCCAACTAGAAAAACTTGGCTTAAAACCTCAGCAAATACAGACTTTCCAATTCAGAATATCCCTTTTGGAGTATTTTTAACTCGTGATGATATTATTACTATCGGGACTAGAATTGGAGATTTTGCGATAGATTTAGGCGCTTTACATCAATTAGGTTATTTTGAAGGTATTGACTTAACAGATGATATTTTTATGCAAGATAGTCTGAATGATTTTATTGCCGACGGAAGAAAAACTTGGCGATTGGTTCGTAATCGCATTTCTGATATTTTTTTAGAAGGAAACAATCAACTAAAAGACAACAAAGAACACTGTGATGTAGTTTTGTTTACAATGAGTGAAATTGAAATGCAATTACCAGTTGACATTGGTGATTACACTGATTTTTATGCAAGTAAAGAACATGCAACAAACGTTGGGACACTTTTCCGTGATCCTGAAAATGCGTTATTACCAAACTGGCTTCGTATTCCTATTGGTTATCACGGAAGAAGTTCATCGATAATTCCTTCAGGTACTCCTATTCATAGACCTTACGGACAAACAAAACCCGGTGACAATGGAATTCCTGGATTTGGTCCTTCAAAATTGGTTGATTTTGAATTAGAAATGGCATTTATTACCACTGATGCAAATCATATTGGACATCGAGTTCCAATTAATGAAGCGGAAGATTATATATTCGGATTGGTTTTATTTAACGATTGGAGTGCACGTGATATTCAAGMWTGGGAATATGTTCCTTTAGGACCTTTCCTCGGAAAAAGTTTTGCTTCCACGATTTCACCTTGGATTGTAACATTAGATGCTTTAGAACCTTTTAGAACTAATGGTCCTGTTCAATATCCTGAACCTCTACCTTACCTTCAGCAAGGAGCAAATAAAAATTTCGATATAAAATTACAAGTTGCTATTCAGCCAGAAAATGATGAAGAAACTGTGGTGGCAAATTCCAATTTCAAATATATGTATTGGTCTATGGCGCAACAATTAACACACCATACCGTAAATGGTTGCAATGTTCGATCTGGAGATATGATGGGTAGCGGAACCATTTCTGGACCTACAAAAGACAGTTATGGGTCGATGTTAGAATTGAGTTGGAGAGGGCAAAATCCAGTACCTTTAAAAAACGGAAAAGAGCGAAAATTTATACAAGATAACGATACCGTAATTATGCGTGCTTACAGCGAAAAAGACGGACTTAGAATTGGTTTTGGTGAATGTAATGGAAAAGTATTACCAGCTTTAGATTAATTATTAAGATGAAAAAAGTTATTTTCTTATTTCTTTTTACATTGTTTTTATTGAGCTGTAATAGTGTTAAAATAAATCAAACATTAGTAGACCAAGGAAATTATAATGATGCTATTGAAGTTGCTGTAAAAAAAATACGAAAAGACAAAACTTCTTCAAAAAGTGACGCACATATTGTATTGTTAGAAGAAGCTTATAAAAAAGCAGTCGAAAAAGATAAAGCTTCCATCGCTTTTTATAAAAAACAGCAAAATCCAGCAGAAGCCCAAAATACATTTTATAAATACCGAGATTTAATAGATCGGCAAAATACCATTCAACAATTATTGCCACTTTATAGCACTTCGTTACAACGAAATGCGAAATTTAAAATGGAAAATTACTCGGGTAAAATTGCGGTGGCTCGGCAAAAATTTTCCGATTACTTATATGAAATGGGAGAAACCTATATGAAGTTTCAAACTGTTTTAGATTACCGAAATGCTTACGATTTATACAAGGAACTTACAGATATTTCACCCAACTATAAGGATAGTAACGCTCTTTTAGAAGAAGCACATTTTAAAGGAACCGATTTTGTATTAATACAATTATTTAATAAAACCCATCATATTATTCCTTTTACCCTTGAGAGTAATTTATTACTTTTTGATACCAATGGGTTGGATGAATTTTGGACTGTATTTCATAACCAGCCTCAAGAATTTATCAGTTATAATTATGGAGTCGATTTACTTTTTGAGACTATCGATATTTCTCCAGAACGTATTGTTGAAGAAGAATTTCAATTAGAAAAACGAATAAAAGATGGTTGGGAATATCAAAAAAATAGATTTGGAGAATTGGTGTTAGATAAAGAAGGAAATAAAATAAAAAAAGATACATATATTACTGTCAGAGCTACCTTACATCAAACTATTCAAACAAAATCAGCAATAATAAATAGTAGCGTTTTCTATTCAGATTTTATTACTGAAAGAGAAATAAAACGTTTTTCATTAACTTCAGAAATAATATTTGAAAATGTATTTGCTACGTATCGTGGTGATAAACGAGCTTTAGAATCTGATGATTTAGTTCATATTAATAATAAATTTGAATATTTCCCGAACAATGATCGGATGATTTTTGATGCTGGTGAAGGAATAAAATCACAGCTATTTGAAATTTTAAATGAAAACTCAATTCGATAGTATTTACAAAATATTTAATTTTATGTCACATCATCCAGATTCAAAAAGACTCAACAAAGCCATTAGTGATAGTGGGTTTTGTTCTAGAAGGCAAGCAGATAAATTAATTGAACAAGGTAGAGTTACCGTTAATAATGAGGTAGCAACCTTAGGTGATCGTGCAATGCCAGAAGATATTATTAAAGTAAATGAAAAGCTTATTTCTGAAAACGGAGAATTAGTTTACATCGCATTAAACAAACCCATTGGAATTACTTGTACTACCGATAGACGAATTGAAGGAAATGTAGTAGATTTTATCAACCATAAAGAGCGTATTTTTCATATAGGTAGGTTAGATAAACCTAGCGAAGGTTTATTATTAATGACTAATGATGGTGATATAGTAAATAAAATATTACGTGCAGGAAATCGTCACGAAAAAGAATACATTGTAAAAGTAGATCGTAGAATTACCGACGATTTTATAAAACGAATGAGTACAGGAGTACCAATTTTAGAAACCGTCACCAAAAAATGTAATATCGAAAAAGTAGGTCGCTATGTTTTTAAAATCACTTTAATACAAGGATTAAATCGCCAAATACGTAGAATGTGTGAACATTTAGGTTATGAAGTAGTAACCTTAAAACGATTGCGGATTATGAATATTCAATTGGATAATTTACCTGTTGGCGAATGGCGTGACCTAACTGAAAAAGAATTAAATGATTTAAAACTATCTTTAGGAGAATCTCTAAACATCTCTGAAAAGCAACGAGACAGTTAGTTAAGTTTATCGCATAAAAAACCGTACATCGATTGAGTAATGTACGGCTTATATCAACTAACTAACCAAATTAAATTTCAATTATGAAATCTCAACCATTTTTTTAAAAATCTTCAATGTGTCAAATTGGGGATAAAACACAATTTTCAATTTCTTTACCGCATAAAGATAATATCTTTATTTGATGGTACAAATATAATACTGCTATTATTATATATATGTCACAAATGTTACACATAACTTACACATTAACATATATTTACCTTATTTTAACATCTATGATTCTATTTTAACATATTAAAAGAAACTTCCTACGGCTTTACATTAACGATTTGGTAATTTGGAAGGTTTATCA
>NVUT01000021.1 GCA_002733185.1 Flavobacterium sp. | reverse complement strand
CCGCTTTCTGTGCGTTGCAGGCCAAGCTGTGCGGCAGGGATTTGCCATTTCTGGCCGGAGAGTTGATCGGTGAGGGTTATTTTTGTATCCAGCAGAGAAATCTGATGCAAATAACCCGCCGCAACAGATGATTTTGGCGGTGACAATAGTTGCTGGGCCATTTCAAAGGGCAGGCTGTTTGAATTTTTCAGGGTCTGTATGAAGGACTCCAGCTTTTCCATAAATGTGCGATCATCGGTCGATTCCCAGACATCGGGACCAAGGGTATAATCAATGGACAGACCGGAAATTGACACATCGGTCGGGGCCAATAAACCCCGCAACATGGCGAGCCCGCTGAAACGCGCACCGACCTCTGGAATATTCAGGGTAAATTCTGTTTCGCTGTTAATGATTTCAATTTCATAGAAAATAACCTGAAGGCCACTGGACCGTGCGAATGTCTGATGATCATCCCATTGCCAGATCAAAACAGCATCGCGAAAGTCAACGCTGACATTTTCCCTGCTGGAGGATAACGCCTTCTTTAAATAATCTCCCGCCCAGTCCAAGGCAATTGGCCCAATGCTCAGACGCCAGCCCAACAATATGACCATCAAAGCAACCGTTGCAAAAAGGCTCAGAAGTATTTTTAATGTTAAGGCGTATCGTTTCAAATTTTAATTCTCTATAATTACATTTTACGGATTAAAACACTGATCCTATAGAATATAAACTTGACCTAATTAAGGTATTAAATCGCATGACAGAATTTTGCTCATTCTTTCCTCTGGCTGTCGACAAAACGCTTGGGGAAAGCAAACTTGATGATTTCGTAAAATCCTGCCAAGAGCAACAAGTAACAGATATAGAGAGATTAATTAATAAAAATAATCACACAAGTCTGTTATCTGCCATTTTTTCCAATAGCCCTTATCTGTCGCGGCTCTTATTTCGGGACGTTAAATTTGCTGAAATGCTGCTCTCGATGCCCTTTGATGATCTTTATCAGAAGGTCGTAAAAGGCATGACAGAGGATATCCCCCATCTTAAAGACATCAGCCAATTAATGCGGGCTTTGCGTAAGGCGAAGGCACAAGTGGCTCTGATCATTTCTTTCGCAGACCTTTCTGGCTCATGGTCCCTTGCCGTCATAACGCGCTGCTTGACGGAATTTGCCGAAATATCCGTATCCTTGACGCCTGGTAAGGTTCCTCGCGTATCATCGAATTAAACCACATGCTCCACCGCTTGTGCGGRCCCCCGTCAATTCCTTTGAGYTTCATTCTTGCGAACGTACTCCCCAGGTGGSWTACTTATYRSTTTCSCTTAGSYRCTCAAKYYSAAGAYCSAAMMRCYNAGTAWSCATCGTTTASGGCGTGGACTACCAGGGTATCTAATCCTGTTCGCTCCCCACGCTTTCGTSCCTCAGCGTCAATMKAGKKYTAGTKAKCTGCCTTCGCAATTGGTRTTCTRTGWMATATCTATGCATTTCACCGCTACAYKWCACATTCYRMTMACYTCASMCTRATTCAAGWMWWMCAGTATCAAWRGCAAKKYYMCAGTTGAGCTSSRASWTTTCACYWCTGACTTAKWWWMCCGCCTACGSACCCTTTAAACCCARTRATTCCGGATAACGCTYGSACCCTCCGTATTACCGCGGCTGCTGGCACGGAGTTAGCCGGTSCTTATTCWTATASTACCGTCAWWMWMTCWYAMRWGASWKSKWTTCTTSSTATATAAAAGYAGTTTACRACCCAKAGGGCAGTCTTCCTGCACGCGGCATGGCTGGATCAGGCTCTCGCCCATTGTCCAATATTCCTCACTGCTGCCTCCCGTAGGAGTCTGGTCCGTGTCTCAGTACCAGTGTGGGGGATCCCCCTCTCAGGGCCCCTACCTATCGTAGTCTTGGTAAGCCGTTACCTTACCAACTAACTAATAGGACGCATACTCATCTTATACCGCCGAAGCTTTACTATTTATATAATGCTATATTAATAGACTATGGAGTATTAATCTTCATTTCTAAAGGCTATCCTCCTGTATAAGGTAGATTGTATACGCGTTACGCACCCGTGCGCCGGTCGTCAGCAAAAGTGCAAGCACTCTCCTGTTACCCCTCGACTTGCATGTGTTAAGCCTGCCGCTAGCGTTCATCCTGAGCCAGGATCAAACTCTTCATTGTATAATCTTAAATAATATATTTAAAAGTACAAACTAAAAGTTCTCAAAAAAATCTCAGGTATTTTACTTAGTTTAGTTTCTTTGTAAATAACAGTATTGCTACCGTTAAATACGCTGTCAATTTCAATATCTCAATGAACTTATTTTAATCTTTTTACTCGCCTATTTTTCTCTAAGCGGGTGCAAATATAAAAATCTTTTTTATCCTAACAAGCTTTTTTAAAACTTTTTTCAAAAAATATTTCTTAGAACTTCTTTGCTCCTTTAGAACCTATTAAAATCCCTCCCAAAGCGGGTGCAAATATAAAACTCTTTTCCAATTCAACACTATCTTTTTNATGAAAAATTTAATCTTTTTTTTGAACCAAATTCAATAGCCTGATAAAGTATATTTTACAACAAAAACTTTTTTTGTCCTTAATATATAGTATAGCTAAATCTAATGGATAAAATTAAATTATAAATTGTCCAATTATAGCTTCAAACCTTTGCGTTTGTAAGGCTTTACAATTTACTTTAATTTGAATATTTTTACTAATATTCTTAAAACACATAGAATAAATTTAGTTTTTTACTTTGCTTTTTTTATTCCAATGTGCTGTAAGATCTAAAAAATCTATTGGAAAGGCTGGCGCTTGTCTTTCAAGAATGTTATCTTGGAAGGAGCGTTCTAAAATATCTTCAATTAAATAGTCTTCTTTATTATTGTATGGATCGTATTCTTCTTTTAAAGATATGTCGAACAAATTGGCCGTTGTATTATACCAAAATGCTCTCCAACTGGTTCTTAATTCTTTTACCAATTCGTAACCGGTTCTTCCAGTTTGACGATGGATTAATTTTGCTAATATCTGACCTTCGGYTCTTGTAAATTTTTTGAGCTTTTCTGAAAATTCTTCTTCTATATATTTTTGAACGCGTTTGGTGTATTTTTTTCGATTTCTTTTCTTTTCGATTGTCTTTAATCTTTCGCTCATTACAGTTAATCTTTCCGCAGCTAATTTTGCATAGGGATACACTTTTCTAGTTTTTCGGCGAAGTATTAAATACCGTTTTCGGTTTTCTTTGGAAGTAAATTCGAGTTTATTCAGTAAAATTACTTCTTCCAAATCTATAAATTCTCGTGGAATGGAATCGCCTTGTATGATATAATAGTATTTGGTGCTATCTATTTGTTGTTCCGTATTAGTTTCAGTTGTTTGGGTATGCATTCCTTCCGAAATAAAAACAAAAACTAAAACACCAATACAGATGTTGCAAATGAATTAGGACTAACTGGTGGTGGTTTATTAGATTTTTTTGGTGCAGGTTAGGCAGATTATAATAACGATGGTTCTATCGATTTGTTTGCTGCAGGTCATTTTGACGAATGGGTATTACTAGAAAATCAAGAAGCTCCTGGAAACTCAATATTTATCACTTTGGAAGGAGTAGAATCTAATTTTAATGCTATTGGAGCACAAGCAGGTTTATGGATTGATGGGGAACGAATCTCTAGAAATGTATTGGTCGATCCAGGAATTCAAGATTATAGTGACTTACGATTGCATTTTGGTATAGGAAATACCACCGTGGCAGATAGTTTGAGTATTAATTGGCCTTCAGGTCTTGAAGAAACATTTTATGATATTTCCGGAGATACGAATATCACTATTATCGAAGGGCAAGGTATATTAGCAAATCAAACTCCTATTATTAAAGATTTACAGATTACTTTATCACCAAATCCAACTAAAGGTTTTTCGAAATTATCATTTCATCTTTTTAAACCAGGAGCTATTCAAGTTAGTTTATATTCCATTACGGGCAAAAATTAACAGAAATAGCCGATGAATCTTTTACAAAAGGAAATCAAGAAATCACCTTTTCAACTAAAAATCTAAGTCCAGGATTGTATTTTGTTACTATTAAAACGAATGAATCTAGTTATAGTATTAAAATGGTGAAGGAGTAAGGTATTATTAAAGGTTTTCAATATTTTAGCTTTTTTAAAAAAAGAGGTTTTTCTCTTTGGCTTTATTATTTTCTGAATAGTATCGTTTAAAAGTTGAGAAAGGCAATTAAAACTGAGCTTATTTAAACAATGAAATACATTCGACTAAAACCGACCTAAGTCACTAATTAAAGGACAACTATATTCTTTTAATTGATGAAGTAATATCTCCCCCACCCAAATATATAGGAGTTTAAAAACAAGAAATATATTTACCATATTTTAACTTATAGAACTGTAATTGGCGTAGCTACTATTTTATAAAATCTTTTGATCAAACGGTAAGACTATTAATCCAACGGTCAATTACCATTAGATATACCATTGGGGCATTTTATATTTTTAATAGCCTTTTTAATCTTACTTTCGGAAAATTAATCATAGACGATGTCATTTAAAACAAAAAAATGAATATAGATTGGAATACAATTACTATAAACCCAAAAGAATTAATCCATATTTCAAGGGGAGATCGCAAAGTAATTTATAAATACTTAACACAGTTTAAGGGCCTAATTCCTAAACGTATAGAAAGTTTAGAAAAAAGTTTAGAAGCTGGGGATCGGAAAACGGTTCGTCAACTTTTGCATCAAATGAGTCCACAATTGCAATTTTTTGGCATTAAAAATATTGTATCCTTTAGATAAATAGAACTATAAATGACTCCTATCTCCCATTATATTTACACTAAGCAATAATGCTTTTAATTAACCTAAAATAAATTTATCATGAAAAAAATACTCTTTTTAATGTCCTTAGGACTCATCTGTAACGTAACTCTGCTAAAAGCCAGGATATCATTAATCCAATAGGTGTTACCATGTCTCTTCCAAACACCTTAAACACCCCTCTTATAAGTATTGTGAATGGAGCGGGCTTGAGTGAATTTCCAAGTATTACGTCAACTCACGAAAATAATAGTCAAAATAACGCTCTTTTATATTTTAACGGCGTTAATATAATTGATTTTGATCTGGGCGGAAATTTTGATATTGAAGGATTTGCCTTTTGGAATGCAGTTGGTGCCGGTGGTACAAATTTTGGAGTGAAAGATGTTATTATTTCAGCTTCAAAAGATGGAGTAAATTTCACCCCAATTCCAGGATCGCCAATAGAGTTTGCAGAGGCAACATCTGCCCCTCTTTCACCAGAAACATTTTCTTTCAATGCAATAGCAGCAACTCATATTCGTATTCAAGCATTAAACAACCATGGTGATCCCTCATTTACTGGTATTTCTGAAGTTGCTTTTATAGGAACAAGCCAGGCAATAGAAAATGTTATAAACCCTGTATCTGCGACAACAACTTTATCTGCAGAATTTGGATCAAGTTTAGACAATACTATTAATGGAGTAGGTTTAGATGTCTTCCCAAGCTTATCAGCTACACATGGAGCGACAGACCCTTCTAATGAATTTTATGCAACAAATGAAGTTGGCTCGATTGATTTTGATCTAGGAGGTTCTTATTTTGTAGATGGTTTAGCTTTTTGGAACACAAACGCACCAAGTCCTGGTGGAACAGGAATTCAACAACTCCTG
Organism: Flavobacterium sp.; assembly: GCA_002733185.1. Taxonomy (GTDB): domain Bacteria; phylum Bacteroidota; class Bacteroidia; order Flavobacteriales; family Flavobacteriaceae; genus Marifrigoribacter. The sequence goes on along the minus strand of NVUT01000021.1, from coordinate 48,176 downwards.
CTGAAATGTTCACATTTACAGAAGTTACAGCTTCATATATTCGTTTTGACGTGCTTAGTAACTTTGATGGTAGTAATCTTGTAGCTTTTGCTGAAGTAGCTTTCTATGGTATTGAAATATTAGGAACTACAGACAACAATTTATTAGAAACTATTAGCCTATATCCTAATCCAACAAGAGATGTTGTTTACATTGACAATACATCAAATGTAGACTTAAAAAGTATTTCAATTTACGATATGAATGGAAGGTTGATTAAACAAGTAAAAGCTACAGGTAGTGATAATCAAAGAATCAACATATCAGGCCTTTCTCCTGGAGTTTATATGTTCCATATGTATAATGACCAACAAAGTACTGTAAAAAGAGTGATTAAAAAATAGTTTTATTTTTTTAAGTTAAATATAACTCCCTTGTTAATAGCAAAGGAGTTATATTGTTTTAGCTATTTAGTTAACTATGTAATTCTATTATTGAAAACTTATGGTCTAAAGGATTAAGTTTTTCTTTGAGTTCTTTCATTAAACCATCCCTAAATTCCAAATAAAACTCCGAAAAATTAAGAGTTCGTTCTTGCAAGCTTTCTTTTGGAAATAATTGATTTTGAATTGAAGTTAATCTATTTAACTGATCAGCTAATTTTCGTTTTTCGGCTTTTAACAATCGTTTTTCTAAATTATCAAGACCATTGAGTTGTTTCTTTTCTTGGGCTGCTACGGCTCCTAAAAAGGATTTTTCAGTTTGTAAGGCAACTTCGTATAAGTCTTTAAATTGTTTTTTAAGATGTACTCGTTGTGTCGTGAAATCTATTTTTATAGTAGAAAGTTGTAATGTATGTTTTTTCTCTAAATCGTATTGCGAAAGAAATAAAGCTTCTATGTTTTCATTAAGTTTTTCTAACTTTTTTATTAGTTTTTTTGGCACCAATAACACTGAGTTTCGAAGTAATAAAATAGGGAATGTAACCTCAACATTCTTAAAATAATCTTTTAACTGAAACCAATACGCCAACTCTCCACCACCACCAACATAACATAAATTAGGCAAGACTACTTCCTGAAACAAAGGGCGTAACAAGGCATTTGGTGAAAATCGTTCTGGAAACTCTTTTAATTCTTTTAAAATTTCTTCTTTTGAAAAAGTAAGTTCTGTATTATTAATTTTATAAACTCCCTCTTCTTCTATTATTCGTTCTCGTAGGTTTTCTGTTAAATAAAACAGGTTGATTTCTCTAGGGTTTACTTGACGTTTAAATCCTAAACCTTCTAATTTTTCGGTGGTTTTATTAATTATTTTAAAAGCTAAGTTTTCTGTTAATTCTTTTTCAGCAAATGGAATAAATTGTTTTTTTAAATCGCTATCATTTCCATCGATGATTACGAGTCCGTAGTCTGAAAAAAGTTCATTCGCTAAATACCGAGTTGCATCTGCTAGATTATTGTGTTTGATATAAGCTTCGTAAAAAAGAGAAAATAATTTTTGTGCGTTTTCGCTTGCTCCTAATTCTGATTTTAATTCATTTAATAATTCCTCTAAACCTTCTGTTGACAATTCGCCAACAGCACCAGAGGCTTTTCGTTTCCATTCTATCTTCTTTCCGAAGAGATTAAAATAGTTGATTTCATCAAAATCATGATCTTCCGTAGCCATCCAATACACCGGAACAAAATGGTTGTTGGAATGGTTTTTATTTAATTCTTCTGATAAATTAATCACCGAAAATATTTTATATAAAAAGTATAAAGGTCCTGTAAATAAATTAAGTTGATGTCCTGTGGTGATGGTAAAAGAGGTTTCTTTAGAAAGGGAATTGATGTTGTTTTGTGTGGCTTCGGAAACTTTTAGGTTTTTATATTGGGTGTTTAAAACATTTATCAATGTAGTTCTTGAGTTGGTCGCTGAGCGTAGTCGAAGCGACTTCTCTTTTTCAACAAATTGCCCCTCAAAATTCTCCAATTTCGGAAAGCGGTTATAAAACGATTGCAATTCAGGTTTTTCGGCTAAATAATCACCAACTAATTTCGAAAAATAGTTAGTTTCAGCATATGGAATGGTTTTTACAGACATATAATATTTGCGTATTCTGTCGTAAAAATACAAAATCCTTAATTGTGATTTACAAAGTGACGGTAATTCTAAATTTTTATTTTCCGTAGAATTAATTTCTATAAAAAACAGTAACTTTACGCTTCTAAAAAAAATAATCAAATGATTCGTTATATCTCTCTCCTATTTTTATTTATTTCAATTTCTTTAACTGCTCAAATTAAATCTCCTTCAGAATTTTTAGGATATGAAATCGGTAGTCAGTTTACAAGACATTCCGATGTGTTGGATTATTACGCGTATGTTTCAAAAAACAGCAATCTAGTAAATTTTGATACTTACGGAAAGACCAACGAACGCAGAACGCTTTCGTATGCTGTGATTTCTTCCGAAGCAAACATAAATAATTTGGAAACCATTAGAACCAACAATCTTAAAAACATAGGGATTTTAGAAGGAAGTTCAACACCCGAAATCGCAATAATTTGGCTGAGTTATAACGTTCACGGAAATGAAGCATCCAGTTCTGAAGCAGGAATGTTGACCCTTTATAAGTTAATTACCGAAAAGAAATCATGGTTAGAAAATACCGTTGTCATCATTGATCCTTGTGTAAATCCAGATGGTCGTGATCGCTATGTAAATTGGTACAACCAAGTAAAAGCGACGCCTTATAATGTAAAACAAGTTGCTACCGAACACAACGAACCTTGGCCTGGAGGTCGTCCAAATCATTATTTGTTTGACCTCAACAGAGATTGGGCTTGGGCAACACAAGTGGAAAGTGAGCAGCGATTAAAAATTTACAATAAATGGATGCCTCACGTTCACGTAGATTTTCATGAACAAGGGATTAACGAACCGTATTATTTTGCTCCAGCAGCAGAACCTTTTCACGAAATTATAAGTGATTGGCAACGAGATTTTCAAGTAGAAATAGGAAAAAACCACGCCAAATATTTTGATAAAGAAGGTTGGTTGTTTTTTACTCGCGAACGTTTCGATTTGTTTTATCCAAGTTACGGAGACACCTATCCTATGTTTATGGGAGCCATCGGAATGACCTATGAACAAGCTGGTCACGGAAGAGCAGGTTTAGGAATTAACACAGATGAAGGTTACGAATTAACATTAAAAGATCGTATTGCACATCATACTACTACGGGATTATCTACGGTTGAAATCGCTTCAAAAAATGCAAAAAACCTTAATACAAACTTTAAAGAATTCTTTAATACTAGCAATTTGAAATATAAAAGTTATGTGTTAAATGGAAACCAAGACAATATTAAAAAGTTGTCAAATCTACTAGACAAACATGAAATAAAGTGGGGAATTTCAACCCAAAAATCGGTAAGCGGTTATAATTATTCTAGTCAAAAAAATGGAAGTATCAATGCCGAAAATGCTTTGGTGGTGAGTACCAATCAGCCAAAAGGAAAAATGGTTAAAGCACTTTTTGAACCCGATGCAAAGTTAACCGATCCTTTAACTTACGATATTACTTCTTGGAGTTTACCTTATGCTTACGGACTAGAAACCGTTGCGAGCACGAATTTGATTTCAGCAAATAATGTATTTATTCAAACTGCCATTCACAACAATCCTTCCCCAAATGGAGCTGGATATATTAGCAAGTGGCATAGTATAAGTGATGCTGCTTTTTTAGCGGATTTATTAGAAAATAATATCAAAGTCCGTTTTTCTGAAATGGAGCTGAGTTTCAACCATACAAAATTTGACAGAGGAAGTTTAATTATTACTAAAAGTGATAATAAAAATAATCCTGAATTCGATAAAATTATCACTGACATTGCCAACAAACATCAACGACAATTGTTTGTAGCTTCTTCTAGCTTTTCAGATAACCGAACCGATTTTGGATCGCCAGACATTAAATTGGTCAACAAACAACGAATTGCTGTTTTAAAAGGAAAAGGAGTTTCATCATTGAGTTACGGCGCGATTTGGCACTTTTTTGAAACACAGTTAAAATACCCAATAACATCGATAGATACAGATAATTTTAGAAGTAGCACTTTAAACAATTTTGATGTTTTAGTTTTACCTGAAGGGTTTTATGGAAAATCGTTTGATGAAGAAGGATTAAAGAGTTTAAAAGTTTGGATTCAAAAAGGAGGAAAAGTAATTGCGATGGGAAGAACTGTTGGGTTCTTTAATGAAAAGGAAGGTTTTGGATTGGAAAAAAATGGAACAGAAAATGATGATGATGATGATGATGATGATGATGATAAATTATCAGAAGAAAACACAGCCGATTTATTAACCCCATATGCAGAAAAGGAACGAAATAGTGTAAAAAACTTTATTACAGGAAGTATTTATAAAGTAACAATAGACAAAACCCATCCAATGGCTTTTGGTTATGGTGACACCTATTATAGTTTAAAACAAGGAAAAAATTCCTTTCAGTTTTTAGAAAACGGTTATAATGTAGGTTATATAAAAGGATATGCAGAAAGTGTTTCTGGATTCTCTGGAGAAGACGCCAAAGAAGGACTTAAAAACTCCTTGGTTTTTGGAGAGCAACGAGTAGGAAAAGGAAGCATTATTTATATGGTGGATAATGTATTATTCCGTTCGTTCTGGGAAAACGGGAAACTATTTTTTGTAAATGCGATTTTCTATGTGAATAATAACAAGGTGATTTTGTAATGTTTTTTTTAGCCTATACTTTCTAATTAATATTTAATCCCTCTATATTATTCTCTAAATATTAAAAATACTTTATGTTTTTAAAACACTAAAACTTAATTTATCTTTCAATTAAATAACTATATTTGAATTTCATACTTTTAATATGTTATTTAATATTACAATTGGAGTTCTTATAATTGGAATTACCATTACAATTCAAGCTTACGGGACACGTTATTGGCTTAATCGTGTTTCAAAAAACAAACGCCTTCAATCCTTGGCAGGCTTTGATAAAAACGCAGTTAAATTACTTATATTCACAGCATTATTTCTATTAACTTTAAATTTTATTGAAGCGATTGTTTGGGGATTTACCTACTATTTATTACCAGGAATTACTGAATTTCAAACCATAGAAAAAGCAATTTATTTTTCTATGGTAACCTTTACAACTTTAGGCTATGGTGAAATCACCATCAGCTCTTCCAATCGTATTTTAGCAGGATTTGAAGCAATGAGTGGCGTATTATTATTAGGTTGGACTACGGCAATGATGTTTTCAGTAATACAATTTATTATGAAGAATACATTTCAGCAAAATAATAAAAAATAATATGGCTACCGAAAACAACGATACAAATCCTTCTGAAGAATCTATTGAAACTGAAAACATAGAAGAAATAAATAAAAAAGTTACTCCTCCAGAAAAAAAGAATCCCATAAAATCAATTACACGAATTGTTCTTCTTATATCCTTATTGTTTTTTGTATGGTATCTTTTTTCTGAAAGACACACACCATACACCGATCAAGCTCGGATTAAAGGGTTGGTTACTCCTATTACTTCAAGGGTTTCAGGAAATATAATTGATATTAGAATACAATTACACAGCAAAGTAAAGACGGGTGATACTTTGTTTCAAATTGATCGTTCTCCTTATGAAATTGCGGTTTTAAAAGCGGAAGCAAATATCGACAACACCACACAATCGGTTGCAGCGAGTACTTCTTCAGTGAAATCTGCAGCAGGAAGGTTAGGCGTTGCAAAAGCACAATTAGATAGAGCACAACGTAATTGGAACCGAGTAGAAAAAGTAATGCGAGAAAATGCAGGTGCTTTATCTGAAAACGATAAAGATCAATCTGAAACCGCCTTATTAACAGCAACCGAACAAGTAGCCTCTGCCGAAGCTAATCTTGACAGAGCAAAACAATCATTAGGAGATTCAGGTCCGGACAATCCAAAAATTAGAGCTGCTATTAAAGATTTAGAAAAAGCACAATTAGATTTAGCGTTTACAACCATCATCGCACCTACCGATGGTGTGATTGAAAGTTTCGACATCGATTTGGGTTATTACGCATCCACAGGACAACCATTAACAACTTTAATCTCAAATTCGGATGTATGGATTCAAGCAGATTTAAAAGAAAACAACCTTTCTTTAATGAATGTTGGAGATCCAGTAAAATTTATCTTAGACATCGCACCGGGAAAAGTATATGAAGGTACTGTTCGTAGTTTGGGATTTGGAGTTTCCACCGACAATTCAAGCAAAGGAGGATTGCCAAGTATTAGCAGTAAAAATGGATGGTTACGAGATCCTCAGCGTTTTCCAGTAATTATTAGCTTAGAAAATGCTAATACCGATTTTCAGAATAAAATTAGATTAGGTGGTCAAGTAGATGTAGTTGTTTATACGGGTGATAATGGCTTATTAAATGCTCTGGCTTCCTTTAGAATTAAGTTTAATTCTTGGTTATCTTATGTTCGGTAAAGCCAACATATCTTCTAGCACTATTTATAATTGGAGTATTTCTATTCCAGTACTTCGTTATGTGTTAGGAATAAGTTTTATCATGTTAGTTAGTACCTTATTGGCATATCCTATTTCCTATTTAACTCCTGTGTTGGCATTGATATATATTGCTCCAGGAACCAAACCTTTAACCTTTAAACAAGGAGCAAATTTTATAATAATTCTAGTTATAATCAATACCATTACTTTTATTTTTAGCTCTTATTTTAAAGAATTTCCACTGGTATTTATGCCACTTTTATGTTTAGGAATCTTATGGTTGTATTACTCCGTTAAAATTCCAATAATGTTGAAACTTTTTGCTGTTATCAGTATTTTAGTGATACCTCTAATGTCTCTAGAACCTACTGGTGTCAGTTCAATTGTAGCTTTGAGTTTAATCTTAAATGCTTTGATAGCTATTGTGCTTTCACAACTGGTTTTTAAAGTTTTTCCTTGGTCTGAAGCTGATGAAGATTTTGTAAAAGAAAAACAACAAGCAGCAATTCAAACAGATTATCAGCGGTTTTGCTACGCCCGAAATATACTATTAATACTATTCCCTGTTTTATTATTATTCTTTATTTTTAAATTATCTGGAGGTCTTATTATACTTATATTTATTGGCATATTATCTATAAGTCCTGCATTAGCAAATGCTAAAGTGGGTAAATTTTTAATAGCTGCTAATATTTTAGGAGGACTGTTTGCTATTATCGCCTATAAATTATTAGTCATTGTACCGATGATAGCTTTTATGATATTGTTGGTTTTACTGGTAGGTTTTATCTTCGGAAGCAGATTGTTTTCAAAAGCAAAATTAGCAGCAATATTCGGTACGGGATTTTCTACTTTTTTGTTGATTTTAGGAACCGTTACCTCATCAGACGATGCAGCTGCAGGTTCAGCAGTTTGGGAGCGACTAATACAGATTTCTGCAGCAGTAATTTATGTAGTTACCGCTTTTGCAATATTAAATTATTTTCAGAAAAAGAAATTAGTAATCAATGATTAAAAAGAATTTAAATAAAATACTAACTTGCTTTTCAGTTTTAATTCTACTGAATCTATTTTCTTGTAAAGTAGGTGAAGATTATGAAAGAGAGGAACAAAATCTTCCCGAAGCTTATCGTCAAGATTCTAAAATTGAAGCTACTATTGCAACCATCAACTGGTGGGAATTATTCAAAGACCCCATTTTAGTAGAGTTAATTAATACAGCATTAAAAGAAAATAAAAATATTAAAATAGCTGCTGCTAGATTACAAGAATCTCAAATATTCTTTGATATATCGAAAGCAGATTTCTACCCTTCGGTTAATTATTACGGCGGTGCTTCAAGCGGAATTAATTCTCAAACATCCGAGTTTAGTAATAATGTTGTCGCAGGTGTAAATATCTCCTATACCGTAGATTTATGGCAACGAATTAAATCGTTAAACGAAGCTTCAAAGCAAGAGTATTTAGCCACCGAATATGCCTACCGTTCGGTAACCATCTCTATTATTTCTGCGATCGCTTCCGCTTATATTTCCTTAAGAGATTTAGACAACAGATTGATCATTTCAGAAAAAACAGCTAAGAATTTTGAAGATAATTATGATGTAATGAAAGCTAGACATGGTGGAGGTTTTATTAATGAAGTTGATTTGTCGCAATCCAAAATTCAGTTAATCGAAGCCAAAACTACTATCGAAACTTTATTGCGTTCAAGAGTACAAATCGAAAACGGAATAAGTGTTTTATTAGGATCTGTGCCTATTGAAATTCCAAGAGGATTACCTTTGCAAGAGCAAATTTCATTACCAGAAGTTCCTTCGGGAATCCCTTCAGAATTAATTTCAAGAAGACCTGACGTATTAGAATCCGAACGTAAATTAGAAGCACAAACAATACGTATTGGAGCTGCAGAAGCACTTCAGTATCCTTCATTAACCATTAGTTTAGATTTGGGAGCAAGTTTATTAAATCCAGTAACATTATTTACAGATTTGGGAGCACAATTATTTGGCCCCTTATATAATGGAGGGAAAATTAAAAAAGGAATTGAGCTAGAAAAAGTCCGAACAGAACGATTACTAAATAACTATCAATTATCGTATCTTACTGCACTTAAAGAAGTGGAAGACGCTATGATAGCTCAAAGCACCTACAGTAGAGAGCATGATTTACGAACCGAACAAATGGAATTAGCCACCAAAGCGGCACATTTAGCTTGGGTACGATATGACGGCGGACTCACAAGTTATTTAGAAGTGTTAACTCTACAGAGTAGTCAGTTTTCAGCAGAATTAAAAGCTTCTGCTGCCTTACAACAAGAATTACAATCCATCATAAACCTATACATTGCCTTAGGCGGTGGTTGGAAAATAATTGAAGAACAAAATAACTAAAAACAAAAATTATGAGTAATCAAAATTCAAAGAATGCAATTAATACTTACATTAAAATTGCAGTACTAACCATATTATTAGTATGGAGTTTCTTTATCATTAAAGTTTTTGTACTATTAATGATCTGGTCTATTATTGTAGCAGTAGCATTGTATCCATTTTATAAAAAAATAATTGGAATTTTTAAAGGAAAGAAAAAAGGCTTGGTTACCTCATTATTTATTATAGCATTAATGGCAATAATTATTGCGCCTTCTTTTAATGTTACTCAAAATATCGTGGATAAAACGAAAGATCTATATCATAATTTTGATAACGGAACTTTAGAGGTTCCACCACCAAATGAGTCGGTTAAAGAATGGCCTTTAGTTGGTGAAAAATTATATGGTGCTTGGTCAAATGCTTCCGATGATATGGAATCATTTATAAAAAGTAACCCCGAAGAGGTTAAAAGTTCAGTAGGTTGGTTTTTCGATTCATTTAAAGGATTAATGGGTTCTGTTATGCTTTCGTTAATAGCATTGATATTAGCTGGAGTTTTTATGTCTTCTGCAGATGAAGGATATAAAACAGGCTTGAAATTGATGGGTAAATTAATGGAAGGTAAAGGAAAAGAACTTATGGCAATGTGTACTAACACAATCCGAAGCGTTGTAAAAGGAATCCTACTAGTAGCAGTTATTCAAGGAATTTTAGCTTATTTTGGATTCGCAATGATTGGGCTGTCTTCTATGGCAGGAATATTAGCTATTGTAGTGATTTTTGCTGCGATCATTCAAATTCCAGTTTCTTTAGTAATGATACCAATAATAATTTATGTATTCTCTTTTGCTGAAACAACTCCAGCGATCATTTTTGCTATCTATATGATGATTGTAGCTTTATTGGACAATGTTTTAAAACCAATGTTATTGGCAAAAGGATTACAAACACCAATGATCATTATATTAATGGGAGCCATTGGAGGAATGATTTTTCAAGGAATTTTAGGGCTCTTTATTGGACCTGTAGTACTAGCAATTATGCACAATCTTTATACAGCTTGGGTGAATGATACTGAAGCTGCTTAATAACAACCAATAAATTATAAAAACAATGGAAAATGATACTAAAATGAATACAGAAAATAAAGCGCAATCTAAAAACCAAATATTCTTTTTTAAATACTTTTTATTAGTATTGATAGATTTAGTAATACTTGGATTTTTTGATGAATTCTGGAAGCACGTAGAATTAGATTCTTTTTCAATGACTTTGATTGCTGCGTTATTACTTCAAATAATGTTAAAACTTACGCTTGTTTTAGAACATAAAGTAGCTGGATACTTCAAAAAAAAATCAGGTACTTTACCTAAAGTACTGCGATTTTTATCTGCTTGGGCAATTTTGTTTATTTCAAAAATATTAATCCTAGAAGCTATTAGTTATGCCTTTGGTGATCACGTTCAGTTTTTAGGACCTGTTCACGGTTTGGTTTCATTTATCGTGGTTGTTATAGTTATTTTAATTGCAGAAGGACTCATACTTAAATTATATAAAAAGTTAGCTTAAGTTTGACCTAAACTAATTACAGAGCTTTATGCATGAATCAATGACTATTTTCGGGATTACATTGGTGATATTGGGTTATGGGTATTTTTCAAAAGTATTATCCAAATATTATATCTCAGGACCCATGATTTTTGCAACTGTTGGAATTCTTCTTTCTAGTTTGTTTTTTGGATCTGGCGAAATTAACCTTAAAAGTGAAGTAGTTGAAATTATTGCAGAAATCACCTTAATTGTAATTTTATTTAGTGATGCATCTGCATTAAATTTAAAGAAACTACAAAAAAACTGGAGACTCCCTTTTCGCCTTCTTATGATTGGCTTACCAATTACTATTTTAGTAACAACTTTGGTTGCAAGAGAATTTTTTCCATCAGAATCAATGATATACCTCTTATTATTAGCGTTGGTACTTGCTCCTACTGATGCGGCTTTAGGAAAAGCAGTGGTAAGTGATAAAAACATTCCTGAAAATATTCGATCTTCTATCAATGTTGAAAGTGGACTTAATGATGGCATTGTTTTCCCAGTTCTTATAACCGTTCTTTCAATTATTACTAGCGGTTCTAGTGAAGGACAAAGTGATGGATGGTTAATGTATGTCTTACAACAAGTTTCTTTAGGAGCAATTTTGGGAGGGCTTGCTGGCTTTATATGTGCAAAAATATTTTCTCGATCTATCAAAAGAAAATGGATGCAAGAAAACTACGAAAACCTTGTCCCTATAGCATTAGCTATATTTTCATATTATTTAGCAGAGCATTTTGGAGGTAATGGTTTTATTGCAGCTTTCTTTTCTGGTTTATTTCTCGGGAACCATAGCGAAGAATTACGAGATAATGTAGAAAACTTTGCCGAAAGTGAAGGTGAATTATTAATTATGATTTGTTTTCTAGTTTTTGGAATCACTTTTATTCCTGCTACTATAGAATATTGGGATTTAGATGTTATCATTTTCTCTATCTTAAGCCTTACCGTATTACGTATGATTCCTGTAGCTTTAAGTTTAATAGGAAAAGCCGGAATATCCACCATGCTTTTTATTGGTTGGTTTGGTCCTAGAGGAATCGCTTCAATCCTTTACGTACTCATTATTATAGGAAAACTAGGATCTATTGAAGGGCACGAAAAAATCTATGGCGTGATGTCATTGACAATACTACTTAGTATATTTTTACACGGATTAAGTGCAAAACCTTTTTCTAAATTATATTTAAAAAGTCAAAACTTTAGTTCTAAGAAAGAGAAAAAGTAATTACATTGGGAAGGAGCTGATATAATTATTCCTCAGAAAACCCTGAAGGCATTAAAAATAGCTCTTCCGGGATTTCATCAATCTCTTCAAAAGACAACATTATTTTTTCAACACCTTGGTTGTAATAAGCTACATCTATGCCTTTCCAAACCCAACCAGTAATATCGCCAGATTTACTTTCCCATCCTTGGGCTTCTTTACCTAGAAAATTTTTAGACCCAAGTGGATTATAGCCATATTGTAATTGTTTTTCATCACCGTGTGCAAAAAGAGAAAGCTCAGAATCTTTAGATCTTATGAAAGGTTTGAAGCATTTATTAATCTCTTTTCCATATCGTAAATACTCACAAGTAAGACTCTCTTCTTTAGTACCTGCCCATATAATGAGTACTTTTTGATGGTTCTTTTTAGAGTAATATATATCTTGTTCTATTACTACTCGCTTTCCGTAGTTATCAAACCAAACCCTTTCTGTACCTGTCCAACTCCCTGAATACTGAAATACAATTTTTCCAGAAGCTACCTCAAATAACTCATTTTGTTTGTTAATCTCCTCAAATGATTTTAAAATTTTATTTTTTGTGTCTGAATTGTTATTAGTTTCTGAAACTTTTTCTTTCTCTTGTGATGAACAAGAAGTTGATAAAACAAGAAATAAGAAGATAATTAGATGCTGATTTTTCATACTATTTAAATTTATAACTATGTCAATCTAAAAATTGATTTTGTAACCTAAACTCTAATATTTTAATTAATTCTTATCTTAGGCTATTCTTAATCCGTTATTTAAAATTTGAATAGGTCAATTCTCATATTGGTATTATTATTCTTTTTCAATCAAAGTATTGGGCAAAATTGTGATATAAAATTAGGGTTAATAAAAATTGAAGAATTAAATATTATTGGAAGCTTTTCTGAAGCCAATACTATTATTGAGGAATTATTGAAATGTGATTTTATCACCAATAATAAACAAGCCCAATTATGGATTTGGAGTTATCAATTAAATAGAGATTCGCGTAAGAGTAAAAAGGCACAAGCTTCCCTTTTAAAGGCTGAATCACTTATTAAAGAACCGAACTTAGATTTTAAATTACTCCTTGCAGAAAGTTATTCGTTGATTGATGACATTCATCATTCAGAAAATATATTACAAAATATAGAACAGGATGTATTTAACTCCTCAAGAAGCAATTCAAATTTAAAGAGTCGATATTACCTTATTAATTATTTCAATCTCGTAAGTCAGGGTTATTTAGAAAAATGTATTCAGAATTTACAATTGGCTTTAGCCGAAACTGAGAATCAACAAAATATTCCAATTTATTATACTGCAAACATTTATAAAGGATTAGGCAGAATGTATAGAACGAATGGTGATTTTGATAAATCTCTAATATTTTTTGAAAAAGAATTACAAATCCTTAAAAGCCATTATCCACCAGACCACATAACTGTTTCTATAAGTCAATACCACATTGGGAATGTATATTATGAAAAATTAGAATATCAAAACGCCTTGGATTATTACCTAAAAGCACATAAAGTTTGGGTAAAATCTTATGCTCAAGATTATGTTTATATGCGTTATATAAACGAAGCCATTGGTGATATGTATTGGGAATTAGGAGATCAAGAAAATGCTTTATTATATTTTAATCTTTCTGTATTAAATGAGCAAAAAATGAATAACGATGACAGCGAACAATACATTATAATAGGAGATAGTTTAGTTCAAAAAGGAAACTATCAATTTGCTTTAAATTATTATGAAAGTGCATTGAGATTTAGAGAAAAGACCTATGGTAAAAACCATATTCTCACAGGAGCTTGTAAAAATTTTGTTGCTAGAGCCAAACGTTCTTCAGGAAATATTAAAGGATCTTTAGACGAGTACCAAGATGCAATCAATATTTTGGTGGAAGAAATGACCAGTCCTTCTTGGTATGAAAATCCGACCAAGGATATGAAAATTCAATCCCATCAATATCTATTAGAATCCTTAATTGCAAAAGGAGAGTTGTTAAAAGAACTTCACCTAAAAACAAAAGAAACAAAAGATTTAATAGCCTCCTTAAATACTTTTGAAACTGCTATTGATATTCTAGAGGATATGAAAAATAATGAAATGTCTGAATCTTCAATGGTTTTTTGGACCCAACGCACTTTAATGTTAATTGAAAATAGCATTGAATCTGCCTTTCTATTATATCAAATTACAAATGAAGAAATGTATTTACATAAAGCATTCAATTTTTCTGAACGTAGTAAAGCATTACTTTTACTTTCAACACTTTCAGATCACAATTTAAATTCTTTTGCAAACGTTTCTGAAGAAATTATTTTAAAAGAAAAAGATTTAAAAAATAAGATCAACGAATATCAAGGAAAGATAAAAAGTGAAGAAAAAAGGTGTGATGCCATACGTGGAAAGATGCTAGATCTCTGGCAAAACAAATTAACTTCATTACAGAATGATTTTGATTTATTAATAAGCGAAATCAAAGAAAAATATCCAGATTATTATCATTTAAAATTTGATATACAGATTGCAAATTTGGCTTTGATTCAAGAGCAACTTTTAGATAATAATACAGCATTAATTTCCTATTTTACAGGTAAAAAAAACAGTTATGTTTTTTTAATCACACAGAGTAATATAACACTTCGGAGTATTGAGGAATCTTCCGAATTATTCATTAAAACCATAGATTTTTTTAATACTATCCGTTCCAATAAAAAAGTTCAAATCAACCCTCAAAAAGCATTCGAAGAGTATAAAACAATTGCTTTTCAGTTATACAAAAAACTTTTACTACCTGAATTATCTACTTTAAATAAACAAAAACTTATCATCATCCCAGACGGAAAACTCTCATATCTTCCTTTTGATATATTATTGAGCAAAGAAGTTATAAATAATCAAAGAAATTACAAATCACTACCTTATCTACTTAAAGATTATGCGATTTCGTATAGTCCGTCAGCATCTATAAGTATTCTTGCTAAAAAAGACGAAAATGCAAGCAATAAGTATCTTGGTTTTGCGCCAGATTATAAAGGAGAATTCTATTCAGAATCAAATAAAAAACTAGCTAACTTATTCTATAATGAAAAAGAAATCACCTTCGCTTCCAATATATTTGACGGAAAAAGTTGGATTGGAAATAATGTTACAGAAGAGCTTTTAAAGAATAATAGTTCTGAAGCTGGAATTTTACATTTAGCAATGCATGGTGAGGTTGAAGATGAACATCCCTTATTATCAAAATTATATTTTAATACCTCTGAAAAGGAAGACGGAATGCTACATATTTATGAAATATACAACCTCAACATTCCTGCACAAATTGTTATTTTAAGTGCATGTAATACTGCTTCTGGAAAACTTCAACGTGGAGAAGGAATAATGAGTTTAGAAAGGGCTTTTCAATATGCAGGGAGCAAATCACTACTTTCTACATTATGGACGGTTGATGATGAATCCTCATTTAAAATCAATCAATTATTTCTTGAAAAACTTAAAGCAGGAAAACCAAAAGATATAGCTTTACAAGAAGCAAAATTGAGTTTTTTAAACACTACTTCTCCAGAAAAATTACATCCTTATTATTGGAGTAGTTTTAGACTTACAGGAAATACAAGCCCGTTAAAAACCACATCAAAATCAATCTGTTTTATTATTGGAATTAGCATCCTAGCATTTATTGCAGTTGTTTATTTTAGGAGAAAACTGCTTAAAAAAGCTTCCTAATTTTTAATCTTTAAATTTAAAATCTCTTCAGCTTTTAAATAATTATAACTTTTATTAGTCACAATTAACCCGAATACCTCTAAGGCATCTTCTTTTTTATCTATTTCTAATAATGTTAGGCCCTTATACCACATTGCTTGTTGTTGATAATCATTGCCAGTATTTAAAACTACTTCAAAATTTTCTAATGCTTTCGTATAGTTGGGTGACTCTAGAGCCAAAGAAGAAATACCAATATAAAAGGTTAATAAATAATTGGGGACTTCGGTATTAGGTTTTTCAAAATAAGTAATCGCTTTTTCATATTCTTTTTCACGATAATAGTTTGCAGCTATATCCCAATTATTCAAATTAAAATTTTCCGAACTTCTAACCACACTAGGATTAGAATACACTTCAAAATAAGTGTCATATATCTCATTACCTGAAATTGGTGTGTTAAGCATCATCAATTGATAAACTCCAAAAAAGATCACTAACATTGCTGCAAGAGGTAGTACTCTTTTTATCCATAGGCGCATTACTTTAGTTGATTTAGAATTATTCATTTCTTTATCAAATGACTCCAATGTCTCTTTTAACTCTAATCTTCCGACTTCTTTAATAAGTTGGTTGGCTGCTAGGGTTGCTTTATATTCTTTGGTTAATTCTTTATCTGAAATCATTAAATTTTCAAGTTTTTTAGCTTCTTCAATAGTCATTTTCCCAGCAATATATCTTTCTATTTCAGTTTTCATGTGTCTAAATTATTTTATTAAATCGGTCACATGCAGTTCGCTATTAGTCATTCCCCGGTGTGTGAAATTTTTTTTACATGCTCGTTTCATAAGACTTTAATATTTGTATTAATTGTGGTTTTTCAGCAATGAGTTCTTTCAGCTTTTTCAAACACTTATATTTTTTATTTCGTGCAATTTGTTCACTACTATAATCCCCTTGCTCTACAATTTCTTTCATCGATTTATTATGATAAATACTATCGATTAGCAATCTTTTACATTGATTCCCTACACTTCCAAATACTTCAATAATATGTGCTTTTTTTTCATCATCAATTATCGTTGCTAAAGGGCTTTTATAAAAATTCTCTGTATTTACAGTTTCGGTATCGTGCAACATTCTAATGTTATTTTTCTTTATTTGGTTGAGCCATTTAAATCTAGCAATGGAATATAAATACGTACTTATGGTACTATCACCTTTAAATTTATCGTTCAATACATTTTCATAAAAAGCAATGATGGTTTCTTGAAACACATCTTTTGCTTCCTCTTCTCTTCCACTATTAGACCTTATATAAGAACAAACCTTTTCCTTATTGATTTGGTAAATGATTCTCAAGGCCTTCTCTCTTTTATGAGAATTGCCTTTTATCATTTCAATTAGTTTTATATCTGATAGTGTTGTTTTAATAATAGGTCATTTTAGAAATATATTTTGTAATAAAAATAGCCGTTTTTTTTTGAAACAATAGATTTAATCCTTCAAGATTAATTCACAACACCTTTTAAAGTGCATTATTTGCAGGTTTTTAAAAATTCTTAAAAAATAAGTTACATAATCAATTTCGCAATTGACCTAATAGTGAAGATACCAAAAAAAAAGTTTAATAATTAACTCATAAAAAAAAGATCATGAAAAAAAACACACTAATAGTAATAGTAAGTTTATTAATAATTATTGGAGGGAACCAAATAATTGCCCAATCTCCAACTTTTAATTGGGCAAAGTCTATGGGAAGTAGCAATTCAGATCGAGGTAAATCTATCGCTATCGATTTAAATGGCAATGTGTTAACCACAGGTGTGTTTTTTGTAACTTCTGATTTTGATCCTGGTGCAGGCATACATAATTTAACCTCTAATGGTGATGCTGATATTTTTATCCAAAAATTAGATCCAGATGGAGAATTTTTATGGGCCAAAAATATAGGAGGAATATTTTATGATTATGGTTATGCAATAACTACAGACACTTCTGGAAATGTATATGTTGCTGGATCTTTTAAGGATACCGTTGACTTTGATCCAGGAGCTGGAACATATGCTGTAACACCAGTAGGAGATTATGATTTTTTTGTGCTTAAATTAGATTCAAATGGAGATTTTGTTTGGGCAAAAACAGTAGGTGGAAGTAATGAAGATGTTGCATATTCGATAATAATAGATGATTCAGATAACATTTATATTACAGGCTTTTTTCAAAATACAGCAGATTTCGACACTGGAGCAGGTACCGAAGAAATAACATCAAACGGCTCTAGAGATATTTATATTTTAAAAATAAATTCCGCTGGTGATTTTATCTGGGCAAAAACAATAGGCGATGATTCTTTTGATGCAGGTAATTCAATCACATTAGATAGTTCTGAAAACATTTATTTGACTGGATATTTTTATGAGACTGTTGATTTTGATCCAGGGGCAGGAATTCATGAAAACACCTCTAATGGAGGAAGAGATTTTTATATTCTAAAACTAAGTTCAAGTGGGGATTTTGTTTGGGTAAAAACTATAGGCGGAACAGGAGGGCAAAGTCAAGACGATGAAGGGCATTCTATAATTATAGATCCATCAGGAAATGCTTATATTACAGGTAGGTATAGTTTGACGGTAGATTTTGACCCAGATGTAGGAGTATCTAATTTAACTTCAAATGGTGAAAATGATCTTTTTATACAAAAATTAGATTCCGATGGGGAATTTATTTGGGCAAAATCAATTGGAAGCACAAATCCTGACTATGGAAACTCCATATCTATAGATACAGAAGAAAATATCTTTGTAGTTGGAAATTTTAATGGTACTGTAGATTTTGATCCTGGTGCAGGTGTATCTGAACTTACTTCAACTATTGGGAGTGACGATACTTTTATTCTTGAATTAGATGTTGATGGTGACTATGTTTGGGCATATTCTTTAGGAGAAACTAATTGGAATTCGGGTCCAGCAATAACTACAGATTCAGATGACAATATTTATACCACTGGAAATTTTAAAGGCTCTGTAGATTTTGACCCAAGCACAGAAACTCATTTCTTAGGAACAAATGGTTTAAGCGATATTTTTGTACTTAAACTTGGCGATGACATTTTAGGTGTTTCAAATAATAGTTTATTCGAGAGTTTATATTATTATCCAAATCCTACAATGAATACAATAAATATGGATTTTAGTAAATTATATAATAAAGTTACCGTTCAATTAACGAACTATCTTGGACAAGTTGTCTTAATTAAAACAATCAAGAATACACAACAGTTTTCACTACAATTAGAGCATTTAGAAACTGGGATATATCTTGCTGAAATAATTACAAATTCTGGAAATCATACTGTTGTAAAAATAATAAAAAATTAAAAACTAATTTTTTATTATAAAGTAAAGAGTCAACTAAATATTGACTCTTTTTTTTTACTTTTGAAACCACAATGTGGTACCCAATAAAATCATATATAAAATTTCTACTAAAATCAAAAAATCAACACGGAATTCACTCTCCGTTTGTGTATGAATTAATTACAAAATGTTTTTACGACAAGCAAGAGTATCCCGTTTATTCTGAATTAGAAAACTTCAGAAATCAAGTTTTTCAGAATACTAATGAAATTGAAATTACCGATTTTGGTGCAGGCTCTCGTGTTTTTAAGTCGAATAAAAGAAAGGTTTCTGTAATAGCTAAAAATGCGGGAATTACAATTAAAAGACAACAACTACTTTTTAGGCTAGTTAATTATTTTAATTCTGAAAATATTTTAGAATTAGGAACTTCTTTGGGATTGGGAACTGCTGCTATTTCTTTAGCAAATCCTTCAGCAAAAATAACAACCATTGAAGGCTGCCCAAACACTTCAAAAATAGCCCAACGTTATTTTGATGAATTCAACTTAAAAAACATCAACTTACATTTCGAAACTTTTGAAGAATTTTTCAATAAAAATCCTTCAGACATTTACGATTTAATTTATGYAGATGGGAACCATAAAAAAGAAAACACGCTTCAATATTTTAAAATTCTGTTAGAGCAAATTAATAATAATTCAGTTATTATATTTGATGATATTTATTGGAGCTCAACAATGACTGAAGCCTGGCAGCAAATCATTCAGCATCCAAAAGTTACAGTGAGTATCGACACCTTTTATTGGGGTTTTGTATTTTTTAGAAAAGAACAAGAAAAACAACATTTTACCATAAGATTGTAACAAGCTTGAAGACACTGCGTCTTATGATGAAAACAACTATCTTGTGATAGACAAAAAGACCATAAATCAATGAGTTTAGTAATAAAAATTAGAAATATTGTACGAAATTTTCCTTTAGGGCAAGAGGTCGTTAAAGTTTTAAAAGGAATCGATTTAGACATTGAACGTGGCGAATACGTTGCTTTAATGGGACCTTCAGGTTCAGGAAAATCTACCTTAATGAATCTTTTAGGATGTCTGGACACTCCTACTTCTGGAACTTACGAACTCAACGGAAAAGACGTAAGTAATATGACGCAAGACGAACTTGCCGAAATCCGAAATAAAGAAATCGGATTCGTATTTCAGACTTTTAATTTATTACCAAGAACCACTGCTCTAGATAATGTAGCCTTACCAATGATTTATGCAGGAACCTCAAAAGAAGAACGAAAAAAACGTGCAGAACTAGTTTTAAAACAAGTAGGTTTGGTAGATAGAATGGATCATAAACCAAGTCAGTTATCTGGAGGTCAAAGACAGCGTGTTGCAGTAGGGAGGGCTTTAGTAAATAAACCTTCCATCATATTAGCTGATGAACCAACAGGGAATTTAGACTCTCAAACCTCTTTAGAAATTATGGCTCTTTTTAAAGATATTCACGACCAAGGAAATACCGTAATTATCGTAACTCACGAAGAAGATATAGCCAAACACACACATCGAATTATTAGATTGATCGATGGAATGGTTTCTAGCGATGAGCGGATTAAGTGATTTCGGTCTTCAGTGGCAGTAATCAGTTCTCAGTCACTTATTTGTAATCCGTAAAATTCGTGAATTATTTATTCCTATAAAAGGTTTTTGTAAATTTGTTATTTACAATATGCCTAACACCTCAACATTATGAATTCTCAATTATTTTCAAACCCAATATTTCTAATCCTTGGAGGTATTGTATTGTTAATTTTTCTGCTTTTTTGGAACAAGTACAACACCAAAAAAACAAGAAGTAGAAACCGAAGAAGTTTTCGAAAAAACTATTTAGATAAGAAAAAAGAAAACAATAATTAAATTAATTCAAAAGGCTTTGCATCTCTGCGCCTTTGCGAGATATTTATATGAAAAAAGCAATCATCATAGGAGCCACCTCAGGAATTGGAAAAGAACTCGCCACCATTCTTGTCAATAACAACTATCAAGTTGGAATCACAGGAAGACGTAAAGAACTCCTCGAAGAAGTAAAAGCTACCTATCCAGAAAAATTCATCATTAGTTCATTCGATTGTACTACAGAAAGTAATTCAGAAAAACTAGCTGAGTTGGTTGGAGAATTGGGAAGCTTGGATTTGCTAATTATGAGTTCAGGAACAGGAGATGAAAACAGCAACCTAGATTATAAAGAAGATGAAAAAACTATCAACCTTAATGTAAAAGCCTTTACCGAAATTATGGACTGGACATTTAACTATTTCAGAAAACAAGGGTTTGGACATATTACCGCAATTAGTTCGGTGGCAGGATTGCGAGGTAGTGAACACGCTCCTGCTTACTTTGCTTCAAAAGCATATCAAATAAACTATTTAGAAAGCCTTCGGAAAATAGCAAAAAAACCAATTTACATAACAGACATTAGACCAGGGTATGTAGATACTGCCATGGCATTGGGCAATAATTTATTTTGGGTTTCGAGCAAAGAAAAAGCTGCCAAGCAAATTTTTAGTGCTATCAAAAACAAGAAAGATGTTGYTTATRTTTCAAAACGTTGGCGRCTCATWGCTTGGGCTTTAAAGTTGGTTCCTGGATTTATTTATAAACGGGTTTAATTTAGACAGGTCATTTCGATACGTTTTTCAAAAAAGAAAAACACTCAATAACCTTACTTTCGAGTGCCCTGAGTGATTCGCCCCAAAGCGAATTGTATCGAAGGGTACGGTAATTCATTTTTAACCGCAAAGCACGCAAGGATTTTACGCAAAGTTCACTAAGAAAAAATATAATTACTATTTACTCCGTTACCTTTGTGAAAATCTTAGTGCTCTCTGTGGTTAATTTAATATCGAATTAAGTATTTTCGTGCTAATTAGCAAAATTCACATACAATGAAAATATACACCAAAACAGGCGATAAAGGAACCACCGCATTATTTGGCGGAACGAGAGTTCCAAAACACCATATACGTATTGAAAGCTACGGAACAGTAGATGAATTAAATTCATATATAGGTTTGGTTCGTGATCAAAATATTGATGTGCATTCCAAAGAACTACTAACTCACATTCAAGAACGCCTTTTTACCTTGGGTGCTATTTTAGCAACACCTCCAGAAAAAGAAAAACTTAAAAGTGGTAAGGAACGATTGAACATTCCCAGAATCGACGAAGAAGATATTCAGCTGTTAGAAACCGAAATGGACACCATGAATGACAGCCTCCCTCCTATGACGCATTTTGTTTTACCTGGCGGACATCCTACGGTGTCACATTGTCACGTAGCGCGCTGTGTTTGCCGTCGTGCTGAGCGTTTAGCTACTTTATTAAACGAGCAAGAACCTATCGATCCTTTGGTAATAAAGTATTTAAATCGCTTATCTGATTACCTATTTGTGATGGCACGAAAATTGACTAAAGACTTACAAGTTGAAGAAATTAAATGGATTCCGAAGAAACTATAATTTTTTCATAAAAATAAATTATAAATAACTGTTTTTTAGTTACTTATAAACGTTCTTAAAAATAAAGCAGAAATAACTACGATTTTACTTGACTTTTTGATCAAAAAAATTATTTTTGCAGAAAATTAAAACATAATAAAGTCTATGTATTGGACATTAGAATTAGCATCCTTTTTAAGTGATGCACCCTGGCCGGCAACGAAAGATGAATTAATAGATTTTTCTATTAGAACTGGAGCTCCTATGGAAGTAGTTGAAAACCTTCAAGCAATTGAAGATGAAGGCGACTCTTACGACTCTATCGATGAAATTTGGCCGGACTATCCCACAGATGAAGATTATCTCTGGAATGAAGATGAATATTAAACAATTAATAAAAAGAAAAAGTCTCTAATTTAAGAGGCTTTTTTTTTGCTCTAAAATAAAACTAAAAACAGCCTAACCTTTGGCTATGTTGTTTTTTTACAGTTTTTTTGTAATAATAAACAAACAACTAAAGTACATTGTTTAAATCTTGATATTTAAGCAATTACTCTGTGAGCTTTGTGTAAACTCAGCGGACTTTGTGGTTAAATTTTATAATTTTAACCACTAAATAACTAAAGAAAAATAATTTAAAGGAATTTCCTTTAAAAACATCATACAGAAATGGGAATATTAGATAGCGTTTTAAAAATATTTATTGGAGATAAATCCAAAAAAGACATGGGTGATCTTCAACCTTTAGTAAATGAAATTAAAACATTTGAATTGGCAATTGCACAACTTTCAATAGATGAATTAAGAGCAAAAACCGCTGAATTCAAATCCAAAATAAAAGAAGATCAAAAAGCGATTCAAGAGCAAATTGATGAACTTCAAAAACGTTCTGAAACGGTTGAAGATATCAACGAAAAAGAAGAAATCTACAATCAGATTGATCAATTAAAAGACGATCGCTACGAAGTTGAAAAGAAAACGTTGGACGAAATACTTCCCGAAGCTTTTGCAGTTATGAAAGAAACCGCAAAACGTTTTAAAGAAAACGAAACCCTTACCGTTACCGCAACTCCTTTTGATAGAGAAATATCTGCAAGTAAAGATTATGTAACTCTTGATGGCGATAAAGCTACTTGGCAAAACTCTTGGGATGCTGCCGGTAAAGAGATCACTTGGGATATGGTTCATTATGATGTTCAGTTAATTGGTGGTATTGCGCTTCATCAAGGAAAAGCTACCGAAATGCACACAGGTGAAGGTAAAACATTGGTGGCAACGCTTCCGATGTATTTAAATGGTTTGGCAGGAAACGGAGTTCATTTAGTAACTGTAAATGATTACTTAGCAAAACGTGATAGCGCGTGGATGGCTCCTTTGTTTCAATTTCACGGTTTGAGTGTAGATTGTATCGATTATCACCAACCAAATTCTGAAGAAAGAAGAAAAGCATATAACGCAGATATTACTTACGGAACCAACAACGAGTTCGGTTTTGATTACCTAAGAGATAATATGGCGCACGCACCCGAAGATTTAGTGCAACGCCCACATCATTACGCAATTGTGGATGAGGTGGATTCAGTTTTGATTGATGATGCTCGTACACCGTTGATTATTTCGGGGCCTGTTCCGCAGGGTGATCGTCACGAATTTAATGAGCTGAAACCTAAGGTTGCCGACATTGTTGCGGTTCAGAAAAAACAATTAACCCATGTTTTAGCCGAAGCGAAGAAACTAATTGCTTCCGGTGATGACAAGGAAGGTGGTTTCCAATTATTGAGAGTTTTTAGAGGAATTCCGAAGAACAATGCCTTGATTAAATACCTTTCAGAAGATGGTATTCGTCAATTACTTCAGAAAACAGAAAATCATTATATGTCAGACAATAACCGTGAAATGCCTAAGGTAGATGCGGAATTGTACTATGTAATCGATGAGAAAAACAATCAGATAGAATTATCCGATAAAGGGATTGATTACCTATCGGGAGAAGACAATCCAGATTTCTTTGTGATGCCAGAAATTGGTGTGGAGATTGCAAAAATTGAAAAGGAAGGGCTTTCTTCGGAAGAGGAAGCTGATAAAAAAGAAGTGCTTTTCCGTGACTTCGGAATCAAAAGCGAGCGAATTCATACCATGAACCAATTGTTGAAGGCTTATTCATTATTTGAAAAAGACCAACAATATGTAGTGATGGAAAATAAGGTGATGATTGTAGATGAATCTACCGGTCGTATTATGGACGGAAGACGTTATAGTGACGGATTGCACCAAGCGATTGAAGCCAAAGAAAATGTAAAAATTGAAGCGGCTACTCAGACTTTTGCAACGATTACCCTTCAGAATTACTTTAGAATGTACCGTAAGCTTTCAGGGATGACAGGTACCGCGGTTACGGAAGCAGGTGAACTTTGGGAAATCTATAAATTAGATGTGGTAGAAATTCCGACCAACAGACCTATTCAGCGTGATGATCGTGAAGACAAGATTTACAAAACAAAACGTGAAAAATACAATGCGGTAATTGAAGAAGTTACCAACCTTTCGCAAGCTGGAAGACCGGTATTGATTGGTACTACTTCGGTGGAAATTTCAGAATTATTAAGTCGTATGTTGAGTATCAGAAATGTTAGACATAATGTGCTGAATGCAAAATTACATAAAAAAGAAGCAGATATTGTTGAAGAAGCAGGGCACGCAGGAGTAGTAACTATTGCTACCAATATGGCGGGTCGTGGTACCGACATTAAATTATCTGATGAAGTTAAAAAAGCGGGCGGACTAGCGATTGTAGGTACCGAACGTCACGATTCACGTCGTGTTGACAGACAGTTACGTGGTCGTAGTGGTCGTCAAGGAGATCCAGGAAGTTCACAGTTTTATGTGGCGTTGGACGATAATTTAATGCGTCTCTTCGGAAGTGAGCGTATCGCAAAAATGATGGATAAAATGGGATTACAAGAGGGTGAAGTAATTCAGCATTCTATGATTTCAAAATCTATTGAAAGAGCGCAGAAAAAAGTAGAAGAAAACAACTTTGGTATTCGTAAACGTTTATTGGAATATGATGATGTAATGAACGCTCAACGTGAGGTGGTTTACAAACGTCGTTTCCACGCATTGTTTGGAGATCGTTTAAGAGTAGACATTGCGAATATGATTTTTGATACCGCAGAAGTAATTGCTGAAGGAAATAAAGGAGCACAAGATTTTAAGAATTTTGAATTTGAATTAATTCGTTATTTCTCTTTAACCTCACCAGTTAATGAAAGTGAGTTCGAAAACATGGGTGCTCAAGAAATTGCAGGAAAAGTGTACAAAGCTGCTTACGATCATTATCAGGATAAAATGATTCGCAATGCAGAAGTTGCTTTCCCAGTAATTAAAAATGTTTATGAAACTCAGAAAGATCAATACAAACGTATTTTGGTTCCATTTACAGATGGAGTTAAAACATTAAACGTTGCAACCGATCTTGAAAAAGCATATAAAACAAAAGGAAAACAATTGATTCAGGATTTTGAAAAGAACATTTCATTAGCGATTATTGATGATGCTTGGAAAACCCATTTGCGTAAAATGGATGAATTAAAACAATCTGTTCAGTTGGCAGTTCACGAGCAAAAAGACCCACTATTAATTTATAAATTTGAAGCCTTTGAAATGTTTAAAGCAATGATTGAACAGGTAAACAAAGATGTAATCTCTTTCTTATTTAAAGGAGAATTACCTCAAGAAAATCAACAACAAATTAGAGAMKCANYRAYWRGTAAAATCAAATAAAAACTTAACAGAGCAGAAAGACGAAATTCAAAATATGGATGAACGATCTGCCGAGTCTCGTGCTGCTGGTCAAACACAACCGCAACAGCAAATTACTGAAACCATAGTTAGAGAACGTCCAAAAATTGGTCGTAACGAAAAAGTAACTATAAAAAACGTGATGAGCGGCGAAAACAAAACGGTGAAGTTTAAACAAGCCATACCATTACTTGACAAAGGCGAATGGGTTTTGGTTGAATAACAAAAATAAAATTTAAAAGAGTCGTAGAAATATGGCTCTTTTTATTTAACCGTTTGTCATATAATTATCTTTTGTTATTTTATTGTAAATAAAAACTAGGTAGTTTTGCATTTACGCTATAACCATATAATTGATCCTAATAGTTACAAATATCAATATTAACTATATATTTGATTCTAATTAATAAATTAAAACTTTTCAAATGAAAAATAAATTANWWWKATANNYYRTKTTARGYKCWKTATTGTTTATTTCCTGTAACTCTTCAGGGGATGGAGAGTACGACACTCGAGCAGTAGAAAGCCTCGATAAACTTACCGAAACCATTGGAAATATGGAATCATTAAGTTACACAGTAGAAAGCTACATCGTAAATGAAGAAAGTGATGAAACCAGTAAACTAAGCGATGTCTATCTAAAAGGTGCCAATAAAATATTTATTGAAAATGAGAGTAATAAAGGAAATAAAAGCTATTGGTATAATGGAGAAAAATTTGCCTATTTCTTATTTAACAAAAATGAATATGATATTTTAGATGCACCAGACAATACCCTAAAATTAATAGATAGCATCAATAGCAAGTATGGCATTTATTTTCCTGCAGCAGATTTTCTATACCCTACATTAACAGATGACTTGATAGACAGCTATGATCAAATTTTATACTTTGGTGAAGAAAAAGTGGGTGATGTTGAATGTATTGCATTAGAAGCTACTAATGAAGAAACAATTCTTCAAATCTGGATAGTTAAAGAAACTAACTTACCTCACAAAATGATAATTGAGTCTAAAACTAATGAGAACAAGTATTATGAGGCTGAATATTCAAATTGGAGAATCAACCCAAAATTACCAGACATTATGTTTGAATTTCTACCTCCATCTGGTTCTACCCAAGTTAAATTCCAACCTTTAAATAAAAAATAAGCGATATGAAAAATTATAAATTTATAGTATTCATTATAATGTTACTTTTAGGTTCATCAGCTACTGATTTATTGGCACAGCGTGCTCGTGGCGGTGGCGGAGGAAGCCGAGGTGGCTCAAGTATGAGTCGTGGCGGTGGTGGAGCAAGTAGAAGTTATAGTGGCGGAGGACGAAGTAAGTCCATAAACGGAGGTTCAAGAAAAGCTACTACAAGACCCAGTACTAAACAATATAATAAACCAAAAACTACGAGGCCTTCAACATCCAATAGAAGTTCTTCAACTAGAAATAAGAGTAATGTTAGACCTGCAAATGGAAATAGAAAATCAACTACAAACAGATCTAATGTAACTCCTAAAAATAAGTCTAGAAGTACTAGCAATAGAGCGAGTACTTCTAATAAAAACAAAGCAAGTAATAAAGCTTCCAATTCTAACAGAAACACCAATACAAATAGAAATAAAAATACCAACAGAAACGTTAATAAAAATGTTAATAGAAATGTAAACGTTAATATTAATCATAATGTTCGAGTAAGCCACGGTGGTGGTTATTATAATGGACATCGTGGATATAACTCCTACCGTTATCACGGGTATTCTGGTTACCATTATGGGCCTAGCTGGCATCCTTGGGGGTTCTTCGTAGCTACACTTGCTGTCACCGCTATAATTGTCTCAGTTAATAGTACACCCTATTATTATGATAGTGGCGTATATTACACACAATCATCTGGTGGTTATACTGTTGTTAATGCACCAACAAATATTATTGTAAATACATTACCAGATGGAGTCGAAACCATTAAACTTAATGATGACACCTATTATTATTTTGGGGGAGCATTTTATATTAAAGAAAATGGTAAATACAAAGTTATTGAAGCACCAGACGGAGCAGTGGTTACAAACATTCCAGAAGGTGGTGAGGAAGTAGAAATAGAAGATCAAAAATATGTAGTTTATAACACTACGTATTACCAACCAATGAATCAAAACGGAAAAGATTTGTATCAAGTAGTTGCTATGGAATCTGCAGATTAATTCGACTATATAATCTAAGTAATTTTAGAAAAGTTCCTCTTTAAAAAGTGGAACTTTTTTTTGTACCTTGCATAAACATATTCAAAA
This sequence comes from Flavobacterium sp., assembly GCA_002733185.1. Taxonomy (GTDB): domain Bacteria; phylum Bacteroidota; class Bacteroidia; order Flavobacteriales; family Flavobacteriaceae; genus Marifrigoribacter. The sequence continues at coordinate 19,804 of NVUT01000021.1, read as the reverse complement.
AACCAAACATGAAAAAATTATCGCTTTTATTGATTCTTTTTGCATTTATCGCTTGTAAAAACGATAAACAAACTGAAGAGACTATTTCAGAAAAAGAAACCACTACTGAAACCACTACTTCAGAAAAAGAAAACAAAGAATATCCAACCAAAGTTTATTTTGGAGATACACATCTTCACACCGATTTATCAATGGATGCTGGAGCCTTTGGAAACCGAATTGGTATGGACGAAGCTTATAAATTTGCTCGTGGAGAAGAAGTAACTTCTTCAACCGGTCAAAAAACAAAATTAGATAGACCTTTAGACTTTTTGGTTATTGCAGACCATTCAGATGGTATGGGTTTATTTCCTGCAATTGTGAATAAAGAAGAATGGGTAATGAAAACTGATGAATACCCAAGATGGAGAAAACTATATGAAGAAGGCAAAAATAGTGAAATGGCATTAGATATCATTTTTAATTTTAGTCAAGGAAAATTTTCATTTAAAACGAATGACCCTACAATAATGAAACCCGTTTGGGAAAGTATTGTTGCAGCTGCAGAAAAATACAATGAACCTGGAAAATTCACTGCTTTCATAGGTTATGAGTGGACTTCATTAATTAAAGGAAATAATTTACATCGTAATGTAATTTATCGTGACAATGGCGATAAAGCCATCACTCAATTACCATTTACTCTAGAAGACAGTGCAGACCCTGAAAAACTTTGGGAAAATCTTGCAGCATATGAAGCACGAACTGGAGGTCAAGTATTGGCAATTCCGCATAATGGAAACATGTCTAACGGAATGATGTTTATGGAAGAAACAATTTCTGGAAGCGAATTTGATGAGGCTTATTTAAAGAAAAGAGCAAAATGGGAACCTTTGTATGAAGTAACTCAAATTAAAGGTGATGGAGAAACACATCCTTTCTTATCGCCTAATGATGAATTTGCAGATTATGAAAACTGGGATTTTGGGAATCTAGACCTTAGTGAATTAAAAACCAATGAAATGCTAAAATACGAATATACTCGTTCTGCATTAAAAATTGGATTGAAATACAAAACAACGATGGGTRCCAACCCATATAAATATGGTTTGATAGGAAGTACCGATTCCCATACCTCATTGGCAACTGCAGATGACAATAATTTCTTTGGGAAAGCATCAAATGTAGAACCAAGTAAAGAGCGTTGGGGTCATCCTTTTGTAAAATCGGAGAAAGCAACCATTTATACTTGGCAAACAGTTGCGTCTGGCTACGCAGCAGTTTGGGCTCAAGAAAACACAAGAGCTTCTATTTGGGATGCAATGAAACGTAAAGAAACCTACGGTACAACTGGCTCTAGAATGCAAATCCGCTTTTTTGGTGGTTGGGATTATAACGATGCAGATTTAAATAATTTAGTAGATGCTGGTTATAGCAAAGGTGTRCCGATGGGTGGAGATTTAAACAACGCTGGAGATAAAAAACCRACATTTATGGTTTCTACTTTAATGGAYCCTAACAGTGGAAGTTTGGACAGAATCCAAATTGTAAAAGGRTGGGCAAATGCWGAYGGTACTTTAAACGAAAAAGTWTATGATGTARWTTGGAGTGGAGATCGTAAAGTTGATAAAAATGGGAAAGTTCCTTCTGTAGGAAATTCTGTTAACTTAGAAGATGCAACTTGGGATAACTCAATCGGTGCAACTCAATTAAAAMCTGTGTGGACAGATGAAGATTTTGACCCTGCTTTAGAAGCTTTTTATTATGTAAGAGTATTAGAAATTCCGACACCACGTTGGACTCTATATGATGTTATTCGATTTGGAGCTGAAATGGATAAAGATATTCCGTTAACACAAACAGAAAGAGGTTATACTTCTCCAATTTGGTATTCACCTAAATAAAATTTAATTATGAAAAAATTAGTTCTAATTGTATGTACACTTGTATTACTCATTGGATGTAAATCTGAAGAAAAAAAACCGGAATCAGTTGATGATTCTAAACAAGAGATTCAAACCTTAAAAGAAAAAGAGTATTCTCCTTATGTAGGTGATTATGAACCAACACCATTACCAGTTGGATACGACAAACCACTTTGGGGAGATACGCATTTGCATACCTCTTACTCTACCGATGCAGGTATGATTGGGAATACATTAGGACCAGAAGAAGCTTATAAATTTGCAAGAGGAGAAGAGGTTATTGCTGCACAAGGATTGCCTGTAAGATTAATTCGTCCCTTAGATTTCTTGGTAGTGGCAGACCATGCGGAAAATTTAGGTTTGGCTGCTATGATTTCTGAATCCAATGCTGATTTACTTAAAAATGAATGGGGAAAAGCCATCCATGACATGGTAAAAGAAGGGAAAGAACACGAAGCCTTTCAAAAATGGATTGGAGAAGGTATCACAACAAACATAGATCCAATTAACGAGCCTAGTATGACTCGTACAGCATGGNATCGAGAAATTGTTTTTGCAGACAAATATAATGAACCTGGGAAATTTACGGCTATGATTGGTTTTGAGTGGACTTCTGTCAATACTAAAGAATTACCTGGTAACCTCCATCGAGTAGTTATTTTTAGAGATGATGCTGAAAAAGCAAGTACGGTACTTCCTTTTAGTACTTATGATTCTTATGACCCTGAAGATCTTTGGGAATATATGGACAATTATGAAAAAAACACTGGTGGTTCTGTTTTRGCRATTGCACACAATGGGAATCTGTCGAACGGGTTAATGTTTCCTGAAGAAAGACGACTTAATGGAAAACCAATAGACAAGGATTATGTTACCAAACGAGCTCGTTTTGAACGGCTTTATGAAGTCACTCAAATAAAGGGAGATGGCGAGGCACATCCATTTATGTCGCCCAATGATGAATTTGCAGATTATGGAAGTTGGGACAAGTCTGATATAGCAGGGTTTAATCCAAAGGAAGATTGGATGCTTCCACTAGAATATGGTCGTTCCGCACTGCAAATCGGAATGCAATTGGAAGCAAAATTTGGGGTGAACCCATACAAATTTGGAATGATAGGTAGTACAGACTCTCATACATCTTTAGCCACTACAAGAGAAGAAAACTTTTATGGAAAGGTAGCTTATTTAGAACCTTCAGCAGATCGTTGGAATCATGTATTGATTGGGTCTTTAAGTGGTGATGATGAATTGTCTAGCTATTCATATGAAACTATAGGGGCTGGACTTGCAGCAGTTTGGTCTAAAGAAAATACTAGAGAAGGTATTTTTGATGCCATGAAAAAAAAAGAAACCTATGCCACAACAGGTACTAGAATTATAGTACGTTTCTTTGGAGGTTGGGATTTTAATAATGGTGATTTAGGGGATGATTTTGTTGCAAATGGTTATGAGAAAGGTGTCCCAATGGGAGGCGATTTAAATTTTGCTGAAGGTCAAAAAAGTCCATCTTTTACAGTTAGATCAACCAAAGATATTGATGGTGCTAATTTAGACAGAATGCAAATGATTAAAGGATGGATTGATGATAATGGAGAACGGCAGGAACGAATTTATGATTTGGCAGTATCTGACAATCGAGAAATTGGAGCAAATGGTCGTTGTACAACTCCAGTAGGAAACACAGTGAATGTTAAAGATGCAAGTTATGCAAATGATATAGGAGATATTGGATTTGAAACTGTTTGGACCGATCCAGATTTTAATCCGAAGCATAGCGCATTTTATTATATTCGAGTATTGGAAATCCCAACACCAACTTGGCAGGCCTATGACTCAAAATTTTATAATATCAAAATGGATGAGAAAGTTGAAATGATGGCTCAGGAAAGAGCTTATACAAGTCCAATTTGGTATAACCCAAAATAAAATAGTATTCACACCGTGTCTCAAAGTCACGGTGTGAATGGAATTAAATTACTCATACAATGACTTTGAGTCATCGTATTAATTAAAAATAGTTAAAAGGCTGTCTACAAAGGCAGTCTTTTTTATTTAACTTTACGCTTTGGAAAGAAACTAAATCAGTTTGGATTCATTTCAATTCTTAAAATTGATTTTATTCATTAAATAGAAATCAACTCATAACATCTAATAAGCTCCCCATTAAATTTTTACAACATATTTTGAAAAAAATTATATCTATTTTCACCATTCTATTCTCTACTCTTATGTTAGCTCAAGAGGGGTCTGATGTTCATAAAGCTGCAGATAACGCTACCAATCCTTTAGCATTTGTAACCAAACTACAGTTTCAACCCAATTATACCTTAAAGGATAATGGAGGCGACCAATTGGTAATGATTAGCAGAATTATGAAACCTTCAAAAACTATTGGTTTGCCATTTATAAAAAGTAAAGACCCTTCAAAAATTTATACCATTTATAGAATGGAAATGCCAGTTGTAAGTCAAACCTTTCCAAACAATGTTGGTGATGCTACTGGCTTATCCGATTTTATTTTAATTGATGTTATTGCTTTTAAACAAAAGAAAGGGCTGCTTGGCATTGGACCTGCATTGATAATGCCGACAGCAACTTCAGAATATTTAGGTGCTGGTAAATGGAGCGCAGGATTGGCTAGTGTCTATATGACCAAAGGCTTTGGATTAACTTTAGGAATCCTTGGACAACAATTTGTATCGTTTGCAGGAGATTCTCAACGCGCAGATCAAAACTTTATGTTGTTTCAACCCATTGTTACAAAAATATTTAAAAAAGGATATTTTATGAACTTTTCTCCCATTATGAAATTCGATTGGGAAAACGATGCTTATAATATTCCTTTAGGCGTTAATTTCGGAAAAGCTTTTGCTAAAAACTTATCTATGTTTATTGGAGCAGAATATGTGGTTAGTGGTCCGGGACAAGGAGATTTTACAATTAGACTAAATATCAACGCTATGTTTGCAGCAACAAAATAAAACAATGAAAAGAATATTATTAGTAACATTAATCGCAGTATTAGGCATTCAAAATAGCATTGCCCAAGGCGATGGCGCTCGTATGATTTTATGGGGGCCCACTGGAGTAACTGGTGTCATTCCAAAATGGATTGGATTAAATCAAAATATAACTCCTTCAAATATTTTTGTAAAAGATGCCGATGTTCATATAAATGCCTTTCCAATTACAGCAATTCACAATTTTGGTATAGCAGGTAGGTTCGCACAGGTAATGGCAAACGCAGTTCCAGGTAATGTAACGGGTACTCTAATAATACCTCCTACTCAGGACAACCAAATTCCTACAAGTGTTTCGATTGATGCCAACGGATTTGTAGATGGCTTTGTTGGTTTTAAATTAGGTTTGATTAATCAACCTGCATTAAATGTAAAAGAATATGCGGCTTATAAGCATAAAACATTTTCTATGACCAGTTATACCAGAATATGGTATCCTGGTTCTTATGATAAAAATGAAAATTTAAATCTAGGTAGTAATCGTTGGACTTTTGAATTAGGATTACCAATGAATATCTATTTAAGCAAGAAAAATCCGAAAAGAGCAACTTGGTTAGAGGTGTATCCTGCTATTCATTTATATACTGCAAACACCAATCCAACTACAATTACAAGAGCAGATAAAACAGAACAACTACCGCTGTTTTCATTAGAAAATCATTTAAGTCATAATTTTACAGATAAACTTTGGGCGTCAGCAGACTTGCGTTATCAATATGGTGGCGAATTAAAGGCTGATGGTATAAAACAGGACAATCAAATAAATGCTTTTGCAGGAGGAGCAACCGTGGGTTACCAAATTATTCCACCTTTAGCAGTGCATTTATCGTATGGTACTGTTTTTAACAATCCATCTAATATAGAAGCTGATATGTTTAAAGTTACTATTCAATTCAGTTATGTAAATATGAAAAAACTACAATAAAAAGATTAAAAACTATGAAAAACATCTTACTCTTATTTTCTTTTTTAGCACTAATTTCTTGCGGAAAAGATGCCGAAAAAAAAGACAATTCTGGAACTTCTAATCAAGTTATTGAAACCACCAAAACGCACCCCAAAGGCTACAACAAAAACAAAAATCCTTATTTTGGAGAAACCCATTTGCATACTGGTTGGTCTTTTGATGAAGCCATTTACAATGTAACTTTAGGTCCAGAAAACTCATACAAACACGCTCGTGGAGAAGCGGTTTTACATCCAAATGGAGATACCGTGCAATTAAAATTGCCATTGGATTTTATGATTGTCTCAGATCACTCTGAATATTTAGGAGTTTTGGTAAAAATGTACGATCCCAATAATCCACTTTCTAAACATCCTTTAGCAAAAGCGGTAGTTGGTTCTGGAAATGATTTGGATGCATCAACCAAAGCATTTTATAGTTTGGTATCACAAACTATTCAACCTGATGGAAGCACCAAACCAGATTCAATTTTAAATAGTCCAAAACTAAAACGAACCATTTGGGATGAATACATAAAGATTACGGATAAATATAACGACCCTGGAAAATTTACAACTTTGGTTGGTTATGAGTGGTCTTCACAGCCCAATATGAGCAACCAACATCGAAATGTAATTTTTAGATCAAGTAAAGATTTACCTGTTCCGTATTCTTACTTTGATTCTCAACATCCAGAAGACTTATGGAAGTGGATGGATGCTCAAAGAGAGAATGGACATACACTTTTAGCAATTCCGCACAACGGTAATTTAAGTAATGGTACGATGTTTTCTATGGACGATTCTTTCGGAAACCCAATAACTTATGAATATGCAAAAGCAAGAATGCGGAATGAAAAACTAACAGAAATAATTCAAACCAAAGGGCAATCGGAAACACACCCCTTAATGGCTCCTAATGATGAGTTTGCAGGCTTTGAAATTTGGACAAAACCTGTTGCAGGTCCTGGAACTGTAAAAGTAGTTGAAGGAAATTATGTGCGTAATGCGTTTTCTAACGGAATGGCAATAAAGCAAAAATTAGGTATCAATCCGTTTAAGTATGGTGTTGTTGGAGGTGGAGATATTCATACTTCAATCATATCACACGAAGAATATGCTCATACAGGAGAACACAATTTAAAGTCTAGTACTCCTCGCGCAAGATTATTAGTGAATGCACCTAATGAACCTTCAAAAATAGAACAAGGAACCGCAGGTTTATCCAATGTTTGGGCAGAAGAAAATACACGCGAGTCCATTTATGATGCGATGGAACGCAAAGAAACTTGGGGAACTAGTGGACCAAGAATTATTACTCGTGTTTTTGCAGGTTATGATTTCGGAAACACACAACCAGGAGATGATAATTGGGCGGCAATTGGTTATGAAAAAGGCGTGCCAATGGGAGCAGATATGAAAAAAAATACAGGCTCTAAACCAGTTCAATTAATGATTTATGCATTAAAAGGACCTAACAGCGGAAATTTAGATCGAGTACAAGTAGTAAAAGGTTGGGTTAATGCTAAAGGAATTAGCAAAACAAAAATTTATAATGTTGCTTGGTCAGGAAATAGAAAACTTGAAGCAAATGGAAAATTACCTGTGGTAGGAAATACAGTAAATATTCCAGATGCATCTTACACCAATACAATTGGTAGTGCTGAATTAAAAACAGTATGGACAGATCCAGATTTTGACGCATCGCTTCCTGCATATTATTATTTACGAGTATTGGAAATTCCAACACCACGTTGGTCGACCTTTGATGCTAAGGATTTAGGAATTGAACCTCCTAAAGATTTTCCAGCTACTATTCAAGAACGTGCTTGGACAAGCCCAGTTTGGTATTCACCTAAAAAATAAAATCAACTATTATGAAAAAAATCATCATCACCAGTTTTACACTACTTGCTTTAATGGCTTGTAATGACAGTAAAAAACAATCTGAAAATTCCACAAAAGAAGTTTCAGAAACAACTTTACAAACTGAAGAAATTCCAAATAATCCTTTAAAAGAAGCTTATTTTGGAGAGACTCATATGCATACTCAATATTCTTTGGATGCCTTCATTGGTGGTAATCGTTTTTCTCCAGATCAATCCTTACGTTTTGCTCAAGGAGAAGCGATTAAATTAGAGAAATTCGGAAAAACTTGGCAACTAAAACGACCATTAGATTTTGCAGCAGTTACCGATCACGCTGAATATATTGGGGAGTCGTATACTATAGCGACCCCTGGCGCAAAAGGGTATGATAATGAAGCTGCAAAATCTATTCGCGAAATTGACAATTTAGAAGATGGATTAAAATTATTTATCAAGTATGTGGTAAGTGTTAATCGAAGCGCTACACCAAGTCATCCAGAATTTTATCAGGGAGTAAATTCTACAATGAGCGCTTGGAAAATTATGAATGAAGCGACTGAAAAAAATTACAAACCAGGAAAATTTACTACGCTTCACGCTTTTGAATGGTCTGGTGCTCCAAATGGAGGAAACCTGCACCGAAATATAATATTTAGAGATACTATTGTTCCAGATTTACCTGTTAGTTATATTGAAGCCAACAGAGAAACGGAGCTTTGGAAATGGTTAGATGAAATTACGAGTTATGGGGCTACGGTATTAGCAATTCCACATAATTCGAATGCAAGTAAAGGGATGATGTTTGACGAAAATATGCCAAACGGTAAACCACTAACTAAAGAATATGCGGAAGCTCGTAATAAATATGAACGTACCATAGAAATGATGCAGATAAAAGGAGCTTCGGAAGTATATCCTGCCTTTTGGAAAAACGATGAGTTTGCCGATTTTGAAAATGCAGAATCATTAAAAAACTTTAGTGGACGTTCTTTTGAAGAAAAGAATTTTGTGCGTTATGCTTTGAAAAAAGGCTTGCAATACCAAGATGAATTAGGTGTAAATCCATATAAATTAGGTTTTAATGGAGGTACCGATAGTCATAATGGTTTTATGGCAAATGTAGAAGAAGATAATTGGACAGGAGGACACGGTTTGGCAGATATGACCGCAGAAGATAGAGTTAACAACACAGTAGATGGTTGGGCACAAGTATATGATACCAACCCTGGAGGAATAACAGGAGTTTGGGCACCAAGAAATACCCGTGCCGATATTTATGATGGCCTGTATAACCGAGAAACATTTGCAACCAGTGGTCCAAGAATAAAAGTTAGATTATTTGCAGGTTATGATTATAATGATAAGTACGAAAACTATAATGATTTTGTAAAAGATGGTTATGCTAAGGGAGTTCCAATGGGTGGAGATTTAGAAGTGAAAAAAGGTGAGTTTCCTTCATTTTTAGTTTGGGCATTAAAAGACCCTATGAATGCTAATCTTGATAGAATACAAGTGATAAAAGGCTGGTATGAAAACGGTGAATTAAAAGAAAAAATATACAATGTAGCAGCGAGTGATAATCGTTTACAAAGTGACGGCTCTGTAATTCCAACAGATGCAAAAGTAAATTTAGAAACTGCTGCATACGACAAATCAAAAGGAAGCAACCAATTTATGCTTACTTGGACAGATCCTGATTTTGAAGCTGAACAAATCTCATTTTATTATGTAAGAGTTTTACAAATTCCTACAGCAAGATGGAACCTGTTTGATGAAATTAGAGACAATGTTAAGTTTCCAGATCAAGTTGCAAAAACGGTACAAGAAAGAAGTTGGTCTAGTCCAATTTGGTATACACCAAAATAAAATTAGTATCTAATTCATATGATGACTTGAAGTCATCTTATGAAAAATCACAATTCACACCGTGACTCAAAGTCACGGTGTGATTAAATTAAATAAACAAAAGGCTGTCTTTTTAGTCAGTCTTTTTTTTGTAATTTGGTCATCCTTAAAAAAATCTAAAATTTTAACTATGAAAAATTTATTTGTGTCCTTACTTGCAATTCTTGTTATTGCAAGTTGCAAAAACGATAAATCAACCGAAGCTACTTCAGAGAAAGAAATCACTTCAGAAGCCGAAAATAATGAAACCACTGGCAAAACAAAAGGTTTTAGTGAAACCAAAAACGCCTATTTTGGCAATCTACACATACATACTTCATGGTCTTTTGATGGTTTCACAAACGGAAGTGTTACCGAACCTGATGATGCATATCGTTGGGCACAAGGAGAATCTATTCCTGGAGGGGGAGACGGAACTCCATTACAAATTAAAACACCTTTAGATTGGTATGCTGTTTCAGATCACGCAGAATGGATGGGAATGTTTAAAATGATGGAAGACCCAAATTCTCCATTAGGTCAATTAGATTTTGCAAAACTCGTAACTTCAGATGATCCCGCTGTTTCATTTAAAGCGTTTGGTGATTTTTTAACTGATTTTAGCACTGGAGGTGAATTATCAAAAGAGCCTAAGTTTTCAGACCCTGTTATTATGAAATCTGTTTGGGAAAAAATTATAGAAACTGCTGACAACCATAATCAACCTGGAAAATTTACAACATTTCCTGCTTTTGAATGGACCTCAAATCCGAATTCAAGAAATTTACATAGAGTTGTTTTGTTTCAAAATTCCGATAATCTTCCTGAAATGGCATATTCATCACTAAATTCTGAAAGGCCTGAAGATCTTTGGGCTTGGATGGAAGAAACTAGAGCAAATGGAGCAACATTATTAGCCATTCCACATAATGGAAATGCAAGTGATGGAATGATGTTTTCGCTAAATGACTCTGATGGGAATCCTATTACTAACGATTATACCGAAACTAGAATGAGAAATGAGCCTCTGTATGAAATTAGCCAAATAAAAGGTACATCAGAAACACATCCTGACTTATCACCAAACGATGAATTTTCAGATTTTGAATTATGGGATTATACCTTGGGAACCACTGCAGAAAGACCAACTCATAGAAAAGGTAGTTATCTACGTCAAGCATTAAAAGATGGTTTATTACTTGAATCACAAGGTGCAGGAAATCCATTTAAATATGGAATCATCGGTGATTCAGATTCTCATAACTCAGCTGCTACTATTGAAGAAGATAATTATACAGGTAAATTTGGTATGGAAAATGACCCTTCTCATAGAGTTAATGGAGTTCCTGGTTTTCCTGAAGCAAATAAGTTACAAGTGAGAGAATTTAGTTCTGGCGGATTGGCAGGTATTTGGGCAGAAGAAAATACAAGAGAAGCCATATACAATGCAATGCTTCGTAAAGAAACTTTTGGAACTTCTGGTACAAGAATGAAAGTTCGCTTTTTTGGAAGTTTTAATTTTGACAAAGAAATTATTTCGGATAAAGATTGGTTAACAAAAGCTTATGCAACAGGAGTTCCGATGGGAAGTGATTTATCAAATTCTGGAGAAAATGCACCAACTTTTATTGTACAAGCCATTAAAGAAGCAAATGGTGCAAATCTTGATAGAGTACAAATTATTAAAGGTTGGGTTGATGCCAATGGAGAAACACATGAAAAAATATATAATGTTGCTCTCTCTGATGATAGAATAGATGGTAAAATTCCTGTAGGTAATACAGTAGATTTAAAAACGGCAAAATACAGCAATACTATTGGTGCTGTTCAGTTCTTTACAACTTGGACAGATCCAGAATTTGACGCTACACAAAACGCGTTTTACTATGTACGCGTTATTGAAATACCAACACCACGTTGGTCAACTTATGACGCTGTAACATTAGGTATTCCTGTTAGAACAGATATTCCATCAACTATTCAAGAAAGAGGTTGGTCTAGTCCAATTTGGTATACGTCAAAGTAAGACATATTAATATTTACACCTTGACTTTGAATCACGGTGTGATTAAATTAAATAAACAAAAGGCTGTCTAAAAAGGTAGTCTTTTTTATATTTACCAATAATTATGGATACAACTACAAATCAAAAAAATCACGCAGGGAAAATTATTGCCATCACCAGTATTTTATCACTTGGTTATGCCATTTTACGTTATCATATTGTAGGTGATGTTCCTTGGAAGGATTTTCCTTTTTTAATTCTTAATAAAGGAATTTCACTGACAGCTTTTATTCTTCTTACTTTTAATTTTGCTATTGGTCCTCTTAAAAATTTAGGAATTAAAGTATCCGAAGGATGGTTAAATTCTAGGCAAGTTCTGGGTATGACTGGTTTTCTATATGTGCTCATTCATGCATTAATGAGCTTTATGATTTTTAAACCAGAAATATTTGGTAAATTTTTCGAAGAAAACGGTTCTTTAACTTTATATGCAGGACTGAGTATGTTGGGTGGTATTATTTCCTTTGTGGTACTTTGGGCTTTTAATTTGGCTTTTAAAACTACTTTAAAAGAAGATCAAAAATTTATTGGTTTTATTACTTCTCGTAAATTTTTATTAGTAGCCATGTTATTTTCATTAATGCATTTATATTTTATGGGAATTAACGGATGGATGAACCCTGCAGGTTGGAACGGTGGCTTACCTCCTATTAGCCTTATAGCTTTTGCCTTTTTTGCTATTGGGTATATTATTAATTTATTCGGAAGAAAATAATTTTAAAATGAAAAAACGAACTATAAAAATAACACTTGTTTTTTTAGGTATTATAATACTTTTATTACTTCTTCTTCCAGGCATTGCAAAGCGATACATTATTAATCATAGTAAAGAATTAGTAGGGCGACAGATTCAAATAGATAAATTAAAATATAATTATTTTACAAGCACTGCAAAAATTTATAATTTTAAAATGCTTGAGGAAAATGAACAAGATAATTTTGTAAGCTTTGATACTCTAATTATTAATATAGAACCCTTAAAATTAATTTTAAATAAAATTGAAATTGAACAATTGTATATTAAAGGGTTAATGGTTAAAACCGTTATGAAAGATTCTACTTTTAACTTTGATGATTTAATTGCATTTCACTCAACACCAATTGACACTTTAGAAACAGAAAGTGAACCTCAAAGGTACAGTCTTTCAAATTTTGAATTGAAGGATGCAAACTTCTTTTTCGACAATAAAAATGTGAATAGAGAAACGCATATTCAAGACCTTTCATTCTTTGTACCTTACCTTGGTTGGGATCAAGAAAAGAAGAGTAATGCAGCCATAAAGTTTAATTTTGCAAATGGAGGCTATTTAGAAACTGCATTAAATATCAACCCTGTAAACAGTGAGTTTGACGCAAATATTACCATAAAAAATTTAAATTTAGAATCGTTTTATGAGTATACTTTAGACTATATAAATATTAATAGTCTTTCTGGTCAATTAAATTCTAATATTGATATTATCGGAAATACAAATGAAGTAATAAACTCAATCGTTTCGGGTCAGGTTGAAGTAATTGATTTTTTAATGACGGATACTAAAGATAAAACATTTCTTTCAGCAAAAAACATAAAAAGTAAGCTTAAAAAGATAGATTATGCAAATAGTTCATACATCATTGATTCCTTAAGTATAAACAAATCATACACCTATTTTCAATTGGATTCTGTGTCAAATAATTTTAATGAAATATTTAATCTTACTTCAAGTTCCGATACAATTGAAAACAATAGACAATCTATAGATTCAATTTCTGTTGATAGTAATATCAATGACGAATTATTTTACGCTATAAACCATTTTAATATGAATAATAGTATTTTGGATTACACTGAGAACCTAACAGCTATTCCATTTATATATCAACTAAATGAAATAGAAATCAAATCTGATAGTATTGTAAGTAATGCTAAATGGATTGATATTTATTCGAATTTAACGCTCAACGATCAAGGGACTTTAAACTCTAAATTTGGTTTCAATCAATTTAATGGAGAATTTGATGTTGATTTAAATATTAGTGATTTAAGTTTAAGTCCATTTTACAGATATGTTGTTGAATATGCCAAAATAAATACTTTTGATGGTACGTTAAATACTCAAATTAATATTATTGGAAATACGAACGAAGCTGAAAAATCAATTGTTAAAGGTACTGTTGAAATTATAGACTTTTCAATTACAGATACCAATGACAAAAGATTTTTAGCTACAAAAAATCTTCAAACAAAACTTAAAAAAATTGATTACGCTAATAATTCTTATGAACTTAATTCTGTAATAATTAACGAGCCGTATGTCTTTTTTCAATTAGATTCTATCACCAATAATTTTTATGAAATTTTAAAATTAAATGAAGAAACTGAATCAACTCCAACCAATGAAAGCGAGTTATATTATTCAATAAACCAACTAGAAATTAACAAGGGAGTTTTAGATTATACTGATAATTTAACCGGAACCCCTTTTAATTATCATTTAAGTGAAGTGAAAATTAATTCTAATAGTATTCAAAGTAATTCAGATTGGATAAAAATTAATTCAGATATGAAACTTAATAATCGAGGGACTTTAAATGCCGAAGTTGGTTATAATCCTATAAGTTTAAATGATATCGATCTTGATATTGTTGTAGAAAATTTTCTTCTCTCAGATCTAAACATATATACCAAACATTATACGGGTCACAATATTATTGAAGGTGATATGTATTACTATTCAAATTCTAAAATTACAAACGGGGATATTGTAAGTAAGAATAGACTTTTAGTTAAAAATGCTACGCTAAACACCACAAATGAAGGTTTATACAAGTTACCTTTAAAGTTTGCGCTTTTCCTATTAAAAGATAAAAACGGAGATATAAACCTAGAAATACCAGTTCGTGGAGATTTAAATGACCCTGAGGTTAGTGTTGGAAAAATAGTATGGAATACCTTTAAAAACCTAATTGTAAAAACTGTTGCAAGCCCTGTAAACTTTTTAGCAGGTTTGGTTGATGGCGATCCTAAAGAAATGGAAGCTATTAAATTTAGTTATCTTGATTCAATTCCTACTGAAAAACAATACAAACAACTTGATAAAATTTTAGAATTAGAACAAAAAAAATCAGGATTAAAAATAGAAATGAATTATTTTGTAGATAGAAATTTTCAAAAAGAAGCAATTGCCAAACAAGAAATGGGCACGCTATATTTCAAGGATACTCAAAAGGATTATATAAAAGACGAAAATGGTTTTGAAGAATTTTTACAAAATAAAATTGGGAACGATTCAATATCAACAGATAAAGCTGCTGTAATTATAATTGGCGATGAACAACTAAATGAACTTGTTTTAAATCAAAACAATAATTTAATATCAAAAATTAGAGATTATATAAAAACCTCTCAAGAATCAAGTTTAATTCAGGTAAACATAATAGACCCTAAAGACATAAAAAATAAAGGGCTAGAGCCTATTTTGAAAATAGAATATGGTTTACAAGAAAACAACTTACCTCAATAAATCGTAATTCATAAAATTTAAGTTTAAATAAAAATGAAAAAAATATTAAAAGAACCTTTCTTGCATTTTATACTATTAGGAGTCGCAATGTTTCTACTCTACGGAATGGTAAATAAAAACACCGATTCTAAAAACACGATTATCATCAACGATTTTGATGTTTCGAGTATTATTTCAAAATGGGAAATGCAGTGGAAACGTCCGCCTACCGAAAAAGAATTACAAAGTTTAATCAACTTAAACATCAAACAAGAAGTTTTTTATCAAGAGGCTTTAAAAATGAATTTAGATCATAACGATGAAATCATCAAACGTAGGTTGGCTCAAAAAATGCAGTTTTTATCCAATGATATTGCTGCGATGATGGAGCCTACTGATGAAATATTGCAGGAATATTTTCAGAAGMATTCAGAAAAATATTTAACTCCTACCTCCTATTCTTTATATCAAATCACTTTCAGTCCAGATAAAAGAGATAATAATTTTAAAGACGCGGAAGAAACGCTAAAGCAATTTCCGAATGCTTCTTTTGAAGAGATGAATGGCAAAGGAGACAACTTGCCTTTCWCCTATTTTTTTACTGATATTAATGCAGATGAATTAGGATTACAATTAGGCTCTAAATTTCCGGAAGCACTTCAGAATTTAGAAACCAATAAATGGCTAGGACCTATCCCCTCAGGATTTGGCTACCATTTGGTGTATATCACCAATAAAACTGAACCACAATTACCTCCTTTTGAAAGTATAAAAAAAGCAGTACTTCGTGATTATGAATATGACAATCAGCAAGAAGTTGATGAAGCTATTTTTCAAGAATTAAAGAAGAAATATGATATTGAAATCGATATTAAATCAGAAGATTTCGATCCTAAATTTGTGGAGTATTTACAAACTGAATTCAATTAGTAAGCAATGAAAAGAATCATTTTTCTTATTATTTTCATCTTGACTGTTTCCGTTAAAAGTTGGGCTCATGAAATACGTCCTGCTTATTTACAAATAGTTCAAACCACAGAAAACAGTTATAATGTGTTTTGGAAAGTTCCGAGAATGGGCGACGGAGTTCCAAAAATATACCCTGTCTTCCCTCCTTTCTTTACGGTTGAAACTTTAAAAAACCCTAATCAAATTCCGGGTTCTGTGATTTATAGTTATAAAATCACTTCAGATAAACTATTAGCAGGAACTATTCTTACCATTGATGGATTAAATAAAACACTGATTGACGTTTTGGTAAACATCACTTATTTGAATGGCGAAAAAGTAACTTTTATGTTGCAGCCTAATAAATATTCGGGTATAATTCCAGGGAAATCCTCCACTTATGGTGTGATAAAAACCTATACCAAATTAGGGATTGAGCATATACTTTGGGGAATAGATCACTTATTGTTTGTGTTGGCATTGATAATTATTACTAGAGGAAAATGGAAAATCTTAAAAACCATAACCGCTTTTACAGTAGCACATAGTATCACTTTAAGTTTGGCAGCATTGGGATATGTAAATTTTCCCACGCCTCCTGTTGAAGCCGTAATCGCATTAAGTATTGTTTTTCTGGCAGTAGAAATCATCAAGAACCTCAACGGAAAACAAAACCTCACCAGTAAAAAACCTTGGTTGGTCGCTTTTACTTTCGGACTCCTACACGGTTTTGGATTTGCAGGAGCATTAGCAAATATTGGATTGCCACAAATGGATATTCCTTTTGCTTTAGCCTTTTTTAATGTAGGTGTTGAAATTGGTCAGATTGCTTTTGTATTAGTGGTTTTATTATTTATAAGAATTCTATCGTTAAAAAAACAATGGCCAATGTATCTTAAAAAAATTCCAGCTTATGCTATTGGCTCAATGGCAACTTTTTGGATGATTGAACGTGTGGTTGCCTTTTGGAATTAAATAATAAAAACCATTAATATGAATTGGTATATAAAAGTATTAAACAATTTTAAAGATTTTGGTGGTCGTTCAAGACGTAAAGAATATTGGATGTTTGTGTTATTTAATATTATGTTTTCAACAGGGGCGATTTTATTAGATAATTTTTTTGATATCACCTGGAGCGATAGGGCTTATGGTCCTTTGTATTCTTTTTATGGATTAATTATCATTTTACCAAACTTTGCTGTATTAGTAAGAAGATTACACGATATTGGAAAGAGTGGCTGGTATTTATTAGTTGTACTTATTCCTATTATTGGTTTTTTCTGGTTGCTGATTCTTTTATTAACTGATAGTAATCATGGTGAAAATGAATATGGAAGAAACCCAAAAGAAGTTCAAGAGACTTTTTAATTATCGAAGCAATTTAGGAGGTAATTTCATATATTTCTAATTTTCTTTACGAATACTACAATAAGAAAAGCAAAAAAAACCTGACAGATATAAGCTAGTTTTAGCTTATACAAAGTTAAACTAATAATTTTTATTTAATTGCATTTTCAAAAAGGGAATCTGAATCAAAAACAAACCTAAAAAGCCCACTCCGTAAATAGTGATTTTTGAAAAATGTAGTTCTGGTAAATGAAATGAAAGTTTCTCAAGATGTAAATTCGGTAACTTTATTAAAGTTTCTGTAGAGGACGAAACCATTAAAAGAAAACCAATTACGACCACTGAAGCAACTAACAAAACCATCCACGATTGATTAGATATCAACGATTGATAAACAATTGGCTGCGGTACCTTTTCGGTTTCAACTGCGTTCATCACATTCTTAAAAAAATCGGCAGAAGGTTTTTGCAATCCTGCTTCTTTCATAAGACTTTCTGCGTATGACTCGATTTTTTTAGATGGCTTTTCCATTTGTTTCTGTGTATTCTGGAAGTATATTTTGTTTAAGTAAGGTAAACATTTTTTTTCTACTTCGGTATAATTTAACTTTTATATTTTCTTCAGATAACGCTGTAATTTCAGCTATTTCTTTTATGGATTGTTCTTCAAAATAAAACAAGGTAATAATCGCCGCTTCTTGTTCTGGTAATTTCATGATACAATTTTGAATGGCTTCTTTTCGCTCTTCAGATTCTAAAAAACTCAAAGCATTTTCAATCACTGTGCAATCACCTTCCGTAATATCATCAATTAATTCTATGTTATTATTCTTTTTATTCTTCCGTAAAGCATCCAAAGCTTTCCGATAAGCAATGCTGTACAACCAACTCGAAAACTTAGAATCTCCTCGAAAATTAGCTAAGGATTGATAAGCTTTTATAAAGGTGTCTTGCGCCACTTCCTCTGCCTCTTCTCTAACTTTCACCATTCTAATGACAATGGTAAACACAAATGCTTGATATTTATCCACCAATTGCCCAAAGGCTTTAGTATCGCCTTCCAATGTTTTTCGGATTAAATATGGGTCAGTGTCTAGTTGCATTTTTTATAAGACGAATGAGTTACGCTTTTGGTTACAGTAATTTGTAATATATATATAGGGAATATAGATTGAAAAAAAATAACCCGTTTTTTAACCCGTAAAATCAGTGTCGTCCGTGTTCTAATAAAAATAATCAATAATTCCTGTAACCTAAATTTAAAACCACACGTCTTATTTGCAAACGAACAAATATTTAACTTTAAAACATCAATCATTATGGGATCAGAAATTGTTATTATACCAATCATCTTCGGAGTTATCTTCGGAATTTTTTACTTATTTATTTCAGCTAGAAACAAAGAGCGTTTAGCATTGATAGAAAAAGGAGCAGAAGCTTCTATTTTCTACAGTAAAAACAAAAGTGCCACTCCAATGTGGAAAGTATTAGTRGTRAATTTTGCKTTAYTWTTRATGGGAATTGGRTTAGGGATATTCATCGCAGGAATATTAARTCAGACCTTTGGRGTAGATCAAGATATCGCTTATCCTGGAACTATCTTTTTAATGGCAGGAATTGGATTATTTACAGGTTTYTATCTWACAAAAAAAYTGAATAAGGATATTTAAAAYCCASCWTWWWWTWYRANYAWTNNTAAAANMATTTNRMAGGYTTTKAAAATAGCACTTTTCCATCTAGAGCCGTCGCATTAATTAATTTTGCTGTTCCTGTACGCCCCTTTAGAACTATTTCATTCTCTTTGCTTTTAGACGGGCAAGGTTTATCAGAAAAAGTAACAGCTCCACCCTCAGTGGTACATTGATAAATTTTCGCATTAGCATTGAATGCTGAAAACATCAAAAATACTGAAAAAAGCCAAATTTTATTCATTGATACGCCTTATTATAGGAATGATGTTTAAAACATAACGCCAAGCTAAACGGAGGAGTAATGTTGGCGACTTTTGTGCGTTTCTTTGCGCAAAAGGTGACAAGGTTACGGAGTCCGTTTGAGCACTTTGTTATGTTTATTTAATTTCGTTTCGTTTCGTTTCGTTTCGTTTGGTTTGGTTTGGTTTGGTTTGGTTTGGTTTGTTGAACACTAACTCAGATAGCTGACTATTTGCTATATGCCCGTTAGCATTTTCGAAAGTAAGGCCAATAATTTTCGAAGCCTTTAGCGAAGCGATAACATAACTGCCATACTCAGGGAACTGACCATTTATTTTATATATAACTCGATTACTATTTTGATTGCAATAGACACCCTGGACTATTACAGGCGTGTGTAAT
>NVUT01000054.1 GCA_002733185.1 Flavobacterium sp. | reverse complement strand
TAAAAACAAATAATCCTTAACAATTAAGTAACAATCAAAACATAATAAAATAAGATATTTGTACTTTAATTAAATAATAAAATGGATAATATTTACTTATTAATGATAGTGGCTCTAGCCGTTTTGGCTATTGCAGATTTAGTTGTCGGCGTTAGTAACGATGCAGTTAACTTTTTAAATTCAGCTATTGGGTCAAAAGCAGTTTCTTTTAAAACCATCATGATCGTAGCAAGTTTAGGTATTGCTTTTGGAGCTTTATCTTCTAGTGGAATGATGGAAGTTGCTCGTAAAGGGATTTTTATGCCTAGCGAATTCTACTTCAATGAAATTATGATCATTTTTATGGCAGTAATGATCACCGATATTTTATTACTAGATTTTTTCAACACATTAGGAATGCCAACATCAACAACAGTTTCGATTGTTTTTGAATTATTAGGAGCTGCCGTAGTAATGTCGTTGATTAAAATAAGTCATTCAGATTCTCAAACAATTTCAGATTTAGGTCAATATAYAAACACCGCCAAAGCGGGTGAAATTATCTTCGGAATATTRCTCTCTGTGGTCGTCGCATTTTCTGTCGGTGCCTTTGTWCARTTTATTTCAAGGRTGYTAYTAACCTTTAAGTTTGAACAAAAAGCAAAATGGGTTTCGGCTTTATTTGGAGGAATAGCAGCWACAGCWATTACTTATTTCATTTTAATTAAAGGTTTGAAAGGTGCTAGTTTTACTTCAGCAGAGTTTAAAGCTTTTGTATCGGATAATACGGTATTAATTATTGCTGTAAGTTTCTTAATTTGGACTGGTATTTCTGCTTTATTTACAAGTGTTCTTAAAGTAAATGTRTATAAATTTATTATTGTYATTGGAACCTTCGCTATYGCAATGGCATTTGCTGGAAAYGATTTAGTRAACTTTATTGGWGTWCCTATTGCWGCTTGGCAATCGTATGARGCCTGGTCTGTATCTGGTGTAGCWGCAACAGARTTYAGTATGGAAGTAATGTCCAAARAAGTGGAGACTCCAACYCTTCTTTTATTTGGGGCAGGTATTATAATGGTATTGACATTATGGTTTTCTAAAAAGGCAAAGGCGGTTCTTAAAACCTCTCTCGACCTTTCAAGTCAAGGCTCTGTAAAGGAGCGTTTTGAACCTAACTTTTTAGCAAGAGGGTTGGTAAGAATTACTACTTTATTTTCAAAATATAATAATTCATTAATGCCAGAATCTGTTCAAAAAAGAATAGATAAAAGTTTCGAAAAACCTGCTTTTGCAAAAATTTTAGACAAAAAAGAGGAGGCTCCTGCATTCGATATGGTTCGTGCAGCAGTTAACTTAATGGTTGCAGGTATTTTAATATCTATTGCTACCTCTATGAAACTTCCATTATCAACCACCTATGTAACTTTTATGGTGGCAATGGGAACTTCATTGGCAGATAGAGCCTGGGGGAGAGAAAGCGCTGTGTATAGAGTTGCAGGAGTTTTAAATGTAATTGGAGGCTGGTTCTTTACTGCCTTTAGTGCCTTTGTTGCCTCAGGAACTTTAGCCTATTTAATTTTTATTGGAAAGGCTCCAATGATTGCTGTGCTATTATTAYTRACYGTTTTGTTATTGGYACGAAACGTAATTAAGCATAAAAACAAAGGTAACAACGACCCTACTCATACTGCTTTGAAGAAAACAGAAAGTAAAACGGTACAAGGGATTATTCAAGAAAGTGCTGACCATATTATCAATGTAGTTTCTAGAACCAATAAAATTTACACTAATATGTTAGCTGGTCTTGCAAAAGAAGATATAGTGRAACYGAAGAAGAGTAGAAGAGGAGTCGAAAAACTAAATGCCGAGGTTGACGGATTAAGAGATGATATTTTCTATTTTATAAAAAATTTAGACGAAACAAGTGTTCGTGGTTCCAACTTCTATATTATTATTTTAGGMTATTTACAAGATGTKGCTCARTCWTTAGATTTCTTATCTAAGGCAAGTTACAAACATGTTCGCAATAATCATAAAGCACTTCGATTTAATCAAATTAAAGATTTACAAGACATTGACACTTCATTAGAAGATTTATTAAATGAAATTGAAACTATTTTTAGAAATCGCGAATTTGAAAAATTAGGTGATATTTTAAGTAGAAAACAAAAGGCGTATGATGATCTATCTGTAAAGATTGCGAGTCAGATTACCCGTACTCGTACAGAAGACGATGACAGTCCTAAAAACACTGCCTTATACTTTAGTTTACTATTAGAAACCAAAGATTTGGTCACTGCTTTGATGAGTCTTATGGAAGAATACTATAATAGTTATAATAAGAATTAAACTTTGAATTAAACCATTTTAAAAGCCTTACAATTTCGTTATTGTAAGGCTTTTTGCTTTCTGAAATATTAGTGATAACTTCGAAAACTAATTTTTACTCAAATGAAACAGACAGCACTTTACCTCAGTATTCTATTTTTTAGTATTACTTCTTTTGGACAGAACTTAAGCGGAAGCGAACTTCTAAACAAAACCATTTCGTACCATGACCCAAGTGGAAACTGGTCAACCTTTAACGGAACTTTGAATGTTGTAATGGAAATCCCAGGAAAATCTAATAGAACTACTAAAATTAAAATCAATCTTCCTGAAGAATACTTTTATTCAAAAGCAAGTCGTGATAAAAACACCACTGAATTTATTTTAGAAAAAGATAATTGTAAAATTTTATTTAATGGAAGTACCGATTTTTCAGAAGAAACAGCCAAAGAAAATCGGCTTAGTTGCGACCGAGCGAATATGTATAAAAATTATTACACCTATTTGTACGGCTTACCAATGAAGCTAAAAGACTCAGGAACCAACATCGATGAAAAAGTGGAGCTTAAAAAATTTAAAGGAAAAGAATACTTGGTTTTAAAGGTTACTTACGATGAGGAAGTGGGTAAAGATATTTGGTATTTCTATTTTGATCCAAACACTTTTGCTATGGAAATTTATCAATTTTATCATTCAAAAAAAGGTGATAAAGAAATTGATTTAGAAAGTGGAGAATATATTTTATTAACTGAAGAGAAGATCGTCAACGGAATAAAATTACCTAAAAACAGAGTTTGGATTACCAATAAGAATGATAAATTATTGGGAACTGATATTTTGGAATAAATAATTTGAACTAAAAAAAGGAAAGCTTTCACTTTCCTTTTTTTTATAACGCAATAATTTTACAAAAACTATTATGCTACTTTACTCCAAAAGAACTTTACTTCATTACAACTATTTTTAATTTCATTAATTGTTCTTTCAGTTTTAGGTGGCGCTTGTATTGCAGTATTTTGAAAAACATCAATAGCAAGACACATACCTTTATGGACAACCTCATCATCTTTTGCAACAACCTCCTCTAAGTATTTATGAATTAAAGTAGCTATTCTCTGTGATTGTCTTTTTGTAAAAAAGCTGCTTTTAGCAATTCTAATTTTTATAGCTCCAAACATTATTTTATCATCTATTTTTATTTTAACTATTAAATCAGGAGAAACAACTACTTTAACTCCATTTATAATTATCCAACTAATTTTGGGTCTTTTAATAATTTCATATGGTACGTCAATTAAAAAATCCGGTAACTTCATTCTAAGAAATCGATTCATAGCTTCAATTGAAACCATTTTATCGTTTCTCTTCCAATCAGTATCTGGAATTCTATTTTTTAGAACTTCAATTCCTTCTAATACAGATGTTAAATCACCTTTTTCTTTGTAAGCTTTTCTTATTCTTGCTCTTGCTAAACCATATCTCGCTACAATTATAGGGTTAGGTTTTTTTTGTTGGCGAATAATACTCTTCTTTTTCGCTTCTGTTACTTCATTGAAAGTTGCTAACTGATTAGCAGAAATTTTAATTTCTTTCATTTTTTTTAATTTATGAGAAGTTAACAATGATACTTTTTGTTGTTAACAATCTCGTTTAATAAATAATTTAAATGAGAGAGCAATTTTACTTGTAGGGAAAATATCTATTACTTACATTTGAAGTAAGAAAAGGAGATGAGATAATCTCAATTTTCCGTTTTATAAACTATACCGTGGTTCAAACTGTATAATTATTACAAGAAGGGATGTCCTCTCACGGCGTCCCTTTTTTTCATGTATTTAACTCGGCATATTATTTAAATAAATTATTGATCTTTTATTAGTATGACCCTAATAAATTAGAGCCATACTTTAATAACACTTAGTTTTACCCTTCACAACTTGCGCAATCTTTCTTTTGTTTAAATTTCTGAGCAGCATTCATACTATGCTGATAATACATAGATTTTACTCCTAATTTCCAAGCGGTGATATAAATATTATTCACTTCTTTAACTGGCATATCTGGATGCACCATCACATTGATAGATTGTCCCTGATCAATATGGTTTTGTCTATTGGCAGCTTGATAAACTATTACTGTTTGATCAATTTCTGGGTAGGTTTTAAACACATCTTTTTCATGTTCCGTTAAAAAATCTAAATGCTGAACAGAACCATCATAATCTCTAATGCTTTTCCAAACATCGCTGGTGTTTTGTCCTTTTTCTTCTAGAAGATCTACTAAAAATGTATTCTTAATGGTTGTTTTAATTTTAGCAATATCCTTTACATAACTATTGGACCAAATTGGCTCAATACCTTGTGAGACTTGTCCTAAGATAAACGCAGAGGAGGTTGTTGGAGCAATTGCATTTAGTGTTGTATTACGCCTTCCGTAGCCTTTTAATATTTCTGGTTCGCCAAATAATTTTGCTAATTCTTCGGAAGCTTTATAAGAATGATCTTTTATATTTTTAAAAATTTCAGAATTTARTTTAAAMGCYTCTTCACTGTCAAAAGSTAACATTCTAGATTGTAATAATGAGTGCCAACCCAAGGCTCCTAATCCTAAKGCTCTATTYTCTTTTGCGAACTTATACGCTTTTTCCATAAAGRTAAAAGTAAGTTGGTCGTCACGGTCTGTAGAGTTTTTATAAACTTCTAATTTTGTRATAAACTCTTCCATTACTGCRTCTAAGAAATAAGTAAGWGTTTCKACMGCRTCGGTATCTTTCCAYTTATCGTAATGCAATAAATTCATAGAAGAAAGGCARCAAACAAAAGACCAATCTTCATTGGAAGGYAACATGATTTCGGTACAAAGATTACTTCCGTAAATCTCTAATTTTTTATCTTTATAAACATCTACGGTTCCGTTATTAGCGTGATCTCTAAAGAAAATATATGGGTATCCAATTTCGCCTCTTCGTTGTAAAACTTTAGCCCAAAGGGTTCTTTTTTCCACATCGCCATCAATCATTTCTTGCATCCATTGGTCTCCCACGGTTACTCCGTGAGTTAACTCTTGTATTGCGTTTCCTTCGGTTCCAATTTCTAAAAACTCTTTAATATCTGGATGATCTATTGGTAAATATGGAGCAAAACGACCTCTACGCACAGAACCTTGACTTACAATATCCACCATTTTTTCGAACAACTGCATTATATGAACCGACCCTGAAGAGGTTCCATTATTTTTTACATCTGCACCTCTTGGTCTTATTTTACCAAAATAACCGGAAGTTCCTCCGCCTAATTTAGACATCATACCTACTTCAGATTGCGTGTATAAAATATCTCCCATATCGTCAGCGATACAAGAACCAAAACAACTAATTGGAAGACCGCGTTTTTTTCCGAAGTTTGACCAAACTGGGGAAGCTAAAGAATAAAATCCTTCGGCCATATACTTATAAAATTTTTCGGCGTAGCCTTCAATTCCAAGAATTGTTTCTGCGTGTTGCGCAATTTCTAAAATCCGTTCTTCTGGAGTAGTATCTCCAGTTAAATATCCAGATTCTAAAAATTTACGGCTGTTATCGGTTAACCATTTAATTTCTGGCAAGATCATTTTACTTTTTGCTTCTTGCCTTGTTTCTTTTCTTGCTTGAAGCAATCGATCTTGTTCAGATAGGGATTCTTTGGTATTCGTTTGTTGGTTTGTTGTAAGGTTGTTCATAGTTTAAAAAAGGTCGTCACTGGTTATACTTTTTGTTCTTTTACTGTAGTTGATAGATCGTTTTACGAAGAAATCTCCATGTTTGGTTCCAATGATTTCGTCGTCAAACCATTCAGTTTGTTGAACTAAAGCTTCGTCTACTTCAAATATTTTTGTGATTCCAATACTCTCTAAAGAGTTATTGAAACGTTGTTTTATAAATTCGTTGATTACATCTTTTGGCAAGAAATCCAATTCTCCTTCTTCAAAAATCCAATCGATAATTTTACTTTCTGAAAGAAATGCTTCGTGGCATATTTCCTGAATCATTTTATTATAATCATCATCAAACCATTCTGGATTTTCTTTTTTAATGATATTAATTACATCAATTCCAAAATCCCCATGAATTTGTTCTTCTTTTGAAGTTGCTTCAACTACGTTTGAGATTCCTTTAAAAAGATTTCTTTCCTTATTAAAAGCCATAATGATTAAAAACTGTGAGAAAAGCGATACATGTTCTATAAATAAAGAGAACAATAAAATAGATTCTGCAAATTCTTTATTGTCTTCAGATTTAGAGTTTTTTAAAGCGATTTCTAAATAATTAACACGTCTCATTATTACTGGCTTCTTTTTTAGGTTTTTAAATTCTGCATTTAATCCTAAAATTTCCAATAAATGTGAATAAGCATCTTGGTGTCGCACTTCACTTTCAGCAAAAGTTGCACCCACAGATCCTATTTCTGGTTTTGGCATTTTTTGATAGATATCTCCCCAAAATGTTTTTACAGCAACTTCTATTTGTGAAATGGCAAGCATTGCATTTTTTAATGCATTTCGTTCAGAATCATTTAAAGCGGTTTTATAATCTTGAATATCACTGGTAAAATTAAATTCTGTATGGATCCAATACGAATGACGAATCGCATCTACATATTCATTTAACTCTGGGTATTCATAGGGTTTTAAGTTAATTCGCTTTTCAAAGATGTCGGTTTTTCTACTTCTGTTTTGCTCATCTCTATATAAGATGTACGCTTTTGCAACATCATGAAATGGGCTGTCCATTAATTTATATTCTACAATATCTTGAACTTGCTCAACATTAGGAATATATTTTGGGTCTCTAAGTTTTCTTTCTAACAGTGTACCGATAACAATTTTTGAAATGGCAACAGCATCTTCTTTGGTTCCATGATTAACAGAAAGCATTGCTTTTTCAATGGCGCTTACAATTTTATCTAATTCAAAAACACTTGTTTCGTAATCCCTTTTTATAATGTGTTTAATCTCCATACTCATGGCTGTTGTATTACTGAATTGTTTTGAAATCGCACCTAATTATTGGTAATAAATACCAATTTTTTTGAGTTCATTTTAAAATTTAAAATTGCTGGTCGATGTACGAAACTACAAATATTATAACTAGTTGGATTCATTATTCTTAATTTCAGTTACTTTACCCTTATAAATCCCTGTTTTATAACCCTCAACTTGTGCTTCTACAAGAACCTGTTCACTAAAGACTTTCGCTTTGCAGAAAATTGATTCATTTAAAACGTACACTTTCTCAATCGACTCCTGATATAATTCCAACTCAAAGTAGAAATTCAGTGTTGGTGATATTATTGTATTTATGACGACTCCCATTGCAAATATAAAAATTTAAATTTCTCTTAATTTTAAACTGTTATTGTTTTTAATTATCGAGGTATTGTTAATACAAATATAGGCCCACATTAGAACAGTAACGAGTCGTTATTAAGTGAAACATACAAAACAGTTAGTAAAACGGATAAAAGAGTCAGTCAAACGGAAAGCTT
>NVUT01000053.1 GCA_002733185.1 Flavobacterium sp. | reverse complement strand
GGATTTATTGGAAGTTTCGACAAGAAAATTTTTTGTTTTCGATAGCTAAATCATATAAAGAATATAAAGAAACTAAGTTGTTATTAAAAAACAATTTAGCAAAACCAGAAAGTGATGTTTTGATTAATGTGGTTGGTCAGGATCAGCCTCAAACTTACGTGATTATTATTGGAGAATCTACCTCTAAATGGCATATGCAAATATATGGTTACGGACGAGAAACAAACCCTTTGCTTACTGAAATTAAAAAGGAATTATTTGTTTTTAAAGATGTAATAACACCAAATGTTCATACCATTACTGCTATAGAAAAAATTCTTACCCTTTCTGATGCTAAAAATGCAAATAAAAAAGAAAACGGTTCTGTTATACAATTAGCAAATCAGGCGGGTTTTAAAACCTATTGGATTTCCAATCAAAAACCTGTTGGGTATTACGAAAGTATTCCAACCTTAATTGGGAGTGCTGCAAAAATTAAAAAATTTATAGCCACCGATAATTATAATTACGATATTTATGATGAAAGTTTACTTCCTTTTATTGAAAAAGCTTTAGAAGAAAAACATTCTAAAAAAATAATTTTTATTCATTTAATAGGAACCCATGTAAGTTATCATAAAAGGTATCCCAAAAAATATAATGTGTTCAATAATGAATTTGATAGTCTTAAGTTTAAACATAAAAAAGCAATAGAGTATGTTAACACATATGATAATGCCGTCTTCTATAATGATTTTATAGTTCGGTCGATTATTGAAAAAGTAAGGAAAAAAGACATTAACGGTTATGTTTTATATTTTTCAGATCATGGAGATGAAGTTTTTGATACTATAGATTTTATTGGACATAGTGAATACCACGGAACCAAGCCAATGTATGAAGTTCCTTATATTTTATGGCTTTCAGATAAATATAAAAAGAATAATCCTTCATATTTAACTATAAATTCAATGTTGGATAGAAGGTATGGTCTTGAAAACTTTATTCATAGTTTTTCAGATTTAAGTCTAATAAAATTTGATCGTTTAAACCTTTCAAAAAGTATTTTTAATTCCAGTTTTATCTATCAACCACGAATCATTAAAAAGAATCAAAATTATGACTCGGAGTAAAAAATATACCTTAGTTTTTTTGCTTTTCATTGTTTCTGTATTTTTATATAAATACAGTCCGTATCGGTTTGAATTTATTGGGTATTATCATAAAATTTGGGCTCATAGAGTTGATAGTAAAGAGAAATTAAAGGCCGCATTATTGTTTTATGATGGTGTCGAATTAGACCTTGTTTTTAAGGCAAATGAGAATGTTTTAGATGTAAATCATCCACCAACAAAATCGATTAATTTAAGCTTTGAAAATTATTTATCTGAAATAGAAAATGAACCCTATTTATGGTTAGATATTAAAAATCTTACATTAGAAAACTCTGAAATTATTTTACTTAAATTAATTTCGGTTTTAAAAAAACATAATTATTCTTTTAAAAAAATATTAATAGAAACTCGCTATCCCGAAGCTTTACCAATTTTTACTAAAAAAGGATTTATTACTAGTTATTATTTGCCTTTTGGTTTACATACTAAAACAGCCTCAGGGTTAAAGATAGAAATTAATAAAATTAAGTCTGTTTTAAAAAATCAACCAGAAATAGGAATCTCATCAAGTTATAAAGATTATAGTATTATGAAGAAGCACTTTCCTGATAAAAACAAATATCTATGGATGATATCTTCAATAACCGAAAGAGGGTTTACTAAAACACGTTCTATTTTAAAAGATGAAAAAGTAAAAGTGGTTTTAGTCCATTATAAAGCTCCTTCAGGGAATAGATAGTTCATTTAGAAATTAAAAGTTTTTTGCCTCAAGTGCCAACACCTCATTTTTATCATCTAATGCTTTATTAATAAACTCATTGATATCATCATTGCGTTCTTGTCCATTTACAAGTAAAATACCTAAACTAATCATCGTAACAATTCGAGTTCCTGCTTTTTTTAATGCGGTTCCAAAGAAAGGCTGAAGTTCTTCATAGGTGATGTTTTTGGCTAATTCTTGGATTTGCTTTTTTACCTCTTCTTGTTTTTCTGCTGGAAACTTCGTGTACTTTTTTCCAAAATGCATAATTTCGTTAATAGCAGAAATTTGTGGTCTTTGCTGCTGTGTTTGTTGATTAGGCTTCTGCTTTGCCCAAGAATCACGTAATCCAACGGTTTTATTGAAAACTAATTTATCTGAATTACTATCATCATCTACATTAAAATAGCCCAATCGTTGAAACTGAAAACTATCTCCTTTTTTAACCGTAGCTAAACTTGGTTCTAAAAACCCTTCTGAAATTGTTAAAGAATTTGGGTTGATAAAATCCATAAACGTTTTATCTGTGTGGGAATCTGGTGCTTCTTCCGTAAAAAGGCGATCATACGAACGGATTTCGGTTTTAATTACGTGTATTATAGAAACCCAGTGTAATGTTCCTTTTACTTTTCTTAGACTTGCTTCGGATCCTGTTCCACTTAAACTATCTGGGTCGTACGTACAGTGAATTTCCGTAATGTTTCCTTCTGTGTCTTTTATAACCGATTCTCCTTTAATAATATATGCGTTTTTTAGCCGGACTTCTTTTCCTAAAGTCAGTCTAAAATATTTGCTGTTTGCTTCTTCTTTAAAGTCTTCTTTTTCAATATATAATTCTCTTGAAAAAGGAACTTCTCTAAAACCTGCACTTTCATCTTCGGGATTGTTTTCCGCTTTTAAAAATTCTTCTTTTCCTTCCGAATAATTAGTAATTACCAATTTCACTGGATTTAAAACCGCCATTACCCGAGGTGCAGTTTTGTTTAAATCTTCTCGAATACAGAATTCCAACAAAGAAACATCAATCACATTTTCACGTTTTGCAACTCCTACTGCTTCAATAAATTTTTTGATAGCATTAGGCGTATATCCTCTTCTTCGCAATCCTGAAATGGTAGGCATTCGAGGGTCGTCCCAACCCGAAACCACATTTTCTTCTACCAATTGAAGCAATTTTCGTTTGCTCATGATGGTATAGCTCAAATTCAAACGAGCAAATTCTCGTTGTTTTGGGGGTTTAGGTAATTCCTCTTTTGCATAAGTATAAACCTCATCTCTAAACCAATTATAAAGCTTTCTGTGGGGTTTAAATTCTAAGGAGCAAAGTGAGTGTGAAATCTGCTCGATATAGTCGCTCTCGCCGTGTGTCCAATCGTACATTGGATAAATACACCAATCGTTTCCGGTGCGGTGATGTGCTTTCTTTAAAACGCGATACATAATCGGATCCCGCATCAACATATTGGGATCTTCCATATCTATTTTTGCACGTAAAATATGGGTGCCTTCCTCAAATTCTCCTGTTTTCATTCTTCGGAAAAGATCGAGGTTTTCTTCCACCGTTCTATCTCGAAATGGACTGTTGGTTCCCACTTGTGTAGGGGTTCCTTTTTGCTCTCGCATTGCTTCCGAAGATTGAGAATCGATATATGCTTTTCCGTTTTTAATGAATAAAACTGCCCAATCGTATAGTTTCTGAAAGTAATCTGAAGAGTACAGTTCTTTATCCCAATCGTAACCCATCCAAGTAATATCTTCTTTGATGGCATCTACATATTTTTGCTCTTCTTTTGCGGGATTGGTATCGTCAAACCTAAGATTAACCGGTGCATTGTATTTTTCTCCCAAACCGAAACTAATTCCGATGGCTTTGGTGTGACCAATATGTAAATAACCGTTGGGTTCTGGCGGAAAACGGAAGCGTAAATCCTCGCGTTTTAATCCGTTGGCTAAATCTTCTTCTATAATATGCTCAATAAAATTGAGTGGTTCTTTTTGTGTTGACATAATAATCCTTTAATAAGTTCTACTTTTGTACTGAAAGTTGAAATTAATACGATACCGCAACAAGTGCGGTATGCAAAAATAGTTGAAATGAGCACGATACGGTTAAAAAACATAAAAATTTATGCCTTTCATGGTTGTTTGGCGGAAGAAGGACAAATAGGATCTGAATATTTAGTGAATCTTTCGGTACGAGCGAATTTGGATAAAGCGGCGAAATCAGATGAATTATCCGATACGGTAGATTATGTATTGTTACAAAAAATTGTTGTTGAGGAAATGGCAATCCGATCTAAATTATTAGAACATGTGGGAAGAAGAATTGTAGATCGTATTTTAAAAACAGTAGATTTAGTGAGTTTTGTAAAAATAACGGTAGCGAAGGTTAATCCGCCAATTGGTGGTGATGTTGCGGAAGTGAGTGTGACTTTGATTGGGAAACGGTAACGTTTTTTTATGATTTAGTACTTGATGACGTATGAGTTACGACATATTCTGCTTAAAATTCTTTGCTTACAAAATTTTACAAATTAGTTTTAACATAATTGTTTATTATATTTTATATTTGCAGACTTAACAAAAGATACCTGCCTACGCAGGTATTTGTTTGGCGTCGTGGCCGAGTGGCTAGGCCGGGCTCTGCAAAAGCTCTTACAGCGGTTCGAATCCGCTCGACGCCTCCAATTAAACTCCGATAAAAAGTATCGGAGTTTTTTTAATTTTATAATAAAGAAACAACGATTCTCCCGAAGCTTCGGGACGTACGACGCTTCAAAGAAAGCTTCAGTAAAATTGGAGCTTTCTTTATTCCTCTAAAGTTTCAATTTTATCCAAACCTTTTTTAATGCCTTCTGGAAAAACACCTTGAAGTAAAAGAATAACACCAAAGCCAATAATAAGAATACTGACCCATTTTTTTGTTTTAATAATAAACCGTGGGGTTAGATTGCTTTTCAATCTTTTAGCTAAAAATATTTTTAATAAGTCGGTAGTAAATAGTGTAATTAAAACAGTTGCTAAAAACAGTAAGACTCCGTTTTTGTGAGTGGTTACAGCTTGGGCAATAACAATGGTTGCAATCCAACCCGCTAAAACTCCAAAGTTGACGAAGTTTAAAAGAAAGCCTTTTAAAAAGAGTCCGCCGTGATTTTTTTTAGTGTTTACTGAATAATGTTCTCTTACAATTTTTATAAACGATTTTGAAGTTCGGATATAAGATATCACTCCAAATGCGATTAAAACCATTCCTCCAAAAATTAATAATGCAGGATCGTCTTTTACTTTTTCTAATATCTGATTGGTACTATAAAAAGCTATTAATATAAAAAGCACATCGGAAAACAAAGCTCCTAAATCAAAGAATACTGCCGCTTTAAATCCTTTGGTGATACTTGTTTCTATAAGCGTAAAAAAAACAGGTCCTATTGCAAATGCAAGAAGAAATCCGTAAAAAGCTGCGTATAATAATCCGTCGGTCATTGTTTTACAAAAATACATAAAAAATCCCTCGCAAAGACGCTAAGTCGCAGAGGGATTGTGTTTATGAATACTTGTATAAAACCGGCGAATTAATGAACAAAATGAATATCTCCGCCAGCTAATTTTTTCTGTTTCACATTTTTTGGGTTTCCGTAGATAACAATATCTCCGCCAGCGGTAACTTTAGCATCCAAATTATTTGTAACATAAATTTCTGCTTCTCCTGCAGCGGTTATTCTAATGATTGAATCTTCTGTTTTTAAATCTTTTCCTTCAACAATACCTCCAGAATTAATAGTAATATCTTGATTTTTAGAGGTTCCTGATACTTCAATAATGCCTCCAGAAATAGCCTTAATAGTAACCGTGTTCACCTTAAGGGCTACTTTTATTTTTGCTCCTTCTTGGGATCTGAGTTCTATTTTGTTTTGTTCAATTAAATTAATAGCGACAATAATACTTCCTTCATTAGCATCTATAACAGAAATATTAGTAAAATATACTTCTACAAATGTATCTTCTCCATTAAAACGTTCGTCGAGTTCCATTCTAATTTTTAACTTTCCGTTTTCGTTAAGTATTTTAACGCTACCTGAATGTTCTCCTTTAATAATTACTTTGTTTTCAGAAGACTGAATTAAATTAACTTCAATTAAATCGTATATTTTTAATTCGCTAAAATCACCAACGTCTTTGGTAACTGTTCTTTGAGCAAAAGTTAAAAACGTAATTAGTAATAATAAGATAATTGTAAAATTTTTCATGATTATTAAGTTTTATATAATTAATTTTTATTTGTTGAATTTGAAATAAATTTCAAGAGATAGCCACGTCTCCCGATAGTTATCGGGACCTGCCTCGTTTCTCGCTAAGGCGCTAATTTTCTACTTTATGTCCCAGCATTTCAAAATCTAAAACCTTTCTTACTAAATCGGCATTTTTAACACGTACATATACTTCATCTCCTAATTGGTAGGTAGTTTTTGTGCGGTTTCCTACAGCGGCAAACTCCTCTTTATGAAACGTATAATGGTCATCTCGCATATCTTGTAAACGTACCATTCCTTCGCATTTGTTGGAAATAATTTCTACATAAATTCCCCAATCGGTTACTCCAGAAATGACTCCTAAGAAATTCTGATCTTTGCGATCTGCCATATATTTTACCTGCATATATTTAATACTGGCACGTTCTGCTTGTGAAGAAAGTCCTTCCATTTCGCTACTGTGAGCACATTTATTTTCGTATTCTTTTTCGTCTGAAGACTTTCCGTTTTCTAAATAATGTTGCAATAAACGATGCACCATTACATCTGGATATCGACGAATAGGTGAGGTAAAATGTGTGTAATAATCGAATGCTAATCCGTAATGACCAATATTATGTGTGGTATAAACAGCTTTGCTCATCGATCGAATTGTTAAAGTATCTACTAAATTTTGTTCTTTTTTTCCTTGAACATCTTTTAATAAACGGTTTAAGGAATTGGCAGTTGTTTTTTTATCACGAGTATCTAATTTATAACCAAAACGTTTGATAATATTTTCTAAAGCTGCAATTTTTTCGTCGTTAGGCTCATCGTGAACTCGATAGACAAATGTCTTTTTTGGTGATTGTTTTCCTATAAATTCTGCTACACTTCGGTTGGCGAGTAGCATAAATTCTTCAATTAATTTATTAGCATCTTTACTTTCTTTAAAATAAACACCTTCTGGATTATTCTCTTTATCTAAAATAAATTTTACTTCTACTTTATCAAATGAAATAGCTCCTTGTTTCATTCTTTTTTTCCGAAGGATTTTTGCTAATTCATCTAGTTTTAGAATTGCTTTGGTGATTGCTGGATCTATTTTATAAGCTTTTCCGGTTATAGAAATATTTTCTGGCACTTCGACACTTCGACTCCGCTCAGTGTCCGAGTTTACCTCTTCATTCGACTCTATCACGTGTTGTGCTTCTTCATAAGCAAAACGAGCATCGCTATAAGTTACTGTTCTTCCGAACCATTTATCGATTACTTCCGCTTTATCGTTCATTTTAAAAACGGCTGAAAACGTAAATTTTTCTTCGTTAGGTCGAAGAGAACATGCGTTATTGGAAAGCACTTCAGGAAGCATCGGTACCACACGATCTACCAAATACACAGAAGTGGCGCGTTCGTAGGCTTCGTCATCTAAAATATTTCCTGGAACTAAGTAATGTGAAACATCGGCAATATGAATTCCTATTTCGTAATTTCCATCTTCCAATCCTTTAAAGGAAAGAGCATCGTCAAAATCTTTTGCATCTTTCGGATCGATCGTAAAGGTTAAATCACCACGCATATCGCGACGTTTTTTTATTTCAGCTTCATTAATAGAAGTATCAATATTATTTGCATAATCTTCTACTTCTTTCGGGAATTCATACGGTAATCCGAATTGTGCTAAAATGGAATGTATTTCTGTATTGTGATCTCCTGGTTTTCCCAGTACTTTTATTACATTTCCGAAGGGAGAGTCTTTTTTTTCTGGCCAATTTTCAATTTCAACCAATACTTTTTCTCCGTCTTTTGCTCCGTTAAATTTATCTTTCGGAATAAAAATATCTGTGTACATTTTTGTGTCTTGACATTCTACAAAAGCAAATCGTTCTTGTATTTGAATTACTCCTACAAACTCCGATTTTTTACGCTCAATAATTTTGGTTACTTCGCCTTCTTGCTTTCCTCCTTTTCTTCTTTTAAATACATAAACTTCAACCGTATCACCGTGTAAAGCGTGGTTTAAATTTTTACTGTTTACAAAAATATCTTCTTCTAAATCTTCAATAATGATATATGCTTGACCTCTGGAAGTGACATCTGCTTTTCCTATATAATAATTTTTAGAGGCTTTAATTATGTATTTTCCTCTGTCTATTTCTTCAATTTTTTCTTCTAAATGAAGTTTTTTTAATGTTTTAATTATCAAATTTCTGGTACTCGTATCTTTAACTCCAAGACTGGAAGCTATTTGTTTATAGTTGATTGGAGTTGAATTTTGCTTCCTTAAAATGGCAAGGATACTCTGGGTAAGGTTGGTATTATTTGAATTGTTTCTTCTCTTATTTCTTTTCGACATTGTTTAATTTTAATTAGTGCAAAAGTACGTTATATAATTTTGTTTGATATTATTAAATTATTATCTTAAGATTACCATTAATGAAGCGTTTGTGTTTACGTCTTTTAAATATGTGTTACTTTTGTTTTTAAATTAAAGAGATACCTGCTGAAGTGTATATTAAGCGGAGTCAAAATACATGTAATTGTCTGAAAGATTTTATCACCATAGCAAATTTCACCTATCAAAGTGAATATGTTGTTTTAAAATTACTGCTTCAGCGGGAAGAAATTCCATTTGTTTTTTTAAATGAAATAGCTTCTTCTATTTTACCTATTACTATTCGTGGAAAAGGAGGAATACGACTTCAGGTTCATAAAAAAAACGAAGAGCAAGTTTTAAAAATTATTAGTGATTTAGATAAAGATGTTTCTTTGGAGATTGTTTAGTAATAAAATTAATCGTTACTAAATTACTCTTAGTATAATAATTTTACTCAGCAACCTTAATTATTTCTTTATT
>NVUT01000052.1 GCA_002733185.1 Flavobacterium sp. | reverse complement strand
TAAAATTTAGATATTATGCTAAAATATAAAAACATAAAGAAAAAAAAATACCCAATATTGGGTATTTAATTTATTGAGCATAAAAAAACCTCAACGAAAGTTGAGGTTTTAAACTTATTTTGTTTTGCAATAACTTATTGCTTAACTACTTTTTGAGTTAAAGTACCAGCAGAAGTTTCTACATTTAAAATGTAAACACCTTCAGCCAATCCATTAGTATTCATTGTTCCATTTACCAATTTAAGACCAGTATCTTGACCTAAAATATTGTAAAGGTTTGAACTTAATACTTCAGCACTAGAAGGTAATGATACATTTAAAACTTCATTGATAGGATTTGGATAAACAAATGCTCCTTCAATAGTGTTATCTTCATTTCCTAAAGCTTCATCTCTAAGTTGCCAAGCCATAGAAAAAGCATCAGCACCTATTAAAGCACCAATATTTGTCCATACTGTAGCTCCAACACCAAATAAATCAGCTGGATCAATAAGTACAGGTTGTACATCAGCAACAAAAGAAGATAACTGCCAATTCCATCTACCAGAACCTAAAGAGTCATCAGTGTTTGCACCAACAGCTAACCAATATACTCCTGCAGGTAATGTAATTTGAGTACCTCCATTAGCATCTGTAAATCTAATAGTAAAGTTACCAACTCCTGCAGCATCTTCTATAACGTCTACAGCAGAAATTGGAATGTTTGGCATAGAAACTACCGCAGCATTTCCACCACCAGCAGGATCACCATCTGGCTCTATTCCTCCAAAATCAGCGTATATATACACACTAAATCCAGTTAAAAGAGCATCTAAAGCACCACCACTAGAGTTCGTACCTAAAACGTCTAATTCTCCTAAAATAATATCTGAAGCGATAGTAAATGTATCAGCACAAAATACTACGTTACCGTCATTTCCATCTACAGAAATAATAGAGTTACCACCATCTGCTGGTCTGTCAACAACTTGAGCGAAAGTTGTAGCTGCTATAAATAGAGCTACTAATAATGTAATTTTTTTCATAATTTATATATTTAATGTTTAATATTGTGCCAAATATATATAAAGAACTTATAATTATCTAAACATTTCTTAATTTGTTCTTAATTTTAATTTAATATATGAAAACATTAAAACTATTTTTTATTATAACTATAACGTATTCACTTATTTCGTGTAATAATAAGACTAAAGACACAATTCACGATTTTACCACAAAGTTTGAAAAAACAAATGGCTTTGAAACTGCCACATACAAAGAAACTATACAGTTTTACCAGCAATTAGCAGATACCTATCATTCCGTTACTATGTACCAAATGGGCAAAACCGATAGTGGGAAACCGTTGCATTTAGTTACTTTTAATCCCAATCGCACTTTCGAAACTGAATTTTCAGACGAAAGAAAACAAAATATACTTTTAATTAACAACGGAATTCACCCTGGAGAAAGTGATGGTATTGACGCTACTATGATGTTGATACGTGATTTAGCTCAAAATAAAATCCCACCTCCACAAAATACTATTATTGCAGTAATACCTATATATAATATTGGTGGAGCATTAAATAGAAACTCCACTACTCGTACCAACCAAAACGGACCAGAAGAATATGGATTTAGAGGAAATGCCCGCAATTATGACCTTAATAGAGATTTTATAAAATCGGACACCAAAAATTCTAAGGCTTTTACTGAAATATTTAGGACTGTAAAACCAAATCTTTTCATAGACAATCACGTGAGTAATGGTGCGGACTACCAATATACATTAACTCATTTATTTACACAACATAATAAATTAGGGGGTAAATTAGGGAACTACCTTCACACCTCTTTTATGCCAGAACTGGAAGATTCCTTAGCTCAAAAACAATGGGATATTACTCCTTATGTAAATGTTTTTAACCGAACTCCAGAAAGTGGATTTTCACAATTTTTAGATTCCCCAAGATATTCAACTGGATACACAACACTTTTTAATACGTTGGGAATGATGGTCGAAACCCACATGCTAAAACCTTATAAAAACAGAGTAGATGGTACTTACGAACTTATGAAAAGTTTTATTGCAATTGCTGAAAAAGATGCTGATAAAATTAAAAAACTTACCTCCTATTCATCCAACACTTATAAAGTTGGTGACTCCTACCCTATTTCTTGGAAAATTGACACTTTGCAATCTTCAATACTTCAGTTTAAAGGATATGAAGG
Organism: Flavobacterium sp.; assembly: GCA_002733185.1. Taxonomy (GTDB): domain Bacteria; phylum Bacteroidota; class Bacteroidia; order Flavobacteriales; family Flavobacteriaceae; genus Marifrigoribacter. Next base: position 6,782 of record NVUT01000052.1, on the reverse strand, counting down.
CGAAATGATTCCTAGTAAAATTACGGGTAATAATCGTTTAAAATATGATAGAGCAAAGCCATTCACCAAAGAATTGGTGTATCAGAATTATTTTATTCCAAAAGAAGAAATTATTATTCCCGAAAAATATATCATTCCTAAAGGATGGTGGAATGTTATCGAGCTTTTAAAACTGAATAAAATTAAAATGAAACGTGTATTAAAAGACACTGTAATTACTGCTTCTGTTTATAAAATTAAAAGCTATGAATCTGTAAACGCTCCTTACGAAGGTCATTATTTACATTATAATACTCAGGTAACCACTTTAACAGAACAAGTTAAAATAAACACAGGTGATTACATCGTAAACACTCAACAAGAAGGAGTGCGCTATATTCTTGAAACACTAGAACCTGCTGCACCAGATTCCTTTCTTAATTGGAATTTCTTCGATACCATACTTCAACAAAAAGAAGGATTCTCTCCTTATGTTTGGGAAGATCTTGCACTTGAATTTTTAGAAAACAATCCTGAAATTAAAAAAGAATTTGAAGAAAAGAAAGCTTTAGATTCAGGTTTTTTAAAAAGCTGGTATCTACAATTGGATTGGATTCATAAAAAATCTCCCAATTATGAAGAAACACATTTACGATATCCGATCCTTCGGGTGGGTGGTTAAATATTCTTTCGGAAAAAGAAGCTTTACATTTTCATAAGAATCTTGCAACGCTTTTTGAGACTTTTCAAAATTTTTCCACTTTGCTTTTTTAATATCTTCATCTAATTGGGGCGTTAATTCACCTTTAAATTCGGTGTACATCTCGTACCAATAGGTGATTTTTAGTTTAAAAGTATCGTTGCGTTTAAAAACGTGGTAGGTTTTCATTATAAAATCTTTAATCTCTAACCCTTCAACTCCCGTCTCTTCCTCTACTTCTCTTATTGCAGCATCTTCATAAGTTTCCTTTTTCTCAACACCACCTTTTGGCAAATCCCATTTGGAATTTCGGTAAATAAATAGTATTTCCTTTTTTTGATTGTAAACCAAACCACCCGCAGCTTCAACAACAGAAAGTTTTTTCCGAAGATGCTTTTCTAGTTTCTTTTCATTTTTATGAAATAAATTCACATAATGCAACTCTCCTTTTAGTATTTTTTCAATTAAATCATTAAAATCTACTTCCTTTAATGAATATGAAGTGTACTGACTCCCAATATTTTTTTTAGAAGAAAGAATTATAGGAATATCTTTTACAAAAACTTTATACATTTGCACTATGATTTTAAACAAAGAAACTGCTCAGAAAACAGCCGAATTGCTATTGCAAATTAATGCAATTAAATTACAACCACAAAACCCTTTTACATGGGCTTCGGGTTGGAAATCTCCAATTTACTGCGACAATCGTGTAACATTGTCATTTCCAATGATTAGAAATTACATTCGTGAAAATTTAGCCAAACAAATTGAAGAACTTTACGGAAAACCCGATGTAATTGTAGGTGTTGCAACTGGAGCAATTGGCATTGGTGCTTTGGTAGCAGATGTACTAAATCTTCCTTTTTGTTATGTTAGGCCGGAAGCAAAAAAACACGGAAGACAGAATAAAATTGAAGGTTATATTGAAAAAGGCCAAACAGCTATCATCGTAGAAGACCTTATTAGTACAGGAAAAAGTAGTCTTTTAGCGGTAGATGCTCTTAGAGAAGTTGGAGTTCAAGTAAAAGGTATGGTCGCTATTTTTACTTATGGTTTTAATGTTGCTGAAGAAAATTTTAAAAACGCAAACGTTACTTTAAACACCTTAAGCAATTACGAAAACTTGCTTTTATTAGCCGAAAAATCTAATTATATTTCCTCAGAAGAAGCTGAGATTTTATCAAAATGGCGCGAAGATCCTGGGAATTGGTCTAAATAAAATGGTATTATTTTTGACTATTAAAAACACTTCGGTACATTCCGATAAAAATCGGAACACTCAGTGTCCTAATTTAGAAGCTCAGGTTGCTGAATGATTTGCCATAAAGCAAATCGTATCGAAGCAACAAATCACTAATACATAAAAAAGAATAAAAATGAATTTAAATAGTAAAAAAGTAACCGTTCAAAAATCTGCAGCAGAACTTTGTGATTTTCTTTGCGATGTAAAAAACTTCGAACAATTAATGCCAGATAATATTAGTAAATTTGAAGTAATTAGAGACAATGCTTTTGTTTTTGCTTTAAAGGGAATGCCAGAAATTGCTTTAGAAGTAAAAGAAATTGTTGCTCCAAATAAAGTGATATTGGGAGCAATTAGCGATAAAATTCCGTTTAACTTAACAGGAAATATTACAGAAATCAATGAAACCTCTTCGGAAGCAGAGTTACTATTTGAAGGAGATTTTAATCCGATGATGGCGATGATGATCAAAGGGCCTATTACTAAGTTTTTGGAAACCTTGACTAGTAATTTAGAAAATATATAAATATTACAGACCTACTAAGTTTTTAAAACCTAGTAGGTCTTATATTTTAAAACAATAGCTTTATTTCTTTTAATTGATAAGTTTTCAAGACTTCCGCTTCATTTTCAATAATCAGTTTACCCGAATTAGTAACTCCTTTTATTTTTCCATTAAATCGAATTTTATTTGGAGTTTCAAAAACCGAAATAGTTTCTTTTCTGAAAAGAGTTGCTTCATAGCTAATTTTTAATTCAGAAATAGAGTTGGTTTCAAGGGATTTTAATTCAGAAAAAACTGCTTCAGAAACCTCGTGAAGTACTTCATCAAGATTGTATTTTACACCCGTAGTCAACCTCATAGAAGTTGCTTGTGGTAAGTTGTTAAAATGCTCTTCATTTACATTAATTCCTATTCCAATTACCGAAGACACAATTTTCCCCTGTTTAACTTGGTTTTCGATAAGGATTCCTGCCACCTTTTTTGACTGTGACATAATGTCGTTAGGCCATTTTATTTCAACCTTTGGAATTAAAAATTTTTTTAACGCTTTTTGTACTCCAAGGGAAGTGGCAAATGCAATGCTCGAAATATCGGAAACTGATAAGTTATGAAACTTGTTAAACATACTAAACGTAAGGCCTTGTTGTGGTATGGACTGCCAAGTTGCACCTTGTTGTCCACGTCCGTTTATTTGCTTGTTAGCAAGGACTATTGTAGGGTCTTCTAGTGCTTCATTTTTACCCAAATTAATTAGGTAAGAATTTGTTGAACCTATGGCATTAAGTTTGATTATCTTCACTGTAATAAAATATGTGTTAATGTAACGTTATAAAAACGTTTCAATAAACAAAAAAAGAATAACTTTACAACCTTATTAAAAAGGTAAAATTAAATTATATTGAAGAAAGAAAAAGGTACCGACCAACTCATAACCCAAATTATTATTGGTATTGAAGAAGTTAAAGGTCAAGACATTGAAATTCTAGACCTTAGAGAATTAGAAAATACTGTTTGTGATTATTTTATTATTTGCAACGGTACTTCAAACACCCAAGTAAATGCTATTGTAAATTCAATTCAGAAAACAGTTAGCAAAGCAATTCAAGAAAAGCCATGGCACATTGAAGGTAGCAATAATGCCGAATGGGTGCTTATTGACTATGTTCACGTTGTGGTTCATGTATTTCAGAAACATATTCGAGAATTTTACAATATTGAAGGATTGTGGGGCGATGCAAAATCGGTAATAATTGAAACATCAACTAAAAAAGAAGAAGCCTAATGGCAAACGAAAATAAAAAACCAGAAAATAAAAAAACGGAAATTAAAAAGCCTAAATTTAATAGTTATTGGATTTATGCTGCTATAATATTGGTTTTTCTAGCCTTAAATGTTTTTGGCGGTGGAAGTTGGTCTCAGCCTGAAAAAATAACGCAATCTAAATTTAATACCTTTTTATTAGATGGAGACATTGAAAAAATTGACATTGTAAATAAAAAGACCGTAAAAGTTTTTCTTACCTCTGAAGCAAAAAACAAAGAAGTTCATACAAAGAAAAAAGAGAAATCTGATTTTCTTGCTACAGGAAAGGAAGCTTCTTATCAATTTCAGATTGGAGATCTTGGTCATTTTCAAGAAAAATTCGATAAAAATGTAAAAGAAAATAATCTACAAACTTACGATACCTATAGTGATGACAACAACGTAATGAGTGAAATATTAATTTCGCTTTTACCATTTGTGGTTATTATTGGAATCTGGATTTTTATAATGCGACGTATGTCTGGTGGTGCTGGAGGTGGTCCAGGTGGACAAATATTTAATATCGGGAAATCGAAAGCCAAGTTATTTGATCAAAAAACAGATGTAAAAACTACTTTCAAAGATGTTGCTGGATTAGAAGGTGCTAAAGAAGAAATTCAAGAAATTGTAGATTTTCTTAAAAAACCTGAAAAATATACTGCCTTGGGAGGCAAAATTCCTAAAGGAGCTTTATTAGTTGGTTTACCCGGAACTGGAAAAACATTATTAGCAAAAGCTGTTGCTGGAGAAGCGCACGTACCTTTTTTCTCATTATCTGGATCCGATTTTGTAGAAATGTTTGTAGGTGTTGGTGCATCTCGTGTTCGTGACTTATTTAAACAAGCCAAAGAAAAAGCACCATCTATTATTTTTATTGATGAGATTGATGCTATTGGTCGTGCTAGAGGAAAAAACGCGATGTCTGGTTCAAACGATGAACGTGAAAACACATTAAATCAATTACTAACCGAAATGGATGGTTTTGGGTCTAATTCAAACGTAATTGTTTTGGCTGCTACTAACCGTGCAGATATTCTAGACAAAGCATTAATGCGTGCTGGACGTTTTGACAGACAAATTTATATTGATCTTCCAGATATTAGAGAACGTAAAGAAATTTTCGAAGTGCATTTACGTCCTTTAAAAGTGGATAAGAATCTAGACACTGATTTCTTATCTAAACAAACTCCTGGTTTTTCTGGTGCCGACATAGCAAATGTGTGTAATGAAGCGGCCTTAATTGCAGCTAGAAGTGATAAAAAATCTGTTGAAAAACAAGATTTCTTAGATGCTGTTGACCGTATTGTTGGTGGTCTAGAAAAGAAAAATAAAATTATTACTCCTTCCGAAAAGAAATCAATTGCATTTCACGAAGCAGGTCACGCAACTGTAAGTTGGATGCTTGAACACGCTGCTCCATTGGTAAAAGTTACTATTGTACCACGAGGAAAATCCTTAGGTGCTGCTTGGTATTTACCCGAAGAAAGACAGTTAGTAAAACCAGACCAAATGTTGGATGAAATGTGTGCAACTCTTGGTGGTCGTGCTGCTGAAAGAGTAATTTTTGATGAAATTTCTACTGGAGCATTAAACGATTTGGAGAAAGTAACTAAACAAGCAAGAGCAATGGTTACTATTTATGGACTGAATGACAAAATTGGGAACTTAACTTATTACGATTCTTCTGGCCAAAACGAATATGGTTTCACAAAACCTTATAGCGAAAAAACTGCTGAATTAATTGATCAAGAAATTTCTAAATTAATTGAAACACAATATCAAAGAGCTATCAGTATTTTAGAGCAACATAAAGATAAACTTACCGATTTAGCAACTGTGCTACTTGATAAAGAGGTTATTTTTAAAGATGATCTTCAAAAAATATTTGGAGACCGTCCTTATGCAAAATCCGAAGAAACTGCTTCTGAAGAAATAAAAGAAGCTATGGCTAATGAACAAGAAGCAAAGGAAGTTGTAATCGAAAATAAAAACGATAAGTAATCAAAAATATATACGGCTGTTTTTTAAATAATTTTTCACGAATTTTAACATTAGAAAACAGCTGTTATCTTTAGTTTTTATATATTTGATGATTACAAACAGCTTCAATTCCCCAATAAATAGCAAATGAATCTGCTTAAAAAGATTTTTGGTATAAAAAATAAGTCAGAGATTTCTATAAATCAAACTGATAAAAGCAGTTATGTCCCTAGAGAAGACACTCCCATTGACGAAAAATTCACTTATAATTTTAATGAAAATGGCGGAAAATTTCTTTATTGTTTAACAATGGACGAAGTTTTTGAAGCATTTAATAATATACTTGAAGAAAATCAATTAGATAAAAAAGACGTTTATTGTATCAACAAACAATTAGGAGGTTTGTTTAAATCGGATGATTTTAATTTTAATAAGGCAACGGATAATTCTTTTTTCTTAACAACTTGCGAATCATTAATTGCTAAAAATGGTTCTATTTTATTTTCTTCTAACCAAATAAAAGAGAAAAAGCTAAATGAACTTCCTTCAAGGTTTATCGTTTTTGCTACAACTAGTCAACTTACAGATACGATTAGTGAAGGAATGCGAAAAATAAAAAATCAGAGCAAAAATCTAATACCAAGTAATATTACAACCATTCAAGATTTTGAAACCGAAAAAGAAAAGGATTTTATGAGTTATGGAAGTAGCACAAAAAACTTATATTTGTTGCTACTGGAAGACTTATAATTTATGAAAGAAGTTATTATTCGATTTTTATCGGGAGTACTTTATGTCGCAATCATCTTTTTTACACTGTTTACCTCTCGTGAATGGTTTATTGGACTCCTATTTATTCTTGCAGCTTTTACACTAAATGAATTTTTACGTTTAGTAAAACTAAAAGGTCTTGTCGCTTATTTAATTCTTGCATTTTCATTTTATTTTATTAGTTATAAAGAAATAAGTGCAATTATCACGCTACTATTATTATGCTTAACTATAATTGTAAATCTTTTTTTATTCAGAGACGTAATGATTCTTAATAAACTAAGATTATTTAAAAAGCG
>NVUT01000020.1 GCA_002733185.1 Flavobacterium sp. | reverse complement strand
AATTTTTAATTTGAAAGGTTCGCTGTAACGTCTAGTTACTCTGTCATTTTTATACATATACTTGTTGTTTTGTGTATACATATTTCAGGACGGGTCAAGCTTGTGCCTAACGGTTAGTATAAGAATAGTAGCGGATTTCAAGGCACAGACCTTTCAGTTTATCACTAAACTTTATACAAAGATAATCACTTTGAATTTAGCACTAAAACCGCTATTGTTTTTATACATTGTTACCTGCTGGCTTTTTGTTTTCAGTCGTTTATGTTAAATATACTTTTATAAAAATATAACTTAAATATGCCCATAAAATTGAAAATATTATATGAACTATCGTTTCCATTCTTTTTCCGTTCCATAGTTTAGTAGAGTAACCAAAAAACTGAATTAACAATCTGAAACTCCAAAATATTCCGAAACCAAGAGATACTCTTTTTCCTAATTCTGTATTGATTAATTCATTTGATGATGTTAGACATAAAAGACCTATTAGAAATACAACCAATGCAATAAAAAAAGTGTGAACTTTCATAATTTGTTGGTTTATTAGACTTAAAGATTTCAATTCCTTTTCCCATTTAAAATACTTTGGAAAAATGACGTGAACGAATGCCAAGGCAATTAATATAATTCCTATTATTTTATAATGTATTTCCATTTTTTTCAAGTGTAAAGGTTGATATAAAAGACGTATTTTTAATTTCAGATATTACGCTTAATTTTGATTTTTTAAAAGTACTTAACCAAGATGCTCTTGAATAAAAATGAAATGAGCCAATATTATATGCCATAAAATTTGAAATATCTCTTAAATGTTCAATAACAACTATTTGTCCTTTTGGTTTTAATATTCTGTTAAGTTCAGAGAAAAAAACAATTCTTTCTGTTTCGTTTCGTATTTCGTGTGCAGATAAAATTACAAATACTTTGTCGATTGAGTTGCTTTCTAAATCAATTTTTGAAGTCTTTATTTCTTTTGTATTCGGATAAGGTGGATATATTTTTCTTGCTCGTTTAATAGAGACTTCTGTATGTTTGTTTGGGTTATAAAAATCAAGTGCTGTGAAATTTGAGTTTACGAACTTCCTTTTAAGCAATTCACTTGTTTCATCAAAACCTGCATTTATATTAATTATTGAAATATTATCATCATTATTTTTAATCCATTCCAATTTGTAAAAACCCGATAAATCATACACATAATACGAAATTGATAATGAAACGAAAATTGTTATTGATATTATAATACTAACTATTTGTAAGATTATTTTAATTGTTGAATTAGTAAAGTATGTCAAGAAAAGTATTGAAAAAATAAGAACAATTGCAATTACATAAAAGTGCCAATTGAAACGAATAATATTTAATATTCCTTGAAATGGTTTTCTTATTTTTTCCATTTCTCAATTTTACCTTTTTTCCAATAGTATGGTATATTTTCAATAACAAATGCATTTGCTAAAACACAATTTTGAAAATTAAATTTGTTTATAAATGAAAAATTATAATCGGCTATTTCTATAGGTTTTGGTTTCCAATTTTGTCTAACACCTTCAATTATTAATACTTCTTTTTTTTCTTTATTATAAGTGAATGTAAAAGGTAAAGGACCTGCAAATCGTCTTGCTTCTTTCCAATTTTCAAATGGTGAATTTGTTGGTAAATCTTTTTCTTTTTCTGTAGTGTCTATTTTTAGAGTAAATTTCGATTTTATTGACTTAATTACTTTAAAATCATTTTCCTTTATTTCTGAAATGTCAGTTGTCGAATAATTATAATGCGTAAATATATTTCCCAAAAACTCCATTTTCTTTTTATTTGTTTCTGATTTTAAAATATACAAACCTCTTAATCTTTTTCCTGCGTTATCGGTATATCTTACAAATACACGATAACCAATTAAGAAAAAATTGTTTCCAATAAATTTAGGAAACCCTTTAGGTCTTAATTCTTTTGTTTGAACCATTGCAACAGCTATAAATGCCCATTTATCTTGGAATGTATCTAATTCTAAACATTCTGGAATTAAACTTTGTAATTCTTTCTTTGGTATTGCAAATGTCAAAACTGTTGAACTTTCAAAATGAGTTTCAACAGCAAAAGGATGATTTTTTAAAAATGAAATCATATGGCTTTTTTATTCAAATGAAAATGATTGAAATAAACTGTAAAAATGAATAAAAGTGCAAATATGGAATTCATTTTTCCCCAAAGTAATAAATCAGGTACAAGAATAAATTCGAGAATATTCATAGTTGCAACAATTCCGATTTGAGCAAATGTATTCAGTCTTGATTTTATTCCGCTTAAAAACCATATTGCCATTCCAATTTCTGAAATTCCGATTAAAATAGTCAATGGTCTTGAAAATTCATCTCCTAAAATTCGTGCTACAATTTGTTCGTGTCTTGGAACAAAATTTAAAACTTTACAAATTAGTCCGTTTGCAATCCAAACTATTGCAATTGAATACTTAAAAATAGTTTGAATTATGTTTTTTTGCATTCAGTTTTTCGTTTGTGGTGCTTGCAGGTAACGGTCTTGTGTATGAAATCGTAGCGTGTAAAAAGGTACTACATTTTCGGTTTAGCACAGAGCCGAATTTTTATATTTTGTTTTTATCTTTTCTATTTTAAAAGCCAAATTAAAAATTTGGCGGAACTTTTAAGTACACACAAAACTTTGGTTTAGCACTTACTAGCTATGTTTTATACACGTTGTTACCTGTCTGGCTTTCTTCCGCAAACTAGCTAGCGTTGGCAAAGACATACTCTTTTGCAATTTTGGGCTTGTGTGTTGGCTGTAGCGAATTGTAAATGTGTATGGCTTTTAGCGTTGGCATTTTGTCAAACAGAAAAATCACAACTATAAATTCCGTTTCCTAATAATGAAACTGTAATATCAGTTCTGCCATATCTATCTAGATGATGTCTTTGAACAGGTTGTCCTAAAGGCACACCCAGCCTTTGCCTTAAATATTCTCCCATTTCATTTTTTGCAGGAAATGAACTTATTTGTTTGGGATAAGCTATTCCATCCACATTATTTGTTCCTTCAAGTAAACCCTCCATTGTAATTCCATCATCCCAAATTAATTCAATAGCTTCATTTGACCTTTGTCTTCTACCTCTTACGTCTACAAGTTCTCTTTCCGTTAATTTTTGTGGAAATAATTCAGGATAGTGTCTGATATGTTCAATACTTATTGGAATACAAGCATCATCTATACCTCGTCTTAAAGAAGGAAGTCCATTAGCCATATAGCCCCAATTTAATCCACTGGCATTATGTGTTTGTCCATTGGCCATTAAAAGTGTCATAATACTGGCTTCATCAGGCTCAACGCCTTCTTGAATTCCACGTCCTCCTATCTCAAGACAAGAAATTGAATTATTTAATACGTGACCCAAATAATCATTTAACGGATTAAAAGTGTCTCTAGTTGTTTCCGCCAATATCTCCCGATAAGGTGTTGTAAGTCCATTAATCGAAAAATTTGCAGAACCTAAAAGAGCGTGAATTATTTGGCCTTGTTTTCGCCAGACATAACATTTGGAATGAACAGGTAGTTGAGAATAAAAAATATTTAGGTTCTCAACTTCATTTTGAATACGAGTTAGTGAGTTATGCAGTCTTGTTTGAATGCCTTCTGAACCATACATTCCATAAATTACACGAGAATTGAAAGGTAATTCTTCCAATCTTGCAACTGGTCTGGGGCCTAAATATCCAGATAAAACAATTAGTTCATCAGTATCTAAAATTTCGTGTCTATTAAATATTAATTCTTCTAAATTTTGAGTGTATAACATAGGTTTAAATCTGGTTTACTAATTCACGACTAAAAAGTCCTGTTTTAAGAGTGAAAGGAATATGTGAATTATTTAAAATATCAGAGACTGTTTCTGCAATTACTTTAGAAAAATGAGGAGGAACAGCATTTCCAATCATTTTATATTGGTCTCCTCTAGAACCTAAAAATTCAAATTCATCATCAAAAGTTTGTATTCTAGCAGCTTCTCGAACTGTAATTGTACGAGCTTGGTTTGGGTCTGGATGAATATGTCTTAAACCATCTTTGTATAAATGAGCAGGAATTGTATTACTTGGTTTATCTTCTCTTATTACGTGATATTTATGAAATTTAGAATCTTTACCAGTTTTTTCTTTATATAATTGAATTAGAGCTTTACTTGAAATATATTTTTCAGTTCCACTTAAAATATCTTCTGTTAGCATTTTAAAAATTTCAATATCTCTCTCACTGTGCATTCTTGGTTCGTGGTTTTTTGGTAAAGCGACACCATTTAGTTTTACTGAATGTGAGTGTTTAGGGTTTAATTTTGATGGATAAATTTTCGGTAAGTTTTCAAAAGCTATTTTAGAATTCATAGGTTCTACACTTGCTTTTTGCTTCATAAGCGAGTAAAACTTGCGAACTTGTTCTGTGCTATCTTTATTTTTTTGTACGCCAAAAATTATAACTCTTTTTCTTTTTTGCGGAACATTATAATATGATGTGTCGAACAACGCATTTTCCCTTAAGTTTTCAGTTGTTTCATAACCGATTTTTTCAAAAGCTTTTCTTACTCTTTTTACAATTGATATTCCACCTGGTTTTGCTGAAAGAATACCTTCTACATTTTCAAAAACAAATGCTTTTGGTTGAAAATGATTAACCATTTTTACATAACTCTCAAATAAATAGTTACGATAATCATCTTGCATACCATTTTCATCCCGAACCCTTCCTGCAATTGAATATGCTTGACAAGGTGGACCTCCAACAATTAAGTCTACATTTTTATCTCCTACGATTTTATCAAGACCTTCACTTTTCCCAAATTTTGAATCTTCAAAGCCATTAATTAACTCCTCTGTTCTTTGAATGTCGAAATGTATTATGTTATTGCGGTCTAAATCATAATTCCATTTTGTACTCAATCTCTTTTTAAGAGTTTGAACCGTTGGGAATTCCCAATCAACAGCTGCTAAAGTATTGTACTTTCCTGTTTGAAGGAATCCGTCCGTTAATCCACCACAACCTGCGAATAAGTCAATTACATTAATCTTCATCTTTCAAATAGTTTATCAGGTGAGTGCCAAGAACTTTTCCTAGCAATGGTGGTACAGCATTTCCAACTTGTCTGTATTGTTGGGTTTTATTACCCAAAAAGATAAACTCGTCAGGAAATGATTGCAATCTCGCATTTTCTCTTACACTAGGAACTCTGTTCCATTTGTAGTGGAAGTGATTTCTATGACCAGTATCTATTGTTTTGGAAGGTCTTTTACTATGGTATCTAGTCCAAGCTTCATTGAATTTTCTAGAATCTCCAACTCCTGGTGGTAAATCTTTATGATTTCCACCTTCTGGAACTTGTGAAATAACATTTATAACGTGTTCAGTATGTTGTGTTCCAAGATGGTTTTTTATAACCTTGTTACCATTTCTCATTGTTTTTTGATATTCGCTAGAAGCTTTTTTGTCATAAAGTAATTCTTCATTTCCTAAATCGCTGACTAAATTTGGTAAGTCTCCAATAGCATCTTTACAACCAATATATTCTTCGGGCTTATGAGTTTTTTCTGGAAATTCAAATACTCCTAATTCTTTTTTTATTGCAACAAAAAATACTCGTTTTCTAATCTGCGGAACTCCGTAATCTGGTGCGTATAATAGTTTAGGATTACAATTATATCCCATCTCTTCGCAAAGTTCGATTATTTCTTTTTTTGCTTTTCCTTTATACAAATTAAGTAATCCTGGAACATTTTCGATTATTATTGCTTTTGGATTTACCTTTTTAGCAAGTTTGAATACAGCATTAAAAAGTGTGTTTCTTTCGTCATTTTCATTTCTTGCTCCAGTCAAAGAGAAACCTTGACAAGGTGGTCCAGCGATTATAACATCTACTTTATGCTTTCCTTTTGATTCTACAATTTTATCTATTGAATTATCTTCGTGCAAGTCTAAAAGAAGTGTTTTAGAATCATTATGATTTTTCTCAAATGTTTTTAAGGCTACTTCTGTATTATCAACACCTAAAATTACGTGGAATCCAGCTTGTTGGAATCCATAAGAGAATCCTCCGCATCCAGAGAATAAGTCGATTGCGGTTAATTTTCTATTCATTTTCAAAATTTAATATTCCTTGTTTTGTGTTGATATTTCTCAAATAAGTGGCATTGTCTTCAGCAACTGAAAAAACTGATTCTGAACATTTATATTTAAAAGCTTCTTTTGCAAATTTGTCCGCAAAAAATAAATCATTGATTTTTTGATTGTCAACTTTTAATATTTGAGAAAGTTTTTCAAGTTTTGATATGCTGAATTTTTGTGTTCCATTTTCAATTCGGCAAATTGCACTAGTATTTATACCTATTTGATTTCCAAATTCAGTCTGTGTCCATTCTCGTTTTTCTCGTTCGTTTTTTATGAATTGTCCGAAACCTACCATTTTTTTTGTTTTAAAGTCAAGTTGACCTAATTTTAGCAAATGTAATTATAATTTGCGAATTTTATATCAAGTTGTTCGTTTTTTTTGCGGTGGAAAGAAACAGCTCTTTTATTTTTCAGCGTTGGTTGGTGTGTTCGGCAAAAAATAAATGTGCTGTTTGTGCGGCTGGCTTTTCAGCTTGCAGGTAACGGTTTGTATAAGCTTCCGTAAGGGATTTGTTTTACGGAATTTTCAGTTTTGAAAAAAGTTTCTATAAAACAGAATTTTCCAATTAACCAAAGTAATCCTTATGGAGTTTATACGTTGTTGTAACACGTACTTTTTAGATTTCGATAGATATGTTTACTTTTCCTCCAAGACCTTTTTCTACGATGTCAAATAAGGTTTTTAAAGTCAGATTACTCCCATTATTTTCCACACGAGAAATATAAGTCCGCTTTTTATCAACTAATTCACCAAGTTGTTTTTGAGTCATATTTTTTTCTTCTCTTGCATTTCTTAAAAGCAATCCAATTTTAAATGATCCAAAATCCCTTTCAAGTTCATCTCTGCGTTCTGTTCCTTTTTTTCCGTAAACAGAATCCTTAATGTCTTTCCAACTTTTAGTTTCCATTTTATTTGTTTTTGTCTTCATAATATGAATTCATTAATTTAATGGCTTTGTTAATTTCTTTTTTCGGAGTTTTCTGTGTCTTTTTTGTAAATCCGTTTAATAAGATTACAAGTTTTCCTTTGTCAAAAAAGCAAAAAACACGCCAAATATTCGAGCCCAATTTAATTCTAGCTTCGTAAAGTCTTTTTGTTCCTGTTATTGCTTTCAGATAATTCGAAGGTACTCTTTCGTATGTTTCGATTATTTCAATCACTTTGTAAATCTTATCTTGAACTTTAATCGGTTGAGCGAGTAAGAATTCTTCAAAGTGATGCTTATATGCAATTACTTGTCTGACCTTTTCCATTCTGACAAAGGTAACTTAAAAGTTACTATTTTCAAAGATTTATAATTATTTTCTTGAAATTTGAAATTTTCAGAGGTATGTGTTACAACGTGCTTGTATAAGATTAGTTGCGTGTTTTAAGCACTAAAGTTAGTAAATAAATCACAGATAGAAAGTCCGCGAGGACTTTCGTAAATTGGCTAAAACCAGCAATTAATTTTATACGGTGTTGGCAGTAGTTATTTTTTCTTTCGGTTTAATATTATACTTTTTCAGAATGTCAGAATACAAACCACGAGCAGACAAATATTCGGATAATTCAATTTCAAAATCTCCGTAGAGTTCAAATAGTTTTTTCGTTGGTGCATACTTTTTCTCAAATTCCCAATAATGTTTACTGAATAAGTCTGAAAACTCAATTGATTCTTTACAATCAGTAATATCTACTAAAACATTATTAAATAACTTTATTTCTCCGCCAGTTTCAAAAAATGTTTCTCCGTTTTTAAAGAGAATTAAATTTGTCTTTTCCCAAGATTCTGTTTTTTCATAACCACTTGAAAATCGTAAATTACTTTTCTCATATTTTATTAACCAATCTATTATTGATTTTTCGTTTGAATTGTCAAATTCGGCAAGTGCTTTTTTAGCAGAATTATGATTTTCTGCTAATTCGTTAAAATTCTCAATTGTTACATAAATTGACAAAAAAGACCAAACAAAATTATAATCCCAATGTAAATCCTTTACAGAATTATGTAATTTTTTATTTTCTTTAAACCAACAAACAAAGTCCACAATATCTGTTATCTTGTTTTCAAATTTCTCAAATTTATCAACAGCAACTTCTACTTGTTCTTGAAGTGAAAAAATATAAGATGAAGGATTGTAGTTTTTACTTTCGTCTTTTTTGAACCTAAAATAAATACAATTTTTCTTAATTAGACTTTCCTCATTTTTAAAATCACTACATCTAAATAAATCTACGATTTCATTATTTTTCTCTTTAAATAGTAAATCTAAATAATCATTGTTTTTTGTCAAAAAAGTATAACCATTGCAACCTTTATAGCACTTGTTACAAGTGCCTTTTGATACTTTCTCAAATTTAGTTACTCCTTGTTTTTTTAATACATCAAATTCCTTGCTCAAAGTTTTAATAAACAAATCTTTAGAAACTTCCATATATGCTTCATCATTGTCTAAAATGACATCTAACAAGTCAATATTCATTAGCGTTATTGCTTTTTTTAAAGTTTCTTTTTTATTCATTTTTAGATTGTTGCGTATTTGAATTATACATATAGGTTTTATAACCTGCAATTTTAAAATTGTCTTAAATTCTTCTATTTAAATATTTTGATTCTATTTTGTTTACTATGGTTTTAGTAATCGATTCAACTGAATTCAAATTTGTATTACTTTTTGAAAATTCATTACTTTCGAGATTATTTATTAGGCTATCAATTTCGCTAATCTTAATCAATGGGATTTCAAAAGATTTTATTAACTCTTTTTTCGCTGTTTCGTTGTTTTTTGTAAAATCTGAAGACATTTTAATAAATTCGTTGTTTATCCTCTTTCTAATTAATTTGATTTTTTCTTCATCTGTCTTTGTAAGAGTTCTCAATCTATTGTAAATATTTGTTTTATTATCGAATTTAAAATCGTGTTCCAAATGAAGTTTATCTTTTAAAGTTTTTCCTGATGGTAGTTCTAAAAGTTCTAAAAGATTTAATTTTTCTTCTTTTGACATTTTTGGGTTTAACCTGTTTATTAGTTCTTCGGTTGAAAGTGGGTTGATGAGGCTACGCAAAAAAAATCTTTCATCTTCTGAAATTTGAATTGAAAATTTATAACGCAATTGTAATAATTCTTTTACGTCATTACTAACCTCATAAGTATTCGAATGACTCGGATAAGCATAACAACCATCACAATAATTATAATACGATTCTTTAGCATAAAACACATCGTTACAAATAGAACAAATTTTATTTGGGCCTTTACCAATATAGAATACACTATATTGAGTTTCATATAGTTTTTCTAATTCATTTTCAAGAATTTTTACTTGTTGATTGAATGGTTCTTTCAATTTTTCAAGTTCATTTTTTTTATTTTTTAGGTCAGTAGATTTTTTTAATTTCTTTTTCGCCCAAGGTGTGGATTCATATAATAATGATATTAAACCAATTATTGCAAGTGCGATAAATATGTATATAAAAGTCATTTTTTGAAGTTAATATTGCGTTTTGTTTAATTACTGCCAACGTGTTTGTGTAAGATTTCGTTGCGTGATTAAGCAACAAATTTAGTAAATACAAACCGAATAGAAAATCCGCGAGGATTTTCGTAAGTAAGCTTGCACTAGCAATGAATTTTACACGGTGTTGGCAACTGTAATATTCAAATTAGAGAATATTTTTCAAATCTTGTTTTCCAATTATTGCCATAATTTCCACGATATTATTATTCACTTTGTAATAAATACTATCAGAGCCTGAAACACAACGTCTATATCCATTTTTTATGTAATCTACAGATTCAAAATAAAATGGATTTTCAGCTATAATATCAAAGTTCTCAAAGAAAGAGTCGAAATATTTATCAGCTTGAGTCATTCCAAATTTTTCAACTCCGTATTTATGAATTCTTATTAAGTCTTGTTTCGCTAAATTACTTAGTTTATAATTAGTCATTAAATTAAAGACTTTGATTCCGCTAATATTTGCTCTTTACTTAAATTCGTAAATCCGCTATTTTCTGCTTTTTCCAATTTAGCACTAATCCAGTCAATTTGTCTTTGCTGTTTTCTTGCTTGTCTAATTAAATCGTTTACAAGCTCACTTTTGGTAGAATACTCTTTTCTATCAACTTGATTTTTTAACCACTCATCATTCGGTTGAGTGAATGAAATACTTTGTCTTGCCATAATATTTTATTTTGGTGCTAATTTACACCAAAAAAGTTAATTCAGCAAGTTTATTATTCAATTTGAGTTTCGTTTTTATAGTTGCCAACGGGTTGTATAACGTTTCGTAACGGAAAAAACACGTAGTGCTTTTCCGAGTAAAACCAAATATAGTAAATAAGCGGGAATTTCCGATAGGAAATTCAGCCGTTATGAACGTTATACGTTGTTCTACACCGTATTTTATTCCGTTGTTGCTTTTTTAGCACGTTCTATTATTGATTCAGTCAATTCATACATTGAGCAACTTGCTTCGCTCATAATTCTTTTTCCAATTCGTTTGACTTCACTTTCATCATTTTTCCAGTCAAATACATATATAGTTGCTTTAAAAACTTCGTTCAGTTCTTTGTAATTCAGCTCTCCATTTTTGTGTCCAAAGTTTTCTTCCGTTTCAATTATTTTTATTGGTAATTCGTTATCCAAATAAATTGTTGTTCTTAACCTTCCATAAGAAAGTCCGATTTCTTCTACAATTTTACAAATTCGATTATCGTTCTGCCAAACTTTTAAAATTCCACCACCATCTGTCGTAATTCCAGTCAGTTCAACCCAATCAAATTCCGTTTGAGTAAGAGTTGAATCAGATTTGATTGAATTCACTTCATCATCAATTCGCTCAAGTTTGTTTTCTTGTCCAAATGCTAAAAAACCGATTAAAGTCAATATGATTACTAATGCTTTTTTCATATGGTGTAGAACGGTGTGTGTAAGATTTCGTTGCGTGAAATTAGCGATTAACTTCATAAGTACAAAACCAACTTGAAAATCCGATAGGATTTTCCTAAGTAAGCCAAAACTTAGCAATGAATTTTACACGTTGTTACCACACGTTATTATTCCGTTTTGTTTTCTCTCAAATCTAATAATATAGAATCTTTAACTTTTAAATAAATCAAATTTCCGTTGTGAAATATTTCAGTTGAATCTCCTTTCATTTTAGTTAATATTTCGTTTGTTATTTTCGGATTAGAAGTTTTGTTTTTAAATATTGTTGGATAAAAAATATAAAAAAGTAAACTTAAAATTATTATTAAATTCGTTATGATTATTCCAAATAGTATTTGAGTTTTCCTTTTTAAAAAGTAAATTATAATTGAATAGACTGTCCAAATTATTCCTAGAATGAGAGTCAACAACATTATTAGATGATGTAATCCAGGAGCGTGAATATAAGGATTTCCAACAATCAGATAGATGATTCCTGCAATTCCAAACCCTATTCCGTAAAACAGTAAAGTTCTTACAATTCCGTTTTTCATAATTTTAATCAAACATTTCGGTTGGAAGGTTTAAACAAATAATAACTGCCAAAATATGGAGTCCAAGAACATAAAATTTCCATTTTGGTTTTTTTGTCAAAATAAGCGAATAAATAGGGATTTGAGTAATTGCAATTATTGTCGGAAATATTCCAATTCCGTTTTTTGTCAAAATAGCAATTAACATTGTAAATGGATAAACAACTTTTGCTGGAAAAAAAGTTCCGTGTCCGCCACCCATTGAAAATATTACAATGATTAATAAAATAAATGTTATTAAAATGGTAGTTCCGATTTTCATTTTTCTAATGTGTGGTAACGTGTTTGTATATGGTTTGTTGCGTGTTTAAGCACCTAATTTAGTAAATAAAAACTGAATAGAAAATCCGCGAGGATTTTCGTAAGTAGGCACGAACTAGCAATAAATTATATACGGTGTTGTAGCACGTTTTTTTTAATTCCATAACCTAAAATTCCTCCGACAATTACTGTTGGAATTATTCCAAATAGAAAAATCCAAAATAATGGTTTTACATAGTAATCAAATAATGCGTTTTTAATTCCATTTTCTCTGTCAAAGGTCTCAATTCCTTCTTCAATAAACCCAACTGAAGAACCAATTAAAACTCCTATGAGTAAAATCAAAATCAGTCCAATTATTCCGATCAAAACTGAATTCCATTTTCTGAATTTTATGAGTTTTTCCATTTTTAAAGAGATATAATATCCTGCAATGAATAAACCACATATTCCAACAAGCAAATTTAATGGAAGACTAGTTATAAAATCAATCAAATCTTTAAAACCAAAAGTCCAAATTATAATTATTCCAGCAACAATTAAATTAAATAGAATTGATAAAAAAGTTAGTTTGGTTGAATTCTTCACGTTTTTTTAATTCAGATTTAGTTTTCCGCTATCAGTCAAATATTTTCTGTATTCAGTTTGATAATCTTTGTCAAGTTCCATTTTCAGCAAATCCATTTTCAAACCATTACTGATTTTTATATTTTTTTCAGTCACACGATATAAATCCGATATTGCTGGTGGTTCAGCCCATTCCAATGTGTATTGAAATCCATCAATTATTATATCAGATTTAGAGTCAACTTTTAAAATCAGATAATCGTGAAAAGTTTTGCGAGTTCCATCAAACGAATCTCCTTTAAATTCTGAAATGAATACATAAATATCATTTTCTCCTTTTTTTGGATTAAACGCTTTTTTCAATCCGTCATTTTTGTAGATTTTAAAATCGTCAAAATCTTTAAATGCTTTGTAATTAATATCTGAATTTTCAGTTTTTGAAATCAGTTTATATACTTTTTCCTGTCCGAAATTCAGATTGTAAATTAGAATGAAAATGATTATTATTAATTTCTGCATTTCGTTTTTTCTCAAATGTGCTACAACGGTTTGTGTATGAACAGTAAGGGATTAAAAATGTACTTACTTTTCGGTTTATTACTTAGCCAAATTTACAATTTTTTCTTTAATAATTAATCTGCAAAATTGTAAATTTTGCGGACTTTGTAAAATGTACCAAACTTCGATTAAGCACTGAAACCCTTATTGTTTATACACTTTGTTGGCAAGCGTTTTTATTTCTTTTTCCATACAGTAAAAAGGATATTCTCTTTCTGGAAAATTAACTTTCCCTCTTAAAAAATAGTTCCTTTTTTTGTAAAATTTAATTACTCTTTCATTTTGACTAAAAGCATCAAGTCTAATTGATGTATAACCTTTTTTTTCTGCATAATCTTCTGCAAAGTCCATTAGTTTCCGAGCAAAACCATTCCCTTGTTCTTTTGGGTCGATTGCAAGTCTATGAATTACTAAGATTTTACCTTCATTAAATTTCCATTCAATTTTTCCATATTCTTTTTCTTGCTCTTTACTAATATTTATTGTTCCGATAATTTCATTTTTGTATTCCAATAAGTAAAGAATTCCTTTATGAATATCAGTCATAATAATCTTAGAATTTGGATAATTGTCTGTCCATTGAAAAATCCCTTGATTGTCTAATTCAATTTTACATTTGCTATAAATCTGAATTATTTTTTCTAAGTCCTTTAATTCAGCAATTCTAATTTTCATTTTTTATGATTATTTCTTTTGTTTTAGTGTCAAAGATTAACATACTTTCATTTTTGCTATCTAATTGTCCTATTAAAATTCCGTTTTCGTCCCAAATTGAAGTCTGTCCTACACTTTTAAAATTGTCACAAAAACCAATGCAATTAACCATAAATATTAGCATTGAATATTGCTTTGCAACTTTTGGAAAGTAGTTTAACGCTTTTTCAATTCCATCTTGAGGTTTAGCGACACTTGCCAAGTAAATGTTTGCGTTTAATTCACAAGCCTTTTTAATATGTTCTTGTTGTAAAGATTCATAACAAATTGCAGGTGCAATTCTTTCATTATTATTTGGTATGATTATTTGTTCATTTCCTTGAATAAAATGTTTTTTTTCATCAGAATGAAGTTCTTGTTTTGAGTAAGTTTGTCTTTGCTGGTTAGGCTGAAAGATAACCATACTTATTAAAATTCCGTTTTCAGTTTTAGTTGGTAATCCAACTCCTATTGAGATTTTGCATTTATCACTCAATTCTTGAAATTCATTTAGTCTTAGGTCATTTTGGTCGGTTGCTAACTTGTTGGCAAGATTTGGTTCATAACCTGTTAATGATAATTCAGGGAACACAATTAAGTCGGCATTTTGGGAAATTGCAACTTCAATCCATTTTTTATGATTTGAAATATTCCAATTTATATCTCCTTTTTTTGATTCACTTTGTGCCAAACAAATTTTCATTCTGAGTTCGTTTTTCTAATGCTTGCCAACGGTTAGGCTATGGTTAGTACGGGAATTCAGGGGACTGAACTTTCGGACTTGCACTTAGCCAAATTTTTAATTTTTTCTTTATTTCAATAGACACGCAAAATTGAAAATTTTGCGGACTTTATTCAAGGCACTTCACTTTGGATTAAGCACCAAAACCCGTATTAACTATAGCCATTGTTGTAGCCAGTTTTTCTTTTAATCAGCTGTTAATTGTTTTTCTAATTCCATTAACATAGGTCGAACTTGAGAACCCCAATTACATAATTTATCTAATATTGGAGTTAATTGTTTGCTGGATTCTGTAAGATAATATTCAACGTGAGGTGGTACTTTATTGAAGTCTTTTCTTATAATCAAGCCTTCATTTTCCATATCTCTAAGACGTTGTGTGAGCATTTTTTCTGAAATTCCTGGAATTCCATTTTTTAACCTTCCATATCTATTTATTCCATTATTTATATTCCACAAAATATTTACTTTCCATCTTCCAGAGAGTAATATCATAGCATATGTCAATCCACAGGATTCCTCCAACTTTTTTTGATTTTCATAATTTGTTGAATTTGCTTTTCTCATAGTACGCACTTTATTGTATGTATGCAACTTTTAGTTCGATGCAAATATACTGAATATATTTGCAATCAAATTAATTAAAAAATATATGAATATGAGATTAAAAGATAGAGTAGCTGTTATTACAGGTGGAAATAGCGGTATAGGGTTTGGCATTGCCCAAGAATTTAAAAAGGAAGGGGCTAAAGGTGTGATTGTTGGTAGAAACCAAGAAACATTGGACGCATCCATTGATAAATTAGGGTCAGATTTTAGTGCTATAAAAGGGGATGTTACTAAACTTGAAGATTTAGAAAGAATATTCAAAGAAACAAATGAGAAATACGGAAAATTAGATATTCTCGTAGTAAACGCAGGTGGTGGCATTGGCTCAGGTACATTAGGTTCGGTTGTTGAAACTGCTGAATCTGATTATGAAAAAATGATGGATCTAAATTTAAAGAGTGTTTTTTTTACAGTACAAAAGGCTCTTCCATATCTTAAAGATGGTTCTTCAATAGTGTTAACTGCTTCAATTGCAGCTCATAAAGCTTTTTCAGGGATGGCTGTATATGCTGCTGCAAAAGCTGGTGTCCGCTCTTTTGCTCGTTCATTTTCATCTGACTTATTAGATAGAAATATTAGAGTGAACGTATTAAGTCCGGGAACAATTGAAACTCCAGTATTTGGAAAAATGGGATTGCCTGAAGAAGTAATAAGTCAAGCAAAGTCGGGGTTTGAAGACTTAATCCCTATAAAAAGAATTGGACAACCAAAAGAAATGGGGAGAGTTGCTGTTTTCTTAGCTTCTGACGACTCTTCCTTTATCTTAGGGGAAGAAATAATCGCTGACGGAGGAGTTGCAAACTTCTAATTAATAATAAAATATTGTTTTAAATCCTGCCACACAAAGGCAGGATTTTTAAGTTAAATTATTTACTGTAATCTTGATTTTTCAAATTGGCTACAACGGTGCGTATATGGTTTGTTGCGTGATAAAGCACCGAATTTAGCAAATAAAACCCGAATAGAAAAGCAAAACCAATATTTGCTAGAAAGTAATTTTAAGCAATAAACTATATACGATGTTGCGGGCAGGTCTCCAAAAGAAAAAAAACGGAACCAAGTAAATAAAAACAAACCATCCCAAAAGAAAAATGTTTTTTTTGACTTGAAGATAAAGCCGAACCAAAAAAATCTTCATAATATTTGCGGTTCCATAACATGAAAAGAGAACGGAACATCGCTAAAAATAAAAAATTCTATGACTACTTTTACTTAGCAAAAACGGAACAAAAAAATCTTCATTCAGCTTGTGGCTTTCCATAATTAACCAAATAAAAACGGAATAAACTCTGAATTTTTTATTTTTGCCCGCGCCGAAAAAAAAACACGTTTTTTCTTTTTATACAGACCTTCGTAAATAAGTTGAGGTTGAAAAACACAAGAAGATAAATTACTTGTTTACAGCAGTTTGGAAATGAATTCTACTTGCCCGTAACGGTTAGTATATGAAAAGTAGGCGATTACGAAGCACGAAACTTTCGGTTAAGCACAAAGTTTGATACGAGCTAAAACCCTTGATTTTACTACTGTTTCGCCTATTTTTTATATACATTGTTAGCAGCTGCCTTTTTTATTTTTCTCTGTTTTCATAAAAATATTCACCAAGTTCAACAACCTTGTTTTCGGTTGTGTCATTTGCCTGTTTTCTGAATTCGCCTAACAGTTTGTTAGATTTTTCATTATCAAACGTTTTTAATGTTTCGTAAGCGTCTGCTCGATAAATTTCGAGTTCCGAGTTGTCAAAAAGAATTTGTCCCATTAGTTCAGTCGCTGGTTGATAGTCAATTTTTTGAAGTCCGAGAATTGCATATCGTCTGTATTTCATTTCCTTGTCTACGATTTTCTCGGTCAAAATTTCTCCGATTTCATAACCTGCTTCTTCAATCGGTCGGGCAATGTATCCTTCGGCAACAGATTGGTTATGAAAAACAGAATAGTAATGAAACGCACATTTTTTGTCGATTACTTGTCCAACTGTGAAGTGATAAGACAATGTTAGTGCTATAACAATTCCCGCAGTCTTAAATTTCTTTTTTCTTAGTTGCATTAGTCCGAATACAGTAAGGTTCGCTGTTACCAACCAAAAAATAGTCTTGTAGAAGAATATTGAAGTCAATGCAATGTCAAGCATTAGCAATTCTTTACCTATCGGATTCCAGGCGTAATTATCTGTCCAAGTCCACATTTTCCAAAATCCAATTACCAACAAGCTGGTAATCAAATAGGGTAATATTTTTTTGGTGAATGTCTTCATTTTAGGTTGCTGCTAACGGTTTGTATAAGAATAGTAGCCGACTGCGGAAGTAGGATTTTTCAATTTACTATTAATGTTGTTGCGGACTACAATGTTCATATTTACTACTATTTCGGCTATTATTTTTATACTTTGTTAGCCACTTTTTATATTAAATCAACAAAATCTTTATCTATTTCAATTGACTTTTCAATAAATTTTTCAGTATCTTTTATTTCTTTATTTATGTGTAAACTAAATTCTGTTCCTAATGAAATAACTTTATTAAAACATATGTCTTTAAACTCAAAAGGTAAATCTTTGTCAAAATTTATGTAAGGTACAACTCTGTTTTTCCCTCTACCTTTATCTAATTTTAACTCATCATTACCATCAGTTACTTTATTAGAATCATCTCTAATAACATCACGTAAGATGTCATTTAGTTTAATGGTAAATGGAAGATGAATATATATTGCTTTGTAGACTGTATCTTCATTGATTCGAACATCAGGATAGTACCGTTCTCCTCCTTTATGTGAATGTAATATTACACCTTGTGCAAAGAATTTAATAAATGTATTGAATAAATTTTCATCATTGCTATCATCAATTTGTTTTCTTAATTCTAATAATAATGGTAGATAGTAGTGTCGTTTGAAATTTAAAGTATCCATTTCTTCTAATAAAGAAAGGAAATTTTTAACTTCATTTAAACGTCTGATTTTCGAAAATCTGTCAATTATTTTATCATAAATTCTTTTGTTTTCATTTGGGTTTAGGTTTTTGACAAATAAAGCGGCAAAATATTCCTGTAATGATCTATGTGCGAAAGAATATTCGCCATTATCTTCTAACCATAATGCAACAGCAGATTTCAAATCTTTTACAACTTTATTGTTACTAAAGGTGAGTTCTTTTTGTTTTTTTAATTTTGTTAAATTTATCAAGAATATAGTCCATATCCCAATTAAATCTGCTTTCAAAATAAGATATGAAACAAAATATTTTTAAAATGTCTTCAAATTCTTCTTGTTTTAAACCACTTAGTTTTTCTCTAACAAAGCCAAGTTTTGTTTTGCTATCGTGTTCTGAAAATAATGCCTGAATAACACGTCTATAGAAAATGTATTTTTTTGCAGGAACGGAGGCATTACTTTGAAAGGTTAAAATATAAAGAGAAAGCAGAAGAGGGTTTGTTAAAAAACTTTGAATATATTCACTTTTGTTAGAATTGATTGATTCATATATTTTTTTAGCAAGTTGATTTTCTTTTTCAAGTTGTTTATGAATGAATCCCTCAATCTCTCCGTCTTCAAGGGACAGTTTTTTAACATTATAATTGTGGAATATTTGTAAATGTTCAATATCTGAAAAAGGACGAGTTGTTAGAATGAATTTATTTTCGGAATACTGATTAATAAATGAATTAAGGTTTTCAATTATTTTAGATTTTACCTCAGAGTTTAATTCATCATAACCATCAAGAAAAAATACAAACTTACCTTTTTCTAATAATCGTTCTAATATCTTTGGATTTTCGGCTATTTTATTTTCAAGAACTTTGTCAATTATATATGATTCTAAATCGTTTTCATAATCGTTAAGATACCTTAATTCTATTAAAATTGGGATTGCATATTTGGTATAAATTGAATTCAAAAATAAATGCTTTACAAGTGTACTTTTTCCACTTCCGGCATCACCAATTATTGTAACATAATTTGTCTTTTCAAAAACATTAGAAATAACATCTGTCTTTATTATTTCATCACTTTTTTCAAGTTTTAATGGGTAATAAATATCATATAAAAAGACAGGAGTGTTTCCTTTTAAAAGAGTTTTAAGATGTGAATATTTATCTTTTTGCTTAGATAGATATCTTTTTAGACCTGTTTTCAATAACTGGCTTCCTTCATCAGACAAATCATTGAATATTGATTTGCTTTCTTTTACAAGTTCGGAAATAAATCCTGTTACTATTGTTTCTAATATCTTTTCTTCCATAATTTTCTAATTGTGGCTAACGGTTTGTGTATGAACAGTAAGGGATTAAAATGGACTTACTTTTCGAATTAGTAATTAGCCAAATTTACAATTTTTCTTTCAAATGTTAACGCAAAATTGTAAATTTTGCGGACTTCGTAAAACGCACCAAACTTCGATTAAGCAACAAAACCCTTATTGTTTATACACGTTGTTGTGTGTAGTTATTTTATGCTTCAGACAGTAAAAACTTTCCAGAGAATTCGTTCATAATGATTTCATAATTTTCAATTTCTTTCAAAGTTTCCAACAAAATTTGTAATTCTCCATCTGCGATATTTTTCAGTTTCTTTTCTGATAAATCTTTATAATTAACAAAATGTTGTACTAATTCATTGTGGATTGCATTCTTTTGAATTGGAACAACTAACGATTGAAGTCTACTAATAGTTTCTTTGATATATTCGATTAGATGTTTTGTGCTATTGATTGATTTTAAAAGTTTGATTTTTGAATCTGGTTCATCAATAAGTTCAGAGCTATTATATAATGGTTTATATCCATTTGTCATAATCACTTTGATTTTTGATTTCCAACCATCAATTAAATGTGTTGGTAAAATCTCGGGATATTTTTCTGAAATTTTAGATAATAGCTTAATGTAAATATCATTTAGTTCGTCCAAATGAGATTCCGTTATTATTCTATTATGAGCTTCTTCTCTTCTAATTAGATTAAGATTATCAATCAAATTTTCAAAATCAGGTTTTTTGTTAAATAGTCCTTTGAAATCTGGCCAATAAGTTGTGATTATTTTCTTTAGTTGTAGAATATATGTGTATTCTATTAAAACATTTCCGTCAGTTATTTCAAACCCAAATTGGTTTTTATAAGTGTCTTTAATACTTTTTCCTAGTTTATTATTAAGTGTTAAGTCCCACCATTCAGAACCATATTTTTTTGAAAGTATATCCTTAATAACTTCTCTAAATGTTATTTCAATTTCTGAAATTATTTTTTTGGCAATTCCAAGGCGATAATCATTTGTGTTTTCCTGGAAGATTGTCGATTTCATCCAATCAATAGAATTACCTGTTCCAATCTGTTCAGCACTTTCTTTTGAAGATAAAGCATATAATAATTCAATATTTTCTTTGTTGTAGGCTCTGGCAGCGTAATATCTAAATCTAATTCCGTCATATGGGTCATCTCTAAAAAATCCATTGAAGAATCCCATTATAGTTGCAATCTCTATTTTAATGTCAGTTGAGTTTTCTTTATGTGGATAGAATTCACAGACGAGTGAATCTTCATTCATCAATTTAATATCCTTGACTTTAATTTTTTGTTTAGAACCATTTAATTTGTCTAAATTTTCTAAACCAAGTTTTATGGTATTTATGAGAGATGAAAGTGTTATGTCAATAGGTTTTTCTTTTTCTGAAGATCTAGTTTTACAACATTTTTTGTATTTCAAACCACTCCCGCAATGACATTTTTCGTTTCTTCCTAATTTCATTCTGTCGGTTGGTTTTAATTACACACAACGGTGTGTGTAAGATTTCGTTGCGTGGTTAAGCGATAAATTTAATAAATAATAATTGACTTGAAAATCCGATAGGGTTTTCCAAAGTAAGCCAAAACTTAGCAATGAATTTTACACGGTGTTGCCTACCGTTTTTATTTTCCGATTATTAATTTTAAAATTCAACATATTATGAAAAAGCACAAAATTATAAATATCGTAATGTTCATTCTTTTTTTTGTTATGGGCTTGTTATGTTCAATAGGATTAAAATGTCTTTTAAATTAGATATTATGGCTCCAGCAACAAATCCAATTATAGAATATAAAACTACTCTTTTCATTTGCCTGTTTTGTAAGCGCAAATTCTCAGAAGTCAATTTTTTAATTTTCTTTTCTTTTTTACGAATAGATTTTTGGTACTCAAAACTCTCATTTTCTAATTTCAGGTTTTTAACTTCTAAATCACTCTTGTTGCTTTCTTTTAAGTCAGAATTTTTTAAGTCAGATTCTAATTTAGTAAATCCGTCATTTTCCATAAATGATTTAGTTCTTTCGTTGGACTCAATTTTTAAATCATATCTTGAACGTCTAACGTTTACAATTTTAGGCTCATATTCAGAGATTAAATTTAAAAGGTGTTTAATGTCGTCTTTGGTATCTTTTGGAAATAAGATTCTTTTAATATCGTTAATGTCAGCCTCTTTTTTAGAATACTTTAAACATAAATTTAAAACGAGGTCTTTTTGTTCTCCAAGAGTAAAATCAGACATTTTTAAATTACGTGAAGGCTCATTGTCGTATTCATTTCGGACTTCGTTTATCGTCATATTCGGTTTTCCTTAAATGGTTGGCAACGGTTATGTATAAGAATAGTGCGGTTTTGTGTGCGAGGATTTTCCGAAGGAAAATCAGACGTAACAAAATTGCACTAACTTTGGGTTAAGGACTAAACTACGCATTATTTTTATACGGTGTTAGCTACAGTTTTTTAATTCGTATTCAACTTTTCCCATAATAGATTTACATAAACATCAGAAGCTTCATTCATATTTTTTATATTCCAACTTCTGTGTGTATATCCTCTTTCTTGGTCTATGATTTTATCTTTCATTAACCAAATTCCATCTTGTTTAGGATTATGAGCGTTTTCTATTTTTTGTTTTTCTATAAATCCAGTTTCAATTAAATAATTCCTGAATTCCGTTTTAGTAATCGTTATGTAATTTTTCAACAGTTTTAACGGTGTTCTTTTGTCTTTATGTTCAGGTACTAATTTCGCAATTGGACTCAAATCTCCAGTTTCCATTATTTCCAATTGAGTTTTTTTGTCAAGTTCAGGATAATTTAGTTTTTCGTGAGCGATACAAATTTCGTTGATTTCATCATTCAGTTTTTTAATTCCGATTTTATTAGAAATTAAAAAGTAAATAATTAGTATTAAAACTAATCCAATTATGATTATGAAAGTCGTCATTTCAAATTGTAGCTAACGTGTTTGTATAAGATTTTTTGCGTGTTTAAGCACCTAATTTAGCAAATACAAACCGAATAGAAAATCCGCGAGGATTTTCGTAAGTAAGCCTGCACTAGCAATTAATTTTATACGGTGTTATGTGGCGTATTTTTTTTCAGATGTTCAAAATCCGAATTTGTTAATATTTTTATTTTACAGTTCTTTTTTTCGTTTAATTCGTGGACTTTTTGAATTTTCGACCAACCAAAGTCGGCTCCAATAATAACAAAGTCCAATTTACTACTAATTCCAGATTTTATAATTCCTCCGTTTTTTTCAATAAATTCCTTTGCAATATTTCGGTCAGTCGTTATTTCTCCAGTAAAAATGAATGCTTTGTCTTTTAACTCAATTTTTTCGATTTCTCCTTTGTCAAGTGAATATGCTTGAACATAATCGAGATTTTGATTTTTTATTTCCGCTGTTTCTTTTATTCGAGTTATTTTTTCTTGAATTTCTTTTTCACTTAAAGTTCTTATCAAACTTTTATAATCTGGATAAAGTTCAGCAAGTTCTCCGAAAACATAAGCACAAACTTTTGCATCGATTTCAGGATTATGTTTGTCGATATATTCAATTTCAAATTTGTCTGCTAATTCAGATATTTTTTTAGGATTCCCTGTTTTTTCTGCAAGTCGCATTGTGTCCAAATATTCAATCTTGTAGTCTGAAATTGAATAGTGTTGAAAAAGGTTTTTTAAAACACTTAAATCCATACTTGCATTATGGAATATTATTAAGTTTTGATTAAAATATTTTGAAAGTTCGGATTCCCAAAGTTCATCGAATGTCATTGCATAATCAACATCTTCGGCAGTAATCCCGTGAATTCCGATATTCCTACTTGAAAATTTCTCCGATTTCGGCGGTTTGATGTGATAACTTGTTTGATAAGCAATTCTGTCGTTTTTTATAAATACTAAACCTAATGCACAAGCACTAATTCGGTTTTGATTTGCTGTTTCAAAATCGATTGCAATATGGTCAAATTGATTGTTAAAGTATTCTGGGAAACTATGAGGGTTTTTAAATTCTGATGTTGAAGTCTTTTGCTTAATTGCTTGTTCGTATTGTGGCTTAAATTCAATTCCGTTTGATTTTGATTTTTCGTACCATTTTTTCAAATGAGGTGCGAAAGTCATTTCTACAAAATTGTAAAATAGAAATTCATTTTCGGTTTGAGGATTTATTCCGCTAACTGAAATTTCAATCGAATTTTCTATTTTTTCTTTTTTCTTGAACCAACTAAACATAGTCTTTTATCTCGATTTTGGTTTTTTGGTCATATGACACATAACGGTTAGTATATGAAAAGTTTCCGATTTCGAAGCACATATTTTTCCAATTTACTGCAATTTTCAATCGGGCTACAACGCTTGATATTACTGCTATTTAGGCAATTTTTTATATACATTGTTGGCGGTAGTTACTTCATGAAAACTCAAATAAACCCAGAGTTCCCAGGCTTATTTGGTTTCATTTTCGAGTATCTAAAACGTAACTGTTTTAAATCTTTCCTCAAGAGGTGTTCCTTTATAGACTATATCTTTTGCCGTATTTCCGTTCAAGGCTGCAGCAGGACCATAGTAACGGAATATCATGTAATAACCATCTTCTTTAACGGGCATCCAATACGTTCCATCCTTAGGATCTTCCATACTAAATGTAAAAGTCACATTTCCGTTTTCATCCGGCTTGGTATTAAATGCATTATAAGCTTGTATGTTATTCCCTCCAATGTCTGCTGGGTTTAATGGTAAAAAGGTATTTGAACCATATCGTGTAACCGACCAAAATAAATCCACACCAGGTACAAATGGTACAGTAACAACAAAAGGACCATTAGCTCCTGCGTGAGGTACTCCTTCAGCAGTAACAGGTATGTTTTGGTAATATGCATGGTGTACTGGAAATCCTAGGTGCCCCAATAGAGTGCCTGCTCCTCTAACTTTGTGAGTTCCTCCTGTTGGATCATCAACAGCTTCGAACATTCCCACATTCCCACTAACTCCACCAGATGCCAAAAATGCTTTTAAGTTCTCAAAAGTTTCTTTATGTACTTCAGGCGTATAGTCGGCAGCAGCTTTTGCCATTAAATCTTTAGTTTGAGGATAAGATATGGAGTTGTCAATAACCCATTGAATTACCGCTTTTGTGTCTTTTACATCTGGTAATTCAATATCAGATGCTTCACCTTCAATACTGGCTTGTCTTCTGATTTTATCTGCTTTTGGATCTCCAGCAATTTCGAACGATTGTGTACGAATAAAAATGAAAGGGAAAAGGGAATTTGTACGAATTACGGCATTAGCTTCAGGTAATTCACCTTTATAATCTTTATGAACTACAACATAACGTTGTGCTTCAGGCCCTGTAACTTCTGCATAAATAGCATGGTGTTCCATATCAAATACCTCAAGGCTCGAATATCTGTCGTCACGTGCAGGCGTATTAACTATAATCGGACCATTTCTTAAGTCAACAATTGCTCTAGTATAGAAGTGATCTAAGGCTGGTGTTATTACAAAAGATTGATAATCTGCAATTGGTGGATTATCAAAAACATTAAACCCCATGTCTTTTATCTGATTTATCTCCATTGTCATATGATGAATAACCTTATATCCTACATATTGCCAATCTGGTAAGTTTTCGCTTGTTACTTTAACTTCTGACTTAACATCAGAGCTTGTAGTTTTATTTTCTTTTTGGTTGGAATTACAAGCTACAAATAGAGTGGCTAATATAAATATACCTACACTCAATAAAATTCTGTTTTGTTTCATATTATTATCTTCTTTTAAATTAATTTAATTTTTCAAAATCGTTTGGTCTCCAAGTTTGATCAAAAAATGCTTCCGTTGGACCGTAAAGTCTAAACAGTATTTCCCAACCTTCTCCTGGTATTGTTTTTACCCAATTATTTTCTTGTCCTTCAGGTGCTTCTGGTCCAAAATATAAATCTATAGAACCATCTTCGTTTACAATAGGCTTATCGTACATACTCACACTTGGTTTATCTTCACCATTTTGTAATAAAGAACGTGTATCAGGGTGATAAACAGTAACCGACCAAAATGTTTCAGCTGGAATATTAGCTGGAATATTTAGTTTGTAATTATGCTCTCCCATCATAAAGTTATCATCCTTATCTCTATAACAAATTAAGTATTGTGATCCATTCCCTATCATTTTACGAGTCATTGCAGGCGTAACCACAATTGCTTCGTAATGAAAAAGTGTCCTAGCATCTATCCAAAGTGCATCTCCTTTTTGGAATGTATAATCTCCAATAAAAAGGCGTTCGTATTTTCTATCATCATAAATTCTAACACCTTCTAATCTATTCGCGTAAGCATTTGCTTTTGCCATAGCTTCTCCACGCTCTACACCTTTTTTGTATATTTCTTTCATTCGCGCATCAGGATTAAAATCTTTGCCTTTTTCAATTCCAATTGATTGCAAAACTCCAAGTTCGTAAGGCGTAAAAGCGGTTGCAGGTTCGTATTGAACTATCTCATTTAGAAAATCAAAATAACTTGCATCTCTTGGATGAGTAGTATTTCCTCCCATACCTGTCATCGATACATAAATTGCATCTTCGCGTGGTCCTGTTTCTAAAGGATATATTTTTAAGTTTTTACGATAGTAATCTAAGGCATTTTGTCCTGTACCTGTTTCTTCCGTAAAACCTCTCACCATTATCCAGTTTCGGTATGTTGGACATTCAAACACAAAGTATCCTTCAGGAATATCACCTTTA
This sequence comes from Flavobacterium sp., assembly GCA_002733185.1. Taxonomy (GTDB): domain Bacteria; phylum Bacteroidota; class Bacteroidia; order Flavobacteriales; family Flavobacteriaceae; genus Marifrigoribacter. The sequence goes on along the minus strand of NVUT01000020.1, from coordinate 34,345 downwards.
TATCCTGGAGGAAGCAATAAATACTTTCCGCCTTTTCCTTTGTCAGGACCTGCATTTCCTAAATCGGTTACATATCTCATCCAACCATCATCTACAATTCCTAAAACATTTGATGGCGTTTCAATCACAACAGGTCCATCAATTTTTAAATCGCAATGAGCCGATGCGTAAATACTTTCGGTATTGTATGTCAAGCCTATTGCTCCAGCTTTTCCTGTACCCATTTCTGTGTATATTCCCACATCACCAGTTTTTTTCATACCATAATCTTCGTTGTGAGCTCTGAAAATAGAATTTTGAGAAGTAAGAGGAATAAATTCTAAGTATACTTGTGATGCACGTTGTAAATCTAATTGATAAAACGCTTTTTCAACTGTGGCATCAGTTGGGTAACCACCAATATATTCATATTCGTTTTCAGTAGTTATCTCATTTTTCACTTGTTCTTTTTGTTGTTCGCATGACAAAAGTGCCAAACTCAGAACTCCAATAATTAATTGTTTTTGCATAGTATTATTTTTTATAGTGTTAATATTTTTTTACCCTATTCTATTATTATTTGCATAAAATTAAGTTTGTTGAATTATTAGCTGGCTTCATTCATTTAATTACCGCCAACGTTTAGTATATGAAAAGTAGCGGATTTTATGCACTAATTTTTCAGATTAATACTGACCTTAAATTTATAAAATTCATTTTCGTTTTAGCACTTAAACCGCTATTTTTTATATACATTGTTACCTGGCTGGCGTTTCTTTCCGCAAACTTGCTAGCGTTGGCGGTTTAAGCTCTTTTATTTTTTATAGCGTTGGCTCTAAGCGTTGGCAAAAAAATAAATGTGCTTGAACCTTGCGTAGGCAATTCCGATTAGATTAAACTATATCTTTCACTTGGCGGAAACAAAAGTTCAATTCCTTTCGGTTTAATTTTAAATAACGGTCCTTTTTCCACAACCTTACCTTTCGAGTTTCGTTTTATCAAATGGTCGAGTGTAATAATTCCTTGGTCAATTAGTAAATCGAATTGAGAAGTTATTGGTTTTTTCGTGTGCTCAACTAATTTATATTGAAAATGCTCTCGGTCATTTATTCTAGTACTTTCGGCTTCAACCCAAAATGTTTCTTTGTGCTTTTCTCTTAATCGATTGTGAAGTTTGTCCAAAGTCCAGACAACAAAATCTCCAATCTCTGGCTTATCTGAATTTTCAATCAACTGTTTTATATCATTATCAATTTTAAGATTCAGACCTTGTGAATTTCTTGTAATTGCAGAAACTGTGCAATACAATTTAAAATCCTCTTCACGTTTGTATCCAAAATTATTCAGAATTTCTGCGGAACTTTTAAACTTGCTTAAACTCCAATCTGGAACTTGAGCAAATAAATTTTTTCTATTAGTTCGACTTTTTCTAAATGATTTTAACTCAATTCCTTTGTAATCTGGTTTTTTAGAAGAATTTATATCAATTCCAAGTGCAGTTTCTAATGTTCGTCCAACAGAAGTGTCTGCATCAACCATTGATGGTATTGGTCCAGTACTCGCTATTTTTCTTAACATTCCTAATAGTTCAAATGCTACTTCACTTTCTGTATTATTAATCTCTTTGATTAAATCTTGTAATGGATTTTGAATTGAAGAATTTATCAAGGCTTCAATGTCTAATTGGGTAAGATTAAAAATTTGAAAACTATCATCAAAATATGCAATTACAATAATGTCGTTTGCTTCTGCAATTTTTGTCATTTTGTAAAACCAAATTCTTGGGTCTCCACTTTTGGTAATTGGACGATACAAAGATGCTTGAGATTTAATCGTTTCAAATCCAGTATGGATAGTGGTTGGAATTATAATTTTATGATTTGGACCTTGTAATTGTTGGTCGTAATCGTGAATGTTTTCACTTTTCAAAAAACTTCTAACCGAACCTGTTGCATCCATTATGGATTTTTTAAGTCCCGTTTCAGTTGGTTCAATTAAAGTAAGAGAAACTTGGTTTTTCGTTAGCAGTTTAATCTTGTTTTGTTCTTCGATTGTAAGTTTTCGCATTAGATATTTTCACCAATTAAATTGCTTAATACTTGAGCTCTATGAAGTCTAGCTGCTTTTTCATTTATACCTTCTCTTGCCCATTCGAAATATTTTTTTTCTGGGTCAGTAATTACTTCTAGCTCAACACCAGCAAAATAATTCTTACTTTTTGTTTCAACAGTTTCTAATGTTTGTTTAAGTCCCATAATATTAATTGAGTTCAAATCAACTTTTGACAATTCATTAATTAATGAAAATAAATTTGGTTTATAAAACCAGTATGAATTAGCATTTAAATCAAGTTCATCAATTTTATTAAATATTTCAATCAGTCTAGTCAATATATCGTCACTAATGGTAAAAGAGCTATTGTATTCTTTCAAATGTGAATTTACCTTTGTGTTTCTACCAAAGTATTCAGCCTCAATTAATGTGGATACAATAAGCATAGCATATTGTATATCATACATTCTTGTTTTATCGTTTTCAGTAAAAATGTTTTTACTTGAAAAGAATGTGTTGACAACCTGCTTTAACTCCTCATCAAAAACAATATCAGTATTATCGATTAAAGCTGTGTAGGTTTCGTCTACAAGTTGTTTGCAAAAAACGACAAACTCGCCATCTCCATATTGAGCATTAGTTTTTTCTACTGTATTCAACGAATATTCAGTATTATTAATTCGTTGGAAAATTTCTTTTATTAAATCTGAATTCAGATCCTTCAAATCTCTAACAGTAACTAAATAATTAAGAAATTCTTTTTTTTCATCAGTATCTAAATCATCAAAAGAAGTTAATCTAGTCTGTCCATCAAAATCGTTTATTCCTTTAATATATTCAACTATAGTCGTCAACCTTTGCTTTCCATCAACAACTACCTCCTTGGTAGTAAGGGCTTCAATATCCATTTCTGAACTTGCAATATAAACTTCAGGAAAAGGAAAATTCATTAATATAGTTTCAATGAAATGAAATTTATGTTGCTTTTTCCATACCAATTTTCTTTGAAAATCAGGACTAGTATCTAATACTTCAGAATCAATTTTATTATATAATTCAATTATTTTCACACTAGTAGAAGGTATACTTTGTTTGAGTTTCATAATTATATTGCTAGTTGGTTTAATTTAATTCTTTTGATGTTATTCATATGATACTGTTCAAAATATGCCCAAGATTTATACACTCCAATATTAACATCTCTATTATATTTTTTCTTGTATTTATTGCTCACTTCGATTATTTCTTCCGTTATGTTGTAATCATCTGGCATCATATCTGGCCTTAGCCAACCTTTGAGTATGTAATTTGCAAACGATTTCTTTTTAGTTCCACTAAACTCATCACTTGTATAAAACTGAGTATGGTCATAAATATCTTTTAGTTGTTTATCAAATAATCTACCAGAAATAATTGCAATATCTAAGTCAGATTTTTTTGACTCGTTATTTTCGTTGAAATCGAAATCAAAATTTTTAAATTGATAGAATTGCAAATTATATTTATCAGGTTTTATACTGAATCCTAATTTACCTGACCCAATGATAACAATATCTTGAATATGAACGTTTAAACTTTCTGCCAACTCTTTTTTGAAAAAGAACTCTTCGTCTTTCTCTACCATAACTTTTTCAAAAAAATAACTAGAGCCATTAATCAAATATTTTTGGACAACCATACCAGCATTTTCATTGATACATTCATTTAAGAAATCTGAAACAGTTGCCATATTTACTTAATATTTTTTAAAATTTCACTTGCTACTGCTCTTGCCAACAAAGGTGGTATAGCATTTCCTACTAGTGTATATTGTGGCACTTCAGTTTTTCTGTTATTACCTCCAGTTGAACGTTTTCCTTGAAAAACAAAAGAGTCATCAAATGATTGCAAACGTGCCATTTCTCTTACTGTTAATGCTCTAGGTGAGTTGTAATGGATGTAATCATCTGCAATAGTCATTATTGTAGAACTTTGCTCATCTGGTTTTAAAACATTATAGTTTCGTTTATTTGTTGAAAGACCTAATTTTACTAATTCGGGTTGTGCTTTTTTATAATTGCCTTTTTTTAAAATAACACCAAGACGTTTGATTACTGTTTCATTTTGTTTGCTTGTTTTATGATTGTTTAGAGAGTCAAAATACTTTTCTCCACTTTCAAGTCCTGCTGAATTTTTTACATAGAAAGGTTTCGTTTGTGGTTTGAAACGCTCAATTAATCTTCCTTTCTTTGACCATTCCGCAAAGGATTTTCCAGATTTAGTATTTGGTTTTCCATCAATATTCCTTTTCTTAAGAAGCTTTGTCATTTTTTTTGCTGTTCCATTATATTGTGTTGAAATATCAACCAATTCATAATGATGAGCTTCTTGATTATTACCAACAAAATCTAAATCATAAAGTGCTTCAAAAATGGTTACTTTTTCTTCTTCGGAAACTGTTGGTGGAATTTCAGAAATATACTTTTGGTCTTTGCGACAACCTATGAAAAGTACTCTTTCTCTATTTTGAGGAACACCATAATTTGATGCGTTGGCAACAAATGGCTTTTCTATTTTGTACAGTCTAATACTTTCTAGAATCGTGTCTAATTCCTTTTTTTGTGATATGTTACAATGTGTTTTTAATATTTCAATTGATTCATCAAAAGACGTAGTGTAAATTTTTAGAGCGGTTATAATGTCTTCACAATCTTTTTTGTAATTAGTTGGGATTTTTAAAGTTTTGAAAGCGTTTTCAATTTTTGAAATAATGTTTTCAGAACCTATTTCTGTTAGAAAGTTAGTAAATGCGCTAGCAAAATCATCACTATCAATATTACAAAAGTCCTTTTCTTTAATAATATCACGCTTTAGTTTGTCCCATTCTTTAGAGCGTGCTAAAAGATTAAAACCGTGACGAATGGTACTAATATTTTCGTCTGTTTTACTTGTTTTGTAGTCTGCAATTTTTGGGGTTAATTTTTTGAATCGATTTTCTACAAATCTGATAAAGTCTTCTCTTCCAGACTCCTTGTCTTTTTCGAGTAGTTTTTCAAGCTCTACTCTTTTGATAATACTATCAAAAAGAAATGAATTTGATTCTTTTCGTATTTTTTTGATGAACGAGTTTAGCAATGGGATTTCTTTAATGTCAACAATAGAATTAATTTCTTTAATGATTAACTCTTTTATTTTCCCTCCTTCTTTGGTTAAAATTCCTTTCACGTTTTCCATTACGAAATATTTCGGTTGTAAAACCTTAATTACTTCTAAATAGTGAGAAAATAAATCATCTTTTTTGTCAAATTTTTTCCTTTTTCCTGCAAGACTAAAACTTTGACAAGGTGGACCACCACAAACAACATCAATTTTTCTACCATCAATTTTTGATAACAAATTATCGAGAAAATCAGGTTCAGTTATATCTTGTTTTAAAAACGCTGCATTTAATCCAAGTTGATGATTGTAACGAACTACGTGTGTCAATTCACAATTTTCGTTTATATCATTTGCTACTATAAAATCGAAAAATTTATTATTTGATTCTGCTTGTAGAAATCCTTCGCTAAAACCACCTGCTCCAGCAAATAAATCAACAAAAGTGAACGGTTTTCCATATAGTGAAACTTGTTCTTTAACAATATTTACATTGTTGTTCTCTTTGTAGTTATTAATATGTTCATTCAAAATGGCTTTAACTTCATCTTGAACAAATATTTTTTTATTAGAATGATGTAAAAGTTCGTCTGCTCTTTCTGTCAAAAAGTTTAAGTAGTGATTTACTTCGTGAGACTCTATAGCTAATCCTGTTGCTCGTTGTTTTTTTTTGTCAAACTGTTTTGGTTGTATTTTCTGTCCTGTAGAAAGTTTTATTTGACTTCCATTACAGTTTATTCTTAAATGAATTGGTGTAAATCCTTTTTTGTCAGGTTTGTCTAGGTAAAAGTTTATTGTTGCCATATTAGTTTACGGACGTTTTTGCGTACACGGACAAAACTACGGACAAATTTTGTATTTTCTATTTTAAATCTGATTTTTGTTCTGGGTGAGCGTTGGAAAAGGCAAGCTCTTTTTATTTTGTGAGGCACGAGCAAAATGAAATGTGCTTGACTGTGCGGCTGGTTTTTCGCTTGCAGGTAACGTCTCGTATATGAAGCGTTGGGCGTTTAAAAGCACTTTTTTTCGGTTTATCACTATCTTTATTTAAAAGCACTAACTTTGATTTAATCACTTATTGCCCAATGATTTATATACATTGTTAGCACCTTTTTATTTCATTTTATATTTTATATGTGTGTATAATCGAGTTTCATTTAAATACTTTTTCAAGTCCTTTTTACTAAAACCAATTTTATTTAATATCACGCAAGACATTATAATTTTCAGATTTTCACTTATGTAATGAAGTTCTAAATATCTTTTGTCTTTACTTCTTATAACAGGATTACTATGGGTAAAATCATTTCTATAATCTAAAATTTTCCCTACATATTTCGGTTTGCTTTTAATCTTTAGTAACCAATTATAAACAGTTGAATAATCTTTAAAAATAGTCATAAATCTATTTCTATTATTTGACCTATTTTGAATATTATCTCTATGAAATGCTTCCATTGACCTTATTAGATTTAGAAATTTATCACTTACATAAATTATTTCTCCATTCTTTTAAATAATCACAAATTTCGTGTTGATTTACTTTATGTTTTCTACCCCAAAATTTGTCAGAAACATTTGTTCGTGCTACGTGATTATAAATTGTTTCTCCTTTTAATTTAAAAGATTTATCTCTGGTTCGAACATTTGCTAAATGACCAACTACGTCTTTCACTTTTAAATAAGGTTCTGTTGATTTATTAAATAAATCATCTTCTAATCCGTGAGTGATTTTTGGGAAAGGATTTTTTAAACCTAAACGATTTCCTACAATAATTACTCTTTCTCTATTTTGCGGAACACCATAATTAGATGCTTTTAATAAACGATATTCTACGTCATAACCTAAAGAACGAAAATCATCAACAATCATTTCTATAACCTTACCGTTTTGAATAGATAAAAGCCCTTTTACATTTTCTCCAACAAAATATTTGGGTTGTTTATCCTTAACTAATCGCATCAATTCTTTATATAGAAAATTTCTTTCATCTTCCATACTTCTTTTTGTATTGGCTACTGAAAACCCTTGACAAGGAAAGCCTCCTAAAAGTATATCTATATTCTCTGGAATTTCTGAACTTGGTATTTGAGTAATATCTCCATAAACGATATGGTCGCCAATATTGTTTTTATAGGTTTCAACGGCTTCTTTAAAGAAATCATTTGCCCAAACTACCTCAAAACCATTTTGAATAAAACCTAAATCCAATCCTCCACAACCTGAAAACAAACTTGCTATTTTATATTTTTTATTCATATGTTACAAAGATAAACTTTTTCTTGTTTTTGATAGAAGTTTGTTATGGAAATCGATTTTTTCTGTATTGGTGCTAACGGCAACTGTATGGTTAGTGGCGTGTTAAAGAACCAAAACTTTCAGTTTATTACAGAACTTTATTAAAAGAACTGAACTTCAAATTTAGCACAATGTAGCCATTAACTATACAGATTGTTGTACACAGTTATTTATTCATTTTTTGTTTAAATTCAGTTATTTCCCATAAATRTATTTCGTTTTGAAATTCTTTATAAAGGTCTTCTCTTTTATAGTCAATCGATTTTTCTGCTTTTATGATATGTTCATTTACTTTATCTAAATTTTCTAATTTTAGATATGCTTTTGCCAATCCAAAATGTGCTTCTGGAGTATTTTCAGATTGTTTTAACGCTCTATTAAATTCCGAAATTGACTTTTCATAATTTCCGAGTTCATATTCACATATTCCGAGATAAGTAAACGTGTTTATATCAACCCAATCTTCCTTATTATTCTTTACATTACGATTAAAGCAATCTATGGCTTTTTGATATTCCTTATTCCCAAAATGGCATTCGCCTCTCAAGAAATCAATATCTTCTCCCCAAGGTGCGTCCGTAAAATTTGGTGTTAAACTGTCAAGTTTGTTCAAATCTAATAATGCTTTTTTATAATCTCTTAAAAAACGAAGTTTCATATATCCACGATAGCCTAAATGTAAACTTGGGTCAAGTTCAACGGCTTTGTTTAATAATTCAAATCCTTTAGCAAAATCTCCTCTTTTATTGAACGCAACAGATTGTTCAAAATAAGCATCTGAATAATTTGGATTTTGATAAGTCAGAACATTAAACATAGTTTGAGAAAGGTATATTCCTTGTGAATGTTCTGCCATTTTAAACCTTTTCTCTTTTGGAGTAAGAAAAAGAAAGTACAATACAATTATTGTGTAAGAAAAAAACAATATTGTTAAAATCCATTTTAATATTTTAAAAAATTTCTTCATAGTCTAAAATATATCTGTAATTTTTCCTTGTTCAATTTTAAAGTTCAAAACATAATAACTATCAAAGGTTTTATCTTTCCACGTTCCTGCATTCCATTTTGTTAAATTTTCAATTGATGTTTGTAATGTTTTTATTTTTTGAATTTCAAAATTATTTTCTATCAGTTCACTATCAATTGTTTTTACCCGAAATCGACCTATTTTACCTTTGCAGTTGATTATAAATCTAAAAGTTACAAAACCTGAATTTTTAAAAGTCAATTGTTCGGTTGTTTTCTTAAGTTCTTTTTTTATTGCTTTTTTTCCACCTTGATAGTTTGAGTTAGTTGCATAATACTGAGTTATCCTTTCCTCATCACATACTTTGAAAGTTGAATTATCAATTTCTTTATTAAATGCTAAATCTCCTATTCTGTTTGTAACTTGGTAATTAAGCCAAATAGTTAGAGTTAGTGCTATTAAAAAACTAATTAATAAAAAGAGGTTCAGTTTACTTTTCAATTCGGATTATGATTTCGTGGTTAATTGTGTACAACGGGTTTGTGTATGATTAGTTGCGTGATTTAAGCACTAAAGTTAGCAAATAAAAAACGAATAGAAAATCCGCGAGGATTTTCGTAAGTAGGCTATAACCAAGCAATTAATTATACACGGTGTTGTGCGCAGGCTTTATTCGTCTGATATTTCCGAATTCTTTATTTTCCTTATTAAACTAGGATTTACTTTGTTTAAAATTTCAATTAATGTTTTGTCAAACCATTTTCCAACAAAAGGACTTAAATAAATTTCATCTATTAGTTCATTTAAGTCAACTTTTAGTCTTCTTCCAATAGAAACTTCATATGGTGGTCTAATTCCACCTTCTGATAATGGATAGTGAAATATAAACAATCTCAATTCTTTTTCGTAATCGTAAAATTTATTTTTAGTCGTAATTATATTGAATCTATTTTCAGGTTCTTCTTTTATAAAGTCGGTATATTTTACTTTTGATAGAAATATATCTTCATTAAAAGAATCATTTCCTTTTTTTATTGCTTTAGTCAGTTTAGAAACTGTTGTTCTTATTGCAATTCCAGATTTTGAACCTCCTAAATATATTTTCCACAAAGCATAAGATTCACTTTGGTTTATTGTCCAGCAATTTAATAAAGTTAACTTTTTTAAGGAATGAATTTGTTGTAGCCTAATTTGTCTTTCTAATTCTGCCTCTTCTCGTGAAAGTCCTTCATTTTTTATTGATTTAAGAAGGTAATCTTGATTTCGTTTTGGTATAAGTCCTTCGTATTTGTCGGACATTTTCGCAGCATTTGTAAAAAACAATTCTTGAGACATTAATAAGTCCAGAAATTTGTCTAATCCGACATATCTCCAAATAACTGTATTTCCGTGAGGAATATCTAAATTTTCGTTTTTAACTATCATTTTTTAGCTTGCGCACAACGACTTGTGTAAGCGTAGTTGCGGATTTCAAGGCACTTACCTTTCAATTTAGCACTACATTTTGTACAAAGATACAAACTTTAAATTTAGCACAAAGCCAGCAATTACGTTTACATTTTGTTAGGTTTTCGTTATATTTATTCATCCTGTTTTTAGCGTTGGCAAGCCATACTCTTTTGCAATTTTGGCTTTTGAGCGTTGGCTGTAGCGATTGCAAATGTGTATGGCTTAAGCGTTGGCTTATTCTATTATTACTTTTCTAAATGTTAATGATATTCTTCTTTTCCGCTTTGTTATTTCATTGTCAAATTTATCCGATTTTCTTTGAGGTATTCCGTGAAACCAATTATATCTACTTTCCTTTTTCATTACAACTAAAGTTCTTGGTTCTAAAAACAAACCAATTTTATGTTTAGAGTTTAAACTTCTTTCAAAGTTAATTATACAAGATGAACCTAAAGACAATGAAATAATAGTATCGCCAAAACAAGGTTCGCAATCAATATGTGATGAAATACCTTGTCCTATTTCGTATTCATTAATAATTGCTTGGTCTGGAACGAAATTTATAATTTGTTTATCTATGATTTTATTATAAATTTCTTTTGACCAATTTGGTAATTCTCCTATATATAGAGAGTTGTCTATTTTTCTTGCTCTGTAATCATATTTATAACCATAATGTTGAACACGTCTTTTTAAATCTTTAAGCCAAGACGAATTATCTATAGAATTTATCAGTTCTATTTCTTCTTTTGGCGTAATAAAGTTAGGGTAAATCTCTAAACCAATTATTTCTTTTGCCATTTCAAGTGAAATGTCAGTTTTTGTTTTTTCGATATTTCCAAATAAGTCCTTTTGCATTAGTTTGTAAGTATTTCATAAGTAAACGTTTCAGTTTTATCATACCAACTTTGATGTTGATTTTTATATGAAACTGTTTCAGTTTTTCTAACAACTTGATTTTCAAAATTGTTTAAGAGTTTTTTAAATTTCGTAAAATTATGATGTCTTTTTACTGGGTTTTGATAAATAATAATATATTTATTTAGTGGAAAACTTGTTACCATATCATTAATGTCATTTGCTAATTCTTGTGTTTGTTCTAATGATAAGTTTGCAAAAAGGTATGAAAAATTAAGTACAACCGTATTTGACAATCTATAATATTCTTCTAACATTTCATTTGATACTTCCTTTATAGAATTAACAAATGAGAACTGTGAATTATCTTCAAATAGAGATGTCTTACTAAACTCTTTTGCTTTTTGTAGCATAGCATTCGAGATGTCAATACCAATATATTTTAAATTATAATTATTTTGTTTTTTATATTGTTGATTAAATGCTAAACCTGAAGTTAACGGTCCGCAACCGAAATCAATAAATGTAATTCTACCTGACGATTGTTCAATTTCTTGATTAAAAAAATCGTTATAACTTTCAAATATTGAAAAACTTGAAAAGTAATGTTTACGCATATTGTAAAAACAATATAAGTTTACTTTGTCTTCTTTTGTGAAATCAGGTGCAAACATACTGACTTCATCAAAGTTAGTTCTGCCATATTCAATGACATTATTTCTGATAAAATCGTTTGATTCTCCTAACAAAACTTTGTGCCAATTTTTTTTTGTTTTATTAATTTTATCTAATGTACGTTTATCATTTTTAAGAACATTAATTATTAATTCATCAAATGTTGATTTGAAATCACTTTCTAGTGTGTAAGTTGTTCCTTCAATTGATTCTTCAGAATCAAAATAATTGAATTGTAAATTCTCATCAATTACTTCTTGAATAGTTTCAAAAATGTAACCACCTTTTGACTTAATAAACTCAATTAATTTGTAATAAATTAAGTTATTTGAAAGAATAGAATCATTTCCGATTAAAATAAGTTGTTCTTTTGCTCTCGTTAAAGCAACATTTAATTTCCTATCGACTGTTCCGTCATCATTTGTATTAACAATTCCATTTAATTGGTATGGATTGTTAATTGCAAAAGATAAAATAATAATATCTCTTTGACTTCCTTGATATCTTTCAACAGTATCAACAGTGATTTTTTCATAATTTGGAATATTTGCTTCTTCAAGTTTCTGTTTGATTAATGCGATTTGATTTCTAAAAGGAGCAATTATTCCAATAGTTTTTGTTTCATCAAAATTCTTTGTATTATTTTGATATAATTTTTTTATTTCTTGAACAATCTTAACTACTAATCTTGCTTCTGAATCATTTTTTTTACCAAAAGAATTATCTTTTTCATCTTTCTGACTAGAAAAGAAAATCAACCTTTTTTTAGATAATAAATCCTCTAGAGTGTTTTTAGAACTTGATTCAAAACTTAAAGGAATGTCTTGCCTTTTTAACTCTTCCTTAATTTTTAAAGGTAAAGTAGGTATGTCATAGGCTTGTTTAAGTTTTGATTCATAAAAACTATGACTTGGGAATAGTGCAATTTCTTTATGCATTCGTCCTTGATAAGTCAATTTGTCGTAAGCAAATTCTAACTTGTTGTTTTCGCAGAAAGTATAAAGCTTTTCAAAAAGTGAATTTTTACGGTTATGTAAACCAATACTTTCTAGTTTACTATTTTTGGTTTTAGAATCTTCTACACTTTGTAAAACAATAGCAGGTAATTGTTTGTGGTCTCCAATTAATATAAACTTATCACAATTTGGCAATATCCCAATAATTTGAGGTTCTAATATTTGAGATGCTTCATCTACAATAATGGTGTCAAATTTCTTTAATTTGAATAAATCAACTTTACTTGCCATTGATGCAACAGTTGATATATAAACTCTATGCTTATTTAGTAGTTCTTTTAAATCATTACGAGACGATACATTCTTACTTATATTTGACAATAAATTGTGTTTGTATTTTGGTGAACAAGAAAGTTCATTGCCAATTCTTATGAAATTTCTATCTGTTCTTCCATAGTTTATTACACCATCATTTATATCATCAAAATTTATTATTGCATTATTTACTGCTTCACAAATTTCGTCAACTGCTCTGTTTGTGTATGCTAATAATAATATATTTGCTTTTTCTTTTTTGTATAGTTGGCGAACAAGTTCTTTAATTATTATTGATGTTTTACCTGTTCCTGGTGGTCCATTTAAAAGAAAATAATTTTTAGCAGATAATGCCTTTTTGATAATTCTATTTTGTTCTTCTGAAAAATCAGAGTTTTGATAACTCACAGAACTCCCTTCTATTGGCTTTTCAGTTGTAAGTATTAATTGACGTTTAAATTTGTCTTTATTAGATATAAACGAATAAAGGTTTTTATACATTGCTCTAAATGAACTATCCATAAAATCTCTTTCTAATGCCCAAAACCCTTTTTGGCTGTCATTATCAAATTCTGTAAAGAATTTTGTGTTTCTTTGTTTGTATCTAAAACTAACTTTTATTGAGTTTTTTGTAATTTCTTTAATGCTACATTTAAAAACTTGATTTGACGTAACTATATCTTTTTCTCCGTTTCTAGGATAGAGAACACAAATATCTCCTTTTCGAAAGTTTACAAATTCATTTTCTTTATTTGTTCGTGTAAAGATGATTTCTTTTTCGTCTTTATCAATTAGGTTTTCTTTGATTGTAAGGTCAAATAATATTTCAAACCTATCATTTTTGTCTTTAAAAGAATTTAACCAAAGATTTGCTAAACCATTTCCTTGCTGATTAGGATTGTCAGAATCACCAATTTTAGCCAAATATTGCTCTTTTGCTATGAAACTAATAAAGGAATAGAAATAGTGTTGTTCTATTTCATCCATTTGTTTAATAGGGTTTAAGACTTCATTAAATTGAGGTATTAAAAATCTTGTTGCAAGTGTTGAATTAATTTTTTTTTCACTAATTAAGTTTTCAGGTGTTATTTTTAAAATTATTTCTTTGGTTATTGAAATGTCATCTAATGTTAAATAATATTCATTGATAACAATTTTGTTTCTTATATTTAAAATTGCTTGAATTACATTTAAATAAAGAAAATCTGAACCTAACCGTAAATTATCTTGAGCAATTTTAGAATAAAGGATATAACCATCAATTTTAGTTCTAATATCATTGAATTTAATGTCTTTTAATAATGCTATAAGTTGATAGTATAAAAACAATTGTGATGAATGATTTGGTTTTATACTCTTCTGGTCATAAGGATAGGGAACACCACCTGACTTTAATTCTACTATTTTTTGATGTTTATTAGTATTTGATAATTCTAAAATATCAAGTCTTCCTTGAATACCATATAATTCGCATAAAAATGCAGGCTCTAATGTCGAGTTTTCAATAGAAATATTTAGTTTTTTAAAATCTTCACCAACAACTCTTTTAATATTTTCAAATTGTAGTTGAGCATTATTTAAGTATTCTTTAAATTTTGTATCAGAATCTAAATCAGTACAAGTAGTATATTCAAAAGGATAAGATTGGAAATCTTTTTTGATGGTATTATTAAAAGTTATTTGTTTATCGCTATTCTCTGCAAATAATTCATCAATTACAAGATTAGCGAAATTTCCAAGTCTTATGTGTTTCGTATTCGGAATTGGTTTAAACTTTGATAATAGATAGTTTAATTCGGTTATACCATAATCTTGTGAGCATTCAGCAATTGAAGATATATCAATTAAATAATCTGGTTCTAGTATGATAAACTTTGGTAAATAATTTTCAAATTCATCAATTATAATATTAACTAAATATAGTTGAGCACCTTTCCAAAAGTCTTTTACACTAGAAAACGTGTTTAAGTCATCAAGTTTAACCGTTATATATTCATCTGTTTGACAATTTTCAGAAGTACAAATTAATTTTTCAGATTCTATAACTTCTACTTTTACACGTAATTTAGCAATTCGTGTATTCGATGTTTTATTATATGGTGTTTTATATTCAGTTTTCGGATAACTTTTTTTTAAACTATTTGGAACGGCAGTTTTTGATACTTTTGAAATGAATTCGCAAAAATATTTTAAATGCGTCTCGTATTCATTATGAGTTGGTTTATAATTGTCGTGTAGTACTTTATTTGCAACAATTCTTAATCCGTGTATTCTTTTTGGTAGAGACAATTCTTCACACACAAATGAAAGTCTAGAGAATAGATTTGAAAACTGTAATGTCTCTTTTTTGGTCAGTTCCTTTGTAATAGTTTCTAATAGAATTCTAAATCTTGAATATTTAATTTCAGTTGTATTATCAGATGAGTTAATTTCATCTAGTTCATCAAAATATTCTATTGCTTTTATTTTTTCTGTCATTTTAGTTGTTGTGTGCGTTGGCAAAAATTAGGCTCTTTTGTTTTTTTATTGCGTTAGCTTATGTGTTTTGGCAAAAAAAACAAATGTGCCTAATGTGTGGTGGTTTTTCTTGTAGTAATTTTCATATTAGCACGATTTTTTTTAATGAAACCTAACGGTTTGTATAAGAATAGTAGCCGATTTCGAGAGCAGAATTTTTCAATTTACTACTAATGTTCTTGCGGACTACAATGTTCATATTTACTACTATTTCGGCTATTATTTTTATACGTTGTTCTCTGCTTTTTTTTATTCTTTTTCATTTAGAGGAGGTGGTGGTGGAGGCAGTGGGTATCCTTTAAATTGAAACTCTTTAAATTGGAAATCATTAACAATAGTCGTGTCTTTTTTCAATTCAACATTTTTATAAAGTTCCATTAATCGATGAAATAATATTCTCAATTCTATTGGTTCTTTATTAAATCCATAAGCACTACTTTCATAAGTTTTATCCCTTGTTTTAATTGAAATTCCCCAAGTTTGGTCATCAGTCCAATTTGCTGAATACATCTTTTTTAAACTGTCAAGTTGTATTGTGTTGATTTCGGATTTTATTGTTTCTAATTCCTTTGTTGATAGAGCACCTGAATATAAACCTTCTTTTTCGGTATAATACTTTCCGTTAAATAACAAGTTTCCAATGCTGTCTATTTCTAAATACATTGAAGGACAACTTCCGAAGCAACCCGTACTATAAAAACCAATTCGCTCAATTTTCCAATCTCGTTTTTCTTTGATTTTTAAAAGTTTAATTAACTCTAAATTTTGTTCTTTTTCGCTTCTAAATAATTCTTTGGTCTTGTTTGATAAAGGTTTAAGAAAGAGTATTTCGTTAGTTATACTATCAATCAGAAATTGATATACAATTTTTCCGCCACTTATATTATTTCCTCTTTTACGAGTTCTTTCTTTTATATTTAATGTATCTCCATCAATCCAGTATTTTGAAAATTGTCCCCAAGGATATAAATATGAACACGTACTATCTTGAAAAGTAAAAACATATGCTGTTTCTTTCCAATTTGTTTTAAAATATTCAGTTTTCCAATTCCCTTTTATTTTTTGACTTATTGGAATAGATGTTTTCTTTTGACTTTGTGAACAGCCAATTAAACCTATAATTAATATCAATATTCCGATTGTTTTTTTCATTTTTCTAATTGCAGAGAACGGTTTGGCTATGCGTAGTGCGGGTTTTCGAAGCACCACACTTCCAATTTATTACTAATTTTATTTATTGCTATAATGTTCATATTTAGCACCTTACCCGCATTACGTATAGCCTTTGTTAGCCTTTCGTTATTCTTCTTTTTCATCAATTTTAAATGTGATGTCATATTTAGTTTTTAAATAATCAATCATTATTTCTTTTCGTTTATTAATAAATTCAATTGGTTTTTCCCAAATATTATCATCAAAGTCAATTTGGTTATTACTGTTAGTTGGAAACAAAAAGTCATATTCATTAACATATTTACTGCCAACTATTCTTTCTCCTTTTGCATTTGTAGACTTGTCAGTAAAAAATAATTTTGGATGTATATTGGTCTTAAACCCATTTATTTCTCCTTTGGTTGGTTGCATATTCCAAACTATGTCAACAGTATTGTCATAATCAACATTTCTGTTTTTTAATTTCTTTGGAAATACGTGGTCAATTTCAGGATTAAAACGTCCTTTAATGTCAGGTTCAAATTGATAAATTCTTTCAGGCGTAAGTATTTTTAATACAAACCAATTGTATCCAACAAAAGTATCTTCGTGGATTTCAATATTTCGTTTTTTCTTTTCAGAGATAAAGTCTTCAATTTCTTGGATAGGAAAATCAAATAATTTATCTGTCCCTTTTGATTTTTCAGAAATTAATCTACTAAAATTATCAATATAACTTTGTAAGTTCCAGTCATTTATTTGAGATTTTATAAAATATGAATTTATACTTTTCAGATTTTGCCCAGAAATATTTTTGAATTTATAGCCTTTGCTATATATCTCGTAGAAATAAACCATAATTGGAAGCAATGCCAAATTTCTTGGAATAATTGAGTTGTTATTTATTTTAAACTGTCCCCACAAATAATCAGTAAAGAAAGATTGCAATGGGGTTTCTAATTTATCCCAAGTTGTTTTAAAAACATCAATTTCATTTGGCTTTACTTTTTTCGGGTCAATTCTCACACCTTTTTTTACCAGTAAATAAATTAGTTGAAGAATATTGTAAGCATTAAATAAATAACCTTTTCCCGTTGAATTATATATTTCTTTTGAACAACCTTGAAGTTTTTCTTCAAAGTCATAATATTCAGATTTGATTTTAGAGAATAATATGTCGGCTAATGACAGAGCCATACCGCCAGTATTTAACCTTTCGAAAATTTCGTTCACTACTTTCTCATTAGAAGTTTTAATTGGAAAATAAGCAAGTGATTTTGTTTCAGTTTTAACAAAAATATCCCAAAGAATATCAATGTTATTTTCAATTAACTCTTCTTCCTTGTCATTAATATTTTTGTTTAATCTTAATATTGATTTTCTGTAAGTTCGTTTTTCTTCATCAGGTTGTTTTGCAAACAGTTCGTTCATTCTGATAACATTCCATTCAAGGGTTGAATTTTTTTCTGCAAATGAAAAACCAGTTTCTTCGGGGTCATTTCCATTATTTAAATCAAATAGTAAATCATACACAAGAATTTTTCCGTGAAATGTATATTTCAAACAACTATAAAGAGTTTGAATTCGTTGTTGCCCATCATAGATGAGCCATTTGTCAGGTCGTTTATGTAAACCTTTGTCAACTAATTTTGGAATTTCATCAGGTAAGTAATCTGAGATAAATTCTCTGTATGGTATTTCTTCTTTTGTATTCCAAACGATAAGTCCACCAATAGGATACCCTTTCAAAATAGAGTCAAATAATTTACAGATATATATTTCGTTTTCATACCTACTACCCCAAACATAAGGTCTTTGTATTGCAGGAAGAAACCATCCATTTGTTCCACAATTTGCATTATTTATCGCTTCTTTTATTGAAATTCCTAAATATGACATTCTATTTCCTTTTTATGTTGTTAATTTTTCGTTTTCTTTAATGAAGGCTAACGGTCTTGTATAACGTTCCGTTGCGGAACGTCTACACTAAATTAATTAAAAATTACTTCATTTAACGCTTGCGAGGATTTTCAGATATGAAAATCAGAAGCAATGGACGTTATACGTTGTTGCCCACAGTTTTTATTTACAATTCAGGCTAATTCTTTGTCTGACACTTTCATTGCCTAAATTCAGAGACTTTTTCCAATTCAAGCACGCTTTATCATTGTTATTATTCAATTTATATGCGTTGCCCAAATTCGCATAAACCACATCGTAATTCGGATTGAGTTCAATGGCCTTTTTATAATCCGATATTGCTTCTGAATTTTGCCCTATTTTCATTTTAGCGACACCACGATTCATATAAGCTTCGTTATCATTTGGATTGAATTTTAAAGAGCTTGTGTAATCAGAAATAATCTGCTCTTCATTTCCGCCAATTGTTTGTTGCGAATGTGCTCGACTATAGTATGCTTCAGCATCTTTTGGATTTTTTTCAATTGCTTTAGAAAAATATTCGATTGCTTTTTCAAAATTCCCTTGTTTAGCTTGATAAACACCTAAATTATGAAAATCATCTCCGCCACAACTGACGATTAGAATTGAAAAAAATAGAATTATTATTGTTCGCATTATTTTTTCAAATTGTGGGTAACGGTTTGTATAAGAATAGTAGCGGATTTCAAGGTACAAACCTTTCAATTTATTACTGAACTTTGTACAAAGATACTCACTTTGAATTTAGCACTAAAACCGCTATTATTTTTATACATTGTTGTGTTTTCGTACTTTATTTTCCGTTCTGTTGATAGCGTTGGCGAGACATACTCTTTTGCAATTTTGGCTTGTGCTGTTGGCTGTAGCGAATTGCAAATGTGTATGGCTTTAGATTTGGCTATATCAAAATAATCTGTTATATTTGCATACTATAATTAGCGAATATTTATGTTTCAAAGTCAATCAGTTAGTGTAATTAACAATCAAAGTAAATTTGAGAATACTCTTAAATCTTCTCATAGAAAGGATTTTGGCGTATTTTTAACCAATAACATTAAGACAGTTGATAAGATTCTGGATTCAATTGATTTTCAAGATAATAACATTCTGTCTAAAAAATTCTTGGAACCATCTTGTGGTAATGGAGTATTCATAATTCGTCTTTTGGAACGTATATTTAAGAATATTAACGATAGATATTTAGTTCAAAGCTTTATAGAGTCTAATATTTATTTTGTTGATATAGATGACACAATGATTGAAACTACAAAATCTAATATTTCGGAATTTTATCAGTTAAAATTTGGACAAAAATATATTGGTAGGTTTAATGGGTTTGTTTTTGATTTTACACAAAGAATTAAACAAAAGCATAATGATTCATTATTTGATACGACTTTGGATGTTCCCTTGGCGAAAGAACTTAATGATATAGATTATGTAATTGGGAATCCACCTTACGTATCTCTATATGGTAGAAGAGACAGAAAGAAAAATGAAGCACAGCGTATTTATTACTTAAATAGATATTCTCAATTTCCAGATTCACTAAAGAATGGGAAAATTAATTATGTAATGCTATTTATTGAGCAGTCTATAGATTTCTTAAAAGAGGATGGAAAACTCAGTTTTATTATTGACTTGTCTTTTTTCGAAACAGCGTATGAGCATACAAGAAAATATTTATTAGATAAAACTCGAATTATAAGTATTGAATACAATATTAAAGACTTTGAAGTTGCAAGTGGTCAAGTGATACTTGAATTACAGAAAACAAAAGTTAAAAATAATTTGGTTCAAATCATTGATGCAGAAAACAACATAAGCATAGAGGTTGACCAAGCATTATGGTATAATCCGAAAGATCAATTTAAGTTTAGATTTAATACTTGTTCGTTAAGTTCTGCAATTATAGATAAGATTGAATCTAAGAAATGTCCAACACTCAAAAGTTTATATCCAAAAAAGAATCTTAGAACTTGCGTAATGCTTTTAAATATGGAAAGCCTTTTTATTTTTGAAGATAAAAGGGTTGATACAGAAGTTAAAATATATCCGTATTACCAAGGTTCAAAAGGACTCAAAGGAAAATACCAAAAAATGGAAAGCACTAAATATTTCCATTACGATAAAGAATTACAAGACAAAGTTAATGATGAATTAAAAGCTGAACTAACAGCACAAGGAATTAAAAATAAAAAACGTCTTGGTTTAGGTGAAATAATTATTTATGATAATCCTAAAATTTATATTCGTCAATCTGCTAAAGAAATTATAGCATCATATGATGAAAAACCAAGTTCCGCAAACAATAGTTTATATGTTTTTACTCTTAGGAATTCAAAAAAGGAAAGTGTTGTTTTCTTGAAATTTCTATGCGGGCTATTAAATTCTGATATTATAACTTTTTATTCACAACAACTTAATATTATTAGATTTTCAAAAGGAAAACAACCACAAATTAAGACTTCTGATTTGTATCAGATACCTGTACCAACAGATATTTATTTACAATCAAAAGTCGCAAAATTAGTCGATAGAATTTATTCCAATTCAGAGGATGAAGAAGTAATTAAAAATGAAATTAATGCAGTTTTTAATAAATACTTTAATCTTACTATTGATGAATTAGAAATTATGAAAAATGCTATTTTAGATTTTTAATAGCATCCTCTTGAGCTTTATTGTTTGCAGACAAATCACTTAATTTAATCTCCATTGATTTTGTCTTTTTAAATAAACCACCTTTAAGGTTTTCCAATTCTTGGGTAGCTTTTTTAAGTTTTCTCTCGTTAGATTCCACTTTCTTAGTTAATAGCAATTGAAGAAATTCTTCTCTTGTTCTATATTCAGGTTTAGCCGAGCCATTAACCTGCATTTGATTTGCTGGTGTAATTCTGAAAGTCGAGCTAATATCTTTTAAAAAATATGGTTTTACAAATTTACCATCTACTTTAACAAATTCCAATCCACCATCACCAGAACCTTGGTAAAAAACATAAATGAATACAAGATAGAAATTGTTATTTAGAATATGAGCTATGATTTTATCAGGTGTACCACTATCAGGATTTGTGTCCTCATTTTCGACATTCACAGCTTTGAAGTCAATCCAAACATCTTGTTTAAATCCTTGAATAGTATAATCGGTTCTTGCATCCCAAGGGTTTTTTGTTTTACCAGTTGGTGAAGCTTCTGAATTTGAAAAATGAGTGTGAGTTTGTGTTTTAGCTACAAAATTATCTTCAAAAAATTTGCTTATTGCATCTCCAACTCTTTCTCCTTTTTTTACTGCGATGTTTAGTTTAGGGCTTTCTGTAATTATTTCGTTTACTACGGTTTCTAATTCTGCGATTAAATCGTCTTCGTATTTTTTAATTTCCATTTAGCTAAATAAGTCAGTTATGTTTACATCTAAAGATTTAGCTAATTTTTCAATATTTAACAGAGTTATATTTTTTTCTGCCCTCTCAATCATTCCAATATACGTTCTGTGTAAATCTGCTCGATAAGCTAATTCTTCTTGAGAGATTCCTTTTTCTTTTCTCAATTTTCGAACTATATTTCCGAACTTAATTAGTATGTCTGAGTTTGATTCCATTGCTAATTTTAGTATGCACAAAGCTAACTGTAGTATTCATAATATACTACATACTATAATTAGCATTCGGATTTAGCGTTGGGAAATTTTAGCTCTTTTGGTTTTTTAGGAATGGAATTGAGTGTTGGCAAAAACCGAAAGTGCTAAAATGTGCGGCTGGCAGTATGAAACACAACGGTTTGTGTAAGAATAGTAAGGGGTTAAAAGGCACTTACTTTTCTGTTTATTACTTAGCGAAATTTACAATTTTTCTTTTAATTTACTGTATGCAAAATTGTGAATTTTGCGGACTTTGTAAAATGCACTGACCTTTGGATTAAGCACTAAAACCCTTATTGTTTTTACACGTTGTTGTGCTTAGTGCTTATTTAAGAACTTTATTCTGCAATCATATTTTTGATTTTAATTCCAATATCTTCGGAATAATATTTTAATGCTTCTAAATGTCCCTTTTTGATTTTAAATAGTTCTTTCGGCTCATTTGCATTATTATATATTTTTTCCGCCATCCTATAAGGTGTCCTTTTGTCCTCTATACTATGAATAATAAGTAATGGTTTCTTGTATTCTCTTATTATTTTCGTGGTAGTAGTTTTTCCGTTTTTTACCATATAACCAATTATAGGAACCGTATATGCTGCTTCTGATTTATGAGAGGTAAAGCCTGATTCAATTACCATAGCATCAATTTTATCTTGATTTTCAGCACCAACAACTGCTGCTAAATAACCTCCGTATGATTGTCCATAGAGAACAATTTTAGTTCCTTGAATTTTAGGTTTAGTTATAAAATTCTCGAATGCCGAATATGCATCAATCTCAATATTCTTACGTGTTGCTTTTCCTTCAGATACTCCGTAACCACTATAATCAAAAATATAAATTTGAAACCCTTGTTCTACTAGAGGTGCTATAATATTATGATGAAATATTAAATTACCTCCACTTCCGTGAAATTGTAAAATAGTTGCGATAGGTTTTATATTTTTAGGGCTTAACATCCAACCATTTAGTTTATTGCCATTTTTACTTATAAAGTACTCACTTTTAATGGTATAACTTTTGTTTATTGTATCATTGTTTTTATCAAAAAAAGATATTTGATTGTTGTCTTTATTATATTTAACACGCATAGAATCGTTATTAATCGAGAATGACAAATACTCTACCTTCTCCAATTTTGGCATTTTACTTGGATGATGAAATGTAGAACTCATACTACAAGAAGAAATAAGAGTAGCCATTATTAAGAGAAATAATAATTTAAAAATTGCTAATTTATTTATTTTTAATCGTACCATTTTGAAAAATTTAATAATACAAAAATCTACATATTTATTATTATTTGCCTGACACATTTGTGTCAAAATTATTTTTTAGTCAATTTTTTTCTAATACGAGTTAATGATTGACGCTCAATTCCTAAAAATGAAGATAAATGTGTCAAAGATATTCGATTAAGTAATACTGTATCTTGTTCTATAAAGTTTAAATATCTCTGTTCAGCGTTTTCAAATAAAAAACTCTCAATTCTGTTATGTCGCATTATAAGAATATTTTCAGCAACTAATCTACCATACTTTTCAAAGTTCTTATATTTAGAATAACATTCTTGCATTGATAAATATGGTAAGTTGACAAAAACACAAGATTCAAGGGCTTGGATATAAAATTTCGAAGGTTTTTTAGTTAAAAATTCACTATAATCAGATGCATAAGCATTTTCTTTAATAAATGAAATGGTTATCTCTTTTCCATTTTTATCTATGTAATAACTTCTTAATAGCCCTTTATAAACAAATCCCATACTTGGCTGTATTTCTCCAGTATTTAAATAAAATTTCCCATTATCTAGTTTAGTAACAGTAACTTTACTAACTATAAAATTTAATTCTTCTTGAGTTAAACCTGGTAAAATATTTGTTATTGAATCTGTATATGATTGAATGGCTTGTTTCTCAATGTTCATTCTTGTATTCAGGTGTTTTTCGCATTAAGCACAACTATTTGAATATGGTGCGTTTGGCATTTTAAAGCACCAATTTTTCAGTTTTGCACTATGTTTATCTATTGCTATCATCTTGAGTTTTAGCACTATCTGCCAAATGCACTATATTTTTTGTTGTGTGTAGTACTTTTTCATTTTTAATTCGCATTATATCCAAATTTTCGACTTAATAAAGTTTCTTTCCACCAACTTTCTCGTTCAATTATTATTTCGTTTTTAGTTGTTGATTTGAATATATCTAATATTGAAAATCGGAAGTTTTCCTTTATATATTCAAATTCTAACTTTTTAAGTTCCTTATTTCCACCATTACCATTTTTCACATAAGATTTCCAACGATTTAAAATCATTTCGTCTCCATAAGCCGAACCAACATACATTTTTCCGTTTGATATATCTGTAATTAAGTAAACTCCTTTTTGATTTCTCAATGCAGTTTTCCAAGTGTCCTTTGTGATTATTCTTGAAAGTTCGTTCCAAGATATATTTACTTTATCATATCCTGGAAAAATATCATTGTCAAAAACGTCTGGTAGAATTTGTGCTATTTCACAATCATCAATTACTGATTCTGCTTTTCGTACCATATTCTGTGACTTGTTCTTAAACCTCACTATTATTCGTCCAAAATATTTTTCGTATTCGGTCAATGTCTCGTATTCGTAACCAACTGCATTTTGAAGGTTCAAATCCTTTGTTACTTTTCCAATATGAAACAAAAGCCAAAGATTATCATTGTTTTTTATGCGAATAAATCCAACTGTAATTTGTCCTGATTTATAAGATTTTTTTTTGTCATAATTCCAATAATGTCCACCAAGAATAGTTTCCATTTCGTTATTCTTAAACATTTCTATTGGATTCCAATTTCCGTCAAACATTAAATTAAATCTGATTTTGGTATTTTTCAGATTTTCTAATTTTAAAATGTCATTCAGTTTGATAGATTCCATTGATATTTCATTTTTGGTATGTCTTGTCCTAAAATACGGCTACAGGTTAAAATTGAATTTACGCTGTTAATTTATATACCATATTAGGTGTTTTAAAGTCTAAAGATAAGTGTAATCTTACCTCATTATATAATTTAATTGCACTTTTCACTGCTCTTTTCGCGTACGCTACATTCATAAAGGTCTGATCCATATAAAATTCATCTTTTAATATCCCATTTACACGTTCTGCGAGTGCATTTTCGTAACAATGATTTTCTTCGGTCATACTAATATCGATTTTTTTTCTTTTGAGTATTTGCGTGTAAATATTGCTGCAATACTGTATTCCTCTATCAGAATGATGAATAAGTCCTTTAATGTTTTTAGCTTGATAAATAGCTTTATTAAGAGCTCTCACACATCCTTTTAGCTCTAGACTATCACTAAGGTCATATCCAATAATCTTACGAGAATGCATATCGGTTATGAGTGCTAGATAACAAAATCCTTTAACGGTTCTAATATATGTTATATCCGATACCCAGATTTGGTTAGATCTATTGACTTCTAGACCCTTAATAATGTTCTTATACTTATAAAATCGATGATAAGAGTTCGTAGTTCTAGCACTGTATTTTTTTCTAAGTGTTAGCATTTGATTTTTTCTAAGAACATTAAACAGCGTATCCCTACCAACTTTCAATTGTTGCTTTTCAAAGTCGTTATTTAAAGATTTCATTAGTTTCCGTACGCCTTCTCTAGGTAAGGATTTGCGTCGTTTCTTTACAATATGTAGAACCTCGTATTCAAACGTTTTTCTTTGTTTTACTCTACGGTTGTACTTGTAGTAAGCATCCCTTTTTAAGTTAAAACAATCACATATATTTTTAATCGATGCAAATCCCTTAGCTTTATCTATAGCTATCACTAGAGCTTGATGTTTAGTTTTTTTTTAAGCTCCAAAACATTCTTATAGCCTAGTTTCTCGGCAGCTACTTCCAGATAAGAATCGTTTACCAACTCATCTAAATCCTTTTTAAGGACAAGCTTTTTAAGTTGTTCAATTTGCTTTTGAAGTGCTTTAATACGAGAGATCTCGTCTTTAGTTTCTACCATAACTCTTGTGTTCATTAGGTCATTACGTTCGTACTTCCGAATCCATTCATTGATGGTTGTAGGGGCAATACTGTAAAGTTTTCCTAATTGGTTCTTAGTATATTTTCCWGTACTAAGTTCGGCTAAAATTTTTAATTTGAAAGGTTCGCTGTAACGTCTAGTTACTCTGTCATTTTTATACATATACTTGTTGTTTTGTGTATACATATTTCAGGACGGGTCATAATGGCATACAACGTAAGTATATCCGCAGTTTACTTATTAAATTGACTGATATACAGTGTTGTAAAGTTAGCCGGAAAAAATGACAAAGTCAAGGGGATTTAATAAGTATTAATAAGTAATTTTAAATCAGATATATAGAACTAAAAAAAACTGTTTAACCTAACTATTTTTAGCTTCTTCCCAATAAATATCCATTTCAGCTAAGGTCATATCTTGTATTGATTTACCCATTTCTTTAGCCTTCATTTCTAAATATTGAAATCGTTTAATGAATTTTTTATTGGTGCGTTCCAAAGCGTTTTCTGGGCTAATTTTCAAGAATCTCCCGTAATTAATCATTGAGAAAAGTACATCGCCAAATTCGGCTTCAATTTTATCGGTATTATTCTCGGTAATTTCGTGTTGTAGTTCTTCTAATTCCTCTTCTAATTTTTCAAAAACTTGTTGGGGTTCTTCCCAATCAAAGCCTACACCAGCAACCTTTTCTTGAATTCGGCTTGCTTTTACCAAAGCTGGTAACGATTTCGGAACACCTTCCAAAACACTAGATTTCCCTTCTTTTAGTTTTAAAGTTTCCCAGTTTCGTTTTACTTCCGCTTCATCTGCAACTTTTACGTCTCCATAAATATGAGGATGACGAGAAATAAGCTTATCGCAAATTGAATTTGCAACATCTGCAATGTCAAAATCGTTGGTTTCGCTTCCAATTTTTGCATAAAAAACTATGTGCAATAATAAGTCACCCAATTCTTTTTTAACTTCTTCTAAATCGTTGTCTAAAATAGCATCTCCTAATTCGTAGGTTTYCTCAATTGTTAGATGACGTAGGGTTTGTAGGGTTTGTTTTTTATCCCAAGGACATTGTGTTCTAAGCTCATCCATAATGGTAAGCAAACGATCAAAAGCTTTTAACTGGTCCTTACGAGCGTTCATAAATTACTCTTCTTCACTTTTATTCTCTTCAGATTCTGCTTCTGAAAAATCGGTAATCCCGTTTTTAGTTAATAGGTTATACCATTGAACAATTTTTTTTATGTCACTTGCATACACACGATCTYCATCGTAATCTGGAAGGATTTCGAAAAAATATTCTTCTAATTCGTCTTTTGAAACCTTATGACTAATTGCTTCTTTTCCATTTTCTTTTTCAGAAATTTTCGATAACACTTCACGTAAAGGTAATTCTTTAGTTAAGGTATAGATTGCAATTTCTGAAAGTAGGCTTACATTTTGTCTAGCACTTACACTAATTTTTTTTCCATCAATTAATGATTTTGCTAAAAAACCACTTCTAGTCTGGTTTTCTAATTGATACAAACCAGGTTTTCCTGAAATTGACAATATTTTTTCTAAACTCATATTAAATTTAAGTTGTAATTAGTTTGATTTTTTGAGGAGCAAATATCTTGGGTTATTATTACTTTTCCAAACGTTTAACGTTTCTTTTTCATATCTGGAAAACGCATTCGATAATCTACTCGTATTTTTCCTTTTGAAATATTAGAAAGCTTTCCTTTAATCAAACGTTTTTTTATTGGAGATAGTTTATCGGTGAACAAAACACCTTGAATATGATCGTATTCATGCTGAATTATTCTTGCCACAATACCGTTAAATTCTTTAGTGTGCTTCTTAAAATTTTCATCAAAATATTCAATTTTAATATCTGGGTTTCGAAAAACATCTTCTCTTACATCAGGAATACTAAGACAACCTTCATTAAAAGCCCATTCATCTCCAGTTTCTTCAATTATTTTTGCATTGATAAATACTTGCTTAAAATCTGCTAAAAATTCTCTTTCTTCTTCGGAAAATTCTTCATCATCAGCAAAAGGGGTTGCATCTACAATAAAAAGACGAATTGGGATTCCAACTTGCGGAGCAGCTAGCCCAATTCCAAGTGCATTGTACATCGTTTCAAACATATTTTCTAGGATCTCATCAAATTTTGGATAATCTTTTGAAATCTCTTTTCCCATTTTTCGTAAAACGGGATCTCCGTAGGCTACAATTGGATAAATCATTTAAATGTTAAATTATTAATGCTAAATGTTTATTACTCTATCTATTAACAGATTTCTCTGCTGTTTTTCTTGATGCTATAAAAATAGCAGTTAATTCTCCAGATTCAATTAATAAATCTTTACAATTTTCTTTTGAAAGTAAATTTTCCTCTATAAGAAAATCTCTTTCTTTCATACGATAAGTTATTTTACTTTAAACTTTTCTAAGGTAATCCTGTAATATTATCGTTGCACTAATTTCATCAATCAATGCTTTATTTTGACGTTGTTTCTTTTTTAAACCACTATCAATCATCGTTTGGAATGCCATTTTACTGGTAAAACGTTCGTCCATTCTAGTAGTTTTCATAGTTGGAAATCTTTCTGAAAACTTCTGAATAAACTTCTGAATCTCCACCTCTATATTAGAATGTGTTCCGTCTTTCTGTTTAGGTTCTCCAATAATTACTAGTTCTACTTTCTCTTCAGAAAAATAGTTTTTCAAAAAAGAAAACAATTCATGGGAAGCAACTGTTGTTAATCCCGAAGCAATCAGTTGCAGCTCATCCGTAACAGCAATTCCTATTCTTTTGGTTCCGTAATCTATCGATAAAATTCGTGCCATATTTTGCGCAAAAATAAGGGATTAATTAAAAGTGACTTCTATCTTTGTGAAATTATTAAATAAATATGAAACGAGCATATTAAAAAGTTTATCATTCAAGAAAATTATTAATTGCGAGCAGTATATATTACCGTTAAAAAATAGAATTTAAATATATGAAACTACTACAACAAATTATAGAAAAAGCTTGGGATGACCGTTCATTATTGACAGATTCGGTTACTATAAAAGCAATAAGAGAAGTAATAAATTTACTGGATGAAGGAAAATTACGTTGTGCCGCACCAATAAATAATGGTTGGCAAGTTAATGAATGGGTAAAAAAAGCAGTAGTTTTATATTTTCCAATTCAAAAAATGGAAGTTTTGGAAGCTGGTATTTTCGAATACCACGATAAAATTCCATTAAAAAGAGGTTATAAAGAAAAAGGAATTCGAGTAGTTCCTCATGCGGTTGCCAGACACGGTGCTTATATTTCGAAAGGAGTAATTTTAATGCCTAGTTATGTAAATATTGGCGCTTATGTAGATGAAGGAACAATGGTCGATACTTGGGCAACTGTTGGTAGTTGTGCCCAGATCGGTAAAAATGTTCATCTTAGTGGTGGCGTTGGTATTGGCGGTGTTTTAGAACCTTTACAAGCCGCACCAGTAATTATTGAAGATAATGCCTTTATTGGTTCTCGTTGCATAGTTGTGGAAGGAGTTCGGGTAGAAAGCGAAGCTGTTTTAGGTGCCAATGTGGTACTTACTGCATCTACAAAAATAATTGATGTTACACATTCTGAATCTATTGAAATTAAAGGGTTGATTCCTGCACGTTCGGTGGTAATTCCAGGTAGTTATACCAAAACTTTTCCGGCTGGAGATTTTCAAGTTCCTTGTGCTTTAATTATTGGAAAACGTAAAGAAAGTACCAACAAAAAAACATCTCTTAATGATGCGCTTCGCGAATATAATGTAGCGGTTTAACTCAAAATTAAAAACAAAAAAAAGTTTATCTTTCAATCCTTATAAATAGCACTTAACTTTTTAATGAAAATTCTTGTAATTCAGCAAAAAATGATTGGCGATGTGTTGGTAAGCACCTTGCTTTGTAACAACCTACGGAAAGCATATCCCAATGCTCAGATAGATTATATGGTCTATAAAAGTACGTTGCCCGTTTTACAAGGAAATACCAGTGTTGATAATTATATTTTATTTGAACGGAAACACAGACGTAGTAAACTGGAATTTTTTAAACTTATTTACCACGTTCGGAAGCAGAAATATGATTTAGTTATTGACGCATATTCTAAATTAGAAAGTTGGTTAACGGTATTGTTTTCAAATGCTCCTATGAAAATTTCCTATAAAAAAATAGGAAGAACATTCCTTTATTCTCATAACATCCCTCAATCAGATGAGCCAAAATCTAATGTAGGATTAATTATAGAACGAAGACTTTCATTACTCAACCCTTTAAATTTGAATATTGAGTTTGAAGTGGTTCCGAAATTATCGGTTACTGCTGAAGAAAAACAATTTGTATCCAATTTATTTGGTGAATATAAGTTAGATAGAAACAAAAAAACGGTGATGATTTCTATTATTGGCAGCAGTGCCAATAAAACTTTTCCATTGGAATATATGTCAAAAGTGGTTGATTACGTTTCAGATAAAATCGATGTAAATATTCTTTTAAATTATATTCCAAATCAGTTAGAATTGGCTCAAAAAGTATATGATCATTGTGCTAAGAAAACTCAAAAAAACATATTTTTTAATTTATTAGGAAAAAATCTCCGGGAGTTTATCATCATTATGGATGCTTGTGATTTTATTATTGGAAACGATGGAGGTGCGATTAATATGGCAAAAGCATTGGATAAACCTTCATTTATCATTTTTTCACCGTGGATTGAAAAAGAAATGTGGTCTACATTTGAAGATGGAAAGCTTCATGATTCTGTTCATTTAAAAGATTATCAACCTGAATTATTTGTAAATAAAACAACCAAACAACTTAAAGAAAGTTCGATTTCTTTATACCCAAATTTAAAACCTTCTTATTTTAAAACTAAATTAGAAGATTTTCTTGAATATAATTTTTCTGAAAATAGTAATGGTTTAATACCAACAAATTTTAATGAAATCTATTCACATCATAAAATTTTTCTGTTATCTGCGGTTATTATAACCTATAATGAAGAAGAGCATTTGGAAAAATGTCTTTCCTCTTTAGTCAGAGTTGCCGATGAAGTTATTGTGATAGATTCCTATTCAACAGATAATACAGAAGCTATTTGTAATAAATATAATGTTACTTTTATTCAGCATAAATTTGAAGGATATATCGAGCAAAAAAACTATGCCATTCAACAAGCTTCTCATAATTATATTTTGTCATTAGATGGAGATGAAGCTTTAACCGATGAGTTAAAAGAATCTATTTTAAAAGTAAAACCTCATTGGGATCATGATGGGTATTATTCTAAAAGGTTGAATAATTATTGTGGACAATGGATCAAACATTCCGATTGGTATCCCGATAAAAAATTACGTCTTTTCAAAAAAGGGAGTGGAGAATGGAGAGGAATAAATCCTCATGATAGTTATACTCTTAAAAGCGGAAAAAAACTTGGAAAATTAGAAGGCGATTTACTACATTGGATTTATAGAGATTATGAAGAACACAAACAAAAAGTTGAAAATTTCTCAAATATTGCTTCAAAAGCATATTATAAACTCGGAATTAAATCTACCTTTTTAAAAATAATATTTAGACCTTCTTGGGCATTTATTAAATCTTATTTTTTTCGATGTGGATTTTTAGATGGCAAAAACGGATTTATTATTTGTAAAGAACAATTTAATGTTACTTATTATAAGTACACTAAGTTATATAGGCTTTGGCATCCTAAAAATTAACGTATTTCATCTTTTTTCCAAAAAAATATTTTACGTTTTAAAGCAACTTTATCATGATATTTTTTTTGAAATGCTGCTGTTAACCCCCACATTTCATTAAATACTTTTGATTCTTCAACTCCAATTAATTTTGAATATTCGCTCGCCATTATTCGTACCATTTCTTTTTTTGAAGTAAGTTTTGCAAAGTTTTTAATCCTTTCATGGTAAGTCATTTTCTGAAATTTCATTCTATTCAAATCAACCAAATAAAAACTATAGTCGTTCGTATCTTTATTCTTTTTAATTAAGGTGTTTCCTGGAGAATGATCTAAAAAATTGATATCTTTTTCATGAAGCCCAAATGTAAATTGAGTGAATTCTCTTAATATTTTTTCATGATTGGGAAAATTATCATCATTTATTAATTCTCTATAAGTAAAATCGCAATTAAATTGTTCACTTATGTAGTAACTCCTGTTTAAAATACCCAATTTTTTATATTCAAAAAAAGCAATGGGATTGGGTGTTTTAACTTTATACTTTAATAAGGTATTCGCGTATTCAAAAGAGCGATTGGCTTTAGATTTTCTAAAAAAAGAATAGGCAATTTTATTAACTAGGTGAGGAATTTTAAAGGCTTTAATATTTAAAATCAAGCCATTAATTTCAATGTTTTTTATAATATTCCTATCACCAAAACCGCCTTCTAAATTTTTAAAATTTAGTATTGCATCAGATATTAAATCTATACTTATTTTATCAATGTTTTTATTAAAAACCTTGAATTCTTTATTTTTCATTTATGCGGACTTAATACAATTAACAATATCATTCTAAAAAATGTATTTTTGCAAATATAACAGTTAGTTAATTATTGATAATTATGTTTCAGCACTTTTTAATTACACGCTTTAATCTTAAAAAAACAGATTGGACAACCAATAAAAAAAACGTCCCAGTTTTAACTGAAGAGTGGCATAAAAACAGGTTCAAATTATTTACCGATTACTGTTTTCCAAGTGTTGATTCACAAATAAATAAAAATTTTATCTGGATTGTTTTTTTTGATACTTCAACTTCGGAAACCTATCGAAAAGTAATTTCGTTATTAGAGAATAAAATGCCAAATTTTAAACCAATATTTATTGATGGTATGGATTTGTTTTTACCTTCAATTAAAGAATATATTAAAGATTTTGATGAAGAATATATTATAACGACTGGCATTGACAATGATGATTGCATTAGTAATACTTTTATTGATGAAATTCAAAATAAATTTAACAAACAAGAATTTATGCTTTTAGATTTTGTGGATGGCTATACGATTCAAACACAATCTGAAATAAAAATTGGAAAAAAACTACATCAATATAATCCTTTTATTTCGCTGTTTGAAAAAAATGATAATCCAAAAACTATTAAAAATGTATCTCATAGAAATTGGAAAAAGGAAAAAAATATAGTCCAAATAAGAGATGTAAGAATTTGGTCTTCTGTAATTCATCATGAAAATAAAGTAAATGAATTTACAGGCTATGGTAATGTAAATTTAAAAGAGTTTTTTGAAAACTTCACTATAAACAAGAATCAACAACACTATATTAAAACACAAAATATACCAAAATCAAATTGGCTTTTAGAAAGTTTTTTTAATTTCTTATCTTCATACTGGAAATTTATTTTTAAAAATTTTAAAAGATCATTGGGAGTATATCATTCAAAATAAATTTTAAAYATTAATATTTATCTACGCCATTAGAGCACCAAGATATTTTGTAATCAATAGCATCTTTCTGAATTAAATCGTTTTTATTAAGGTTGTGTTTTGAAAATGAATTATGCCAAATATGGTAAACAATCCCACTATATCGTATTCTTCTTCCGTTAACTCCTTTATTGTTCATTCTTACAAACAACTCAGAATCTTCTCTACCCCAACCCGTCATATCTTCATTATAACCATTTACTGAAATGAAATCTTTTTTCCAATAAGAAATATTACACCCTCGCAATTTTTTTGAAACCTCTAATTTTTGTTTATAAAATGAACTAAAAAACGGAATCCATAAAGTTCTTGTTCTTTTAGAAATTCCTTTTGAAAATATATTGAAAATAATATTTTTATTAGCGTACATTTCACTTAAATATTCTTCAGAAATATTAACACGGCTACCATACAAATAAGTATTTTCTTTTGATAATCGAATATGATCTTTAACAAAATTAGGATGGAGTATACAATCACCGTCAGTCTGAATAATATAAGTACCCGAAGACGAATTTATTGCTTTATTTAAAATTACTGTCTTTCTAAAGCCATCATCTTTATGCCAAATATGTTTGACCTTAAACTTCTTTAAAACCTCAAAAACATCCTTAGTAGAGCCATCATCTGCAATAATAACTTCATCTGGCTGTACTGTTTGATTTTCAACACTAAGTAAAACCAATTCCAGTGCTTCAGGCCAATTATAGGTAGAAATTATTAATGTTGTTTTCATTTTTACATATTTATAATAAATGATTTTTAATAGGTTTTAACAACAGTTTCACAAAAAAAATATTTTCAACTACATTATTATTTATCAGCTAGTTATAAGCACATTGCAATAAAAATTATGTGTTTAAATTTAACCTCTT
>NVUT01000051.1 GCA_002733185.1 Flavobacterium sp. | reverse complement strand
ATTAACTCTATATAATTGTAATATATAAAATAAGTTTTATTTACTTTTACAATTGTTAATGAAACAAGAGCTAATACAACTTTCGGAACAGTTAAATGGCGAGTTATTTTACGATGACTTGTACAAAACATTATACGCAACAGACGCTTCGGTTTATCGTAAAATGCCTTTAGCAGTAGCTTTTCCTAAAGATAAAAAGGATTTGCAGTTGCTCATTAAATTTGCAGGTAATTACAAGACTTCCTTAATCCCAAGAACCGCAGGAACCTCATTAGCAGGACAATGCGTAGGAGAGGGGATAGTGGTTGATGTTTCAAAACACTTTGCCAAAATCATATCAATAGATAAAAATAATAAAACCGTTACAGTTGAACCTGGTGTAATTAGGGATGAGTTAAATGATTATTTAAAACCTTTCGGGCTTTTCTTTGGCCCCAACACATCTACTTCTAACCGCTGTATGATTGGTGGAATGGTAGGCAATAATTCCAGCGGAACCACCTCCATTCAATATGGAGTGACTAGAGATAAAGTCTTGCAATTAAGCACCATACTTTCCAATGGAGAAGAAGTCATTTTTAAAGGAATAACCTCGGAACAGTTCCATCAAAAAACAAAACTTAAAACCTTAGAAGGCAACATTTACAAAACCATTTATTCGGAATTAGTATCAGAAGAAGTACAGCAAGAAATTCACCAACAGTTTCCAAAACCCGAAATCCATAGACGAAACACAGGTTATGCAATTGATGAATTAATTAACTCGGAAGTATTCTCCAATTCGACCAAACAAATCAACCTAGCAAAACTCCTTTGCGGAAGTGAAGGAACTCTTGCTTTTACTACTCAAATTACACTACAGCTAGATGATTTACCTCCCGAGCATACGGCTATGGTAGTCACTCATTACGCAAATTTAGAAAATTGTCTAAACGATGTTTCCTTAGCAATGCAGCACAATTTACATACTTGTGAAATGATGGACGATGTAATTCTAGATTGTACCAAAACCAACAAAACGTATAGTGCTTATCGTCATTTTGTAGAAGGAAACCCGAAAGCATTATTTCTTTTGGAATTAAAAGCAACTACAGAAGAAGATTTAAAACTTCAAACCGAAGCATTAGTACACGATCTAAGGCAATCAGGATTATCCTATGCAGCACCTATTTTAAAAGGAAAAGACATTCACAATGCACTCGAACTTCGCAAAGCAGGACTCGGATTATTAGGCAATATGGTAGGCGATAAAAAAGCCGTAGCTTGTATTGAAGACACTGCCGTAGCTTTGGAAGACCTTCCTAATTATATAGCTGAATTCACCGCTTTGATGAAGCAGTTTAACCAAGAAGCTGTTTATTATGCACACGTTGGAGCAGGGGAGTTGCATCTACGTCCCATCCTTAATTTAAAAGAAACAGAAGGAGTTGAGTATTTTAGAAAAATTACTACCGAAGTTGCTAAATTAGTTAAGAAATACAATGGTTCCTTTTCAGGAGAACATGGTGACGGAATTGTACGTAGCGAATTCCTGCCAATGCTTATAGGTAATCAGAATTACACTATTTTAAAGGAAATAAAACGAGCCTTTGACCCACATAACATTTTCAATCCTGGAAAGATTGTGGATGCTTATAAAATGGACGAAGATTTACGCTATCAAACCAATTTAGAAACTCCTGTAATAAAGACAATTCTAAATTTTGATGACTCACAAGGAATCCTTCGCTTAGCCGAAAAATGCAATGGGAGTGGAGATTGTCGTAAAACTGAAAATGCTTCTGGAACCATGTGTCCGAGTTATCAAGCTACGAAAGACGAGAAAAACACCACGCGCGGAAGAGCAAATATTTTACGAGAAGTTTTAACCAATAACGAATCACTAAATAAATTTGATTCAAAAGAGTTAAAAGAAGTACTCGACCTGTGTTTAAGCTGTAAAGCCTGCGGAACTGAATGCCCAAGTAACGTAGATATCGCAACTGCAAAAGCAGAGTTTTTATTTCAATATTATAAAACAAACAAGCGAAGTTTTGCGGATCATCTCTTCGGAAAAAGCAGCAAATACAATAAAATGGCAGCTCGTTTTCCGAAGCTATCAAATGCTTTGTTTAGCAATCATATTACTTCATCAATTATTAAAAACATAAGTGGAGTTTCGAAAAAAAGAAGCCTTCCTTTATTTTCAAGTATATCTTTTAATAAAGTATTGGATAATATTGTATTTCAGAACAATAACTTTTTAAAAAAAGTATATTTATTTGTAGATGAATTCAGTAATTACTTAGATGCTAACATAGCTGAAGATGCATTGATTTTACTTACAAAACTGAATTATAAAGTTATAATAATTAACCATTTGGACAGTGCAAGGGCTTTATTTTCAAAAGGATTTTTAGAGGAGGCAAAAGAGCAAGTAAATATAAATGTTGATTATTTAAAAGAGTTAGTTTCAGAAAGCAAACCATTACTCGGTATCGAGCCTTCCGCCATATTAAGTTTTAGAGATGAATACAGTAGAATTGCAGACGATAGCATTTCCGCTAAAGAAATAGCAAAACATTCCTATTTAATAGAAGAATTCTTAGCTTCCGAAATAGAACTCGGTAACATAAAACCGTCTCAGTTTACTTCCGAAGAAAAAACAATAAAGATCCACAATCACTGTCATCAAAAGGCATTGAGCAACCAAAAAGTTACTTTCGATATTTTAAACCTTCCAGTTAATTACAAACCAACCATCATTCCTTCGGGCTGTTGCGGAATGGCAGGAAGTTTCGGTTTTGAAAAAGATAAATATGAAGTGTCAATGCAAATAGGGGAGTTAAAACTTTTTCCAGCAGTTAGAAACACTTCCAAAGAAACCATAATTTCAGCAAACGGAACGAGCTGTAGACATCAAATAAAAGATGGGACGCAACGCCAAGCATTACATCCTATTAGTATTTTAAAACAAGCACTAATTTAGTTAGCAATATTATAAGTATCAATTACTTGTGTTGCTGTTCTAGAGTCTTCAGAAGGAAAAGGCAATTCAATTCCAAAATCACTTAAATCTTGTAATTGATATTCAATAATTGTTTCAGAATCTATCAAGCCAATTTCGTTTGCATAATAGTTTGTTACCTCAAGTATGTCTTGAGATGCTAAAATGTTAATAGGAATAACAATCCCCGGAGCCACTTCAAACTCTGCAGTGATAGCCATATTTATAATTAATTTTGAAGATAATACATCTGTAAAAGAAAGGTAATTATTAAAAGTTTCTCCTTCAACAGTTTGTAATTCATAGCTTATTAAAACAGGGATTTTGTTAATTACTTGTTCAATTTCACCTTCAAGAAAACTTAACACTTCGTCTGTAGCAGCATCTTTATCAAAAATAATTAGATCTTCTAATGTAATAGTGATTTCTGGGAAACCATCAACAGGAGCACCAATTTCACCCGTTAATAAAAACTGTGAATCGGTTAGYCTTACCTTATTTTGAGATAAAAAGGTTGTCATAAAAGCAGTAGCAGGTTGTTCGGCTCCTAAAATKGTATAAGTTATTCCGTTGGTTTCTTCAACACCAGCAATATAAAGCGAATCTCTAGTGATAGTTTGTTCTGCATCATTATTATAAGTCCAAWAAGTTCCTTGAGTCAATGGAAAATAATTAAAAACTGTATCAACACTATCATTCACAGTTGAATCATCATCTGAGGAACAAGAGAAAGCAAGTATTGTTATAAATAAGAAGGTTATCTTTTTCATATCTTATATAATTTTTTTTGCGAATATACATAAAATGACATTTTAAAAATTCTTATTAATTGATTAATGAAAATTCAATTTTAAAATATACATTTGTTGAAAACCTATACATGGCAGGAAATACCTTYGGAACYMTTTTTAAACTYACTACATTTGGYGAATCYCAYGGSGAAGCTATWGGTGGAATTATCGATGGCTGTCCTTCAGGTTTACCAATTGATTTTAAGGCAATTGCTTTAGAAATGTCCCGAAGAAAACCTGGACAGTCCAAGATTACCACCCAACGTAAAGAAGATGATGAGGTTCGGTTTCTTTCAGGAATATTTGAAGGGAAAACCACCGGAACTCCTATTGGATTTATCATTGAAAACACCAATCAGAAGTCGAAAGACTATTCTCATATAAAAGATGTTTACAGACCTTCACACGCAGATTTTACCTACGACAAAAAGTACGGAAATCGTGATTACCGTGGTGGTGGAAGGACTTCAGCACGAGAAACGGCTTGTAGAGTTGCAGCAGGAGCAATAGCAAAACAACTATTAAAAGACATTAAAATAAATGCGTTTGTATCTTCCGTTGGAGCTGTTTACATTGATAAACCATATCAAGATTTAGATTTTAGTAAGATTGAGTCAAATATGGTTCGTTGTCCAGATGAAGTTTCTGCAAATAAAATGATTGCCCTAATTGAAGAAATTAAAAAAGAGGGTGATACAATTGGTGG
The DNA here is from genome assembly GCA_002733185.1 of Flavobacterium sp. Classification (GTDB taxonomy): domain Bacteria; phylum Bacteroidota; class Bacteroidia; order Flavobacteriales; family Flavobacteriaceae; genus Marifrigoribacter. The sequence continues at coordinate 4,899 of NVUT01000051.1, read as the reverse complement.
TACCGTAATGTGTGTAATTCAAAATGTTCCTATTGGTTTAGGAGAACCTGTTTTCGACAAGTTACACGCACAATTAGGCAAAGCAATGCTTTCTATCAACGCTGTAAAAGGCTTTGAATATGGAGCTGGTTTCTGCTCTAYCAGTATGAAAGGGAGCGAACACAATGATTTGTTCAACGAAAATGGAAGTACAAAAACCAACCTTTCTGGAGGGATCCAAGGAGGAATTAGCAACGGTATGGACATTTATTTTAGAGTAGCTTTCAAACCAGTTGCCACTATAAWGCAAAATCAGCAAACCATAGATTCCAACGGAAAAGTTATAGAAATGCAAGGAAAAGGCAGACACGATCCTTGTGTAGTACCAAGAGCAGTTCCGATTGTAGAAGCGATGGCAGCTTTGGTGCTAGCTGATTTTATGTTGTTGAGTAGAACTGATAAATTGTAGAAATCACCCTTCGATACGATTACCCTAAGGTCGAATTACTCAGGGTACTAGAATAGTTAGAAAGTAAGGCTGCTGAGTGAAATTATGACGATAGGAGTAATTTTGTATCGAAGCACCGATTATAAATAAAATATTAATTAATTAATCCTGAAATTTCGGGACTACCTACACAGGAAATAAATATGAAAAAACTAGCATTACACTGGAAAATTTTAATCGGTATGGCATTAGGTGTCATCGTAGGTCTTTTAATGACTATGGTCGATGGCGGAATGCAAATCGTTCAAGACTGGATCAAACCTTTTGGTAAGATTTTTATAAATTCTTTAAAACTGATTGCGATTCCTTTAATTTTAGCAGCACTTATTAAAGGAGTTTCCGATTTAAAAGATATTTCTAAGCTTTCTAAAATGGGAACACGTACCATTTCAATTTATATTGTAACCACTGTAATAGCGGTTTCTATAGGTTTAATATTAGTTAATTTGATTGCTCCAGGGAAATCTATTTCAGAAAAGACCAGAGCCGAAATGGTGGAAAATTATTCAGGAAATACAGCCAAATATCAAGAAACCGCTTTAAGACAAAAAGAATCTGGACCTTTACAGGCTTTAGAGGATTTGGTACCTCAAAATATATTTTTAGCTGCAACAAGCAACCGTAATATGTTACAAGTAATTTTCTTTGCTGTTTTCTTCGGAATTGGATTGATATTAATTCCTGAAGAAAAAGGAGAAACCGTTAAAAAATTCTTCGATGGTTTTAATGAAGTCATATTAAAAATGGTCGATTTAATAATGCTCGCAGCACCTTATGGAGTATTTGCATTATTAGCAGCTTTAGTTGTAGAATCACCAAGTGTAGATTTATTTAAAGCATTAGGTTGGTACGCATTAACTGTAGTTTTAGGATTGCTAATAATGATTGGTATTTACATTTTAATCGTAATGATATACACTAAAAAGAAACCAAGTTTCTTTATCAATGGTATTTCACCAGCACAATTATTGGCATTTTCTACAAGCTCAAGTGCAGCAACGCTTCCTGTTACTATGGAACGTGTTACGGAGCATTTGGGAGTTGAAGAAGAAGTAGCAAGTTTTGTGTTACCCATTGGAGCTACTATTAATATGGATGGAACCAGTTTATACCAAGCGGTAGCAGCAGTATTTATCGCACAAGCCTTCGGAATGGATCTAACTTTAGGAACACAATTAGGAATCATTGCTACAGCAACTTTAGCTTCTATTGGAAGTGCAGCAGTTCCTGGAGCAGGAATGGTAATGTTAGTTGGGGTTTTAGGTTATGCAGGAATTCCGGAAGCTGGATTGGCTTTAATTTTTGCTATCGATAGACCCTTAGATATGTGTAGAACTACAGTTAATGTAACTGGTGATGCAGCAGTTTCAATGATAGTAGCTAAATCTATTGGAAAATTAGGAGAGCCTAAAGTAAAGGAATGGGACGATAATGTTGAAAAATAGGATTTAATTAAAAGACATAAAGAAGCCGAAAACTATATTAGTTTTCGGCTTCTTTATATTCAGAGAATAATTTCTTAACTCTTTTTATGAATATCCATTTGAGGATAAGGAATTTCGATTCCAGCTTTATCCAATTCTATTTTACAAGTTTCCATTATTTGAAAATAAACATCCCAATAATCTTCTGTTAACACCCAAGGACGTACTTTAAAGTTTACAGAACTATCTGCTAATTCTCCTAAGAAAATAGTTGGTTGAGGGTCTTTTAACACCTTAGGATGGTCCGTTAATATTTTCATTAAAAGATCTTTGGTTTGTTTGATATCTGCATCATAACTAACTCCCATTGTGATATCAATTCTTCTGTTTTCTTCAGTAGAATAGTTGGTGATATTTCCATTAGAAAGAGATCCATTAGGGATAATTACTTCTTTATTATCTGGAGTATTTAATTTAGTTGTAAAAATTTCTATTTGCTTTACTACACCCATTACTCCTTGAGCTTCAATAAAATCGCCAGTTTTATATGGTTTAAATATTAAGATTAAAACACCTCCTGCAAAATTAGATAAAGAACCTTGAAGTGCTAAACCAACAGCCAATCCAGCTGCTGCTAAAAGTGCTGCAAATGAGGTGGTTTCTATTCCTAAATTTCCAAGAATTACCACAAAAAGTACAATTTTTAACGAAACTACTATAAGGCTTGAAATAAATTTCTCTAAACTTTCATCATATTCAACTTTGTTCATTGCTTTAACTAGCAATTTTTTTACTCTTCTTATTACCCATGAACCGATAATCCATATTAGAATGGCACCTAATACTTTAATTCCATACTCTGATCCGTATGATACTGCTAAATCCATCCATTTTCCTACATTGATATTTTCCATAATTTGCGAGAGGGTCTCATCGATATGARCAAGCGAAGTATCGCGGTCCTGGACCGGTAGATAAGACAGATCGATATCGACGGAGAGACGCGGCAAATTTCTGTAAAAGAGATTGATAGCCGTACCGCCTTTTAAAGCGAAGACATCCTTCTGCTCATAGATGAAAGGCAAGAGGCGCACGAGCAAAGCCACCTGCGTGGCGTAGGGTTCACGAGCCATCATTTTCCATTTCGATATCTGCCGATGCAAACTCATCCGGGACATAGATGCGATATTGAGCGTGCATTTTGCCACCTTCGACGAGCGCTCTTGGCCCGGAGCCAAGATCATAATCGTCAGATTGAAGGTATTTGCGCCAAGCGTGGTTGTGTCGATCAGCAAATACAAAAAACAGACGTTTGACTTTGATGCTACGGCAATCGTTCAAAAGGTCTGCGAGTAATTTTGGTCGTAGTGTTGATAAGCTTTCGAATACCATGTCGATCGCATGAAAGGTTGCTTTGTCCGGCAACTCGTTCAACCATTCCAATATTGCTCGTTCCGGCTTTGATTGAACAAGAGTGCGCGGTTTGGAATCGCCTGAATTGTCTGGAGCATCTTCCCCGGTCAAACCAGAAATGCCCAAGTTTGGAGTATGAAAGAGCGCGTTTGTACGCAACTCAAATTGTCCTGCGGCAGGGATACGCTTTATCCACTTCGGCGTGGCCCCATAGAGATAGATCGAACGTGCACCCTGAAAGCTTACATAGTGCTCGAAGCCGGCARGGTCTAAAGCGGTTTTRCCRCCTACATGGCATGRCCAGTTCATCARATGTTGRATTGAAAGAACAGTTCTCAGCCAGTCRTCGTCATTTTCTGAGCTAAACAAGTCGTTGCTGGGRCGKCGATAAACGCCGCGCACGACCTTCTCAAGCCAGCCATGRCGCTCATAATTGAATATRGAYTTTCGATCGATATCTCGTGCCACAAGCCAMGCCGCRTCAACGAGATAACCAGCAGGCAGATCACGCAAAAGMGGTTTTAATTTTTCTTGTTTTTGTTGGCTTTTAGCCATTTTAGTAAAGCACCCGTGAATTTNWYYMRAASAWAWSTTTTAARYAWTACCYYAAAAMAYGTCAATWTACCATTAAAATATAAAATTATTAAAATATGTTTTGTGTTTTCATAAATATAAAAAGGCAAACCCAACAAAAATACTGGCTGTTCAAGGTGCGTAACAACTACACCTTGAATGTGAAAAGCACTCCACTGAAGAAGCAACATATGTGTGTACAAGTATTGCACACACCTCCCCTACTCACGCTAATCACTACGAATAGACGGTAAATTAAAAGCCCACCTTTTGCTTGCACCAACGCATGCAGAAAACACCGAATTTTGCATGCAAAACATGTATTATACTGGACTATTCTTGATTATATACTGCACGGTTTTTGCACGGAACTCCACGTAACCTATTGATTTTATTTAATTGTTCGTCCAATCCATCAATCCAATTTGATCTAATTTCATCTATCATAAGATAATTTGATCCATTGTGGTCACCCTCCCCCTCATCAAGCATGAGGAAGTTTCATCCAATCTTGCGATAGCGAAGGTTAGACTGATGGTGTTAATCAGCACTTATGAATAAGCGGTTCTGGCCTCTTATGCAAAAACATACGTAGTCCGAAGCATGCTACCTTTGACGCTATTGATCTGATCCAAAGTCACAGAATCCCAACCCCTCGCACTTGCCAATTATGTTTATTCAATGCACCTAACTTATGTCCTGCGATACCAAGTACCTTTACCGGTGCCACTTTGAACCAAGTGATTAGCCAATACGAGCGACTGCAAGTGCTTCTTAATTGTATTGCGATTGGCTTGTGGCAGCTTCACAATCTGACCAATTGTAATCTTGTCCTGACTTTTCGCAAACTCAAGAATTTGAACAGAAAGCTCAGGTAGGGTGTCGGCAACAATTCGCTCACGTTCAATTTTCTTCTCAAGCTGCTTTTTCTGCTTTTGCAGTGCTTTTAGGAAATATACAATCCATGGCTGCCAATCAGGAGTATCGGTTCTGATTGTGCCT
>NVUT01000019.1 GCA_002733185.1 Flavobacterium sp. | reverse complement strand
TGTAGGATATTTTTATACCATAAATCAAAAATTTAGATTTATAAATTTAAGAATTATTAATAAACACAGACTATTATGAGAAATTATTTTTTGACAGCTTGTTTACTATTTTCAGGCTATGTAGTTTTTGCCCAAGCAGGGCATATTATGCAAGGTGTTGGTGCCGTTAACATGTCTATGGGTGGTGCAGCAACGGCGCAACCTCTTAGTATTGAAGGTGCTTTACATTGGAACCCAGCAACACTTTCCGATTTTGATGGAAAAATATTATCAATAAGTGTTGGTGGTTTCTTTTCGTCCCCAGAATTAAGTTCATCTATAGCTGCTGGATCATTAGGTCCTGGGTCTCCTGCGATTAGTGGTGTTACTGAAGACGACAGAGGAACGTCAATTATGCCGGCAATATCATTTGTTTGGGGTAAAAAAGATAGTAAACATACCTTTGGGGTTTCAGCTTTTGGTATTAGTGGATTTGGTGTAACATTCCCTGAAGAAACCAATCTTCCATTTAATGGTGATGGTACTCAAAACCAAAATTGGGATCCGAATAATTCAAACCCCATAAATTATCCTCAATCTTTTGGTGGATTTGGACATATAGAATCTGATTATATGCTATTACAAATAGGTCTTGCTTATGCATTTCAAATTACCAATAACCTGTCAATTGGAATACAACCAACATTTAACTATTCTGCTTTAGAGTTAGCTCCAAATCCAGTTTCTACACCAGATTTTCCACCTCCATTCGGAACAGGGAAAGGATATCCTGTAACTGAAAAAGCCTCAGCAATTGGTTTTGGTGGACAAGTAGGACTGTTTTATGATTCGGGAATATTAAAATTAGGAGCTTCTTATAAATCGAAACAATATTTTGGAGAGTTTGATTTTAAACAAAATTATGTTGATGGTTCTGAAGCACCAAATGCTCAATTTACAATGAATTATCCAGCTATTTATTCTGTAGGAATGGGATTGTCTGGAAATAAAATAGATTTTGCTTTGGACTTTAGATATGTAGATTATGAAAATACAGAAGGTTTTCAAGAAAGTGGTTGGCAAATTGCAGATAGTGGGCCATCAGCAGGTTTTCCTACAGGAGCAGTAAATGGTTTTGGTTGGAAAAGCATGACTATATTATCCATTGGGCTACAATATAAAGTGACTGAAAAATTTCCAGTAAGAGTTGGATATACTCATAGCTCAAACCCTATTGACGATGAATTAGCATTTTTCTCTATTCCAGCAACTGCTGTGATTGAAAATGCAGCTCAATTTGGTATGGGTTATACGATAAATAATAAAATGGAATTAAATGCAGTTTATCATTATGGCTTTAGAGGAGATGGTGTTTCGGGCAATCTATTAAACCCACAATTAATTACACCAAATAATCCCTTAGGAAAAGTTCCAGGATCTTCAGTATCCTATGACATGTCGACTTCAATGATTCAATTAAATTTTGTTTATAAATTTGGATTAGGATCTAGTAAAACTAGCGAGCCAACTAAATAAAAAGTAAATTATTCTAAAAAAAAAGTCCCCATTTCTTTACTGAAATGAGGACTTTTTAATATTGAAACTAACCCCGATCWGGTTGTAAAATAAATGCCGCTGGGTATTTATCTTTTATTTCTAACCGAGCACGATCTGCTTCTAATCTTGACGAAAAGTTACCCACCCAAACTTTATAATTTGGTGTTTCATATTCAATTGATGCAGGCCAAGAATCAAATTTATTTCTGTATTCCTTTAAAATTTTATTAGCTTGAGAAAGTTCACCATAGTACAATTGTATGGTATAACCTACTGCGAGTTTATTATCTGCTTCAAGACTCTTTTTTAAAGCTAATATTTCGGGAATTTTATCATCTTCATTAAATATTATAGTAGCATTTTGACTATAAACAGTGTTGAAAATTACAATGCTTAATGCTGTTATAATAAAGGTTATGTGTTGTTTTTTGTATTTCATAGTTATTAAATAGGATTGCAAATGTAAATCATATTAACGCAAAACTAAAGCACAATGTTATTTAGAATAATTATAAATTAAGTATTAACACTTTATTAGTATTTCAATAATCGACATTAATATGTTATTTTCGTGCCGTTATTAAAGGTTTGTAATGAAAAATGCAACTAGCATTCTGAAAATGAATAAATTACAAATTTTTCAATTGAAAATAATTTTAACCATTAGTATGAAAAAGGTGAATTACCGAAATTTATCATCACAATTATCACTTCTTTTGCTAGCAATTTTGCTGGCTTTTTCAACTACAACTTTTGCTCAAGATGGAGATCCAGTTGCAGGCGAGGCTATATTTAAGTCTAACTGTGCGGCTTGTCATAAGTTAGATAAAAAAGGAGTAGGTCCTGCACTTAGAGGTGTTGCAGATAAATACGAGAAAGAATGGATGTATCAATGGATTAAGAATAGTCAAGGACTTATTAGGTCTGGAGATTCAAAAGCTGTTGCTTTATTTGCTGAGAATAATAACTCGATTATGACTTCTTTTCCAGCATTATCAAATGAAGATATTGATAATATTTTAGCCTATTCAAGTCAGCCAAAACCAGCTCCGAAAGTAGCAGAAGTGGTGGCGACTACAGAATCTAGCGACGATGGAACAATGCAAAATATAATCCTTGGAGGATTGGTGTTGGTCTTTGTTCTTTTAGTAATTATGTTTTACTTGGTTTCAAAAACGTTACAACGTCTTTCGGATGCTAATAATGAAGAAGGAATAGTACGAGAAGCAAAATTACCTCTTTGGAAAGCATTTGCTCAAAATCAATTTTTAATGTTGGTTTCTTCCATATTGCTATTGTTGGTTTCAGGTTACTTTGTATACGGTTACTTTATGCAAGTAGGAGTTGATCAAGGATATGCTCCGGTTCAACCAATACATTTTTCACATAAAATTCACGCAGGAGATAATAAGATAGATTGTCAGTATTGTCATTCTTCAGCAAGAAAAAGTAAAACCTCTGGAATTCCTCCCTTAAATGTTTGTATGAATTGTCATAAAAACATTTCAGAATATGAAGGAGTACAAGATTTAGCAAATGGATATACTACAGAATTTTATAATGAGCAAATTGCAAAGCTATATGATGCTGTTGGTTGGGATGCTGAAAATATGAATTATACAGGAGAAGTAAAACCTGTAAAGTGGATTCGTGTTCACAATTTACCGGATTTTGTGTATTACAACCATTCACAACATGTTGATGTCGCTGGTCAAGAATGCCAGAAGTGTCACGGTCCTGTTGAAGAAATGGAAGTGGTAGAACAGTATGCACAATTAACTATGCGTTGGTGTATTGATTGTCATAAAGCGACAAATGTTGATGCTGAAAACAACGAGTATTACGAAAAAATTCACGAAGAATTTTCTAAAAAATACAATGTCGATAAATTAACAATCGCACAATTAGGAGGTTTAGAATGTGGTAAATGCCACTATTAATAATAATGAAACGATTGAATAATTTATTCATTCATTAAATTAAAATATAAATGTCAACAAACAAGAAATACTGGAAAAGTGTTGAAGAGCTAGACGATAATAGCTCTATTGTTAAGACGCTACGACAAAACGAATTTGTTGAAGAAATACCTGTTGATGAATTTCTAGGAGATAAAGAGACCCTAGAATCATCCTCAACGTCAAGACGAGATTTCTTAAAATATGTAGGATTTACAACTGCTGCCGCTTCATTGGCTGCATGTGAGGGTCCTATTAGAAAATCAATTCCTTATGTAGTAATGCCAGACGAGATTGTGCCTGGTGAAGCAAATTATTATGCTTCAACTATTGCAGATGGCTTCGATTTTGCAAATGTTTTAGTAAAAACAAGAGAGGGACGACCTATTAAAATTGAAAGAAATAAACTTGCGGAAAATAACGGAAGTGTAAATGCTCGTGTTCATGCATCGGTTTTGTCATTATATGATATGAATCGTCTTCAATCACCAATGAGTGGTGAGGATGCTATTGAATGGAGTGCTTTTGATTCGTCTTTTCAAGAAAAATTAACAAGCCTTCAAGGACAAGAAGTAGTGTTATTGACACAAACTTTTGCAAGTCCATCCACGTCTAAGTTAATTAAAGAATTTACAACTAAGTATCCTAATGTGCGTCACATTGTGTACGATACGGTTTCCTCATCGGAAGCTTTGGATGCTTTTCAAAATAAATATGGAGTTCGTGGATTAGCAGATTACGATTTTTCTAAAGCGGAAGTAATTGTATCTGTTGGAGCTGACTTTTTAGGAGATTGGCAAGGTGGTGGTTTTGAATCGTTGTATTCAAAAGGACGTATTCCAGATAACGGAAAAATGTCACGGCATTACCAGTTTGAAGCAAACATGTCTCTTTCAGGAGCAAATTCAGACAAAAGAGTTCCGGTAACTCCTTCGCAACAACAACAGGTATTAGCTGCTTTAACTGGCGGAAGTACTTCAGGTTTGCCAGAATCTATTGTTGAGATAGTTGCAAAAGCAAAATCAGATTTACAAAAAGCAGGAAGCAAAGGAGTAATAATTACTGGATTGCCAGATGTTGCTGCTCAAGAAAAAGTTTTGTTTTATAATAATGGTGTTGAAAGTGTTGTAATGGATACTGCAAAACCAAAAATGATACGACAAGGAAAAACTTCAGAAGTAATGAGCGTTTTAAACGGTGTTATTTCTGGAAAAGTAAAAGGATTAATCACAGTAGGTGTGGATCCAATTTACTCTTTTCCAAATAACGAAGCATTTTCTGAAGCGTATGCAAATTTAGATATGTCAGTTGCATTTTCATTTAAAAATGATGCAACAGCAGAAATGGCTCAATTAGTTGGAGCTAATAATCACTACCTAGAATCTTGGGGTGACACACAAATTAAAAAAGGACATTTTGGGTTAATTCAGCCTACAATTAGACCTTTATTTGATACTAGACAATTTCAAGATAGTTTATTGAAATTGACAGGAAATTCAAAGACCTATTACGATTACGTTAGAGAAACTTGGACAGCTTCAATTTTAGAAGGAAAAACTTGGAATGAAACATTACACGATGGTGTTTTATTGAGTCACGTTGAGGTAGAAAATGAAGCAATGCCAATTTCTGAAGGTGTTGAAAGTCATACTTCTCACGGAGCGATGGTTAACAGTCTTCAAGAAGGCGGTTTAGAGCTTACATTATATACAAAAACTTCGATGGGAGATGGGCAACAAGCCAATAACCCTTGGTTACAAGAAATGCCAGATCCTATCACTAGAGCATCTTGGGATAACTATGTAACTGTTGCTGCTTCGGATGCTGATGAATTAGAGTTGGAAAATCACAATGTAGCAAATGGAGGATTAAACGGAAGTTATGTAAATGTAACTGTTGGTGATGTTGTAATTGAAAACGTTCCAGTATTAATTCAACCAGGTCAAGCAAAAGGATCTGTTGGATTGGCGTTAGGATACGGAAAAACAGCATCTATTCAATATGAAATGCAAACAGGTGTTAACGCCTATGCAATTTATAATAATTTCTCATCGGTTCAGAATGTAACTTTAGAAAAAGTTTCAGGAGAACACGAATTTGCCTGTGTACAACTACACAATACGATGATGGGAAGAGATATTATTCGTGAAACTTCATTAGAAATTTTTAATACTAAAGATTCAAAGGAGTGGAACGCAATGATAATGGTTTCAAAAGACCACGAACAAATTCCTGCAACATCTCCAGAAGCAGATTTATGGACATCTTTTGATCGTTCCATAGGACATCATTTTAATTTATCTGTAGATTTAAATGCTTGTACCGGTTGTGGTGCTTGTGTTATTGCTTGTCACGCAGAAAACAATGTGCCTGTAGTTGGGAAACAAGAGGTTCGTCGTAGTCGTGATATGCACTGGTTGCGTATTGATCGTTACTACTCTAGTGAAGCCACTTTTGGGGGTGATATAGAAAAGAAAGACGAAACAAAAGGATTAAGTGTAATTACAGCTTTAGCAGAAATGGAAAATCCCTCTGCAAATCCGCAAGTAGCATTCCAACCAGTAATGTGTCAGCACTGTAATCACGCTCCTTGTGAGACTGTTTGTCCAGTAGCTGCAACTTCCCACGGTCGTCAGGGTCAGAATCAAATGGCGTATAACCGTTGTGTAGGTACTAGATATTGTGCAAACAACTGTCCTTATAAAGTACGTCGTTTTAACTGGTTCTTGTATTCAGAAAATGATGAATTTGATTTTCATATGAACAATGACCTTGGTAGAATGGTACTTAACCCAGATGTGGTAGTTCGTTCTCGTGGAGTTATGGAAAAATGTTCTATGTGTATTCAAATGACACAAAAAACCATATTAGATGCAAAACGTGATGGTAGAGCAATAAAAGATGGAGAATTTAAAACAGCATGTTCTGCAGCTTGTGAGTCTGGAGCGATGGTGTTTGGAGATGTAAACGACCACGATAGTAAAGTAAGTGAGTTGTATAATGGAAATAGAATGTATCACTTATTGGAACAAGTTGGGACAAAACCTAACGTACAGTACCAAGTGAAAGTGAGAAATATTTAAAGGAATAATAATACTAAGAAATAGCAAATAAAAGATATGGCGTCGCATTACGAAGCTCCTATTAGAAAACCCTTAATTACAGGAAACAAATCTTACCACGATGTAACGGTAGATGTAGCTGCACCTGTTGAGGGTAAAGCCAATAAATCTTGGTGGATTGTTTTTTCAATTGCCTTAGCTGCCTTTTTATGGGGTATTGGATGTATCGTTTACACCGTTTCGACGGGTATTGGTACTTGGGGATTGAATAAAACAGTTGGCTGGGCCTGGGATATTACCAACTTTGTTTGGTGGGTAGGTATTGGTCACGCAGGAACATTAATTTCTGCAGTATTATTATTATTCCGTCAAAAATGGAGAATGGGTATTAACCGTTCTGCGGAAGCAATGACAATTTTCTCTGTAATTCAGGCAGGATTATTCCCAATTATACATATGGGTCGTCCTTGGTTAGCGTATTGGGTAGTTCCAATTCCAAATCAATTTGGATCTTTATGGGTAAACTTTAACTCACCATTACTTTGGGATGTATTTGCTATATCAACGTACCTTTCGGTATCATTAGTCTTCTGGTGGACAGGATTACTTCCAGATTTCGCAATGATTCGTGATAGAGCTGTTACACCATTTACAAAAAGAATTTATAGCATATTATCATTTGGTTGGAGTGGACGTGCAAAAGATTGGCAACGATTTGAAGAGGTTTCTTTAGTACTTGCAGGTTTAGCAACACCTTTAGTGCTTTCTGTACACACCATTGTATCGTTTGATTTTGCTACCTCGGTAATTCCTGGTTGGCATACTACTATATTTCCTCCATATTTTGTTGCGGGAGCGGTATTCTCTGGTTTTGCAATGGTAAATACCTTACTTATTATTATGAGGAAGGTATCTAACTTAGAAGACTACATCACTATTCAACATATTGAACTTATGAAYATTGTAATYATGRTTACWGGTTCTATAGTTGGTKKKGCTTATATTACTGARTTATTTATYGCTTGGTATTCWGGAGTWGAATAYGAACAATACGCATTYYTRAATMGWGCMACWGGACCTTATTGGTGGGCATATTKRRYAATGATGASTTGTAATGTRTTCTCACCACARTTTATGTGGTTYMMRAAATTRAGRYSAAGYATWATGTTCTCNTTTNATYATWTCAATTGTWGTWAATATTGGAATGTGGTTTGAACGTTTCGTAATTATTGTAACGTCATTACACAGAGATTACCTTCCATCATCTTGGACGATGTTCTCTCCAACATTTGTAGATATAGGAACTTTTATAGGAACTATAGGTTTTTTCTTCGTGTTATTCTTATTATATGCTAGAAATTTCCCAGTAATTGCACAAGCAGAGGTGAAATCTATTTTGAAATCATCTGGAGCTAATTATAAAAAATTAAGAGCAGATCACGGAGACGATGCAAAGCATTATGGAGATCAAGTAGAGTTTTCAACTAAAAMTAAAAAYAAATAATTATGGCATCTAAAGTTATTCATGCTTTATATAATGATGATGATATCTTATTACAAGCCGTAAAAAAGGTTCGTGATGAACACTATCATATTGAAGAAATCTACACGCCTTTTCCAGTTCACGGACTAGAGAAAGCAATGGGTCTTGCAGATACTCGTATTGCAATTACTTCCTTTATTTATGGGGTTATTGGTTTGTGTGTAGCAACGGTTATGATGAATTATATTATGATTCAAGATTGGCCACAAGATATTGGAGGTAAGCCAAGTTTTAATTATACAGCCAATTCGCCAGCATTTGTACCTATTATGTTTGAGCTTACCGTATTTTTTGCAGCGCATTTAATGGTAATTACTTTTTATATGAGAAGTAAATTATGGCCATTCAAAAAAGCAGAAAATCCTGATGTAAGAACAACAGACGATCATTTTTTAATGGAAGTAGATGCTAGCAATAATACAGACGCAGTTGAAGAGTTTATGAAAACAACAGGAGCTGTAGAAGTTAAATTAATCGAAAAGGACGGAGATCACTAATATGAAGAATTTTGTAAACATAGCAGTTGTCATTATAGTAACATTAAGTTTAACTTCTTGTTTCGATAATAAAACACCAAATTATAGGTATATGCCAAATATGTATACCGCAATAGGTCCAGAAACAAATGGCGAATACGATTTTGAATTGTTGCCAAATCAACAAGTAAATTTAATGCCTGTTGAAGGAACTATCTCAAGAGGATGGATGCCTTACGAGTATCCAAACACTATGGAAGGCAAAGCACAAGCAACAGCAGAGTTGAAAATACCGTTAGAATTAACAGATAAAAACCTTAAAAAAGGAAAAGAATTATACAATATATTTTGTGCAATCTGTCACGGTAAAAATGGAGATGGTAAAGGAGAATTGGTAAAAAGAGAAAAATTTCTTGGAATACCTAGTTATGCTGATAAAGGAAGAAATATTACCGAAGGAGATATATATCACGTAATGATGTATGGTATTAATAATATGGGTTCTCACGCTTCACAAACAAGTGAAGAAGATCGTTGGCAAATAACAATGCATGTGATGGATTTAAAATCGACTTTAAAAGGCGAACCGTTATGGTCAACTTTCAAAAGAGATTCAATTTTGGCATCTAAAAAAATGATGCATGAAGAAACTATTTCAGAAGAAGAAACAACCACTTCTCACGAAACACATTAATTAAAGAATAAAGAGAATAGCTAAAGATATGTACACGCTACCAAGTAAATTAAAACTTTTTGCAATAGTTCTTATGGTGATAGGAGCCCTAGGAATCGTTACAGGTTTTCTTTCCACTCCCAGTACAACTGCGGAAGTAAAAGAAATGATGGCATCAAACCACAATGGAGGTCACGACACAGAAGCTACTCACAAAGGAGGTCATGACGAAGCAGCCGTAACAGAATCTCATGACGGAGGTCATGTAGATGAAGCAGCCCACGATGACGAAGCACATTACGAACACGTAATGCATCAAATGCAAAACAGACCTTGGTCATCATTATATATTGCGTCATTCTTATTTTTTATGATTGCTTTAGGAGCCTTAGCTTTTTATGCTATTCAAATCGCATCTCAAGCAGGTTGGTCACCAGTACTATTTAGAGTAATGGAAGGAATAACAGCTTATCTAATTCCAGGAGGAATTATTATGTTAATATTAGTTGCACTATCTGCATTTAATTTCAATCATTTATTTGTATGGGCAGATCCAGATGTGGTTGCTCACGATAAATTATTACAAGGAAAATCAGGTTGGTTAAACGGTTGGGGAGTAACAATAAGAGCTGCTGTTTTCTTAATAGGTTGGATTGCGTACCGTCAGTATTCACTTAAATTATCAAGATTACAAGACGAATCTGAAGATAGAGCAAAATGGTTCAAGAAAAGTTTTAAAGTTTCAGCAGCGTTTTTAGTATTCTTCATTTATACTGAATCAGTAATGTCTTGGGATTGGTTAATGAGTTTCGATCCACATTGGTTTAGTACATTATATGGATGGTATGTTTTTGCAGGAATGATTGTTTGTGCAATTACAACTATTGCGTTGGTAACAATGGTGTTGAAATCGCAAGGACATTTAGAGTTTGTAAACGATAGTCATATTCACGATTTAGCGAAGTTTATGTTCGGGTTTAGTATTTTCTGGACATATTTATGGTTCTCACAGTTTATGTTGATTTGGTATGCAAATATTCCTGAAGAGGTAACCTATTTCGTAACAAGAATTGAAGACTATAAACTACCTTTCTTCGGAATGGTAGTAATGAATTTTGTATTCCCTATCTTGGTATTGATGAATAGCGATTACAAACGAGTAAATTGGTTTGTTGTAATGGCGGGTGTAATTATCCTTTTAGGACACTGGGTAGATTTATTTGTAATGGTGATGCCAGCTACCGTAGGTACTTCCTGGTTTATTGGAATTCCAGAAATTAGTTCAGTCTTATTTTTCTTAGGACTATTTATATTTGTTGTCTTTACAGCATTAACAAAAGCACCTCTATTAGCAAAAGGAAACCCTTTTATTGGAGAGAGTAAGAAATTTCATTATTAATAAAAAATTAGGTAAATAACGATGACCGCATTTTTAGTAGTTTTAGTAATCATTCTTTTTGGCGTTGCTGTTTGGCAAATGAACAAGGTTTTTCAATTGTCAAAACCCAACCAATCAGAAGATTCAGAGTTAGCAACAAACGACGATAACAACACACAAGGGTATTTAATGTTAGGATTCGTGTTTTTTATATACGGATTACTTGCATATTGTTTTTGGAAATGGGGTGATGTTCTATTACCTGAAGCAGCTTCAGAACATGGATTAGAAATTGACCAATTAATGTTAATTACCATGGCATTAATTTTCTTTACAGGGATATTAACACAATGGTTGTTGCATTATTTTGCTTTTGTATATCGTGGAGATAAGGATAAAAAAGCATTGTTTTATGCTGAAAATCATAAATTAGAATTCATTTGGACCATTATTCCAGTTGTAGTTTTAGCAGCATTAATCATATACGGATTATTTACTTGGTCTGATATTATGACTGTTGATGAAGATGATGACCCTATTGTTGTTGAATTATACGCTTACCAATTTGCTTGGAAAGCACGTTACGCTGGTGCAGATAATACCTTAGGAGATGCAAATGTCCGTTTAATTGAAGGAGTAAACCAATTAGGGGTGGATATGTCAGATCCAAATGCTCAAGATGATAAAGTTGTAAACGAATTGCACTTGCCAGTAGGAAAAAAAGTATTGTTTAAAATGCGTTCTCAAGATGTTTTACACTCAGCTTTTATGCCACATTTTAGATTGCAAATGAACTGTGTTCCTGGTATGATTACCCAATTTGGTATGACGCCAATTACTACAACTGAAGATATGCGCTTGAATGAAGATGTCATTGCAAAAGTAGCTCACATCAATGAAATTAGAACAGAAAAAAATATAGAATTAGTCATTAACGGCGATGAAGCTTTAGAAATGTACGAATTCGATTATTTACTTCTTTGTAATAAAATATGTGGATCAAACCACTTTAATATGCAAATGAAGGTTATTGTTGAATCTGAAGATGAGTATAATGCGTGGTTAGCTGAACAAGCAACTATTGTTGAAACTTTAAAAAAATAAATAAATAGCTTAAGAAGATATGTCAGAACACGCTAACAATCACGATGATCACGGACATCACCATAAAGAGACATTTGTAACCAAATACATCTTTAGTCAAGATCATAAAATGATTTCTAAGCAATACCTTATCACAGGTTTGTTTATGGGAATTATCGGTATCGCAATGTCATTGCTTTTTAGAATGCAACTAGCATGGCCAGATCATCAATTTACTGTTTACGAAATATTTTTAGGAAAATGGGCTGAAGGTGGCGTAATGGATCCAAATATATATTTGGCATTAGTAACTATTCACGGTACCATTATGGTATTCTTTGTATTAACAGCTGGGTTAAGTGGTACATTTAGTAACTTATTAATTCCGTTACAAATTGGTGCACGTGATATGGCATCAGGATTCCTAAATATGTTGTCCTATTGGATGTTCTTTTTATCAAGTGTGATTATGTTATTATCATTATTTGTAGAAGCAGGACCGGCAAATGCAGGTTGGACTATCTATCCACCATTAAGTGCATTGCCACAAGCGATTCCAGGTTCTGGAGCAGGGATGACACTATGGTTGGTGTCGATGGCAATCTTTATTGCTTCCTCTTTATTAGGATCATTAAATTATATAGTTACCGTTCTTAATTTAAGAACCAAAGGAATGTCTATGACAAGACTTCCGTTAACAATCTGGTCTTTCTTTGTAACAGCTATTATTGGTGTGGTTTCATTTCCGGTATTACTTTCAGCAGCATTAATGTTAATTATGGATAGAAGCTTCGGAACTTCATTCTTCTTATCAGATATTTATATTGCTGGCGAAGTGTTACACAATCAAGGTGGATCACCTGTATTATTCGAACATCTTTTCTGGTTCTTAGGACATCCTGAAGTATATATTGTTATACTTCCGGCGATGGGATTAGTATCAGAAATCATGGCGACCAATGCTCGTAAACCTATTTTTGGATATCGAGCGATGATAGCTTCAATAATTTCTATTGCCTTCCTTTCAACAATTGTTTGGGGTCACCATATGTTTGTAACTGGTATGAATCCTTTCCTAGGATCTGTATTTACATTTACAACCTTATTGATTGCAATTCCTTCAGCGGTAAAAGCATTCAACTGGATTACTACTTTATGGAAAGGAAATCTTAAAATGAATACCGGAATGCTATTTTCCATCGGTTTCGTTTCTACTTTTATTAGTGGTGGTTTAACAGGAATTGTACTTGGGGATAGTGCTTTAGATATTAACGTTCACGATACCATGTTTGTAGTAGCTCACTTTCACTTAGTAATGGGTATTTCAGCATTGTATGGGTTATTTGCTGGTGTTTATCATTGGTTCCCAAAAATGTTTGAAGGTAGAATGTTAAATAAAAAACTAGGATATATTCATTTCTGGATTACCGCTATTGGAGCATACGGAGTTTTCTTCCCAATGCATTTTATTGGTATGGCAGGATTACCAAGAAGATATTATACCAATTCTAATTTCCCATATTTTGATGATTTAATGGATATAAATGTAGTGATTACTTGGTTTGCAATATTTACAGCAATAGGACAATTAGTATTCTTATACAACTTTATACACTCGATGTTCTTCGGAAAAGTAGGACCAAAAAATCCTTGGAATTCTACAACATTAGAATGGACTGCAGAAGTAAAACACATCCACGGAAACTGGGATGGCCCAATTCCTGAAGTTCACAGATGGCCATACGACTACAGTAAAATGAATAAAGATGATTCAGAGTACGTGATTGCAGGGCAAGATTTTGTACCGCAAGATTTTCCAATTCAAGATAATGAAGAGGAATTGACGCATTAACAAATACCTGCAAAAGAAGATATCTCATGAAATAAATAAAAATTTCACAATATTTTTTTAGAAGCCTTTCGAATTTTCGAGAGGCTTTTTTTAAATGGTTGATTGTAAATTAATTGTGCTTTTATTTGCCTATCTTGCCTATCTTGCCTATCTTGCCTATTCTAATCTAAAAATAATTAATTATGAAAGCAATTAAAACAGTATTTATTGTATTATTCGTACTAGTTATGTCTTGTGAAAAGCAAGATAGTAGTAAAATTGAGTTAGATTCAAATTTCACTTTTAAAAGTTTGACTAATAATAAAATTGGAATTGAAAAAGATGGGAAATTTACTTTAAATGTTATTAATGACGAAGTCATGGATGCATTTAAAAAATTCAGTTTAAAGAATGGCTTAGATCTAAAACCTCTTTCTTTTAAAGTTATCACTATTGATGAAAATAACTATTTACGTTTTTATAATGAAGATGATCAAGTATCTACTATTGTTTTAATTAAAGGTGACAACGGGCATTATAAGACTGGCGGTACTGTTTGTACATCTACTGTTTGTTCTTCAGGTGGAGGTTGTATTCCAAACGGTTTATATTGCACTCCTTGCAAACCATTTGGTCCCGATGGCCCTACAAGTAGTGATTGTAAGAGAGTTACCTCAAATGAAAACTAATTGGTAATAAGTTATAAACTCAAAAATATATTTAAAAAAGCCTTTCGATTTTTCGAGAGGCTTTTTTCATTATATTTGACTTAGAGAAAATAAAAAAGATTCCTGTTTTCACAGAAAGTAATAATGAACGAAAACCTAGACCCCACAGACGAAAATTTCACTCCAGAAGAATTAGATGTAGAAAAAAAATTACGCCCACTTTCTTTTGAAGATTTCGCTGGACAAGATCAGGTACTCGATAATCTTCAGATTTTTGTTCAAGCCGCAAACCAACGGGAAGAAGCTTTAGACCATACCTTATTTCACGGTCCTCCAGGATTAGGAAAAACAACCTTAGCTTATATTTTAGCAAACGAGTTGGAGGTTGGTATTAAAGTTACTTCGGGACCTGTGTTAGATAAACCTGGAGATTTAGCAGGCTTACTAACCAATTTAGATGAACGTGATGTACTTTTTATAGATGAAATACACCGGTTAAGTCCCATCGTAGAAGAATATTTATATTCTGCAATGGAGGATTATAAAATTGATATTATGATTGAGTCGGGACCCAATGCACGTTCTGTTCAGATTAATTTGAATCCTTTTACTTTAGTTGGAGCAACCACCCGTTCAGGGTTATTAACAGCGCCAATGCGAGCTCGTTTTGGGATTTCTTCCAGATTACAATATTACACTACCGAAATATTAACCACCATCGTACAACGTAGCGCGATGATATTAGATGTTCCAATTTCTATGGAAGCGGCCATCGAAATCGCTGGAAGAAGTAGAGGAACGCCAAGAATTGCCAATGCACTTTTACGTAGAGTTCGTGATTTTGCACAAATAAAAGGCAATGGTAAAATTGATATTAAGATTGCAAAATACGCTTTAGAAGCCTTAAATGTAGATGCTCACGGTTTGGATGAAATGGATAATAAAATCTTATCAACCATTATCGATAAGTTTAAAGGAGGTCCTGTTGGAATTTCTACAATAGCTACTGCCGTTAGCGAAAGTATTGAAACAATTGAAGAAGTGTACGAGCCATTTTTAATTCAACAAGGATTTATTATGCGAACGCCAAGAGGTCGTGAAGTAACCGAAGCAGCCTATAAACATTTAGGAAAAGTAAAAAGTCCTTCTCAGGGAGGGTTATTCTAAGAATAGACCTAACAGGTTTTAAAAACCTGTTAGGTCTTAATTGTATATAACTTAATTGCTTTCAAAAACAAAACATACCAATCTCATTAAATCCGAAGCAAAACGACTCGGATTTTTATCTTGTGGTATTAGTAAAGCAGATTTTTTAGAAGAAGAAGCGCCTCGGTTTGAGAAATTCTTAAAAAAGAATATGCAAGGCGAAATGAGTTACTTGGAAAACCATTTCGATAAGCGTCTAGATCCAAGAATACTTGTTCCAGATTCCAAAAGTGTTGTTTCCTTATTATTGAATTATTATCCTTCAGAAGTACAAAAAGAAGACACCTATAAAATTTCAAAATACGCCTACGGTCAAGATTATCATTTTGTAATAAAAGATAAGTTGAAACAATTACTTCAGATTATTCAAGAAGAAATTGGTGAAGTCCACGGTAGGGCATTTACAGATTCAGCGCCTGTTTTAGATAAAGCTTGGGCAGCAAAAAGCGGATTGGGCTGGATAGGAAAACACAGTAATCTTATTACCAAACAAAATGGATCTTTCTATTTTATAGCCGAATTAATTATCGAYTTGGAGCTGGATTACGATTATAAAACAACAGACCACTGCGGACAATGTACAGCTTGTATTGATGCTTGCCCAACACAGGCAATTGTAGAGCCTTATGTGGTTGACGGAAGCAAATGTATTTCGTATTTCACCATTGAATTAAAGAATGAAATTCCTTCTGTGATGCAAGGAAAATTCGACGATTGGATGTTTGGTTGTGATATTTGCCAAGATGTATGTCCTTGGAATCGTTTTAGTAAACCACATAACGAGCCTTTATTTAATCCCAACCCTGAATTACTATCCATGTCGAAAAAAGATTGGGAAGAAATTACAGTTGAAGTATTTCAAGAAATATTCAGAAAAAATCCGGTAAAACGAACTAAATATTCAGGCTTAATCAGGAATATTGACTTTCTGAAAAAAAAGTAATAATAGTATTTCAAGACTAAATTGTCTTCCTTCTTCCGTAACTTTGCAAATCACTTTATTAAGTAATAATTACTTCAGAATTATGAAAAAACAGAGCAAACGCAAACAAGCCTTAGACTATCATGAATTTCCAAAACCAGGAAAAGTTGAAGTAGTCCCAACTACAAAATATGCAACACAAAGAGACTTGTCGTTAGCTTATTCTCCTGGAGTTGCTGTACCCTGTTTAGAGATTGAGAAAAATCCAGATACAGTCTATAAATATACTAATAAAGGGAATTTAGTTGCAGTAATTTCCAACGGAACCGCAGTTTTAGGTTTGGGAGATATTGGTGCGGAAGCTTCAAAACCTGTAATGGAAGGTAAAGGCTTGCTCTTTAAAATATTTGCAGATATTGATGTATTTGATATCGAAGTTGGTACTCACGATATAGAAGAGTTTATTGCTACGGTAAAAAACATAGCACCTACTTTTGGGGGAATTAATTTAGAAGATATTAAAGCTCCTGAAGCTTTTGAAATTGAATGCCGCCTAAAAGATGAGCTGGATATTCCTGTAATGCATGACGATCAACATGGTACTGCAATAATTTCTTCCGCAGCACTTTTAAATGCCGTTGAAATTGCAGAAAAGAAAATGGAGGAGGTAAAAATCGTAATTAGTGGCGCAGGAGCAGCTGCAACTTCTTGTACAAGATTATACAAAGCTATAGGTGTGCAATCTAAAAATATTGTAATGCTTGACAGTAAAGGTGTTATAAGAGATGACAGAGATAATCTAACCAAAGAAAAAACTGAATTTGCTACTTCAAGAAACATTACGACCATTGAAGAAGCTATGATTGATGCCGATGTTTTTGTTGGTCTCTCAGTCGCCAATATTTTATCGCCAGAAATGTTATTAAGTATGGCAGACAACCCAATTGTATTTGCACTTGCAAATCCAGATCCAGAAATAAAATACGATGTTGCTATTAAAACTCGTAAGGATATTATTATGGCTACAGGTCGGAGTGATCATCCAAATCAAGTGAATAATGTGTTGGGTTTCCCCTTTATTTTTAGAGGAGCTTTAGATGTAAGAGCAACAAAAATAAATGAAGCTATGAAAATGGCTTCGGTATTTGCACTTGCAAAATTAGCAAAAGAACCTGTACCAGAACAAGTAAATATTGCTTATGGCGAAACAAAATTACTCTTCGGAAAAGATTATATTATCCCAAAACCTTTCGATCCTCGTTTAATAGGAACCATTCCCGTAGCAGTTGCAAAAGCTGCCGTTGAAAGCGGTGTAGCAAAAGAACCTATTGACGATTGGAAAAAATACGAAGAAGAATTATTCGATAGAATGGGTAATGATAACAAAATTTTAAGGTTGTTGTTTAACCGTGCAAAAACAAACCCGAAACGAATTGTTTTTGCTGAAGCAGATCATTTAGATGTGTTAAAAGCTGCTCAAATTGTTCACGAAGAAGCCATAGGAATCCCGATTTTATTGGGAAGAAAAGACATTATTCTAGAATTAATGAAAGAGATTGATTTTGATGATGATGTAGAAATTTTAGATCCAAAAAGCGATGATCAAAATGAAATATTAACTAAGTACGCCAGAATTTATTGGTCGCATAGAAAACGAAAAGGAGTTACGTTGTATGCCGCTGAAAAACTAATGCGAGAACGAAATTATTTTGCTTCTATGATGGTAAATGAAGGCGATGCAGATGCAATGATTTCGGGATATTCAAGAGCATATCCAGTGGTGATTCGACCAGTTTTAGAAACCATCGGAAAGTTTGAAGGCGTTAATAAAATAGCCACTACTAACTTAATGTTGACCAAAAGAGGACCGCTATTTATTTCAGATACTTCTATAAACATTGACCCAACAGCAAAAGAATTAGCAAACATAGCGCAGATGACCAATTATACCATGAAAATGTTTGGTATTAAGCCAGTAATAGCAATGGTTTCCTATGCTAATTTTGGTTCTTCAAAACATCCGCAAGCAAGAAAAGTAAAAGAAGCTGTTGAGCTTTTACATAGAGTTTGTCCAGACACGGTGGTTGATGGTGAGCTTCAGACAGATTTTGCATTAAATTCAGAAATGCTTAAAAAAGCCTTTCCGTTTTCAAAATTAGCAGGTAAAAAAGTAAACGCTTTAATTTTTCCGAATTTAGATTCCGCCAACAGTAATTACAAATTACTAAAGGAATTAAACGGAGTAGAGTCAGTTGGGCCTATTATGTTGGGAATGAAGAAAGCTGCTCATATCCTTCAATTAGGGGCAAGCGTTGAAGAAATGGTGAATATTGCTGCAGTAGCAGTTGTTGATGCACAGCAAAAAGAAAAGTATGAATATGAGATGAAACAATGCTAATCTAAACCTGATAATTTAGCAATTTCAGAAATTGCAGATGCAAATAATTATACTATATTTGGAGCATCAACCTTATTAGCTAATGATTACCCATATACAGGGAAAACTAATTGAAAAAACCCCAACAAGTATAGTCATAGACTGTAACGGTGTTGGGTATTCAATAAATATTTCATTACATACTTTTTCACAAATTCCTGAAAAGGAAAACGTGAAACTTTTTACGCATTTACAAGTACGAGAAGATTCGCATACATTATTTGGATTTTCTAGCACTTTAGAACGTGAAATATTTAGGTTGTTAATATCAGTTTCTGGAATTGGGGCTAGTATTGCTAGAACGATGCTGTCTTCATTATCGCCAAATCAAGTAATGGATGCAATAGCGAAAAACGATATTGCAACCATACAATCGGTAAAAGGAATTGGATCTAAAACAGCACAACGAGTAGTTTTAGACTTAAAAGATAAAATATTAAAAGTTTACGGCTTAGATGATGTTTCAACTACTTCAAGCAATACTAATAAAAATGAAGCGTTATCTGCTTTAGAAACATTAGGATTTGCTAGAAAACAAGCAGAGAGGGTATGTGATTTAGTAGTGAAAGAGAACCCAAATGCTTCAGTAGAAACCATCATTAAACAAGCTTTAAAAAATTTGTAACAATTGGGATCAAAAAATTACGATGTAGGGGGTAGCTTTTTTAAGCTATTATTAGTTTTTAGTATAATAATAAGTGGTTTTTCAACCGCATATTCACAAGATTCAACAAGTACAGGTTCTTCAATGGGAAGGATGGACTTACCAAATCCTACAAGTATACAGGATTTATATACCTACGATCCTATTATTGAAATGTACATTTACACTAAAATCATCGGTGATTTTACAATTTCCTATCCCTTAATATTAACCCCAGAAGAATATCGAGATTTAATTTTGAATGAGCAAATGAAAGCTTATTTCAAAGAAAAAATTGATGCTGCAGATGGAAGAAAAGAAGGATCTGAAGAGTTGCAAAAAAACTTACTACCAACTTTTTATGTAAATTCAGGTTTCTTTGAATCTATTTTTGGAGGGAACACTATTGACATTATTCCACAAGGTAGTGTTGAAATTGATTTAGGTTTATTATACACCAAACAAGACAATCCAGCTTTTTCACCACGAAATAGAAGTAATTTATCTTTTGATTTTGACCAAAGAATTAGTTTAAGTTTGTTAGGGAAGATTGGAGAACGCCTTCAAATTACAGCTAATTATGACACACAATCTACCTTCGATTTCCAAAATCAAATAAAATTAGAATACACACCTACCGAAGACGACATTATTCGTAAAATAGAAGTAGGTAATGTAAGTATGCCTTTAAACAGCTCATTGATGCAAGGAGCACAAAGTTTATTTGGTGTGAAAACAGAATTACAATTTGGAAAAACAACGATAACTGGAGTGTTCTCAGAACAAAAATCTGAAACAAGAACCGTTGTAGCTGAAGGTGGAGCAACGGTAACAAATTTTGAAATATTCGCTTTAGATTATGATGAAAACAGGCACTTTTTCTTATCGCATTATTTTAAAGAAAACTACGATAAAGTACTTTCTCAATATCCTTTTATAAACACAAATGTCCAAATTACAAGAACAGAAGTTTGGATTACTAACCGGAATGGAAATACAGAAAACGTTCGGAATATCGTTGCAGTTCAGGATATTGGAGAATCAAACCCTGAGAGTATAGGTTTGCCTTTTCCTCCAGGAGGATTTATTAATACTTCTCCAAGGGCTTATCCAGACAATGGGAATAACGATTTTAATCCATTTGGAATTGATGGAGCCGAATCTTCTATTTTAAATCCAGCCATTAGAGATGTCGCTACAGTACAATCTGGTTTTGGTGTCTCAGTTCGGGATGGTCTTGATTATGTAACTCTTGAAAACGCACGAAAATTACAGTTTAATGAATACCAATTGGATACACAATTGGGGTATATTTCGCTAAATCAACGACTAAATAATGACGAAGTATTAGCAGTTGCATTTCAATTTACAGTAAATGGAAAAGTGTATCAAGTTGGAGAATTTTCAACAGATGGTGTTGAAGCATCTGGAGGTACCATACCTGGTCAAGGTGAAGAAGAACCTATTGTTGGGATTTCACAAAATTTAGTAGTAAAACTATTAAAAAGTAATATCACTAATGTTGACGAGCCAATATGGGATATTATGATGAAAAATATATACCCATTAGGAGCATTTCAACTAGAAAGAGAAGGGTTTAACCTTAATATATTATATACAGACCCAACCCCACAAAACTTTATTACAGCAGCACCTGGTAGTCCAGAATTTCCTGCAACAAGTTTACCTGAAGGAGTTGACAATACCCCTTTATTGAGAGTTTTTAGTTTAGATCAATTAAACTTTAACGGAG
Organism: Flavobacterium sp.; assembly: GCA_002733185.1. Classification (GTDB taxonomy): domain Bacteria; phylum Bacteroidota; class Bacteroidia; order Flavobacteriales; family Flavobacteriaceae; genus Marifrigoribacter. The sequence goes on along the minus strand of NVUT01000019.1, from coordinate 40,209 downwards.
ATCCTCAACAAGAAGGTGATGGTTTTTTCGATTTTTTACCAGGTATTACAGTTGATACTCAAAATGGACGTATAATTTTTACTAAAGTAGAGCCTTTTGGTGATTACCTTTTTAATAAATTAGAAGATACATCTAATCCATCAGAAGAATATGATATTCCGGAAACATATAATGCCAATCAAAACAAATATGTATTTAAAACTCTTTATTCTTCTACTAAAACACAGGCAGAACAACTTGATAGTGATAAAAATAAATTTCAATTAAAAGGAACCTACAAATCTACTGGAGCAGACGGAATTCCAATAGGAGCATTTAATATACCTCAAGGTTCGGTTACAGTAACAGCAGGAGGTAGAGTTTTGGTTGAAGGAGTAGATTATACCGTTAATTATCAATTAGGAAGGGTTCAAATATTAGATCCATCATTGTTAAATTCAAATACACCGATATCTGTAACTACAGAAAATAATACTTTGTTTGGTCAACAAACAAAACGATTTACAGGAATAAATGTAGAGCATTTATTCAGTGAAAAATTTCAAATGGGAGCCACTTATTTGAATATGAATGAACGTCCACTTACTCAAAAATCTTCATTTAGTTCTGAGCCTGTAAACAATACAATGTTCGGAATTAATGCTAACTATTCTACAGAAGTTCCTTTTTTAACCCGATTGGTAAATAAACTTCCAAATATAGATACCGATGTAGAATCAAATATATCTGTAAGGGGTGAATTTGCATATTTATTACCAGGAGCTCCTAAAGTTTCTGATCTTAACGGAAAAACAACATCTTATATAGATGACTTTGAAGCAGCGCAAACAAGAACAGACATAAGATCACCTCAAACTTGGTTTTTATCTAGTTCGCCAATAGGCTATGGAGGTGAATTAGGAAATGGTAATTTGGCTACAAACTACAAAAGAGCAAAATTATCTTGGTACACCATTGATCCAATTTTTTATAGTTCTCAAAGACCAGATGGAATTTCAGTTGAAGATATATCTTCTCCATTTACAAGACGTGTTTTTAGGGACGAAATTTTTCCAAATCAAGATATTATTCAAGGACAAACTCAAGCGTTGTTTACCTTAGATTTAAACTACAACCCTGAAAATAGAGGACAATATAACTACTCTCCAGATGCAATAGGAGGAAGTCCATTGTTAAACCCTGCTTCAAACTATGGAGGTGTAACAAGACAATTAACTACCACAGATTTTGAACGATCAAATGTAGAGTATATAGAATTTTGGTTAATGGATCCATTTATTTATGATGAAACCGCTGGGAATAGTGGAGGAACCTTAACATTTAATCTTGGAAACATTTCTGAAGATGTTTTAAAAGATGGAAGAAAGCAATATGAAAATGGACTACCAGAAGACGGAAGTACAGACAATACAATTCCTACTGCCTACGGAAAAGTTCCAACTAGCCAATCATTAATATATGTTTTTGATACAGAAGGAGAAGAACGAACCAATCAAGATATTGGTTATGATGGATTAAATGACACGGAAGAAGCTTCGCAATTTCCAAATTTTGCAGATTTAGAAGATCCAGCAGGAGATAATTATCAATATTTTTTACAAGCAGAAGGAAATATTGTAGAGCGTTATAATAATTATAACGGTACCCAAGGAAACTCACCTGTTGCAGTTACAAATACAGATAGAGGTTCAACGTCAATACCAGATGTTGAAGATATTAATCGAGATAATACTATGAACTCGGTTGATAGTTATTTTGAATATAATGTAGATCTTTTTCCAGGAATGAATATTTCAAATAACGAATACATTACCGATACTAAAGATATTAATGTTACGCTTCAAAACAATGAAGTAATACCCGTAAGATGGATTCAGTTTAAAGTGCCAATTAGCAAACCAGACCAAGCAGTTAATGGAGCTGCAGATTTTAGATCCATACGTTTTATGCGTATGTTTATGTCTAATTTTGAAGAACAAATGATTTTACGTTTTGGAACTTTGGATCTAGTTCGAGGTGATTATAGAAGATTTCAATTGGCCTTAGATGAAAACGCTCAAGACCCAACAGTTGGAAATACTTTATTCGAAAACTTAACGGTTAGTATTGAAGAAAACGAGAATAGATTACCAATTCCTTATGTATTACCTCCAGGAGTTGTAAGAGAACAATTAAATAACAATAATAATATTATACGACAAAACGAACAATCATTATCGTTAAGAGTATGTGGACTTGAACCTGAAGATGGACGCTCTGTATATAAAAATTTCAATGTTGATATGCGTCAATATAAAAATTTAGAGATGTATATTCACAACGAATCTTTTGTTAATGAAACGCTATTATCTGATGGAGATATGGTCGCAATTGTAAGATTAGGAAATGATCTTACTCAAAACTATTATGAAATTCAAATTCCTTTAAATACTACTCCTTTTGCAAGCACATCAGCAGAAGAAATTTGGCCAATAGAAAACAGACTTCTTTTACCTTTAAGTTTATTACAACAAGTAAAAGCACTTACACTTGGTGATCCAAATAACAATCCAGGTGAAATTACTTTTTACGATCAAATAGATTTAGATCCAGATTTTAGTGGTCCAGAAAATCCTTTAAGAATTGGAATAAAAGGAAATCCAAGTTTCGGAAATGTTCGTATTATAATGTTAGGAGTTCGAAATAATACTACTAACGAAGTTTGTGGAGAAACCTGGTTCAATGAGCTTAGGATGACAGAATTAGATAATAGTGGTGGTTGGGCAGCAGTAGCTAGTATGGATATGAATTTTGCAGATTTTGCAAATATAAGTGCATCAGGTGCTATGAGTACCGTTGGTTTTGGTTCATTAGAACAAGGCCCAGCACAAAGAAGTTTAGAAGATAGTAAAGAATATGGATTAGTAACTAATTTTAATTTAGGTCAATTATTACCTTTAAATTGGGGGATACAACTTCCTTTTAATTATGGTCGATCCGAAGAGTTAATTACTCCAAAATACGATGCGGAATTTCAAGATATTGAATTACAAACTAGACTTGATARTCAGCAAGATTCAAATAGAAAAGCCGAAATACAAAGACARTCTGAAGATTACACACGAAGACAAAGTGTAAACTTTATTGGTGTTAGGAAAGATAGAACAGGAGATGCGAAACCACGTGTTTATGATATAGAAAATTTTACTATGTCTTATTCTTATAACCAAATAGAYCATAGAAGCTTTGAGATTGAAGARTCAAAAGATCAAAATGTTCGAGTAGGTGCAACCTATAATTACAATTTTAATTCTRAACCCATTGAACCTTTTAAAAAGAATGATTCAATTTTTAGAAGTAAATACTGGCAATTATTAAAAGATTTTAATTTTAATGCTTTGCCAAGTAGTGTTTCTGTTGGGTCTAATTATATTCGACAATATAATGAACAGAAATTTCGTGAACTTAACTTACCAGAAAACAGCATTGGAGTACCAACATTATACCAAAGAAATTTCTTGTTTGATTGGCAATACACTATAAATTATAATTTTTCTAAATCATTGCGTTTAAATTTTACATCAACAAATAACAGGGTANATWWAMMWYYMTRWWGACCCTCTAGGAAACACAGATAATTCTATTGGTGTTTGGGATGGATTTTTTGATGTTGGTGACCCTAACCAACATTTTCAATCACTTCAGTTAAATTATGATTTGCCATTTAATAAAGTGCCATTTTTAAAATTTATTAGAGCAACCTATTCTTATACTGGAGATTTCCAATGGCAAAAAAGTAGTGACTTTTTTATAGATTTAGAAATTGATCTTGAAGACGGTACTACTCAGAGTTATAATTTGGGTAATTCAGTACAAAATGCAAGTACTCACAGAATAAACTCAAGTTTAGACATGAAATCTTTTTACAGATATATAGGTCTAACCAAAAGGAAAAAAACAAAACGCTCATCAAAAGGAGGCCCTAATGGGGGTGCTGGTGAAGAAGAAAGTAAAGGACGAGGAAATAAAGGCGGAAAATCTGGAAGTAAGGAAATTGATTTAGAAGAAGGAAAATCTTTACTTGCTGCAGCTAAAAACGCAAAGAAAGGCGGTGGAGGTACAGAAAATATAAGTTCATTAAGTGGTGGTGAAAAATCAATGAATATATTGATTGATATCGTAACTATGGTAAAGAAAATTCAGTTTAATTACCAAGAGAATAATGGAACCTATCTCCCTGGTTACACGAGATCTGTTGGTTTTGTTGGAACCTTAAAACCAACTTCAGGATTTACATTTGGGAGTCAAGCTGACGTTAGAGAATTAGCAGCACGTAAAGGATGGTTAACATTGTACCCTGAATTTAATGAACAATATACAGAGGTAGAATCTAAACAGTTAGATGTTCAGGCAAATATTGAAATAATTCCAGGATTAAAAATTGACGTTACAGGAAATAGAATTTATTCTGAAAATTATTCTGAAAATTATATAATTCAAGACGATTTGTATAGATCGCTAACTCCAAATACATTCGGAAACTTTAATATAAGCACCTTACTAATAAAAACAGCTTTTAGTACTAGCGATGAATTTACTTCTAAAACTTTTGATGATTTTAGAAATAATAGAATAATTATTGCAAGAAGATTAGCGGAAGATTTTTATGGAACAGCCAACTTCCCTGTTGATCCCGATACAGGTTATCCAGTTGGGTTTGGACGAACAAGTCAAGATGTGTTATTACCGTCATTTTTATCGGCATATAAAGGTTCAGACCCCGAAAAAGAAGATACTGGAATATTTAGGGATATACCGTTACCAAATTGGGATTTAAAGTATACTGGATTAATGAAAATTAAATGGTTTAAAAAGAACTTTAAACGATTCTCATTACAACATGGATATAGATCTGGATATACCGTAAATCAATTTCAATCAAATTTAGATTACGATCCAAATAATCCTGAAGATGTCGATCAATCCGGTAATTTTAAAAGTCAAACAATACTTTCAAMTGTGAATTTAACAGAGCAATTTTCACCTTTAATAAAAGTAGATTTCGAAATGAAAAACTCTATTAAAATTCTTTTTGAATTAAGAAAAGACAGAGCACTTTCTCTAAGTTTTGCAAATAATTTATTAACAGAATTGAAAGGAGATGAAATAATAATTGGAGCAGGTTATCGTATTAAAGATTTAAGAATTGGGACTAACTTTGGTGGGAAAAAGAGAATTCTAAAAAGTGATTTAAATTTTAAATTAGACTTATCGAAAAGAGATAATAAAACAATTATACGTTATTTGGATATTGAAAACAGTCAAATTACTGCAGGGCAGACTATATATGGGGCGCAATTATCTATAGATTATGCGTTGAGTAAAAACTTAACTGCATTGTTCTATTATGATCATACATTCTCTGAATATGCTATTTCTACCGCTTTCCCTCAAACAACAATTAGAACAGGATTTACTTTACGTTATAATTTTGGAAATTAATAAATTAAAAATAGTATTATGAATGTACCTTCAAATTTAAAATATACAAAAGATCACGAATGGATTCTTATAAACGGTGATATTGCAACAGTTGGAATTACAGATTTTGCCCAAGGAGAGTTGGGTGATATTGTTTATGTTGAAGTTGAAACACTAGATGAAACATTAGATAAAGATGAAGTATTTGGTACAGTTGAAGCTGTAAAAACAGTTTCCGATTTAATCCTACCACTTACAGGTGAAATTATAGAATTTAACGACAGTCTAGAAACCGAACCCGAAAAAGTAAACTCAGATGCTTTTGGAGAAGGATGGATGATTAAAATTAAAATGACTAATCTAGAAGAAGTAAATGATTTATTAGATGCCGAAACTTATAAAAAAATTATTGGAGCCTAATACGCTTCTTGTAATTTGTTTATTATATGTTTTACTAATAACAATTGCTTTTTTATTTCCAGCAAGGGTGGGGGTAAAAATTAATTTTATAATTCCGCTAGATAAAATTATTCATAGTTCAATCTATCTAATACTGGCTTTTTTATGGAATTGTTATTTTTATTTAACTAAAAATAAAGACGCTATAAAAAAAAGTGTTTTTACAATTTTAGGGTTATGTTTAACTTATGGCATAATAATTGAAATACTCCAAGAACAATTTGTTCAATATAGAGGAGCAGATATTTTTGATGTTTTAGCAAATATGATAGGTGCAATGGTAGGTACAATTATATTCTTGAATGTTAAAAACAGAATTAATTCATGAAATCTTTTATATCCTAAAGATTTTATATATTTTAGCAACAATATAAATAAACGATTATGGAACTGAAAAAAAATCCGAAATTTGACTTAAATCGTAGAAGTATGATATTTTTCCAATTAGGAATGGTATTAATGCTTTTTATCACATGGCGTGCAATAGAAAACAAAACCTATGAGCAATCAGGTATTTCGATAGATAAACTGAACGTAAGTGACGACCTTGATGAAGACATTCCAATTACTGAAATAAATACACCACCACCACCACCACCACCACCACCACCAGCACCTGAAATAATTGAGGTAATTGAAGATGAAGCGGATATTGAAGAAACAATCATTGAATCTGCCGAGGTAGATCAAGAAGAAGAAATCGCTGATATTGAAGAGATTGAGGATGCAGTAGAAGAAGAAATTGCAGATGTACCTTTTGCAGTTATTGAAAATGTACCAGTTTATCCAGGTTGTGAAAAGAAAAAAGGCAACGCTGAAAAGAAAAAATGTATGTCTGAGAAAATTATGAAATTTGTTCAGAAGAAATTTAATACCGAACTTGCAGGAGATTTAGGTTTGGAAGGAAGACAACGTATTAGTGTTCAGTTTAAAATAGACAAGAATGGAAATGTAGTAGGAGTGAGAGCCCGTGCACCACACCCAAAATTAGAACAGGAAGCTGTAAAAGTTGTAAAAGCGTTACCTAAAATGATTCCTGGAAAACAACGTGGAAAAGCAGTTGGCGTATTATATTCATTACCAATTTTATTCCAAGTAGAGAACTAAGAAATTTATTACTAATAAATTCAATCCCGTTTCAATTTTTTTGAAACGGGATTTTTTTTTGGCACAACCCTTGTATTATAGAGTATATATTAATCTTTAATTTATACACTATGAAATTTTTTCACAACAATTTGAACAATGACCAACCAAAATCATTGTCAAAACGATTTGACAAAAAAAGTGTGAATATTAAATGGAATTCAAAATTATTTTTTCAAATTGGATTGCTAATTAGYCTTTCWRCAGTTTATTTGATAATGCAAACTAAGTTTGAAGTTGCAGAAAAACATTTTGCAAAAACAGACCTTGATTATTTAGATGRGATTCCAATAATTACTTTTACTGTAGAAGAGCCWGTTTTTGTTCCCAAAAAGAAGCTGATTGTAAAAGCGATTCCACCAAAAGTARTTGAAAAAWTAATTGAGKTAGTGCCAGATGAAACTCCAGACAAGAAAATTATTAAAACTGAAGTTCCTGTAGAATCAAATAAAAGTACTACCACTTCTCCTAAAAAAGAAAATATACCTATAAAACTAAGAAGTTTAATGGGAGTAGAATTTGTTCCGGTTTTTCCAGGWTGTGAATCGTTTATTACAAACGAAGACAAAAGAAACTGTATGTCTAAAAAAATTAGAAAATATATAGTAAGAAAATTTAATACCAATAAATTGGATGATTCCGCGATGATAAATTCTCAAAAAATCACGGTTCAATTCACTATAAATTCAAATGGAAATATTGTTAATGTAATTGCAAAAGCAYCAAATAAAACACTAGAAAATGAAGCCGTCAGAGTRGTTTCAAAATTACCAAAAATGCAACCTGGAAGACAGGGCAATAAAAATGTTGCAGTACAATACACTATACCAATTACCTTTAAAGTCGATTAATAAARAACTTCAAACCTTATCTTTCTATTATAAGATGAGGTTTGTTTTTAAAGGTAACTTTGTATTTTTACGTATCTTTCCGAAAACAAAAACGTCAATTTACAATGAAGAGATTTGCCTCGTTTCTAAGTTTATTAATTTCGGTAGCTTCTTTTTCTCAAACACCTAAAGTAAGTTTTGAAAAATATCCAGTTTTTAAAGAATGTGCTAACGCTTCTATAGACTCCCTAGAAAATTGCTTCAACTTTACGTTAAAACAATTTTTTTACGATAATTTTAAAACCCCTTCAATAGTTTCAGAAGAAAATTACAAAGGACAGGCTGAAATATTTTTAGAAATAACCAAAGAAGGAGAATTTAAAGTATTATATGTTGATGCAATTTATACAGAGATAAAAGATGAAGTAAAACGTATGTTTGCAACACTCCCAAAAATTACACCAGCAACCTATAATGGCGAACCGACCTATATGCAGTTTAAGTTGCCTTTTAAAATACCTTTAGAAGCTCCTTTATTGGAAAGTAATTCAGAAGAAGTAAAAACACTAAACAACCTAAATAATGAATATGATAATATTAAAAAGTATCCTTATACCAATGAAGAATATCAAAGTACATTAAACATTCCGCTTTCAACACAAAACTATAGCAGGTTTGATGCATCATTAAATAAGGTAGGAACCAATACGCATACTACCCAAAAACCTTTTCTTTATAAAGAGGTGAATAAATATTATAACTTTGAAGAGGTAAACCAAAAAATATTAWAACCTAAGACCTCTTGGTTGGGAAGAAAGTGGTGGAACGAGCATATGTTTGCCTATAAAGGGGACGATTTTTGGTTCACATTAGATCCAGGAGTAGATTTGCAAATTGGTAAAGATATTGATGCAGATATCGATACGTATAACAACACACGTCTTTTGTATGTTCAAGGAGGAATAGGAAAAAAAATAAGTTTCTTTACCGTTTTTTATGAAAGCCAAGGAAGGTTTGCAGATTATTTTAATCGGTATGCAGAATCTATAAAACCTGATGGAGGAAACCCCGCAATAATACCGGGTCGTGGCATTGCAAAAGAATTTAATAGCGATGCTTACGATTATCCTGTAGCAACAGGATATGTATCTTATTCTCCATCTAAAATTTTTAATTTTCAGTTAGGACAAGGCAAAAATTTTATTGGTGAAGGATACCGATCCTTATTTTTAAGTGATAATGCAAGCCCATATTCATACTTTAAAATAAATACTACTATTTGGAAAATTAAATATACCAATATATGGATGTCTTTAAAAGATGTTCGTTCCGAAGTTGTAAACGACAATCGCTCCTATAAAAACAAATATATTGCTAGCCATTATTTAAGTTATAATGTTTCCAAACGGTTAAATATTGGTTTATTTGAATCTGTTATCTGGGAAAATGCTGGAGACGGTGTAAATTTTTCGTATTTAAATCCAATAATTTTTTATCAGGCCATACAGTTTGCAGTTGGATCAAGAGCAGGGAATGCTTTGATTGGATTTAGTGCAAAATATAAATTCTCAGACCGAATAAATGCTTATGGGCAGTTTATTATAGATGAGTTTTCTTCAGGGGATGTGTTTGGAGGTAGCGGAAGTTGGAAAAACAAAACTGGTTACCAAATAGGCGTAAAATATTACGATGCTTTCGGACTTAAAAATTTATACCTACAAACAGAATACAATAGAGTAAGACCCTATACTTATTCACACAATACCGTAGTGTTGAATTATGGTCATAACAATCAATCGTTAGCACATCCTTATGGAGCTAGTTTTTCAGAATTTTTAGTTATAGGCCATTATAACATTAACCGAATTTTTGGAGATGTTAAACTTATAGTCGCCAAACGAGGTTTTGATTTTAATACCGAAGAGGACAATTCATTTTATGGTGCAGATATTTATAGAGATGAAGAAGATAGACCCTATGAAAATGGAAATGAAGTAGCTCAAGGTAATACCACCAATTTCTTTTTTGCCGAATTGCAAGCAGGTTATTTAATAAATCCAGCAACCAGTTTAAAGATTTATGGAAGTGTAATATTCAGAAGTTTTAAACCCTTAGTAAATACAGAAACTGTATTTGAAAATACAACCACTTGGGTTAATTTAGGAATCCGAACAGATTTGTTTAATTGGCAAAATGATTTTTAAAACAAAACACCCATTTACATAAATTGTAAATGGGTGTTTTTTATTTAAATTACACTATTTATTATCCTTTCTTTTTAGCTTTTTTCTGCTCTTTTACTTTATCATTTAAGCGTTCTTCCATAGTTCTGTTGTCTATTGGGCCATTTTCAATTTCAATATCTTTATAAATAGAACGTATAAATTTTTCAGTGGTAATAAAACCATTACCATACCCTTTCTCATCAAAATTTTGAGTAAAATCATTTAATGCTAAAACCTCTTCAATAGTTTTTTTATTTGTATAGTAATGACTTACACGTTTCCAAATAACTGTAATCATATCTAATGAATTTTTTACATCTTGAATGGTAGCAAGCTCTCCATGTCCAGGTATTATCTTTGTGTGTTCGTCACCTACCATTAATATTTTTTCTAACGCCTTGTAATACCCTTCTAAAGAACCTCCAGATTCATGATCTATAAATGGGTAAAGTCTATTTACAAAAGCATCACCCGTGTGTATAACATTGCTATTGGTAAAATAAACCATAACATCGCCATCTGTATGAGCGTTGTGAACGTGAAAAACCATTATTTTTTCTCCATTAAAATAAAAGGTTAGATCTTCAGTAATTGTAATAATGGGAAGTATTTTAGTTTCTAATTTTTCAGAACTATTTTTTCTTAAATCTTCAATTCTTTTACGGGCATTTTCATGTGAAAAAATAGTTGCACCTTCATTCGCCATTAATACATTTCCGCCAATATGATCTGGATGATAGTGGGTATTCACTATGTATTTAATCGGTTTTTTATTTAGTTTTCTAATTTTTTTTAAGATATCAGGAATTCCTTCTTCAAATTGATCGTCTATCATAAAAACACCATCGTGACCTAAACTTAAACCCATATTTCCTCCTTTTCCTTGAAGCATATAAACATTTCTGCTAACTTTTGAAAGTTTAATATTATAAGCTTCTCCAGTATCTGTTTGGGCTGTCGAAATAAAATTGAAAGAAAAAAAGACGAAAACTGCTACTATAATTTTTTGCATTTGATTGATTTTTTAGTTTAAAAGTTCAAAATAACGAAAAAAGAATAAAATAATAAGTAAGAATCTAATATTTCTATTGTAAAGGTAAGAGAGGTGCTCTATATTTGCAGCGCTTAAAATCAAGAAATTGACTGTTACTAAAACAAATCCCGAAAAGGTTTCATTTTTTAAAAACTTTGCTGAAATAACGAAAGTTAGATTATCAGTAAGCGTGCTTTTTTCTTCCATAGCAGGATATTTTCTTGGAGTTGATACCATAAATTATACCGAACTCGTTTTGCTATGTGTTGGTGGTTACAGTATGGTTGGAGCTTCAAACGTATATAATCAGATCATCGAAAGGGATTTAGATGCCTTGATGAAACGTACTGAAAATCGTCCAATTCCTTCTGGAAGAATGAGCGTAAAAACAGCGTTTATTATTGCGGTTGCTCTAACAATTATTGGAATTGTTGCCTTATACGCAATCAATCCAATTACGGCTATGTTCGGTGCTATATGCATTTTTATGTATGTAAGTTTATATACTCCTTTAAAAACTAAAACACCACTTTCGGTATTTGTAGGAGCTTTTCCGGGAGCAATCCCATTTATGTTGGGTTGGGTTGCTGCTACAAATGACTTCGGAATTGAACCAGGAACTTTATTTATGATCCAGTTTTTTTGGCAATTTCCTCATTTTTGGGCAATTGGTTGGTTTTTATACGATGATTACAAACGAGCAGGATTCTTTATGTTGCCTAACGGAAAGAAAGATAAATCTACTGCATTACAAGCGGTTCTATATACGATTTGGACAGTGCTAGCTTCTCTTATTCCTGCTTTTGGAGTAACTGGAAGGTTATACTTGACACCTGTTTCAGGAGTGATAATGGGATTAATAGGTTTAGGGTTTTTATATTTCTCAATTCGATTATACAGGATTAAAACAGATAAAGTAGCCAAACAATTTATGTTGGCAAGTGTAAGCTATATTACTTTATTACAAATAGTATATGTAGCCGATAAATTTATTAGATAATGGAAGCAGTTTTAAAAAAAGATTTTTAGATGGAACAAAATTTAGAAAACGACAAGTCAAGAGTAGATCGAGCAAAAAAAATGATGCTTTGGTTTGGTATGATAAGTCTAACCATGAGTTTTGCTGGACTTACAAGTGCCTATGTAGTAAGTAGTGAACGTGAAGATTGGCTTACTGATTTTCAAATTCCACAAGCATTTTTTATAAGTTTAGCAGTAATTATATTAAGTAGTGTTACTTTCTATTTTGCAAAAAAGAGTGTATTAGCGCAAGAACACAAAAAGGGGTTAGGATTGTTGATAGCAACTTTTTCATTAGGAGTAGTTTTTGTAATATTTCAATTTCTAGGATTTTCTGAGATAGTTGCGAATGGATATTTCTTTACAGGAAGTGAAAGTACCATCACAACTTCCTTTATTTATTTAGTAGTACTACTTCATTTAACGCATATTATTGCAGCGCTAATTTCGGTTTTGGTCGTAATTTATAATCATTATAAACAAAAATATACACCTGGAAATACTGTAGGCATAGAAATAGCCGCTACTTTTTGGCATTTTGTGGATGTTTTATGGATTTACCTCTTTTTATTTTTCTATTTTGTTAGATAAAAAATATATGTATTTTTGAAACCTATTAAAATCAATAACTAATATGGACGATACAGTTGCAAAACCAAGCACTGATAATAAAACCTGGGACGGAAACAACAAACCATTAAATGCCAGTTATGGTAAAATGATGATGTGGTTTTTCATCGTTTCCGATGCAATAACATTTTCAGGATTTTTAGGAGCTTATGGCTTTTCAAGATATAAATTTATAGACTCTTGGCCAATCGCCGATGAAGTATTTACACATATCCCTTTTATACACGGAAATTTCCCGATGTATTATGTGGCGTTTATGACCTTCGTACTTATCTTTTCTTCAGTAACCATGGTATTAGCAGTAGATGCTGGTCATCACATGAAGAAAAATAAAGTAATCGTTTACTTATTCCTTACTATTATAGGTGGTGCCATTTTCGTCGGATCACAAGCTTGGGAATGGGGAACATTTATAAAAGGAAGTTATGGAGCTGTTGAAACTAAGGGCGGAAAAATTCTTCAGTTTGTAAAAGCTGATGGATCTAGAGTAGCTGTAGGTGATTTTGCAATCTCTATTCATTCTGAAAGAATACAACAAAAAAGTAACAACGGTATTTGGTATCAATCTGAAGGAGCAGGAACAAGTGTTTCTTTAGCAGAAGTAACCAAAGGATTCTTGGCAGACGAATCTATATTAATAAGGACACAATATTTAGATGAACATGGAAAACGCACCGTACTTTCTAGAGCAGAATCTATTGTAAAACTAAAAGCAGATGGTAGAGATATAGTGGAAGGTGCAAACCTAAAACATAACGAATATGGAACACCCTTATTCGCAGATTTCTTCTTCTTTATTACAGGTTTTCACGGTTTTCACGTATTCTCAGGAATTATTTTTAATATCATTGTTTTCTTTAATGTAATTATAGGTACTTACGAACGTCGAGGAAGTTACGAAATGGTAGAAAAAGTTGGACTTTACTGGCACTTTGTAGATTTAGTTTGGGTATTTGTATTTACCGTATTTTACCTTATTTAATAGTATAAAAATAAAAAATGGCACAAGATCATAATTTAGCAATATTTAGAGGAAGATTAAAGTTTAAATCCAACGTTTCAAAAATTTGGGGCGTATTTACATTGCTTTCTATCATTACCATAGTTGAGGTGTTCTTAGGAATTACAAAACCAGCTTTTTTAACAGAACATCATTTATTTGCATTAAAATATTTAAACTGGATATTCTTAGGTTTAACATTAGTTAAAGCCTATTACATTACTTGGGATTTTATGCATATGCGTGACGAAAAAATGGGATTGCGTAGGTCCGTAGTTTGGACTGCAATTTTCTTAATTTCCTACTTATTATTTATTTTATTAGTAGAAGGCGATTATGTTTTTGAAGTCTATAAAAACGGGTATGTGAAATTCGATTTCTAAAAGAATATTTTCTAAAAATTATTATAACTCCATTCGTATTTTCGAATGGAGTTTTTTTATGTAATTAAAGTATGGTTCAAAACTATTTAACCGTTATTTTTGCAAAGTGAATACTAAAGAAAAAATTAAAAAATTTACCGTACTTGGAGTCTTGTTTTTACTCCCAATAACTGCCTATTTGTTTTTTGCCTCAGGCGTTAATCATTTTGCAAAACTTCCCGTTTTAACAGAAAACGTTTTAGAATTAAATGATTTTAAAACCGAAGACGGAAAAACAAAACAACTAAAAGACCATATTACTGTTTTGTGTTTCTTCGGAAAAGATGTGGAGTCCAGTTATGCAAATGCCTTTAATTTGGCACACGAAATTTATAAGAAGAACTATCAATTTAAAGATTTTCAGTTTGTAATCCTTACTCCTGAGGGTGTTGAAGATGAAGTAAGAATATTGAAAACAAAATTAACCGAAATAGAAAATCCAGAAAATTGGAATTTTGTTTTTGGAAAACCTGAAGCTATCGAAAAAGTATTTCAGTCTTTAAAAACAAATTATACTTTAAACGATAATAGTGCCTCCCCTTTTGTGTTTATTATCGATAAAGATAGAAGCTTAAGAGGAAGAGATAACGATGAAGATTTTGGAGTTTTATATGGTTTTGATGCAAGAGTATATTCAGAAATAAACAATAAAATGAGTGATGATATTCGGGTAATTCTAGCAGAATATCGTTTGGCTTTAAAAAAGTATAATTCGAAAAGAGAAATATAATTTCAAGATGAAAAAAGCAAATTATTCATACATAGGTATTTCATTTATCATTTTATTATTCGGAATTTGGGCAGTACCAAAAATCGTAGCGAATCTTTCTGAACCAGATTTAGCAGTAATTGGAGAAGTTCCTACTTTCAGTTTTACCAATCAAAACGAAAAAACAATTACCAATCAAAACTATAAAGGCAAAGTTTATGTCGTAGAATTCTTCTTTACTACCTGTCCTTCTATTTGCCCGATAATGAATGAAAATATGGTTAGGATTCAAGATGAATTCTTTGGGAATCCAAATCTTGCCATTGCTTCATTCAGTATAGATCCTACTCACGATACTCCTTCCGTTTTAAAGGAATATGCGGCAAGTTATAAAATCACCAATCCGAATTGGCATTTGTTAACAGGTGATAAAGATGCGATTTACGAACTTGCCAATAAAGGTTTCAATCTTTATGTTGGCGAAAATTCTGAAGTAGAAGGAGGTTTTGAACATTCAGGATTCTTTGCTTTAATTGATCAAGAAGGAAATATACGCTCTAGAAAAGATGAAAACGGAAATCCAATTATCTACTATAATGGTTTGGAAGATTCTGGAGTTCAAATGCTAAAAGAAGACATTAAAAAATTGTTATAAACAATGAATACTCTCGAAGAAAAAAAATACAATCGCCTTATTTGGGTCTTATCTATCGTAATTCCTGTGGCGGTTGCTGCATTATTTGGAATTCGAATTCCAGGGGTTGAACGTATGGGGTTTCTTCCTCCAATTTATGCAACTATCAATGGAATTACAGCGCTGGTTTTGATATTGGCTGTGGTTCAGATTAAAAAAGGAAACAGAAAATACCACGAACGATTAATGAAAATTGCAATGATGCTTTCGGTGTTATTCTTAATGCTTTATATTACCTATCATATGACTTCAGATTCCACCAAATTCCGTGGCGAAGGAACAATAATATACGTGTATTACTTTGTGTTAATCACGCATATTGTGTTGTCTATTGTGGTGATTCCGTTTGTGTTAATCACATTTGTAAGAGGGATTTCAGGAGAATTTATAAGACATAAAAAAATAGCAAGAATCACATTTCCTTTATGGTTATATGTGGCAATAAGTGGCGTAATTGTTTACCTAATGATTTCACCGTATTATTAATTTCCTTTTCGAAGTATTGCATTGAGGTTTGTCGAAATAGTGGCTAGAAAGATGTTAGGCATAAGTAATTACCCAATTTGAAAATAAGAATATAACATGATTAATTTCAAAAAAAAGTAGTAAATAATTAATGTTATGAATGTATTAGAAGAAGAATTGACTTTACCAAATGGCTCAATACTTAGTAATAGGATTGCTAAATCATCAATGAGTGAAAATTTATCAAACAAATATCATGAGCCTTCACCTGTTCTGATAAATGTATATAAAAAATGGGCTCAAAGCGGTGCAGGGTTGTTGATTACTGGAAACATTATGATTGATTCAAAAGCTATTGGGGAGCCAAGAAATGTAGTGGTTGAAGATCGGAAAAGCTTTGAAATGCTTAAAGAATGGGCAGAAAGTGTAAAGGGCACAAACACACAATTATGGGCTCAAATAAATCATCCGGGAAGACAAGCAATGGAACAAATTAATAGTGATTTGAAAGCTCCATCTGCAGTTCCTCTAAAACTTGGGGGAAGAAAAAAGATTACAAAAAAAACACCTACAGCATTAACTGAAAGTGAGATTTTAGCTATTATCGAAGCATTTGGAAATACTGCTATCATCCTAAAAGATGCAGGTTTTTCAGGAGTTCAAATTCACGGGGCACACGGTTATTTGGTTAGCCAATTTTTATCTCCATATTCGAATGTAAGAACAGATAAATGGGGAGGAAGTTTAGAGAACAGAGCCCAATTTGTTGTTGAAGTATATAGAAAAATTAGAGCCCGAGTAGGAAGTAGTTTTCCAATTGGAATTAAATTAAATTCGGCGGATTTTCAAAAAGGTGGGTTTTCAGAAGAAGAATCAATGGAAGTCGTCAAAATTCTTTCAAAAGAAGGAATTGATTTAATCGAAATATCAGGAGGGACTTATGAGGCTCCAGCAATGATGGGTAATCAAAAAGAGAGTACTATAAAAAGAGAAGTTTATTTTATGGACTACATTAAAAAAGCTAGAAAAATAACGAATACTCCGTTAATGTTAACTGGTGGATTTCGTACAGCCTCGGTGATGAAAGATGCTATAGCTTCTAATCAAGTAGATATTATTGGGATTGCACGACCTTTTGCAGTCTATCCTAATATTGGGAATGAAATATTTAACGAAAGTCGAATAAATTTCAATACCGAAATTAAAAAGACAGGAGTAAAAGGGATTGATGGAGCAATGAATATTATATGGTATGAATCACAAATAAAACGCTTAGGAGAAGGAAAAACATCGAAACCTGATTTAAATCCATGGGCTGTATTCCTTAAGTATTTTTGGTTAATCTTAGAACATAAATTAACAAAAAAAGCCAGTGCCTGATAAGGTATAAAACAATAAGGGTTAAGTACTAAATCAAAAAGTAAGTGTGTTTTAATCCCATACTATTATACAAACCATTATGAAACATAAAATCTACATACTACTAATATTGATTTTTCTTGCTGCCATCCCTGTAGATGCCCAATGTGCCATGTGTCGAGCAGTCCTYGAAAGTGATGAAAGCGGACAAGCAGCCAAAGGAATCAACAACGGGATTATGTATTTAATGATCTTTCCGTATTTGTTAATTGCTGGAGTTGGATATGCTATTTATCGCAGTCGTAAAAAGGCTGAAGAGGATTGATTACACAAAGAGTTATTAGATGACTCCAAATCATCTAATGACTAATCAAGAGAATAAGAATAACTCTAAGTCATCTAAAGACTAATGCCCAAAAAATAAACTTGTTTTTCTTGTAACATTTAATAATAACGATAGTCTTATTCCCAATTAATAATAAGATAATTAGACAATTTTCTTAACACCATTTTCACAGTTTACAAATATYAATTTCAGTAATTTGTATTATTAAAATTTCACCATGATTGAAATAAAAAACCTACACAAATCTTACCAAATGGGAAGCAACTCGCTTCACGTTTTAAAGGGAATAAACTTTGAAGTTTCAGATGGTGAAATGGTGGCAATTATGGGGTCTTCAGGATCTGGAAAATCTACACTTTTAAATATCCTGGGAATTTTAGATGAAGCTGATGAAGGTGAATATCATCTTGACGGAACTTTAATAAAAAATCTGAACGAAAAAATCGCAGCCCAATACCGTAATAAATTTTTAGGGTTTGTGTTTCAATCCTTCAATTTAATAGGTTATAAATCTGCTTTGGACAATGTTGCAATGCCTTTGTATTATCAAGGTGTTAAACGAAATCTTCGTTTAGAAAAAGCAATGCACTACTTAGAAAAAGTAGGTTTGGCTGATTGGGCAACACATTTACCCAACGAGCTTTCTGGTGGACAAAAACAAAGGGTAGCAATTGCAAGAGCTTTGGCGAGTAATCCAAAAGTGTTATTAGCAGATGAGCCGACAGGAGCGTTAGATACTAAAACTTCGTATGAAGTTATGGAGCTTATTCAAGGTATTAACGATGAAGGAAAAACCATTTTGATAGTAACTCACGAGGACGATATCGCACATATGTGTAAACGGATTGTGAATTTAAAAGATGGTGTAATTATAGACGATTCTCCTGTAAAACAAGTGAGAGCAAATTCCGTAGCTAATGTTTAGTATAGAAAGTTGGCAAGAAATATTCGAAACGATGGGGAAGAACAAACTCCAGACCTTTTTAACGATGATTTCGGTGTTCTTCGGAATCTTCATTTTAGTAATTCTTGTAGGTTTTAGTAGTGGTATTGAAAAAGGAGTAAAATCTCAATTTGAAGAAGATGCTACCAATAGAATTGCAATAAGAACCAGAAGAACCACCAAAGGATACAAAGGTTTAAATCCTGGGCGTTTAATTCAGCTTCGGAATGGAGATTACGAAGAATTAAATGAAAAGTACAAAGACAATATAGAATACAAGACTTCATTATATAGTGTATGGCGAGGACAATTATCTTACAAAGGGGAAGTAGGGAATTACCGAGTGGAAGGAGCGTATGCAGATCAACAATTTATTGAAAACCAGAGTATGGTTTCGGGAAGATTTATAAATAAAAGTGATGTTGATGGAATTAAAAAAATTGCCATTATTGGAAATCAGATAAAAACAGATCTTTTTAAAAAAACCAATCCCATTGGAGAATACATTCAGATTTCAGGAATTAATTTCTTAGTTGTGGGGGTTTATTCTGACCCAGGAGGGAAACGAGAAGAAAGCCGGGTTTTTATTCCTTTAACAACTGCACAACAAGTATTTAATGCTGGTGATAAAGTTCGTTCTTTAGCATACACCGTTAAAATGTCTGATAATTTTGATGAAGCTGTAGCGCTGTCAATAGCTTTAAGTGAAGCGTTTGAAAACGATATTAAAACAAAACACATCATATCTCCAGACGACCGAAGTGCTGTGCGAGTAAATAACACATTAGAAGAAGCTAAAAAAATATATAGTTTAATTGCAACGATAAGCTATGTGTTTTGGTTTGTTGGTATAGGAACCATCATTGCAGGAGTCGTTGGTGTAAGCAACATTATGTTGATCGTTGTAAAAGAACGCACCAAGGAAATCGGAATTAGAAAAGCATTAGGAGCTTTACCAAGTTCTATTATAGGAATGATTCTTCAAGAAGCAATATTTATCACCACATTTGCTGGTTTTTTAGGACTTYTTGCTGGAGTTGCTTTGTTAGAATTGATAAGCCCAATGGTAGATAATCCTTTTATTAAAGCACCACAGGTAGATTTTCAAACCTCTATAGTAACTGTAATTATATTAATAATAGCAGGAACATTAGCAGGATTTGTACCCGCGAGAAGAGCTGCACATATTAGACCTATTGAAGCATTACGAGCGGAATGATAGTTAAAATGTCTTCGCGAGTGAAGAATTACCGAAGCGATCTGTTGAATTTTGAATAATGAAGTATAGCAAACAAACTTTAGACACTTAATAAAAATGTTTAGTAAAGACCGTTGGGACGAAATATTAGAAGCATTAAACGCAAACCGTTTTAGAACATTAATGACGGCTTTTGGGGTGTTTTGGGGTATTATGATTTTAGTTTTGTTACTGGCATTAACTAACGGACTTAAAAACGGGGTAAAAACAGGTTTCGCAAACTATGCTTCCAACACCATATTTATGTGGTCTCAAAGTACATCTATGCCCTACAAAGGGTTGCCAAAGGGTAGGCGGTATAACTTTAAATTGGAAGATGTTGATATTATAAAAGAACAAGTTCCTAATTTAAAATATGTCTCTCCAAGAAATCAATTAGGAGGATATCGTGGAGCGAATAATGTAACTAGAAAAGATAAAACAGGTGCTTTTAGTGTTTCGGGAGACTATCCAGAGTTTATTTATCAGAAACTCATGGACATTACCGAAGGGCGATTTATCAGTCATTCAGATATCAACGAAAAAAGGAAAGTTGCCGTAATTGGTATTGATGTTGTAAAATCTTTATATGATAGAGGTGAAGAACCTTTAGAGTCCTATATAAAGATTAATGGCGTTAATTTTATGGTAATTGGGGTTTTTAAAAACAGTAATAGCAACGGAGATGAGGAAGAAGATGCCAATACTATTTTTGTTCCTTTTTCTACTTTTTCACAAGTTTTTAATTTTGGGAATAATGTAAGTTGGATGGCAATTACTGCTGAAGATGAAACAAGTGTTACGTCCATAAAGTCTAAAATATTTTCTGTAATACGAAAACAACACACGGTGCATCCAGATGATGAAAGAGCTATTGGTAACATGGATTTAACCTTGCAATTCGCAAAGATTACTGGCTTGTTTGGAATACTTTCATTTGTTGGATATTTTGTGGGGATCCTAGTACTACTTTCTGGAGCAATAGGAATTAGTAATATTATGTTGATTGTTGTTAAAGAACGAACCAAAGAAATTGGAATACGTCGTGCCTTAGGAGCCAGTCCCTTAAATATTAGAACACAAATACTTCAAGAATCATTAATGCTAACTATTGTTGCTGGTATGGCAGGAATTGCATTTGCATCTGGAGCAATCTGGGTAATGAATACCGTTATTGAGAGTATAGGACCTGTTGAAAATTTTGCGAACCCTTCCGTAGATATTAGAGTCATAATTATTGCATTATTTATATTGATACTTTTTGGTGTTTTAGCTGGATTAATACCAGCAATTAGAGCTACAAAAATGAAACCTGTAGATGCATTGCGAAGCGATTAAAAATAAAAAGATTATAAACATATTTTAGATTACTACTATGAAAAGAATAGGAACCATCATCACCTTAACCGTTATTTTAATAGCATTTGTATTTGGAATACGATACATATATTTAAAAGATAAAAAGGACCCTGTGGTGTATGAAACTCAACAGACAACAACCGAAACTATTATTAAAAAGACGGTGGCGACAGGAAGCATTGTGCCCAAAGAAGAAGTATTAATTAAACCCAATATTTCAGGAATTATAGATGAAATATTTGTGGAAGCTGGCGAAATTGTAAAAGCGGGAGATTTATTAGCAAAAGTAAAAGTGGTGCCAAATGTTTCTTCACTTAACAGTGCAAAAAACAACATAAATTCAGTTAATACTCAAGTTGAAACGGCGAGAATGGCTTTCGAGAACCAGGAAAATATTTATAACAGACAAAAAGAATTGTTTGAAAAAGGAGTAATCTCTGCCAATGAATTTGATACTGCTCAATTATCCTACGACCAATCCAAACAACGTTATAAGCAAGAGCAGATTAACTTAACTAATGCACGTCAGAATTACGATATTGTAAAGACGGGTACGACAAGTGGTATGGGAGCATCTGCAAATACAGAAATTAGAGCAACTGTTGCGGGTATGGTATTAGACGTACCTGTAAAAACAGGAAACCAAGTAATTGAAGCCAATAATTTTAACGACGGAACTACCATCGCTATCATTGCAGATGTTAGCAATATGATTTTTGAAGGAAAAGTTGATGAAAGTGAAGTAGGTAAAATTAAAGAAAATTTACCATTAGAAATTACAGTTGGTGCCATTGAAAATAAGAAATTTGATGCAATTTTAGATTATATTGCACCTAAAGGAGCGGATGAAAATGGAGCAATTCAGTTTGAAATTAAAGGAACACTTCATAAAAAAGACAGTACATTTATTCGCGCAGGATTAAGTGCCAATGCATCTATTATTCTTGCAAGAGCAGATAATGTAATGGCATTAAAAGAAGCATTAATTCAGTACGACTCAAAAACAAAAAAACCTTTTGTTGAGGTAGAAGTTGGTAATCAAGAATTCGAAAGAAAATATTTGGAGCTAGGTATTAGTGACGGTATTAATGTGGAGGTAATTTCTGGTATTTCTGAAAATGATAAAATTAAAGTTTGGAACCAACTTAAACCAGCAATGAAATCGGGTAGAGGAAGATAATCTCAAATATATTTCTTTAAAAACGTAACAATTTTAAAATTTTAATGACCAATTCAACAATGACTACCACAATGAAAAAATTAGTAATTGTATTTTTATTCCTTTCTATAGGAATTTCAGCAACAGCTCAAAATAAAAAGTGGACACTTCAAGAATGTGTCGCTTATGCTATCGAGAATAATATTTCGGTAAAACAATCTGCATTAGAAATTGAAAATGCAAATATTTCAAAAAGCGATGCCCTAGGAAATTTTTTACCTACATTAAATGCTTCGGCAGGAAATAGTTGGAACACAGGACTTACGCAAGATGTAACAACAGGTGTTTTACGTAGTATTACTTCCAGAAACTCTTCGTACAGTGTAACTGCAGGAGTTACCGTTTTTGGTGGTTTGCGAAATCATCGAGAAATGCAAAAAGCAAAAATGCAACAACTTTCTTCGCAATATAATTTAAGCAAAATAAAAGATGATATTGCGTTATTTGTTGCTAACGGATATTTACAAGTATTATTAAGCAAAGCAAATCTTGAAGTAGCCTTAGAGCAAAATCAAGTAACAATCGAGCAAATTATAAGAACACAAGAGTTGGTAGATGCAGGTGTTTTGCCAAAAGGTGATTTACTTGAAATTAAAGCGGTCGATGCCAGAGAAAAACAAGCAGTTATTCAATCTGAAAACAATGTAACGATTTCCTTAATTAGTTTGGCTCAATTACTATTAMTTAAGGACTATGAAAGTTTTGACATTGCAGAAGAAGAGTTTAATTTAATACTTTCGGATGTTGAAAATAAAAGTATTGAAGAAGTAATTAATTCAGCAAAAGAAAATCGATACGAAGTTAAAATTGCAGAGCAGAATATGGAGGTTGCTCAAAAAGATTTAGAAATTTCGAAAAGTATATATTGGCCTACGGTAAGCGCTTTTTTTAATTATAATACTCGTGAAACCGATATTCCAAGAATTTCTCAATTTACCGACCCAGACAATCCAACATTAACAACGCAAATTGGCTATGTTGAAGGAACAGGTGATGCAGTGCTTTCTGAAATACCAAATACAAGTTTATTTGAAAAACCCGCAGATCCTTTCTTTGATCAACTTTCAAATAATGATGGTATTTCTTATGGTTTGCGTTTAAATGTCCCTGTTTTTAATGGATTTTCAACTAGAAATAACGTAAAACGAAATGTTATTAATCTTAAACGGAATGAATTTCAGTTGGAACAAACTAAATTAGATTTAGAGTCCAATGTCTATCAGGCTTTTGTAGATGCAAATGGTGCTCAGAAATCGTATGAAGCAGCTAATTTATCTTTAGAATCTCAAGAATTAGCATATGCTTATGCAAAGGATAGATTTGATGTTGGCTTAACAAATTCGTTTGATTTTAGTCAGTCAAAATTAAGATACAATCAAGCATTAATTGAAGCAAATCGTTCTAAGTTTGATTATATTTTTAAAATAAAAGTATTGGAATTGTTTTTTGGAATTCCTGCAACGGAGTTAAAATTTTAAAACCTCGAGTCTGTCTTTCGACAAAAACTCGGTTAATAAACTACCCATTTTCGTGGGCAATAAATATGAAAAAAAAGACACTTATTTGGATTATTGTTATTGTTGTCGTTCTTTTAGCAGTGCTAGTCGGTGGTAAAAAAGCTGGGTGGTTTGGTAAAACAGGGAATTTCAAACAAGTTGAAGTAACCAATATAGAACCAATAACTATTATTGAAACCGTTGCTGCTACTGGAAAAATACAACCAGAAATCGAAGTTAAATTATCCTCGGAAGTTTCAGGTGAAATTATTGAACTTCCTATTAAAGAAGGACAGCAAGTAAAAAAAGGAGATTTGTTGGTTCGTATTAACCCAGATTTAGTGCAAGCAAGATTAACACAATCACAAGCAGGTTTGCAAAATGTAAAAGCGGTGTTAACTCAAGCTGAAGCTGGTTTAAGAAATTCGGAACTAAGCTATAACAGAAATAAATTGCTTTTTGAAAAAGGAGTGATTTCAAGATCTGATTGGGAAAAATCGGTTACCGATTATGAGGTATCTCAAGCCAATGTAAAATCTGCGTATTACAACGTACAAAGCGCAGCAGCAAACGTAAAGCAATCTAGTGACAATGTACTTAGAACAACTATTTTTGCACCCAGAGACGGAACTATTTCAAAACTATCAGTGGAATTAGGAGAGCGTGTTGTAGGAACCGCACAAATGACAGGAACCGAAATTGTTCGTGTTGCCAACCTAAATAATATGGAAGTTGTTGTAGATGTAAACGAAACCGATATTGTAAAAGTTGCTGTTGGAGATTCTACTATAGTAGAGGTTGATGCCTATTTAAAAAGAGAATTTAAAGGAATTGTAACCGAAATTGCAAATACAGCAGAAAATGCTTCATCGGCAGACCAAGTAACCAATTTTAAAGTAAAAGTTCGCATCATTCAAGAATCATATAAAGATTTAACGGAAGGCAAACAGGATAATTATTCGCCATTTAGACCTGGAATGACAGCAACGGTAGATATAATTACGGAAAGAAAAGAAAATATTATCGGAGTCCCAATTAGCTCTATTGTTATTAAAACAGATACGTCGAGTACAAAAAAGAAGAAAATAGTAAAAAAATCTACTTCGGCTAAAACCGAAAAATTTGAATGTGTTTTTATAATGAAAGATGGTGTTGCAAAATTACGTGTTATTACTACTGGAATTCAGGACGATTCAAATATCGAAATCACTTCAGGAATCACTAAAGAAGATGAAGTAATTACGGGGCCTTATAATACGGTAACCAAATTATTAAAATCTGGCGATAAGGTGGAGGTTAAATCTTTGGAAAAAGATTCAGACGAAGAAAAAGAATAGGACAAATGGCAACAATTCTTTGTTTAGAAACGGCAACTACTAATTGTTCTGTGTCCATTTCGGTTAATGGAAAAACTGTAGCTTTAGAAGAAATTAATAACAATCAATATTCCCATGCTGAAAAACTGCATCTTTTTATTGAAACCGTTTTAGAAAAAGCAGGTATTTTAAAGTCAGAATTAGATGCTATAGCCGTAAGTAAGGGTCCAGGATCTTATACAGGACTACGCATAGGTGTTTCATCAGCAAAAGGATTGTGTTTTGCTTTGGATATTCCTTTAATTTCAACACCTACTCTTGAGTCACTTTCCCATCAAGTTAATATTGATGATGGAATACTAATACCCATGTTAGATGCTAGGCGAATGGAAGTTTATTCTGTTGTATTTTCTTCAGATTATAAAGAGCTTAGACAAACTGAAGCGCAAATTTTAGACGAGAATTCATTTGCTGAGTATTTAGAAAAAACCAACGTGTATTTTATTGGTGATGGTGTTGAAAAATTTAAAAATATTTGCCAACACCCTAATGCTATTTTTGTAGAAAATAAGTTTCCGTCAGCCAATCAAATGGGTTTTTTAGCAGAAGCTAAATACAAAAAAAGCGACATTGAAGATGTCGCCTATTTTGAACCGTATTATTTAAAAGATTTTGTTGCTGGATAGCAATTATTCTTTAGAGTTTTTAAAGTTGTCAAAATATATCATAACTCTAATTAGGTCTTTTTCATTTTTTAAATCTAATCTATTCTCTTTCACATATTTTTTAATTTCATTTTGTTTGTTACCAAAAACTTTTAGCTTTTTACCGTTAGAATCTGGAAGCTCATAATATTTACCTTTTTTTGTTACAATATAGTAAACAGGTCTGTCTAAAAATACAGGCGGTAAATCTTTGGTAATTGAAGTTGATGCTTTTTTGGCAGGAATAAACTTCTTTTTTAATTTTTTATAAAGACTATAGTTATCACCTTCAAATAATATTTGAAAATACCCGCCATTTTCAACACCACCTTGATAGGGTGCAAAAATGAAAATATCTCCGTTTATCTTTACAAAAATTTCTAATGATTTTGCAAGAACTTTTGCATCTTCATCTGGAGTTGTTAAAGACTCTTTTACTTCTACTTCATCTTCAATTGCATTGTATCTTAATGCAACATCACTTGCTAAAAGTGTATTGTTTTCGTAAATGTTTCCGGGTAAATAAGAAGGATTGTTATAAGGTGTTCCATTATAACTATTGTCGTCCTTATAATCAATCCCTTTGTCAAATCGTTTAATAAATTCGTCTACTTGATATACTCTGTTTATTGCTTCTCTGGTGCCACCTGCCATTGCAACAGTGTATTGAGCATAAATCTCAATACTATTTCCAACTAAAACTAAAGCCAAGATTAATACAATTTTTTTCATAGTTTTTAATTTAAAATTCACCTACTCTAATATGGATTTTCGGTCACCTCCTTTTCATTTTCAGTATAAAAATAGATAGGAAAACTTATATATACAAGTTCATGCTGTCGTGATTTATTAAATAGGGGTCGAAATTTATAAATTACGACATGAGTTGTGTGGCACTTTAAAAGAAAAACGATAAATTACATTTTTAAATAACAAAAAAAACAATTGTATTAATAGCTTAAATAAATGAAGATAATAGTAAGACTTACTTTTATAATTATTGTACTTATTACAATGAATGCCAATTCACAGAATTTTAAAAAGGATTCACTGATTAATACATCTTATGAATCTTTAATAGAATTATATGATTTGTATTTATTAGATACCATTAACGCTTTTAAAATTGCTAAAGTTTATTTAGAAAAAGCAAAAAAAGATAATGATAGTACAAAAATCGCAAGAGCTTATGCAAGAATGGCATTTGTTTCAGAAAGAAGAAAAGCTTTAAATTATTTAGATACTACGATTATATTTTCAAAAAACAGTGCAGATAAAAACTTTCCTGCCGAGGGTTATATAAATAAATCACTTTACTTATTTGATAATGATGAATATGAAAAAAGTTTAAAAAATGCCATACTAGGATATCAAAGTGCCAAAGATAAAGATAATATAGACCAACAATTAACGGCTCTACATCAAATAAATGCAATAAATACCCTTTGGGGAAACTACAGAAAAGCATTAGATTCTGAATTATTAACTTATAAGTTATTGATGAAAAACAATAATTCGGAGGTGTTTATTCAGCATTATTTATATTCTTTAGAAGGATTGGGTAAGTGTTATGTTAGACTTAATAAACCCGATTCTGCTCTTTTCTATTTTAAAAAGGGAATAGTAGAAGCGATTAAACGTAAAGACACGGTAACCTATTATGCTTTTGTGTCAAGATCGGGAAGTGCATTGTATAAAACTCAAAATTATAAAGCTGCTTTAGATAGTTTAAGGAAAGGGGATAAAATTAGAGAGGCTTATAATAAAAAATACTTGCCCTATTATTTCTATTATTTAGGAAGTATATTTTATAATCAAGGAAATACAAAAGAAGGAATAAAGTATTTTAAAAAGATTGATTCAATTTATGAAAAACGTCATGTTTTGCAACCAGAATTACCTATTGTTTATGATAAATTAGCTACTTATTATCAAAATAATGGTGATAAAGAAAACCAATTAAAATATTTATATAAGTTAATTCAGGTTCGGAAAATAATAGAAGCTAAGAGTATTTATATTAAAGAGAAAACAGAACAAGATTACCATATACCAAAACTACTTGAAGAAAAAGAAGCTTTAATAGAAGAACTAAATATTAAAAACAGCAACACAAAAGTGATCACTTGGGTAAGCCTATCTTTTTTTGCAATTAGCATATTAGTCACTCTTTATTACTTTAAGAGGCAACAGTTATTTAAGAAAAGGTTTGAAGCATTAGAGAACCAATTAGAAATTAAGAGCAATAAAGAAAATAAAATTTTAAGTGAAGAAGATTTAGGATTGCCAATAACTATTATTGAAGAGATACTAAGTAAATTAATTGTTTTTGAAAATAAAAATAAATTTCTATCACAAAATATATCTCTAAATGAATTGTCGAAAAATTTCAAGACAAATTCAACCTATTTATCTAAAGTAATAAATCTAAAAAAAGACAAAAACTTTTCTCAATATATTAACGATTTAAGGGTTGATTATTCTGTAATAAAAATAAAGGAAGACTCTAAATTTAGAAGATATACTATTAAAGCAATTGCTAATGAGAGTGGTTTTAAAAATGCAGAATCATTTTCTAAGGCGTTTTACAAAAAATTTGGACTGTACCCTTCCTATTATTTAAAACAGCTGGAAAACAAAAAGGGCTAGATATAAATCTAACCCTTTAAAAATAAAAATATTTTTTTACTATAGTTTAGCACCTTCTATTTTGTCAAAATAAATAACAGCTTTTTTAAGGTCTTTTTCTTTATTTAAATCCAAACCTTTTTCTTTCACATATTTTTTAATAGTGTCTTTTTGTTCACCGAAAACTTTAATTTTTTTACTTTTTGAGGAAGGAAATTCGTAGTATCTACCCTTCTTAGTGACAATATAATAAACTGGTTTGTCTTGAAACATTGCAGGAGTATCAGTAGTTATAGAACTAGTTGCCTTTTTAGCTGGATAAAATTTCTTAATATTTTTTTTGTAAAAGTTATATTGAGTTCCTTCAAATAATACTTGAAAATATCCTCCTTCTTCAACACCTCCTTGATAAGGGGCAAAAATAAATATATCACCATTTATTTTCACATATATATCTATTGATTTTGTAAGTAATTTGGCTTCTTCATCTGGTGTCGTTATAGATTCTTTTACTTCCATTTCATCGGCCATAGCATTATATCTAAGTGCAACGTCGTTAGCTAATAATGTTGTGTTTTCATAAATATTACCTAAAAGGAATACAGGATTGTTATAGGGAGTACCTTTATAGCTATCGACGTCCTTATATGAAACACCTTTGTCAAATCTTTTTATAAACTCATCAACAACAAATGCAGTACTCGTTAATTGCCTATTTATAGCATCAGACTGAGCTTTTATAGTAGGAGTGCTAATAAAAAGCACAGCAAATAATAAAAAAATATTTTTTTTCATAGTATTAAATTAAGATTATAAAAATAAACAATACTTATATTGTGTTATAGTATTTAACAAGTTTTATTAAATTATTTTCTTTGTTGATGTTTAGTCCGTTGTCCTTAATATATTGTTTAAGTTGTTTATGGTGACTTTTAAAAGATTTAATTTTACCATTTTTAGAATTTGGTAATTCAGTAAACTCACCATTGTTATTTGTTAGAAAAAGAATTTCTTTAGATTGATAAGTTGCAGGAATATCAGTAGTCATTGAATTTATAGATTTTTTACCTTCTCTAAATTGTTTATTGTATTTTTTATATAAACTTAATTTTCCATTCGAAAGCACTTCAAAATACCCGTTAATATCAGGGTTTTGACTATATGGAACATAAACAAATTGTTTATTATCAATTATTACATATATATCTTCTGTTTGTTTTAATACCTTCGACTGATTTTTATTAAATTTAATTTCAAATAAATCTCTACTGGCATTATAGCGTAAATTTACATTTTTTTTTATAGCAATATTTCTCTTAAAAACACTTCCTCTTTGAAAATCTTCTGTAAAATAAGGACTTCCAGAAACATTCTGTTGGACATTTTTTAAATTAATGGTTTTAGTCATTAAATACTCATTGTCATTTGGGTTATCAAATGGTTTTTGAGAAAATGAAGTAATAAAAATAGAAGTAAAAATGTAAAATAACAATGTCCTTTTCATAGCTTTTTTTTTCAATGGCAAATATATCCTTTATGTTTTGTTTTTAAATGTATAATATTGTTAAATAAACTCTAATTATAGTACATTTAATTTAAAGAATAGTAATGGCAGTTTCACTAATTGAGTTATATAATATAAAGGCAATATTACTGTACTTATAAGTGCTAATAGTTAATCCCTATAAAAGTTTACTGTTTTTTTAAGATTTATTAGTAGTTATTATTTTAACCAAATCTCCAGCGATACATTTCCCTTTGTTCAGATTGTACCAAACCTGAATTTCTTTTTTAAATTGTGGAGTTAATATTTCGTGTTTTGCTTTAAAATCTTTTGTCATTTGTTGAACCGTTGAAGGAGAAGGTCCCCAGTCGTTAATTACTTCTTGAGTATCATTATCAAAAATAATTAATTTTGGAATTGACATAGAACCATTAGTTAAAAACTGATTCATTAATTCTATATTTTCATCACGATGTAGCACCTTAAAATCTATGTTTTCTCCTAATTCAGCTACTTTGTTCATTACAGGCATCGAGTGTGCAGCATCACCACACCAACTTTCGGTTAGGACAATCCAAGTCTGATTTCCTTTAAAGCTTCTAAATTTTTCAACTATCAATTCGTCAATCTTTATGGTTTTATCCAGCCGTTTCAATCGAGAGTTGTTCAATAAAGTATAATGCGATAAAGCTTCAGATTGGTAGGGTCCCGAACTGGTTCCATCCTCAACGTGTTTGGCAACTTGTGTTCTAAAATCTTTATAGCTAATTGCTTTAGTGATACTTTCCTCTACTAAGGTGTTTACTGCGGTGTTTGTTTTATTCATTATTTTCATAGCACATAAGACGCTCAATTTAACAAAAACTTACTACATTAGATTTCAATTCAGAAAATATGACAAAACAACGATGTTCTTGGTGTGGCGATGACCCTCTTTATATAGCTTACCACGATCACGAATGGGGATTACCTGTTCGGGATGATAGAACTTTATTCGAATTTTTATTGCTCGAAACCTTTCAAGCGGGTTTAAGTTGGATTACTATTCTTCGTAAAAGAGAAAACTTCAGAAAAGCTTTTGATGATTTTGATTATCAGAAAATCGCTAATTATTCGGAAGAAAAAATTGCTTCTTTATTACAGGACGCAGGAATTATTAGAAATAAATTGAAAGTAAATTCGGCAGTTACAAACGCTCAAAATTTTATTAAAATTCAAAAAGAATTTGGAAGTTTCAGTAATTATATCTGGGGTTTTATTGATGGGAAGCCAATTAAAAACGTACTTAAGACTTTAGCTGAATGTCCTGCAAATACACCTTTGAGTGATAAAATTAGTAAAGATTTAAAAAAACGAGGATTTAAATTTGTGGGTTCTACCGTTATTTATGCTCATATGCAAGCCACGGGAATGGTGAACGATCATTTAGTAGATTGCTTTAGATATAATGAAGTTTAATTGATACCGCCAACAGCAAAATACACATTATTTTCAGAATACAATCCCATTGCTTTAAGTGATTGTTTATAACGATACAATAAGGTTTCGTCGATATTTTTTTCAGTTTCAAAAAGCTTTTCAAACCATTTTATAGCAGCTTTATAATCACTTTTAAAATAACAAGCATTTGCTAGTTCCTTATAAACTTGTGGGGTTCCGTAGCCTTCTTTGACTACTTGAGTATAAACTTTTACGATATCAATATCTGTATTAACATCTGTTTTTTTCTTCGTTTGTGAAAACGAAATGGACGAAATTCCAATAAAAACTATTAATAATCTAAACTTGTACATAAGTGGGGATAAAAAAAAGCAGGAAGTAAAAATGCTTATTTCTAATCACTTATGCAAGTAAATTCGATTAAAAGCACCAATTTTTGTGATATTTCACTTGCAATTTAAATGAGATAAAAACACTTCTCTAGTTATTTCTTCGGCTCCTAAACTTTCTAAATGTGTGGTGTACATTTGACAATCTATTAAATGATAATCTTTTGTTTTAAGCTTTTCAATTAAATAATAAAACCCAACTTTTGATGCATCACTCATTTTACTGAACATACTTTCTCCACAAAAAACTTTTTTATCAGGTAAATCTATTCCGTACAAACCACCTACCAATTCATTTTCAAACCAAACTTCTACTGAAACTACAAAACCTAATTTGTGAAGTAAAGAATAAGCATCTTTCATGTTTTCGGTAATCCAAGTGCCTTGTTGCCCTTTTCTATTAATTTGAGAACAGTTTTTAATAACTTCTGAAAAATTAGTATTAAAAGTTACTTGGTATTTATTTTTAGTTATTGTTTTTTGAAGGCTTTTCGAAACCTTAAAATTTTCAGGAAACAATACCATTCTTGGGTTGGGACTCCACCATAAAATAGGTTGACCTTCTTCAAACCAAGGAAAAATACCAGAGCGATATCCATGCATTAATCGTTTTACAGACAAGTCGCCTCCAACAGCTAAAAGCCCGTCTTGGTCAGCTTCTTCAGGTTTTGGAAACCATATTGATTTTGATAGATACTTCATTATAAAAATAATAATCCGAGAAGAAAAACCATCGTTCCTACTACCATTAATAATAAGGTATAAGGAAGAATATCTTTTGCCTTTAGTTTGGTAATCCCCAATAAAGGTAATGCCCAAAAGGGTTGTAACATATTGGTTATCTGATCGCCATAGGCCAATGCCATTATGGCTTTGGGTAAAGGTACTCCTAGTTTTAAAGCAGATTCTACCACAATAGGACCTTGTATTGCCCATTGACCACCGCCACTTGGCACAAATATATTTACCAAACCACCACTAAAAAATGTAAATAAGGGTAATGTTGTTGGTGTTGCTATACTTACAAAGAAGTCGGCAATTTGCACCACCATTCCGCTATCTCGCATAATTCCCATAATACCGAAGTACAATGGAAACTGAATTAATATTCCTGTAGCTCCTTTAATAGCTTCTTCAACGGCGGTTAAAAAACTTTTAAAATTTTGATGTAGCATTAAAGCCAATCCCAACATAAAAAAGTTTAGCATATTAGGAGTAATAATCATTTTTAATAATGAATCTGAATACTTATAAAAAAACGTTCCTAGAATTAACAAACCAAATCCAATTCCGAAGAATTTAGAATGATCTATTTTTTCGGCACCTGAAAAGATGGAATCTTCACTTTCAATTCCTTTGTAAATAGGAAGGTTAATAGGAGTGAAGGGGGCTTTTTTTCCTATTTTATACAATACCAAAGGAAGTACAATTAATAAAATTCCAAATATAATTAAGTTGAAACTACTAAAAACAGTTTCAGAAAAAGGGATTAAATCGGGAAGTTTTGCAATTAATGTTGAGTCACCAACTCCAGTCATTAAACTTGCTAAATGGCCACTTTCGGCAACTTTTAAAGGTGCGGAACCGCTAATGCCACCATGCCAGATCATTAGTCCAACATATCCTGAAGCTCCTACTAAGGGATAATTAATTTTAAATCCTCGTAGCTGTGAAGCTTCGGCTACTTTACGAGCCATAATAGCTCCAAAAATTAAACCCAATCCCCAATTAAAAAATGAAACGATCATCGTGCAAGCACTCACCAATAAAACGGCATTGGAAGTATTACTTACCAAATTAGTTAATTTTACAATGAGTAAATTCATTGGTTTACTTAACACTAATATATGTCCAAGTACCAAAATAAGCATCATTTGGTATGCAAATACTAGTAAGGAGTTATTCCAGATGCCACTTTCCCAAAAGCTTAAAATTGCTAAAATATGAGGTTTATCTGTTGGTGCTTCAGTAAAAAATAAAGCTAAAACCATAGTGAGCAATGTTAATAAAACAGCAATTGCAAAAGGGGATGGCATGAACCTTTTAAAAACGGTCTCGATGGTTTTGGTAAAATTCATGAGATAAAAATACAAAAAGCTTAAAGAATACTTAGTAGTATTTTTTAGGGTTATAGTTATTTTATTGAAAAGAAAAGATTAAAATATAATTAGTAAAAGTTGTGGGATTAAGGAAATATTTTAATAAACATATTTCAGGACGGGTCATCATAATGGTTTACGTTTGGTATAACTTAAGTTTACTTTTTCATAAAAGTATTAAATTTAAGATTATAAACCAGAAAGAACAAAAAGAGAGAATTAAGGTTAGTTCTTTGTTAGCCACTGGCTTTTCTTTCTTCAACTTTATTTGTTTTTTATTTGGAATGTTCGTTCTGAATGCCATATATTTGCATTCTGAACGAACGTTCTAATATTTATTAATCAATTTAAAATATAAAAATGAGAGAATTAAAAGGAAAAATTGCTGTTGTTACAGGAGGAAATAGCGGTATAGGTTATGCCTCAGCAAAAAAATTAAAAGAAAATGGAGCAACTGTAATTATTACGGGTCGCTCGTCTGATAGAGTAAAAACTGCATCAGATGAACTTGGAGTAAAAGGGATTGTTGCAGATGTAAAAGATTTATCAGCAATTGACAATTTGGTAAAACAAGTAGAAAACGAATTTGGTAATATTGATATACTGTTTGTAAATGCAGGAATATTTGCACCTGCACCATTAGGACAAATTTCTGAAGAAATGTTTGATACCCAAATGGGAATTAATTTTAAAGGAGCATTATTTACAGTTGAAAAGTTCTTACCAATACTTAATGAAGGGGTATCTATAATTAACCTTGGTTCTGTAAATGCCTATACAGGAATGCCAAATACCGCAGTTTATGCAGCATCCAAGGCTGCAATGAATTCTTATACAAGAACAGCAGCAACGGAATTAGCACCAAGAAAAATTAGAGTTAATGTAATTAATCCAGGACCTGTTTATACACCAATTTTCGAAAAAACAGGAATGGAAGAAGAACAACTTAAAGGCTTTGCTGAAGCAATGCAAAATAGGGTTCCTTTAAAACGTTTTGGACAGCCAGAAGATATTGCAAATTTAGTAGCTTTCTTAGCATCTGATGAGGCATCTTTTATAACAGGGAGTGAATATAATATTGATGGAGGGATTAACATAAATCCTTTATTAGGATAAAACAAGAAAGGTCTTGTGGGAATTTTAATTTTCACAAGACCTTTTTATAAAATAAATACGATGAAGGAATTTTGGAACGGTAGATATTCAAAAAAAAACTTTGCTTATGGAGAAGAACCAAATGTATTTTTTAAACAAGAGTTAAATAAATTAAACAGTGGGAAAATATTACTTCCTGCTGATGGAGAAGGAAGAAATTCCGTTTATGCATCAAATAATAAATGGATAAGTTTTGCTTGTGATTTAAGTGAAGAAGGAAAAGAAAAAGCAATTAAATTCGCAAAGATTCAAGGTATTAAAATTGATTTTCAAGTTGGTGATTTTGGAGAAATAGAATATGAAAAAGAAAGTTTTGATGCTATTGCCTTAATCTATGCCCATTTTCCATCTGATAAAAAGTCCGCTTATCATAAGTTAGTCGATAAATACCTGAAAATAGGTGGGACAATTATTTTTGAAGCATTTGGAAAAAATCATTTAGATTACAATTCAGTAAATTCAAAGATTGGTGGACCAAAAAGTTTGGATATGCTTTTTTCAGTTGAAGAATTGAAAACTGATTTTCCAAATTATGAAATCTCCATTTTAGAAGAAGTAGAAACTAATTTATTAGAAGGTRAATTTCACATTGGAAAAGGTTCTGTTGTTCGATTTGTGGCGNAAAAANGAATGKAGCAYATTGGAACAGTTGTTCTAATTAGATTACCTTTGTAATAYTAATGTAATAATTATGCCAAGAGTAAAACTTTTTGACGAAAAYRAAGTRCTRTCCAAAGCAACCGARTTRTTTTGGGAAAAGGGYTATCACGCTACYTCTATTCAGGATTTAGTAAATYATTTAGGTATAAATAGAGGTAGTCTTTACGATACTTATGGTGGGAAAAAAGAATTGTTTTACAAAGCATTTCAATTATATCGCACCAATAATTGTAATGGTATTACAACCTTTTTTAAAAATCAAAAGGATGTCAAAAAGGGTTTTAGAGCATTATTTGAAATGGGGATTATTGAATCAATTTCTGACAAAGATAAAAAAGGGTGTTTTGTAGTAAATACCACTACGGAATTAATTCCCGGAGAAAATGAACTATTAGAAATTCTGCAAGAGAACAAAAAAATACTTGAAGGACTTTTTTATAATTTCCTTTTGAAAGGTCAGCAAAGTGGTGAAATTTCTAAAAGTAAAAATATCAAAACCATTTCCCATTTATTTTACACTTTTTTTAGTGGTCTTAAAGTAGTTGCGAAAGTTCAAACAGAGCCTAAAGAGTTATTAAATTCTGTTGATGAAATTCTAATGTTATTGGATTAGTTCTGCTAGCAACTGGCATAATTCTATTCTCTTTGCCTAAAATTAGAATTTAGTGATTATATGTAGTCTCATTCACCCAATGAAACTTTCGATTGATTAATCTAAAGTCAGATTTGGGTTTTCTATTAAATAGAATGAACAGAGAATCACCGTCTATAGACCCAAATAATTCCAGATGTTGGGGATTGGTAAATGTATAAGAAAAACGATGCAGTATAGAATCATTCACGCGGCTAAAAATAACTTCATTCAAATCCGAATTAATTTCAAATTGATATCTGTCCAAAGAATCTGTCATTTTTTTTATAGTTGCTTTTTTCTTCTGGTCAACGATTAAATATCTCCATCTATACTTGTTTGTCAAAAGCGGAGGCAAAGTATCATTGTTTTTTATAAATAGTTGTGTTTCCCAGATACCATAAAATTCTGATTTTTCTCTCAATTGTTCTTTTATGCCGAACCTGATGAAAATCTGTAATACAATAATAAAAATAACTATAAAAGCGATAAATTGTTTACCAATTAAGATTATTTTTCTTAATGTTTTGTTTTTTAATGGCGTGTAATATTTTACTTTTTCTATTGTTTTGTTTTCGAAGAAAAAATCAAACACTCGTTTACCGTTAACAGATAATAAAACCAATGCCATTAAGATAATATGAGCCGAAACTAATTTTACAGGAATATCATAAGTCAAATTCATCATAAGAACATTGCTCATTACACCCATGATAAAGATACTTCCCAAAGTGACAGTTTTTCTGAAAATCAATAAAATTGCACCAATTATTTCTGCAAAACCAATGAAAATATTATAGTACAAAGAATGTCCCATAAAAGTCCACGCTAATCCCATTGGTGACATATCTCCTACAGTTTGTAGCAAGCGTTCTAGGCTATGGTCAGCAAATTGACCTTTAAATACTTTGCCGAGACCATAAAGAAACATTGCGAAAATTAAAGTTATTCTCATGATTACTTGAAACCAGTATAAAAGTTTGTTGTAAGATTTTCGTTGTCGGTCTAATAATGACCATATTAAAACTATTGGCAATGTGAGAAATAAGTTAAATCCCAACCTAACATAATC
This sequence comes from Flavobacterium sp., assembly GCA_002733185.1. GTDB lineage: Bacteria > Bacteroidota > Bacteroidia > Flavobacteriales > Flavobacteriaceae > Marifrigoribacter. The sequence continues at coordinate 2,559 of NVUT01000019.1, read as the reverse complement.
AAAGGCTCTATCTCCACTACCCGTACTTTTCATTTTAAAATCAGTTCCCCAGGTCAAAATGTTTTCGGCAAACCAGCGTAATGGAAATTCTAAAGAAAGTGAAAGAAATAATAACAGTATGTACAAAATTATGTAGGTGAAGACAATTCGGAATATAAGTTTATTTATAAATTTCCATTGCTCTTTGTGTTCTTGAGATAAAATCATATAAGTTAAATTTTGAACCCAATAAAGTGAGTTTTGCTTGTTGCAAACGGTTACTGTATGGTTAGTGGTGTTTTAAAGAGCCTAAATCTTCAGTTTATCACAGAACTTTGTTAAAAGAACTGAACTTCAAATTTAGCAATATGTAGCCATTAACTATACAGATTGTTAGGTGCTTTTTTTATTTCTAATTATTTTTACTATTCGACTGTATTCAATTTCTGCTAAATTCCACATATATAGTTTAGGGTCGGTTGTGTTATTAAACAGAATAACAACAGTATCAATATCTTTGTGATATTCTGCAAAACTTTGATATCCAGGAACCCATCCAGAATGTTTGAATACATAAATTGAAGAATAGATTTCTTGTTCTCCTTCGCCAAACACTGAGCCATCATTTAACGCTCTCAAGAATATGCCTACATCTTCTGCTGACGCTAACATTCCCTGTTCGTCTGTCTTTAAATCGTAAGGATGTCCAATGTGATAGCCACTCATAACGTCATCTATATTAACTTCACTAAGCGAAAAGAAAGTATTGTTAAGTCCGAGAGGTATGAATATTTTTTTTTTAATATATTGTTGACGACTATAACCCAACACTTTATCAATGAGAGTGCCAATCAACAAATAATTCGTGTTGGAATAACCATAATCTTCATTTGGTTCAAAGTTAGCAGGCAAATCAAGTGCAAGTTCAAGGGTTTCTTCACGGCTTTCTGGTGGGTTTTCCCAATAGCCATTATGGTCACTATAATTAGGAATGCCACTTCTATGTTGCACCATCATTCTTAAAGTAATTTTTTTTGCATTTTCAATTCTTCCTACAAGTTCCGGAAAGTAATCAGCCAGTGTTTTATCCAAAGACAAATGTTTATCATTTACTAACTTAGTGATAGCAACAGCAAGATATAATTTACTGATACTGGCAATTTTGAATAATGATTTTGGGTCGGCAGGTATTTTGTTTTCTCGGTCTTTCCAGCCCCCTGCATAGAATGCTGGTGATTTTCCCACTTCGTCCACATAAACAATCATTCCATCAAATCCATTACCAATTGCTTCATTTACTTGTTCTTCAACTGTATCAGGAAGTGGTAAAACCCAAGCCTTTACCAAAATCCAAGGGACGAAGAACAAGGAGATTATAGTTCCAATAAGCATTACGATTTTAAATGTTCGCCTTGTTTTCTTTGTCATATTATTACTGGAATTCTCGAGTCATTTTTTTAATTGCTTACGGTTTGTGTATGAAACGTAGCGTGTAAAAAGGTACTACTTTTCGGATAAACACATAGCCGAATTTTTATATTTTGTTTTTAACTTATCATTCTTAAAAGCCAAATTTAAAAATTTGGCGGAACTTTGCAAATAGGCTATAACCTTTGGGTTTAGCAATTATTAGCTATGTTTTATACACGTTGTTGTGCTTTCGTTATTTTTTTAATTCCCCGTTTATTAGTGAAATTATTTTTTCAATTTTTTTCTTTACACCTTCAGATTGTTCATTGGTATAAATTGTATTACTTATCATTAATGCTAAATAATCTTCAAATTCTGAGTGATTGAGTAAAGGTTTAAAATCAACTTGTGGGAATAAATTGATAATTGAATTAGAGCCTTCAGCTATTACAAATGTTACTTGTTCCTTAAAATACTCGTCATTAAACTGTTCTCCAATAATTTTCCCAAATTGATAATGTTCCATAACAAAAGGTGTTAATTGTTCTTCAACCTGATTAAAAATTACTGTTTCTTCTTCACGTAGTTCACCTAAAAAACTAGGAAAAGAAGTGATGTTGTTTCTTAATGATGCATTAGTTAATAAGTATAATTTCCCTGAACTTGTAAGTTCTGTGGTGACACCAAGCTCTGGATCAAATGTTGGACGCCAAAACAACCTTGATAGATGTAGATTAAAACTATCTGCAACAACATTTCGTGACTCATCATTTTTATAGTTTAATAGCTTAAATGAAGATGAAATAATCCCATTTCTAATTAATATTTTTTGATTTAATTGAATTAAATTGTTTTCGTATTCATTTAGTAACTGAAATAGAACTTGCTGTTCTTGTTTACGATCTTGTCTATTCTGATTCCAAGTATTAATTTGTAGAGCAATTAAAATTCCAATAACAACTAAAATAATTTCACCAATAGCATATTTAAAATACTTTCCTGTTTTATTTTTTTCCATAAGGTCGTAGCGTATTTTTCGAAAAATTTTTATCATTGGTTAGCGGTTTCTGATAATGTCTTGTCCTAAAATACGGCTACAGGTTAAAATTGAATTTACGCTGTTAATTTATATACCATATTAGGTGTTTTAAAGTCTAAAGATAAGTGTAA
>NVUT01000050.1 GCA_002733185.1 Flavobacterium sp. | reverse complement strand
CTACTGTCGCAACAGATGGAGTCATAGGACCAGATGTGCCTACAGCCGGTATTGGTTGCCCTAGAGGCACTCCGCATTCTGTGAAAGGGGCTGCAGCAGCATCTTCAACAGTAATACTAAATGCTGCATCTTCACTAGGAAATCCAAGCGTACTAAAAAGTGTAGGAACATTAATTCCACAATCAGGAGCTTGAATCCAACTATTAAGACCAGTTCCTGGATTACCTCCACAGGTTTGAGGTGTATGAATTAATCTACCAGTAGTTGTAAGGAATTCAATCCAGACTGTATCACAAGATGCATCTACAGTGTATGGCATGGTGAAATTCAATGTTACACAAGAGCCATCGTTTGCTCCATTTACAGGGAAATTTTCACTATAATCAGGTACGTCACTACCAGAATAAGGAGGAGGATTTGCAGCAGCAGAACCACAAAAAATATTTACGGTTACCGAACCTGGGTTTGATCCTTGAGAATCCTGCATGTAATCTACTGATAAAATATTTACTGCATTTGCAAGACCTGACACATCAATACCTTGAATGATACTATTTGAACCAGTACCACATGCTAATGCGAAACCAGAACCCGGTGTTGAACAAGGATCACAATATGGACCATCTATTCTTGATATGGCCATTAATTCCATTGGATTATTATCCTCTTGACTTCTCGTAACAATAGGTTCTTGAAAAGTATTGTTATTTTGAGAACTAGTAGAAGTGTTTGTAGAATTTACAAAACCTTCAGCTGTTGTTGATAGTGTACTCTGTCCATACAACAGCGGAACTGCCAACAATGCACAAAAAAAAGTTAAAAAAGTAAGTTTTTTCATAATTTAGTTATTTATTAGTTAATGTTTAAAAATATAACTTTTATATGGTACTATATTAACTATTAGTTAAAGTGCATAAATATTAGGCTAAAGGAATTTCTTACAACTTATTAATATACATTTTAACAAAAAAAGCCTTTCTAAATAAATAGAAAGGCTTTTTTAAATAGTAAATATTTTAAAATTACTGGTTCTACCCCGAATTTAGTGGAAAATAAAAAATAGTTGCGTTTTAAAAACAAAATGGTTTTAGTGTTTAATCGGTTAATCGTTTACAAATAGTACTAACGATTAACCGATTAAAAAAAAAGAATAGTATAACAACTCATTAAAAAATTGCGAATAATTCCATTAAAATAAGGGTAGAACCAAATTACTTGATCATTTCAAAACTACGTTTAATAAAAGTAGTTAATTCTTCTCCTTTTAAAAGGTTTTGAGATAATCTTGCTAAATCCAATGCTTGGTTAACCAAACGTTCTTTCTTTTTAGCGGTTTTAGTACTTAGTATTTCACCAATTAATTCGTTGTTGGTATTTACTACTAAGTTGTACATATCGGGCATATTTCCCATACCAAACATTCCGCCACCTCCAGATTGTTGCATCTCTTTCATACGACGCATAAATTCTGGTTGTGTAATAATAAACGGATTGGCTTTGCTATCCATCGCTTCTAATTGAACAGAGAATTTATCCTGAGGAATTAACTCCGTCAATAATGTTTTTAAGTTTTCTTTTTCCTCATCATTTAATTTAGAAATCTGCTCTTCATCTTTCTTAATTAAATTATCAATATGATCGCCATCTACTCGTACAAATGAAACATTTTCTTCGGTAGATTCTAATTTCTGAATTAAATGCGAAACAATTGGAGAATCTAAAAACAACACTTCATACCCTTTGTCTTTTGCTGCATCAATATAAGCGTGTTGCTCGTCTTTGTTGGAAGCATACAGAATTACCAATTTGTCATCTTTATCGGTTTGGGCAGCTTTAATTTTTTCTTTGTATTCTTCCAAAGTAAAGTACTTGTCATCCACCGTTGGATATAAAGCAAAGGCTTGTGCTTTTTCGTAGAATTTATCTTCGGAAAGCATTCCGTATTCAATCACAATTTTAATGTCATTCCATTTCTTCTCGAAATCTTCCCGATCACTATTGAATAAACTTTTCATTTTATCAGCAACCTTACGGGTAATGTAACTTGAAATTTTCTTCACAGCACCGTCTGCCTGAAGATAACTTCTAGAAACATTCAACGGAATATCTGGAGAATCAATCACTCCACGAAGCATCGTTAAAAATTCTGGAACAATTCCTTCTACATTATCAGTTACAAAAACTTGATTTTGATATAGCTGAATTTTATCCTTTTGCATATTGATAGCATCATTCGACATTTTTGGGAAATATAAAATCCCCGTTAAATTAAACGGATAATCAACATTTAAATGAATATGAAAAAGTGGGTCTTCAAACTGCATTGGATACAACTCTCTATAAAAACTTTTATAGTCTTCGGGTTTTAAATCTGAAGGTTGTTTGGTCCAAGCTGGGTTCGGATTGTTGATGATGTTGTCTATCGTTTTCTTTTCAGGTTTTGCATCTTTTTTTGCATCCTCAGGTAAAGCAACGTTTACTTCTTTTGTTCCGAATTTAATTGGAATAGGCATAAACTTATTATACTTAGAAAGTAACTCGTTGATACGTGCTTCTTCTAAAAATTCGGTAGAATCGTCTGCGATATGAAGAATGATTTCGGTTCCTCTTTCGATTCTATCAGATTTTGAAGTCGTGTATTCTGGCGATCCATCACATTCCCAATGTACTGCTGGTTCGTCTTTAAAACTTTTCGAAATTATTTCTACTTTTTCTGCTACCATAAAAGCAGAATAGAAACCAAGTCCGAAATGACCAATAATTCCCTTGTCATCACCAGATTCATCTTTGTATTTTTCTAAAAACTCTTCGGCTCCAGAAAAAGCGATTTCGTTGATGTATTTTTCAATTTCTTCTTTGGTCATCCCAATTCCTTGGTCGATGATATGAAGTTTCTTGTTTTCTTTATCGATTTTTACTTCGATTTTAGGTGAACCATATTCTCCTTTGTATTCGCCGATACTAGATAAGTGTTTTAACTTAACCGTTGCATCTGTTGCATTCGAAATTAATTCTCTTAAGAAAATCTCATGGTCACTATATAAAAACTTTTTAATAAGTGGAAAAATATTATCCACCGATACGTTAATTGTTCCTTTACTCATTTTATATTATTTATTACTTATTGCTATTAATTATTACCCTAATCGTAATCAAAGGGTTGAACTTCTTTAGTCAAAAAAAGTACCATTTTAATATATCTGACAACTTGACAAAAACCATTTCAAAAAAAAGTATTATGCGTGCATACTTAATGAACTCAAAAGACTTCGGCAATTTGAACTTAATAGGTATCTTTCGGCTCCCGATTTCAGAAAAATAAATTAAGGTTTAATACAGATATATGTACACTTCAAGAATAACAGGATTAGGACATTTTGTTCCCGAAAATATAGTTACCAACGATGACCTTTCAAAATTAATGGATACCGACGATGCGTGGATTCAGGAAAGAACAGGAATTAAGGAGCGACGTTGGATAGAGAAAGGAAGCGGAGAAACTTCTTCGTCTATGGGTGTTAAAGCAGCAAGAATTGCCATTAAAAATTCTGGATTATCAAAAGATGATATCGATTTTATCGTCTTTGCAACATTGAGTCCCGATATGTATTTTCCTGGTTGTGGCGTACAGATTCAAGATGTATTAGATATGGGTACAATTGGTGCATTGGATGTTCGTAATCAATGTTCTGGCTTTATTTACGCCTTGTCGGTTGCCGATCAATTTATTAAAACAGGAATGTATAAAAACATTTTGGTGATTGGTGCTGAGTTTCATTCTGGTGCGTTGGATGTTACCACTCGTGGTCGTGGAGTTTCCGTGATTTTTGGAGATGGAGCTGGAGCAGCGGTTTTATCTAGAAGTGAAGATAATGCAAGAGGAATTTTATCTACTCATTTACACAGTGAAGGGAAACACGCTAAAGAATTGGTAGTAGAAAGCCCGAGTATTGCACATTGGGTTCCGCAATTAAAAAGTAATCCAGACGATCTTTCATATTTCCCATATATGAATGGGACTTTTGTATTTAAAAATGCGGTGGTACGTTTTTCTGAAGTAATTATGGAAGGATTACAAGCAAATAAATTGGGAGTTGAAGAAATAGATATGTTTATTCCACATCAAGCAAATTTGAGGATATCTCAATTTGTTCAGAAAAAATTTGGATTAAGAGATGACCAAGTATTTAATAATATTCAGAAATACGGAAATACAACCGCAGCATCTATCATTATTGCATTAACGGAAGCAGTAGAAGAAGGAAAAGTTAAAGAAGGCGATTTAGTAGTATTGGCGGCTTTTGGTAGCGGATTTACTTGGGGAAGTGCTGTGATAAGATGGTAAAAAAAAGACTGCTCTTTCAAGCAGCCTTTTCAACCTCAAAACAGTTTTTATTAGAAATCCCCTGCTCTAATAAAAAATTTATGCTTAGCAAATATAGGTTAAGGCTTCATTGATAAACATACCCAGTAAACAGTATTTTATTAGTTGATGGTTGCTTCCATTACTGACCATTCGCCAAATTGTCCACCTGTATTTTCTCCATTTCCAAAAATAACATATAGTTTATTATTGAAGACACTTAAACCCCAGATAGTTGTGTTGATATCTGAGAGATCTAAATTATGTGAAATATTGGTATAAGTATTATTTTCTGTATCATAAACAGCAAGCGTGGTTTGATAACCAATAAATAAATCATTTTCGATAAGTTTGGTGCTGCCAGCAATAAATATTAAATTTTGAAACTTGTCAACATAAGTAAATTCAGCAGTTGTACTCATGTTTTCTGTTGCAATAACTCCGTTGATTAGGTCGTAGATATATATGGTATTATTTGAAGAATTTGGCGGAAATTCTGTTGCGCCTCCAAAAACATACAATTTGTCATTAACAATTGTTGCTCTTGCTCCAAACCTGTCTTCTGGTAGATCGGTTACAAAACTTAATGATTCGTTAACGATGTCCCATTTATAAACTTTTTCACCATCAAAATTTCCTTGTCCATCTCCTTGTATATCACCACCAATTATATAGGCGTCATTTTCGGTTACTGCCATACCCATTCTTGTTACTGCTAGGCCATGAACTGTGGAAGTTGGAGATCCACTAAAATCTAGATTGTAAGTGTTTACAAATTGACCGCCAATTACTACTAATTGGTTGTTAATAATATGTAATTGTTTAGATACGAAATCTCCATTAAAAAATAAGTTTTCTTCTAATATTCCTGAATTAAAATTATATTTAATAATTCTTTCTGGGCTTACTGTTCCATTATTTAAACCGTCTTCTCTTGTAACAATAAAGAGGCTGTTGTCTGCATTGGAACCTATCATTCCAGGAGCAAAATTTAATATACCATCAGACTCAAAAGTAAAAGCTTCTGTAAAGTTTAATCCACTATTCGGTACATTTGGATAGTCTTCTTGAGTTTTGTTATTTAAAATTAATTCTAATTCTCCAATATCACTACTTCTTCCAATTAATGACAAGATACCAATGATAGTTTCGTCGTCTTCTACTGTAAAGGTGAAACTGCCATCAAGAGCAGTTAAATCTACGCTACTGTCTTCATTATAAATATAAGTAGAATTAATAGGAGAACGGTAGTAGTCATTTAAGGTTTCTTCACTGGTTGTGCCTTCAGAAATAATATCGTTTCCGGGTCTCCAAATAAAAGTACCGTCTGCTTTAAAAATAAATTCGTCATCAACGACATTAAAGTTCCCTGAAATATCAATAGTACCAGATTCATTTCTTAGAATAGCACTTTCTATTCTCCAAGTTTTTTCTGTACCATTAGATAAGTTTTCTGTTGTTACTTCGCGTTCTTCTTCAAGAATAGTCTGTGGGTCGTCATCTTCTATAGTTATTTCTGTATCATCACTTCCGCAAGAAATAATAAAAGTGAATAACAATAAAAGTGAAATTTGTTTTGCTAAGAGAATTGTTTTCATCATTTAAATATTTAATGACAAATATAAAATGACAAACAACATTAAAACATACCCAATAAGGGTTATATTTTTACAAAACGAATAATTCTAGTGTTAAGTTAACACTAGTTAAAACTAAACACTTCTAAAGGAGCATTATTACTAACCACCAAATAATGAGTTTTACCTTTGATAACAATATGTTTAAGGCTTTTAGAATCTGAATCTATAAAAGGCATATATTTAGTACTATTAGTAAAACCTCCTTTTCCATTTCCTAGAAGAACATAACCGTAATTACTATCGTAACGTATGGTTTCTACCTCGGCATCATACATATTACCAATACCCATAATGTCTAAATTTCCATCATTATTAAAATCACCACTAATTAAAGAAAGCGTTGGTCCCATTTGAGCTTCGTTACTTAAAGGAGTCGTTTTAAACTCTCCGTTTCCTAAATTCTCCACATAAACAGATTCAAAATTATGAACCACAAGCTGATAGGCATCTTTTAATTTTTCTACACCATAAATATGTTCCATATCCAAGCTAGCAAATTCTTTAAAGGATCCTATTTTCTCTAATAAAAATGGGTTTTGTTCAGAGCTACATTCTTTTCCTCTAACGGGAACTAATTTTCCATTATTAATTTTACTCATAGCAACATCAAAACTTCCGTTATCATCAAAATCTTTTGCGTAAATAAATAGTGGTTTCTTTTCTGAAGGATGAAATTTATTATTGTTTCCTAAATTTCCTAAAACATAATCTTGGTCGCCATCACCATCAAAATCTGCCGCAGTAATACTAAACCACCAACCTTCTTGATTTTCAAAACCTGAAATAGAATTGTTGTATTCAAAATCCCCGTTAGTATTGGTATAAATTTTTGGAGCCATCCATTCGCCAACCATTAATAAATCTAAATCGCTGTCGTTATCGTAATCTGTAAAAATCGCTTGCGTAATCATTCCTACTTCTTTTAACGAATCACTTGTGTTGTCTATAAATTTTCCGTTTTCATTTTTTAATAAATAAGAACGAGGAGAAAGTGGGTATTTACCTGGAACTACATTTCCAGCTACAAACAAATCCAAATCTCCATCGCCATCATAATCTGCTGCGATTACACTTTTACCAGAAGTTAACATTTTTGGGAGTGCATTGTTGTTTTTTGAAAAATTTCCTTTTCCATCATTTAAGTACAAACGATCTTGTAATAAAGGATTGTTTTCGCCTAATTCATAACCGGCACTTACTACATAAAGATCTTGGTCGCCATCGCCATCCGCATCAAAAAACAAGGCATTGGCATCTTCGTATTTTGCTTCTTTGTTCCAGAGTGACTTATTAGCTTCTTTAAAAGTTCCGTCATTTTTTTGAATGTAAAGAGCTGCTTTAGCACCTAGTGCATTTCCGACGAAAAAATCATCCAACCCATCACCATTTACATCGCCAGTAGTTATTCCCGTACCTTTAGTAGATTGTTTTTGCGGCAAAAGAAGTTGTACCGAATAATCGTTAAAATCGTTTTCTTGGTGTTGGTAATTAATACCTAAAGAGGTTGCGTTTATGCTGTTTTTTAAAGGCGTTATGTTTTCGTTAACTAGTGCTTGGTTAGTAGATGAATTGTGTTTAATTTCTAAAATCTGATTTACTTTTACATTATTTAATGTATTGGTTTTTCCATCTGGCCATTCTACAACTACTTCGTCAATAGATGTATTTTCTCCCAAACCAAAATTTAAAATATTTGACACCGAAGATTCAAACCCCCTAGTTAAATACAATTTCTGAAATTGTGTAGATTGATTGTTTTTTACATAAACCTTTGCGCCAATACCTAGGCTATTTGTAGAAGATCCCACCAGTTTAATTTTTATATAATTATTGGTAGCGTTATTTTTATAAAGCCCAATGCCATCGTTTACGTTGTTTACAATAAGATCTAGGTCGCCATCATTATCAAAATCTGCATAAGCTGCACCGTTTGAGAAATTAGGATCTTCTAGTCCCCATTCTTTTATTTCTTTTGTAAAAGTAAAATCTCCGTTATTTTTATAAATGTAATTGTTTAGTTTTTTTGAAGGCATCATATCCAATACACCTTGAATTGTCATAGCCTCTCCTTGAGCATTTTTTTTCCGAAGTGCTATTCTGAAATCTTGGTTGTGATAATCTTTATAAACACCATTGGTGATAAAAATGTCTTTTAAACCGTCATTATCAAAATCTGCAATTAGTGGAGCCCAAGACCAATCTGTTTTTACAACCCCACTATGTTGGGCAGTTTCTTTAAACTTACCATTACCAACATTATAATGTAACATATTTGCCATATATGCGTGATGGTACCCTACTTTCACCATGCTCATAAAATTGGTGGTACTCATAGAAGCCATGTTTTCTTTACTTCTTGCGTAATTTTCGGCAAGCATATCTACCGTTATTAAATCTTCTAATCCGTCATTATTTAAATCTGCATAATCAGATCCCATACTATTAAACGAAATATGATTAACCCTTGCGTTTATCTCGTTTCTAAAGGTTCCGTCTTGCTGATTGATGTACATCATGTCTGGCTCTAAATAATCGTTAGAAACATATATATCATCCCAGCCATCATTATTAAAATCGCCAATTGCACCGGATAATCCCCAAGCTTTATTATAAATTCCAGCCTCGGCTGTAACTTTTGTAAAATGGTTGCCGTCGTTACGGTATAATTGATCGCTGGTAATTTCTTCTATTTGACGTTGGATTACGCCATTAATTTTAGTGTTATTTTTAAAATCGTATCTGTAATTAACTACATAAAGATCTAAATCTCCATCTTTATCATAATCTAAGGAATATGCTTGAGTTGTGTAACCAGGATCGTCTAATCCCCATTTTTTTCCTTCTTCTTTAAAAGTTCCGTTTTTTTGGTTCACAAAAAGTAAATTTCTTCTGCCCTCATCACTTTTTAAAGAACCTGCTTTACAAACATAAATATCTAACCAACCATCATTGTTGATATCTAACATGGTTACTCCTGTGCTAAAACCCTGATAATCTTCTGTTTTTGAACTTACCGTAATGTCTTCAAAATTAAAATCTCCTTTGTTTTTATACAGTTTATTAGGCCCAAAATTAGAAGTTAAATAAACATCTTCTAAACCATCGTTATCAATATCACCCACAGCAACACCTGCTCCTGTATATAAATAAGGGTAGTTTAAAAAGTTAAAATCTAAATCTTCTCGCACTATATTTTTAAAGGTAATATTAGAAGTAGCACTATTTATCTTAGAAAACAGTTTTGTGCTTGTTGTATTCTTGTTTGTCTTTTTACTAGTTGAAGTGTTTTCGTTACAAGAAAACAATGTAATAACACCTGCTAAAAATAAATACCTAAATTTCATTTTAATAAATAATTTGGTTAAAAAGCAAATGTAAATAAAAAACTTATAAAAC
>NVUT01000049.1 GCA_002733185.1 Flavobacterium sp. | reverse complement strand
AAAATGTTGTTGATTTTAATTCCTATTTTTATAGGAAATGATTGTCTGTTAATTTCATATTCAAGTCCAATATTAGAGATGGTATAGGCATCTAATATTCCTATATTATCGGTCGTTGTAAAAACTTCTCCGTTAAATAAAAACTGATAATAAGCAGATATTCTTTTATAATTATATGAAAACAATCCTGTTACTTTATGAAACGGAACATAGATTAATTGTTTGTCTTTTTCCTTATCGATGGCTGAAGTATATGCGTAGTTTATTGAAACTCTTAGTTGGTGTTCTTTAATATCTTTTGAATATTCCGAAGAAAATTCAACACCATAATTTTCGCTTTCTGAAATATTCACTGGCATCCATAAACCACTATCGGAAGGTTGCCATTTAATTAAGTCGGTAGCAGAAATGTAAAACCCATTTAAAGTAAACTGAATATTTTTCCATCGGAAATCATTTCCTATTTCTCCTTGATACGAAGTTTCAGGTTGCAAATTTTCGTTTCCTCCAGCATCCCAAAACAAATCGTTGAATGTTGGAACTCGGAAGTTTTTTGAAGCATTCAGTTTTACGGAATACCAATAATTAACATCGTATTTCGCATCGAATGCAAAAAGGAACGGATTTTCAAAATTATTTAAAAATTCTTGTCTTAAATTGATTCCGTAGCTTAATTTTTCAGTAACATTGTGTTTAAACAAGAGCACTGCTGACAGGGTATTTCGATCATTATTACCAATATTACTTCCTTCTGCATTGATATAAGTATAATTTAGTACCGAACTGATTTTAATAGCTGGATTCAATTGATATTCCAACAAATAATCTCCTAAATAGGTATTGGATTTCCCTTCAAAATAAAGTTCATTTTCTTTGTTGGGATAATAGCGATACCGTTCAAAAAGATGTGCAGCTTTTATTGTAGATGTAAATTTGTTCTTATTGGTTTTCCAACTTAAAAGATTACGAGTGGTAACGTCTTTATAATTATCATCGGAAGGTGCCGTGATACTTCCTGAGAAATTTCGGTTGCTGTTAAAGTAATTACTATTAAAGGTTAGGGTACTTTGTTTTAATTTAATTCCTGTATTTACAGAAACATTAAATCTATTGAATTCCCCATTTTCATTTTTCTGATCTAAATCTAAATATTCGTAATCGTTTTCAGAAGAACTAAAATCAACGCCCAAATCAAAATATCCTTTCTTGTTAGACTGAATGGTTTTAAAATTTCCTTCTAGGGTTGAAAAACTTCCGTAGCCTAATTTTAAATTCGTAGTATTCGCTTTTTTAAATGAAATTGTATTGTTTAAATGAATGCTTCCGCCCACAGCACCGCTTCCGTATTGGGTACTTCCTCCACCGCTTCTAATGGTAATATCACTGAAAGAATTTGGAGAAATTAGATTAAAATCGGTTTGACCATTTAAATTGGAATTGATGTTAATTCCGTTCCAAATTACAGCCGTTTGTGCAGCATTGGTTCCTCTAAAAGAAGGTGACGAAACCATTCCGTAGCCATTTTCTTTAAAATAAATAGTGGAATTTAACCGCAATACGTCGGTTAATGAAGTCGAATTCCTTTTGATTATAGTATCTGATAGTTTTGTGAGTTTGTATCCTTCAGAATAATCTGTAAGTTTAGAATCTATGATAAGAACTTCCTCTAATTTCTGAATAGAATCCAACTGCGCAAACATAGGTGTTGCACAAATAAAAAGAATCATATAAAGGTAAAATCGTTCCATATTCATTTGCTTTTATCCCGAAAGCTCGATGATTAAATTTATGAATATGGCAGGTCTCCTGGCTTGTCATTTAATCAACCTTCCCGCCTAAATAATGACAGTGGTTAAGAATTGAAAGATCCTGAATCGAGTTCAGGATGACATACAGTTGCGGGAACAGCTTCGGATTTTAACCGAATTCCCTTTTAAGAACATGTCTGTCGTTTGTAATCGCTGAGCGAAGTCGAAGCGCAAACATTATTCACCAAAATTCATTGCAAAAGTAATCTTTTATTTAATTGCCCATTCAATTCACTAACAATTATTTTATTAAATTTCTTTGTGTAGCTTTGTGCCTTCTTTAATCCATCTTTGGTTTAACAAAATAATCTGTATGTTTAAAAATATATTTTTCCTCTTTATTTTCGTTTCTCTTTTTTCTTGTAATGAAAATATCAAACAGAAAAAACCTACCGATAAAATCATAAAAAATTCCAATATTGAATTCGCCAAAGGATTCGACATCTCCTATCACGAAGGCTATAAAATCATCACTTTAAAAAATGCTTGGCCAGGAGCAGAAAAGGAATTTAAATATGCATTAATTGAAAAAGGAACTGTTTTAGATTCACCAGAAAATTACGATGCAATTGTTACTGTTCCTATTGATGAAATTGTAGTGACTTCAACTACTCACATTCCTTCTTTAGAAATGTTAGAAGTTGGCAAAAGCCTTATCGGGTTTCCTAATTTAGATTATATTTCTTCTGAATCTACCAGAAAAAGAATCGCAGACGGACAAATCATCGAGCTTGGAAGGAACGAAGATATCAACACCGAAGTACTTATTGAAATCAACCCAGATCTAGTAGTAGGATTTGCTATTGATGGAAATAACAAATCTTTAAACACCATTAAAAAAACAGGAATTCCGGTAGTTTATAATGGTGATTGGACAGAAACTTCTCCACTAGGAAAAGCAGAATGGATCAAATTTTTTGCAGCATTTTATAACAAAGAGGAAAAAGCAAATCAATTATTTACTGAAATAAAAACCGAATATCAAAAAGCAAAAGAACTCGCTTTACAAGCTAAAAGCTCACCAACCGTTTTAAGTGGTGCGATGTATAAAGATGTTTGGCATTTACCACAAGGTGAAAGTTGGGCAGCACAATTTATARCYGAYGCCAAYGGAAATTAYATYTGGAAAGATACCAAAGGAACTGGAAGTTTTTCCTTAAGCTTAGAGAGTATTTTAGACAAAGCAGAACAAGCAGAAGTTTGGATTGGGCCAAGTTATTATACCAATTTAAACCAACTAAAAGAAGCACATGTGGTTTACGAACAATTTGATGCGTTTAAAAAAAATCAAGTATATAGTTTTACCAATAAAGTTGGAGAAACTGGCGGATTATTATATTTTGAATTAGCACCCAACAGACCTGATATTGTACTAAAAGATATTATTAAAATTTTACATCCGGACTTGTTACCGGATTACGAATTGTTCTTTTTTGATAAATTGAAGTAAAGGGACTATTACACAAAGTTTCACAGAGGGTCGCAGAAAAAAGGAGACACTAATTACACTAATTTCCATGAATGTTTGCTGGGATAAATTAGTTAGTCTATTTCATTAATTAGTAAAAATCCGTGTCTTATTGTATTAAATCCTTTTTATGCACATAGTATTCTCAAAAGRATTCTTTAAAAACTTTGTGTAACTTTGTGCTTCCTTTGTAAAACTCTGTGTTATAACAAAAAATCCCACAATAGCTATTGGAAACCCAAAAATCATACAAACTACATTTTATCATTCTGTTGCTATTATTGGCAATAGCGTTTTTTATTAATATTGGTTTTGGATCGGTTTCAATACCACTTAACGAAACTTTATCTGCACTTTTTGGTGGAGAAACCACAAGATCTTCTTGGCAATTTATCATTCAAGACTATCGGCTTCCAAAAGCAATTACTGCGATTTTAGCAGGTGGCGGATTGGCAGTTTCAGGATTGTTAATGCAAACACTTTTTAGAAATCCTTTGGCAGGTCCTTTTGTTTTGGGGTTGAGTAGTGGAGCGAGTTTAGGAGTTGCAATATTAATATTAGGAGCAGGGATTTTTGGAGGGACATTGGGCGGATTATTACTGAGTTCTTGGAGTTTAGTGATTGCTTCTGCTTTGGGTAGTTTTTTAGTTTTGTTAGCCGTATTATCGGTTTCATTTAGAGTAAAAGACACGATGACTTTATTAATCATCGGATTGATGTTCGGAAGCGTTACCGCAGCAATCGTATCGGTTCTCTCCTATTTTAGCAATGCCGAACAATTACAACAATTTGTGTTTTGGAGTTTCGGGACTTTAGGAAATGTTTCTTGGCAAGGGTTATTAATATTATCTATTTGTGTAGTAATGGGGTTAATTCTTAGTATAATTTCAGTAAAACCCTTAAACGCTTTATTGTTAGGTGAAAACTATGCAAGAAGTATGGGAATCAATATAAAAAAAACAACTCTATTTATCATATTAGCTACGAGTTTATTGGCTGGAAGCATTACCGCTTTTGCAGGTCCGATTGCCTTTGTAGGTTTGGCAGTTCCTCATTTAACTCGGCAGTATTTTACGACTTCTAATCATTTAATTTTATTGCCAGCAGTTTTAATTAGTGGCGCTATATTAATGTTGGTTTGTGATACTATAGCACAATTACCTTTTACTGAATATACCTTACCTATTAATGCGATTACTTCGTTAATTGGAGCACCGGTAGTAATTTGGTTGTTGGTGAGAAAGAGAAAAATGTTGTTTTAAATGAAATCAAACATTAAACATATCGCTATTGAAGCCAAAGACTTATCCATTGGATATGCTTCAAAAAAGAAAACTATCGTGATTTCTGAAGGAATTAATTTTTCAATTAAGCAAGGAGAATTAATTGCTTTGGTAGGAACTAACGGTATAGGAAAATCTACTTTACTTAGAACTTTAGCTGGTATGCAACCTTTATTAGAAGGAACTATTTCAATAAACGAAAAATCAGTAAACGATATTTCCGTAATACAATTAGCAAATGAATTAAGCATCGTATTAACCGAAACTCCTGCTTCCCAAAATCTATCGGTAATGGAATTAGTTTCCTTAGGAAGACACCCTTACACCAATTGGATTGGAAGCCTTTCTGAAAGCGATCAAGAAATAATAAACGCTGCCATTTCAGCAACCAAAATTGAAGATTTACTGAATTATAAATGTTATGAACTCAGTGATGGTCAGTTGCAAAAAGTGTTAATCGCCAGAGCATTAACACAAGATACTCCGTTAATTCTGTTAGACGAACCCACTACTCATTTAGATATATTTCATAGAGCTTCCGTTTTAAAATTATTAAAAAAGTTAGCTTCAGAAAACGGAAAAACCATTCTTTTTTCAACTCACGAAATAGATTTGGCAATTCAACTTTCAGATAAAATGATGGTTATGAAAGAGGGTAATACGTTTTTTGACACTCCTGATAATTTGATAAACGTAGGTTGTTTTGATGATTTGTTTTCTGAAGAAACTATTTATTTTGATAAAGAAAAGAAACGTTTTATATTAAAAGAATAGAAAAACTATTACTAACTTTATTGTTTCTAATTTAAGCTGATTTTTTATGTCTGAATCATTCATTTACTTACTCATCGCTTTAGTTTCGGTTGCTACTGGTTTCTTTATAGGAAAGCGCTTTTCGATATTAAATCAAAAATCTGAAACAGGAAAACTGGAAGCTGACCTTAACAATGCCAATCTTCAGATTAATAAATTAGAATCTAAAATAGAAGAATCGTCCAACGAAATAGATGCCATTCGATCTGAAAAAGAAAGTATCAATTTAGCATTGTCTAAAAAAGAATCAGAACTTCAAAACATAGAACAAAGACTCCAGGAACAAAAAGCAGAAGTAGAAAAACTTCAGGAAAAATTCACCAAAGAATTTGAAAACCTTGCCAATCGTATTTTCGAAGACAAATCAGAAAAATTTACCAAACAAAATAAAGAAAATTTAGATTTATTACTGAATCCACTTCAGAAAAAAATAGAATCATTTGAGAAAAAAGTATCCGATTCACAGACGGATAGTGTAAAGATGCATTCCGCTTTAAAGCAGCAATTAGAAGGCTTAAAAGACTTAAATCAAGAAATGAGTAAGGAAGCCATCAACCTTACCAATGCTTTAAAAGGAGATAGTAAAGCCCAGGGAGATTGGGGTGAAGTACAACTGGAAATCATCTTGGAAAAAGCAGGATTATCTAATGGAGTTCATTATACAACCCAATGTGGCTACCGAGATGAAGATGGAAATTTAAAAAAGCCAGATTGCATTATCAACCTTCCAGACAAAAAGAATCTTATTGTCGATTCTAAAGTTTCATTAACCGCTTATGAAGGCTATTATTCTGCGGAAGATGAAGAATTAAAAGATTCAAATTTAAAAAAGCATGTTGCTAGTATTCGAAAGCACATTAAAGAGTTAAGCGATAAACGTTACACCGATCTTTATGGAATCAATGCTCCCGATTATGTATTGATGTTTGTACCTATTGAAGCTGCGTTACTGCTTGCTTTAAACGAAAACAACAATCTTTATCTAGAAGCATTTGATAAAAATGTGGTCTTGGTTTCTACTTCTACCCTATTGGCAACTTTAAGTACGGTTTCTTCTATTTGGAAACAGGAAGATCAAAAGAAAAACGTCATGGAAATCGCTCGTCAAGCTGGTGCCTTGTATGATAAGTTTTCTGGACTGATTGATGATTTAATGGGAGTAGGGAAAAAACTAGATGCTGCAAAAACTGATTATTCTGCTGCTATGAACAAACTCTCCACAGGCAAAGGAAATCTAGTTACTAGCGTTGAAAAAATTAAAAAGTTAGGGGTAAAAACTAAAAAATCACTTCCAGAAGCTATCTTAAAAAGAGCTGAAGAAGATTAATTTGTAACTTAGCAATAAAAGGTTCTATTATGAAAAAAATACTCTATAAAATTTTAGCAGCAATAATAGTGATAGTAATTGCCTGGTTTGCTTTTATTTACTTTGTGCCTTATAGCGAAGGAACTCGCTCTGGTGAATTAATAAAAATTACTCATAAAGGAGTGATATTTAAAACATGGGAAGGTGAAATAAGCCAGGGAATTAGCGGTGCTCAGATATTTTCTTTTTCAATACTTGATAAAGATGAACAAATCATCGAAAATTTAAAAGAATACCAAGGTAAATATGTGAAACTGACTTATATAGAACGCTATGCTTCATTTGTATTTTGGGGAGATACGAAGTATTTTATCACTGCGGTAGAACAGGAATCTTCACCTCATTTTAATAAATAAATAAATAAATCAATAGAGTTACTTAATTCATAGGATTTTAAATGAAAGTTTTAAAGTAACAAATTCTTTTTGACCTTTCTCAACATCAATGGTTCTTTCAGATAATATTTCAACATAATCGTCACCTTCATAATCTAATTGAGGTTTGTATTTGTATGATATATTTCCATTGTTTTCATTTTGATAATATTCACTTATTTCAAAATGTAATGCTTGTGTTGTTATTTCAACTTCGTCACCTTCTTCTATAAATCGACCTAAATAGTATTGGTACGATAAATTACTAGAAAGATTTATAGTAATCTCTTTTGTTTTGTATATCATATCATCTTCTTTTGAACAAGAAACAAACAACACAAATACTAATATTATAACAATTATCCTTTTCATTTTTTCAAAACAATTTTAATCGCAATATACAACTTTACCAATTTTTTTTGTCAATAACATTTCAAATTAAAAAGTCATCTACCAAAATTATTATTTTAAAAAATAAAATTAAAAAATTCTTATTAAATTAAATCCAAAAAAGAAATCTCCATCACCCCAATTTCCTTGGGCTTGGGTAACAAATCCTTCTTCGACCATTGCTTGTGCATTGGAAAAATGCACTTGAAAAACGTGATCACCTAACTCCAAGTCGGTTCCTATTGATAGCGGATTCCGATATACTGAATTGCTGTTTCTATTCATATGGATTCCATAATCCATCGTAATGCTCACCACATCCGAAATTTTATAACGACCTCCTAATCCTACTGCAAACTGGTCGTTCTCTTCATCGTAAGTTAAAGTAGTACCATCTGTTTGTTCTACAAAACTTCTGGTGGCTAAATTTTCATGAATATAGGTTGGTGATATAATCGCAGAAATTCTCTTATTAAACTTTCTTGAAAATATAATTTGTGAGGTATAAGTTAATCGATCACTAAATTCAATATTAGGAAAAATATCATCATCTAATGAAGTGTTAGCTGTAATTAAATTATAACCAACAATTGTTACAGGGAATCCATTTTTTTCTTGTTGTTTTAAACGGTATTTAACTTGAAGTCCATACTTTTTTTGATTAGATGTTCTTGAAACACCAACGTTCAACCAATCATAAAATCCATAAATAAATTTAAATTGAGTTACTGAATTATCCAAACCAAAAAAATCGTCAATTCCGTTTTGAACAGAACCGAAACGGTGTGAAATAATCATATATAAATCTCCTTGATAAGCCAATTTGGTACTTTCAAAATTCACTACTTTTAAGGAATTAAAAACTCCATAAACCGGTATTTTTTCGTTTTTCACTTCTTCAGTTTCATCTGTTTGAGAAAAAACTAATAATGGAAGTATCAATAATAAGAATGTAATTTTTTTCATAGTGATTAATTTTCTAAAAGTCCGTCATTATTCCATTCAACAATTAAATCGATTGAAGATTGTGGCAATCTTGGACCGCCCAAAGGCATCAATCCATCTTCACCTTCATTTTTACTAATCTTATTAATTAGATCTCGATTTTGTACCGCTTCTTTTACATTTACATAAGAAACCAAAGACATGGGCGCTCCATTTTGTGGCGGATTGCTATGACAAGCTAAACAAACCCCATCAATAATAGGTTTTACATCTTGGTACGTTACAATTTCTGGTATAGGATCGGCTTCTGCTTCAATATCGTCATAGGTGTTTTGAGTGCAGCTAGATATTGTTAGAATTAAAACCAAACTTGTAAAAAATAAGAATGTAATTTTCTTCATAATTAGTGATTATTATTTAGTAAAGAAACAAGATTTTAGATTAAAACCCTATTTTTTAATATATATTTAGTACCCAAAAAAAATCACCAAAGAAGAAAGCTAAATCTCTTCTTTGGTGAAAATTGGTTATTTACTGAGCCACTTCAGTTTCTACATTTGCAATTGGCCAAACCCCTGGAGAAGGAAAACTAATTCCTTTATTATCTCCACGTTCTGTATCTTGACCAAAATAATAAAGTGGCCATCCTTTATAGGTTAATTGCGTTCTTCCAAATACATCAATAGTATCAAAATCTGAATTATTCAAAATACTTGGTATTCTATCCAAAGAAATTTCAGCAATTGGCCAAACTCCGTTGTTGGAAAAATCTGGGGCCGTAAAATTATTTACTCCATTGGTATCGTTGATAAATGTGTATAAAGTTATTCCGTTAATATCGGTAATATAAGATGTACTTCCATCTCCTTCAATATACTCATTTGTGTAATTTAAACCATCGTGTCCCACTAATTGAGAAACAACATACATTAAAGAATAATCAGGTTTTGCAACAAACCATACATTATTTACATTATCTCCATTAGTATCTCCTTCTGCTGCATCATTCGTAAAATAATACAATGGCCACCCTTGATAAGTTGTTTGCTTTGTGCCGTCTGTTCTTGTAATAGTTGCAAAATCACTTACAGATAAACCATCATCTACCGTAATATTCGCATCATAAAATATGGGCCAAACATCTAAACATCCATCTAAACATTCTGAAGTTTGCTTGGCATCTTTTGAGAAAAAATACAATGTCATTCCTCCAGCATCTGTTATGATAGATCCGTGGGTTGCGTCATCTGCTAACCGTACAACATTTGCTATAGGTTCTACAGTCGTGTTATCGTCATCGCTACTACAACTTATTAAAGTTGAAATAAAAGCAAAAATTAAAATTAATTTGTTCATCTTTTTCATCGTACAATTGTTTTTGTTATTAATTTATTCTGACACAAATAAAGCTGTGATTCAATTATTTATATAATGAAATCTACTGAACTGACTATTTTTTCATCTGAATA
>NVUT01000018.1 GCA_002733185.1 Flavobacterium sp. | reverse complement strand
TATTTAAATAAGATAGGTATATAATGCCAAGTAATAAAAAGAGGTATTGTATGAGATATATATCTCGGAAAATTACTAAGCACTAAATAATCATCAAAAGTATTTTTAGATTTTGAACTAAAATATTTAAAAAGTTTAATTACGATACTTTTAATTATTTTATCAAAGACATAAATAAAACCAAAAAAAAGAATACCAATTATAATGATATTTAATATTTTACATAATTCAATATTTAATCCATTACTGGTAAAGTAATCCTGAAACCAATGGCTATATTTTAATAATATTTTTTTAATCATTATAAATATTTACGTTCTACATAAAAAGGTCCAAAGGGTAAAACAGAACATAAAATTACAATTAATAAAGTTGGTATAGACCATTTAAGTTTTTCTTTCATTATAAACGCTCCTAAAACATAAGCTATAAATAGTAAACCGTGTAACATTCCTACTACTCTAACAATTTCTTCTCCAGCTTCAATTTTAGCAATATATTTTAAAGGCATTGCAATACCAAGTAACACTAAAAATGAAATCGCTTCAAGCGTACTTATAATTCGAAATGTTTTTATAGATAAATTCATTTGTTAAATTTTTTGTCAAATATACATTAGCTACTAGTAGCTTTAATAACAAAAATTATAAATTAACAATCTATTATCATTTGTTAATTTTCGCAAGGCAGTGGACTATTTAAAATGGGATAACTTTTATTTTTTTTATAACTGAAATGCCACCATTCTGTTCGGATGGTTTGAAATCCAAATTTTCTCAATCCGTTACTAAGTAGGTTTCTATTTGCAATTATTTCTTCAGAAAAATTGTTGTAATCTATATGGGCTTCCACACCAAAATAATCATAATCGGTTCCCATATCTACAAAACATCCTTCTAGGGTTTCGAGTGTTAAATCTATTGCTGCACCACAGTTATGAACAGAACCTTTGGTATAGGGATTTGCAACATAGGTTGGTCTGGGAACTTTTTTCCACATTTTTTTCTGGATATCTAAAGGGCGATAACAATCATATAATTTAATGCGATATCCTTTTTGATTGAAGTATTTATTTGCTTCCTTTAAAGCTTCAGCAACTTGAGGTTTTAATAAACAAATTTCGCAATCATACAGTTTTTCTCCAATAAAATTAGTTGTAGTTGCGTAACGTATTTCAAAACTAAAGTCATTATTGTTTTTAATTTCTACTAAAGAATCTTGCGAAAAAAGTATTGTATTACAAATTATGAAAGCAATATAGAAGCTCGCTATTGTTTTCATTAATAAGAAGTTTTAGTGAATTATTTTGAAACTATTGATGTTTGATAGCCCATTCAATTCCATTTTTTAAAGACCTGAATTTTTTAATTCGTTCTTTAGAAAAAAGACGTTCAAGGACAACACTTAAGCCACCACGATTATCATAAGCTATAATACCTGAGGCAATAAACAAATTATATTTTTTATCAAACTTTAACCAAGATTGTGGTTCGATAGAGTAGGAATTAACTCGATTTGACAAGTAAATTAAACTTTTTTTATCTCCATAATGTGAAAGCATTAGGTCAGATAAAATTTTAACTCGTTTCCAATCAAAATGTACTCCTTCATATAATTCAGAGATTACAAAATTTTCAAAAAAATAAAATTTTCCAAAAGGTAAATTTATTTCTTCGTGTTCCATATTTAAGTATTTGGAATCCTCTACTTTCATTTAATAATTTTGTTAATAGTATTACTATTTAGTTACTAATGTATGAAATTGTAATTAATTATCAAAAAAAACAAAACATCTTTCGGGTAACTGCTTTATAATTAGGATTAAAAAAATGATTTTTATATTATGAATTTACTTGTAAAGCCCAATTAATTGCTTCATCAAGATGGTTGCATCTTTTAATATAGGTTTTTGAAATCTGTTTTTCAACAGCGGCTACTTTAAAACCAATATCATTATAGATTACTAAAGCAGCAGCTATTAAAAAATTTTCACCCCGTTCTTGAAGTTTTGACCAAGTTTGAGGATCTGTTGAATACGAATTTATTCGATTAGCGATATAAGTAATTTTAAAATCCTGACCGTAATGGTTGTATATCTTATCGTTTACCTGAATTACTTTAATTAAATTAAAATGAATGCCTTCTTTTATTTCTCCAACTATAAACTTTTCGAAAAAATAATAGTCTCCAAAGTAAAAAGATATTTTACTGTGTTTTAGTTGAATATGTTCTGATTCCTCAATTTTCATTTTTTGTGATTAGCTTGAATAACAAAATTAGTTATTATTTTACAGTTAAAATAATAACAAATAATTATTTTAAATAGGAGTTAAGCATCCACAAAGTTTTTTCGGTTTCAGTAATGTAATCACTCATCAAACTTACGGTCCCTTCATCATTAGCTTCTGCAGCAAGACTTAATATTTTTCGCTCTTTTAAAATAAGTACTTTGTAGTTATCGATAATAATCTTTACACCATCAACACCATTTGTAACGCCCTTTTGTTCTTTTATTTCTGAAACTTTTAAGTAATCTGTAAAGGTATGTAATGGTTCACCTTCAAGAGTTAAAATACGTTCGGCTATTTCATCAATTTTAATAACAGCATTATCGTAATACTCTTCAAATTTTAAATGTAATTCAAAAAATTCCCGACCTTTTATATTCCAATGCAAGCCTCTTACATTCTGATAAAATAATTGATAATCAGCAAGTAAAATATTTAATTGGTTACTTAACTCGTTTGATTTATCTTTATTAATTCCAATTGAATTTTTCATAATTTATTGTTTTTTTAATAGGACAAAACTAAGTGATAACTAGTGTGTAAATCAATAAATAAAATCGATAGTTTTTATATTGGTATAGTTATTTTGAATACTAATAGTTACTTCCTTCAAATTATAATAATTTTAAGTTTTAATAGCTTTTTAATTATTATTTTTGGCGTGATTATTGCAAAACTGAAATTGAAAAATTTCTATATGAAACAAAGATTTGTACTAGGTTTAATTATTTCGTTTTTGAGTTATTTTACTTCAATTGCTCAATTTGAAAAGGAAGATAATTCGGTTACTTTTGAAATTGTAGAAGACGAATTTGAAACTCCAGATGGGAGTGAGCTTCCTGCTATTCCATTGCCAAGTATTGTTAAGCCAACAAACAATCCATTAAAACTGAATGATTATTCTGGGCTTGGATTAGAAAATTCAGAATTATTAGATATTACCTATCAAGAAGACTTTTTAGACTTAAAAACCGATAAAGCTCCAAAATATTTCACTAAAGATAAGGCTGCATCAAAAGAGTTTGGGAAAGATCAATTTTTAGGTGAAATAAGAACAGGAACAAATAATGTAACCATTATGTATCGAGATCACGAATATGTGGATGGAGATCGGGTTCGGATTTTTGTAAATGGCGACATTGTAAAATCAAGCGTTTATTTATCGGCTGGGTTTAATGGATTTACTTTTCCGTTGCAATCTGGGTTTAATAAAGTTGTATTTCAAGCTCTAAATCAAGGGACTTCTGGACCAAATACTGCACAATTAGTGATCTACGACGATGAGGGCAATACACTTTCTTCCAACCAATGGAATCTTTTAACAGGAAGAAAAGCTATGGTGACTATTATTAAGGAATAGTTTTAAATTAATTAAAAGTAGGGTGAAAACAATATTAATTGTTTTTAAATTAAACTACTATCAATTTAATGCTTGTTAAATATTTCTTATTAGGAATAATATTTTTTTCATTTCCAGCTTATAGCCAAGTTGGAATAGGAACAGTTACGCCAAATACAACTTCTTTACTTGATATTACTTCTTCAAATACAGGAATATTAATACCGAGAGTTTCATTAACTAACATAACATCAATATCTCCAATTGCAACTACCCCTGCAACAAGCTTATTAATCTGGAATACAAATGCTTCCGTTATAGGAGGGGAAGGGGTAGGATTCTATTTTTGGGATAGCACTAAATGGGTTTTTCTTATTAATACAAATACAATTTCAACTTTTATAACCCCTCATAATACCCTGGATATGGCTTACGATCAAGGTATTGCAGGTGGAGGAAGAATAATCACAGCTGATAGTGGAAATGTACTAATTAATGGTACAGATGGAATAAGAACAACAGGAACAGTAAATTCTGGAGCATTTATAGGCATAACTACAGGAGTTCAAATGTTTTTTAATCCAAGAAGAGGGGCTTTTAGAGCAGGAAGTGGCACTTGGAATGATGTTTTTCCAGGAACAGGTAATGTTGGATCTTATTCTGTCGCAATGGGATTTGGGAATACAGCTTCCGGTCAATTTTCCTTAGCTTTAGTAAATGGTTCCTCTGCCGAAGCTGAATCAGCAGTTGCTATTGGAAACGGTGCTAGAGCTGTGCAACAAGACGATGTAGCTATTGGTCAATCTGCATTAGCAAATGGTTCTTCTGCTACGGCAATAGGAGAATCTACTGAAGCTACAGGAACATCTTCTATCGCTATTGGTTCGGCAGCACATGCTATAGGAAGTCAATCTACTGCTTTGGGTAAAAGTTGTCAAGCTGAAGCTGCTAACTCTACAGCAATTGGTTTTGGAGCACAAGCTTTAGGGTTAGAATCGTTGGCTATTGGAAGAGGAATTCGAACCGATTCGTATGCGGAATTTTCTTTAGGTTCTTTTAATACAAACGGAGGAGGAAGTAAAACATCATGGGTCACGACCGATAGATTATTATCTATAGGAAATGGAGCAACAACAGCTAGTAGAAGTAATGCTATGGTGATTTTAAAAAATGGAAATGTTGGTATTGGTTCTGATGCACCAAATTCTAAATTACAAGTTGTTGGGTTGCCAATTGTACCTTTTAACTCTAGTGACAATCAGACCAATACAGACGCAATTGTATCAGGGCTTACAATAGGATCTTTTTACCACACAGGCAATGGAATTTTACGAGTAGTTTTTTAATGTAAACTTAGGTAGGGTAAAATTAAATTAAACCGTTTTAATACTATACATAACAAAATAAAGTTAATAACTATAAATTGATACCTATGAAAAAACTATTGTTTTTTACTTTACTTATTATTTCAAGTGTAAATATTTCAGCTCAAAATTGGTTGACTGATTTTGATGAAGCAAAACAGATTGCTTCAAAGGAAAACAAAACCATTATTTTAGTTTTTCAAGGGTCTGATTGGTGCGCGCCCTGTATAAAATTAGATCGTGAAATTTGGAGTACCAAAGAATTTAAAGCCTATGCAAAAGAGCATTATGTGATGTTGCAAGCTGATTTTCCTAGAAGTAAAAAAAATAAGCTATCCAAAGAACAGCAAGAAAAAAATAATAAGCTAGCGGAAAAATACAACAAGAATGGATATTTTCCTTTCGTAGTAGTTTTAGATAAAAACGGAAAAGTTTTAGAAGAAACAGGTTATTTTAAAACTACTCCACATGGTTATATTGAGCAATTAAATTCTTCTTCAAAATAATGTTAAAAACCTTGCTTATAGTTGGTTTTTTAATGTTTTCTGTTGTTGGTTTTTCACAACATAATTTCAAAAAAACCTTAAAATTAATGGGAAGCCGTTTTGATATTACGGTAGTTGCCAATTCTGAAAACGAAGGAAACCAATATATAGATCTTGCGGTTTCAGAAATTACTAGGATTGAAAAAGTAATCTCTTCTTGGGATTCAAATTCAGAGACTTCAGATATTAATAAAAATGCAGGAATTAAACCCGTAAAAGTTTCAGAAGAATTATTCAACCTTGTTGAAAGGTCTTTAGCAATTTCAAAATTAACCAATGGTGCTTTCGATATTAGTTATGCTTCTATGGATCGAATTTGGAAATTTGACGGCTCAATGCAAACAATGCCTTCCGAAGAAGATATAAAAGAATCTGTTTTAAAAGTTGGTTATAAAAATATAATTTTAAATAAAGAAAATCAAACTGTATTTCTGAAACTCAAAGGAATGAAGATTGGCTTTGGTGCTATAGGAAAAGGCTATGCTGCAGACAAAGCAAAAGCATTACTAAAAAATAAAGGGGTAAAAGCTGGAATAATAAATGCTTCGGGCGATTTAAATGCCTGGGGAAAACAAGCAGATGGGGAAAATTGGATGGTAGCAATTACCAATCCCTTGAATAAAGATAAAGTATTTTCATGGTTTTCAATTGATAATGCTGCAGTGGTTACTTCTGGTAATTATGAAAAATATGTTCGGTTTAATGGAGTTCGATATTCTCATATCATCGATCCAAGAACAGGATATCCCAGTACAGGAATAATAAGTGTTTCTATTTTTACGAAAAATGCTGAATTAGCCGATGCAATTTCAACTTCYATTTTTGTAATGGGCGTTAAAACTGGCTTAGATTTTATTAACCAATTAAAAGGAGTGGAGTGCATTATTGTTGACGAAGGCAATAAAGTACATACCTCAAAAAATATTAAACTAGAAAASCCAAATTAACATGAAAAAAGGAATTTTAGCCCTATTAGCCGTAGTTTCATTTAGTTCTTGTGTTGCTGTCAAGGAATACGAAAAAGTAAATATCAATGACCCTGATATGAAATTATCCGATTATTCGGTCGATCGTTTTAAAAATAATGCTTTGGTATATCGAGAAGCTTCTTCAGGAGGAAGTGGAGGAAAAACTGGCGGTGGTTGCGGTTGTAACTAAAATAAATCAAACCTTATTAAATTTTATCTAATTATTTTCTATGTATAATAAATTCATACTATTCCTTTTTACGTTACTGTTTTCTATAGTATTAATAGCACAAAATGACTCCACAACAGTTTATAAAAAGCGAGTTTTAGAATCTACCGAAATTGACTTTTTAATGAGCTATTACAGTCAAGACGGTGATAATGCATCGGTAACCGGAGGTATTGGAACTGAGGAATTGTGGGATGTAACACCAACAATTGTAGTTGCTTATCCTTTAAATGATGATGCTGTTTTAACGGTTGATGTAGGTATATCTGCCTATTCTTCAGCTTCTTCAAGTAATTTGGATCCTTTTGATAGTTCGGGAGCATCGCAAGGAGGAGACGACGATGACGACGATGATGATGATGATGATTTTGGGTATAACAGAGCTGCAAATGGGGTAGAGGGAAGTCCTTGGGTTGCGTCTTCTGGAGCTTCTGCCGAAGATGTTTGGGTTGGCGGAACTATTGGTTATAGTCACAGCTCGGACGATCGTAATTTTATTTGGTCTGGTCATGTGAGCTTCTCTGCTGAATATGATTATACTTCAACAGGAATTGGAGGTTCTGTAACTAAACTTTTTAATGAAAAGAACACCGAAATCCATTTAGGAGCACAAGCGTATATCGATTTTTGGAACCCAAAATATCCAACGGAATTAGATTCTTTTTTAGAAGCTAATGGTGATTTGAATAACGGATTTTTTCAAAATATTGATATTTTAAATCAAAGCGGAAATATAATTGATAAATCAGGGAATAGTGGTCCGATCTGGAACCCTGAAAATTACAGCCTTATTGTAGATAAAGGTAGAAATACCTTTTCAGCTACTTTAGGTTTTTCTCAAATATTAAGCAAAAGAGCCCAGTTTTCATTGTCCTTAGATTTGGTTTATCAACAAGGTTGGTTAGCAAACCCAATGCAACGTGTTTACTTCGCAGATAAAGCAAATTATTATGTAGGAAATGCTTCGAGTATTCCTAATTATACTTCGCCAGAAAACACTAATGTATTTCATTTAGCAGATGATATTGAACGATTACCAGACACTCGTTTTAAAACACCAATCGGAATGCGATTTAATTATTTTATAAATGAATTTTTAACGGTAAGAACATACTATCGGTATTACTTTGATGATTGGGGAGTAACTTCACACACGGCAAATATTGAACTACCCATAAAATTAGGAAGTCATTTTACTATTTATCCTTCTTATAGATACTATACCCAAACCGCTGCCGATTATTTTGCTCCTTATAATGAGAACCTATCTACAGATGAGTTTTATACTTCCGATTATGATTTAGCCGAATTTAATGCAAATCAATATGGTTTTGGAGTTTCCTATACCGATATTTTTGCCAAAGCTCATATTTGGAAATTTGGAATGAAAAGTATCGATCTTCGTTTTTACCAATACGATCGAAGCACAGGTTTAACTGCTTGGATTGTATCTGGAGGAGTAAAGTTTGTAATGCAATAAAGATTGTTAAGTTGGTTTTTAATTGAACCTAGTTTTATTTAGCAATAAATAGAATTGGGTTCTTTTTTAAATTTTAACAAAATGTAAAGCTTAGTTTACATAAAAACAACTAAGTTTGTCATATTGTAAAATTAACTTAATATATATTATCATGAATTTAAAATCAGTTTCCGAATGTGAAGATCGTAGAATCCAAAAGTTTATCAATTTCAAACTTCCAAATTATTATAAAAAAATAGGATGGATAGGTTTCATACTTTCATTTGTTATTTTAATAGCTACCAAATTTTTTGAGGGTGATTATTCAATTTTAGTTGAAATTTTAAAACGACTATTATTAGTCTTTCTATTAATTGTAGTGATGTCTAAGGAGAAATTAGAAGACGAAATGATTAAAAGTATTCGTTCGCAAGCTTTTTCATTTGCTTTTGTTGGAGCAGTTGCTTATACATTATTACAGCCAGTAATAAATATAATAGTTGCTTCAATAGTTAAACCAGAAAAAGCAATATTTAATGATTTAGGTGACTTTCAAATACTATGGTTTATGATGATTATTTATTTGGTAGTCTTTATGAAGCTTAAAAAAAGAGCCTAATGAAAAATACACTAAAAGTAGAGCGTGCCATTAATAATTACACTCAAGAAGAATTGGCAAAAAAAATTGGTGTCTCAAGACAAACTATAAATTCTATTGAAACCAATAGATATGTGCCTTCCACCTTATTATCTTTAAAATTGTCGAAGCTTTTTAATAAACCAGTAAACGATTTTTTTAGTTTAGAGGAAGACGATTAACAACAACATAATTCAATTTACCCTTTACGAACTTTACGCAAAACTTTGTGTTTTTTGCGGCTATAAAAAATAATAATTATGAAGCCATCCAATACCTATCAATTCTTTCTAAGAACATGATAAAATTCTAGTTTCTATCTTAAAATAAATTATTTTTTTTTTGGATTAGCGATTGTTTTTACTTGACTTTGTCAAATAATTCAACTAACTTTACAACAGTGTATATCACCAATTTAATAAGTAAACTGCTGATATACTTACGTTCTCTGCAAGCAAAAAAAAGGAAAATCCATCCCCAATATTGAAAATTCTACTATTTTTGAAAATAAAACAAAAATAATGGCAAAAAAATTTTCAAAAACAGAATCTGAAATAACTAAACTATTTAAAGTAGGAAAAACTTTTACCTATAATGATTTAAAGTATACCATTTTAAATTCAGGAAAACCTAACCCAAGTAAAGGCGAATGTAAAACAGATACTTATGTGTCAACAATTGACCAAAACGAAATAAAAACTGAATTTAAAATTTCTATAAAACAAACAAATGCAGATTTCTTAGAAAACAAAATGAATATTGAAAGAGCAATTCAAATATTCGGGAAAAATGCAAGTGAAATTATAAAAAAATCAACTGAAAACATTGAACAATCATTTAAAGATGATTTTTTGGTTTTATTCAAAAAACATAAACGAACTGAATCCAAAACAATTAAAATTGGTTGGAAATTTGAATTGCTTAATAAAAAAAGTGGAGAAAAATCTGCTGAAATAAAATTAACCAAAAATCAAATAGTTGATATTTATGCAGGAACTAATCTTGATGAAAACAAAAAGAACTCAATGATAAACGATGTAAAAATCAACAACTCAGGAATTGCAAATTTCATTCTTTTTGTTGAAGATTACAACAACCAAACTTTACAAGAAATTGTTGACCTAATCATTCCAATAAAAGATTATTGTAAGGATAAAAAGATATATTTTGCTTGTAAAGCAATTAATTATCGATTAGAAAAAGATAAATGGGACGGGAATAGACCTTTATCCGTTTTTATTGAATGGTCTGAAATAGGTGACAATATAACATCTAAAATTGTTTTCAACAAGCCATTAGAAACAAAGGCAAATGAAATTGGAAATAATATTAGAGACATTCTTAAAAGAAAAAATATTAAATCTGATAATTTTAATTCGCTTGAAATTTTTCTAAAAAACACAAAATATTTAAAAGATTAATAGTTTTTGAAAAAAATAGCATATATTTGTCAAATATTGACAAGTTAAAAATACACAAGTCCAATGAAAGTAACTTTTGGAGAATACATTAGAGAACTAAGGAACTTAAGTGAACTGACTTTAACCCAACTTGCTGCAAAACTTGATTTGGACAGTGCTAACCTCAGTAAAATAGAGAATGGAAAACGTGAGTTTGATGAAAAGAGGCTATTGAAATTAGCAAAAGTATTCAAGTTGAATTTAAAAGAACTTAAAAAAGAATTTGTAAGTGACCAAATTGCAAAACAGATTTATGAATGTGATTGCACTAAAGAAATGCTTGTTGTTGCTGAAGAAAAGGCAGAATATAGAAGACAATTAAATAACCAATACAAAAAAGAAAAAACCATATGAAAATAGTTTCGTTTTTTTCAGGAGCAGGTGGCTTAGACCTTGGATTTCAAAAAGCAGGATTTGATATTATTTGGGCAAATGAATATGATAAAGATATTTGGGAAACTTATGAAAAAAATCATCCCAATACAATCCTTGATAAAAGAAGTATAGTTAATATTCCGGCAGATGAAGTTCCTGAATGTGATGGAATTATTGGAGGTCCGCCTTGTCAAAGTTGGAGTGAAGCAGGTTCTGCTAGAGGGATTAAAGATAAAAGAGGACAATTATTTTATGATTTTATTAGAATTTTAGAAGCAAAACAACCTAAATTCTTTTTAGCTGAAAATGTAAGCGGAATGCTAATTTCAAAACACAATGATGCTTTAGAAGGAATAAAAGAACTTTTTAGAAACGCAGGTATTGGTTATGAACTTTCTTTTCAAATGTTAAACGCATCTGATTACAATGTCCCTCAAGACAGAAAAAGAGTCTTTTTCATTGGGATTCGAAAAGATTTAGATTTCAAATTTGAATTTCCAAATATTAAATTTCCTAAATTAACTTTAGAAGATGCTATTTATGACTTAAAAGAAGGAGTATTACCTGCAAAAGAATATAATAAAACTAATGGTAATAATTGTATTGAAGCAAATCACGAATATATGATTGGTGGTTTTTCTTCAATGTTTATGTCAAGAAACCGTGTAAGAAGTTGGGATGAACAATCCTATACAATTCAAGCAGGAGGAAGACACGCACCAATTCATCCACAAGCGCCAAAAATGAAATTCATAGAACAAAACATTAGAGTTTTTGTTCCAGGAAAAGAACATTTATACAGACGATTAAGTGTTAGAGAATGTGCAAGAATTCAAACATTTCCAGATGATTTCATTTTTCATTATACAAATGTTCCAGCAGGTTATAAAATGATTGGAAATGCAGTCCCTGTTAATTTAGCAAAATTTTTAGCAAAAAATATTAAAATTCAAATTGAACAAAACAGGAATATAATAAAAGAAAGACAACTAGAATCGAAAGAAGCCAGCAGAGAACAATGTATAAAAATAATAGCGGTTTAGGTGCAAAATTCAAAGGCACTATCTTTGTACAAAGTTTAGTAAAAAACTGAAAGTTCAGTCCTTTGAAATCCGCTACTATTCTTATACCAACCGTAGCTAAAGTATTTCACAATACGGGTAAACTATGTTTTTTTGTCTTATAATAAACAATTCCTTTAAATTTATAATAACGAATGTAACAAATGCTTATTAGTTTCAATGTATCTTTGCATTTTTGAAATTAATATGATGACATTTAAAGATTTAGGAGTTCATAGCAGTTATATAAAGGGACTTAAAGAACTAGGAATTAAAAACCCTACCGAAATACAAGAAAAAACAATCCCCGTATTGTTAAAATCAAATACCGATTTTATTGGTTTAGCGCAAACCGGAACTGGAAAAACGGCTGCGTACGGTTTGCCAGTTTTAAATAGTGTAGATGCTTCTTCGGCAGTGGTACAAGCATTAATATTATCACCTACACGTGAGTTGGTTCAGCAAATAAAAAAGCAGCTTTTTAAATTTACGAAATATACTTCTGAAGATATTTTTGTAGAAGCAGTTTATGGTGGCGAAAAGATTGAAAAGCAAATTAGCAGATTGCAAAGACCCACACATATTATTGTAGCAACTCCAGGTCGTTTAATAGATTTAATAGAAAA
Source organism: Flavobacterium sp. (assembly GCA_002733185.1). Classification (GTDB taxonomy): domain Bacteria; phylum Bacteroidota; class Bacteroidia; order Flavobacteriales; family Flavobacteriaceae; genus Marifrigoribacter. Next base: position 51,457 of record NVUT01000018.1, on the reverse strand, counting down.
AGAAACTATTAATCTAAGAAGTATAAAAACGGTCGTACTTGATGAAGCAGATGAAATGCTAAGTATGGGTTTTAAAAAAGAATTGGATTCTATTCTAAAACACACCAGCGGAGCTAGAAACACCTGGTTATTCTCGGCTACCATGCCTGTTGAAATCCAACGAATTATTTCAAGATATATGGAGCCAAATGCAGTGAGAGTTACTGTAAACAAAGATTCTTTGGTGAATGCGAATATCGAACATCAATATTTATTGACTTCCATTGATGAGAAAACCAACGTAGTTTCTAATTTGTTAGATAAATTTGGAGAAGGCAGAGGAATTATTTTTTGTAGAACTAAATTAGGAGTGCAAAAATTGGTTTTAGAATTAAAAGAGGAAGGTTTTTCAGTTGATGCGTTGGAAGGTGATATGAAACAAAACGAACGCGATAAAGTAATGCGAATGTTTAAAAAAGGGACGCTTCAATTTTTAGTTTCTACCGATGTTTCGGCAAGAGGGATCGATGTAACTAATCTTGCTTTCGTAATGCATCATCAATTGCCAGAAAACTTAGAATATTACACACATCGTAGCGGGCGTACAGCAAGAGCTGGAAAAAAAGGCATTTCAATTGCATTAATATTACCTAGTGAATTGCAAAGAGTACATCAAATACAAAAAGCATTAAGCATTAAATTTAAAGAAACTATTTTATAAGTGTCATTGCGAAGGCATTCAATCATTAACCCATTCAATCATTAACTATGGCATTATCCAATAACGATATTTTTAAAAAATTACGGGTAGCATTAAAACTACGTGATGATGAGATTGTAAAAATTTTAGAATTGGTAGATTTCAAGACAACCAAAAGTGAAATTGGATCTCTTTTTAGAAATGAGAAACATCCAAAATATGTAGAATGTGGCGATCAGATTCTTCGTAATTTTTTAAACGGCCTGGTAATTCATTTGCGAGGACCCATGCCAAAAAAGGAAAACATACAGCCTAAAAACAAAGTTCAAAAAAAATAGTACTTTTGTATCCTGAACAATAGTTTAGATTCTACCTATGAGCCAAAAAGTATTACTCAACGCAACCGAAGTCAAAATAGCGCTTCATCGTCTGGCTTGTCAATTAATTGAAAATCACGATACTTTCGAGAATACAGTTTTAATAGGAATACAGCCTAGAGGAATTTATTTTGCTGAACGGATAAAATCCTTATTAGAAACCGATTACAACATAAAAAATATTGAATTAGGGTATCTCGACATCACTTTTTATCGTGATGACTTCCGAAGAAATGATAAAACAATTCAAGCCAATAAAACTAAAATTAACTTTATTGTTGAAGATAAAAAAGTTGTTTTTATAGACGATGTGCTTTATACAGGAAGAAGTATTAGAGCTGCATTAACTGCAATTCAGTCTTTTGGAAGACCTTCAGAAATAGAATTACTTACCTTTATAGATAGGCGATTTAGCAGACATTTACCCATTCAACCAGACTATAGAGGAAGACAGGTAGATGCAATTAATAATGAAAAAGTAAAAGTTTGTTGGGAAGAAAATGATGGTGAAGATGCCGTTTATTTAATTAATAATTAGAAAAAAAATGAGTGAATTAAGTGTAAAACACTTACTGGGAATAAAATACATCACCGAAGATGATATTCATTTAATCTTCGAGACAGCCGATCATTTTAAAGAAGTGATTAATCGTTCTATTAAAAAAGTTCCTTCACTTAGAGATATTACCATTGCCAATTTATTTTTTGAAAATAGTACGAGAACTCGATTGTCATTTGAGTTAGCAGAAAAAAGACTTTCTGCTGATATTGTAAATTTCTCAGCCTCATCGTCTTCTGTTAAAAAAGGAGAAACATTGGTAGATACAGTAAATAATATTTTATCAATGAAAGTAGATATGGTGGTGATGCGTCATCCCAATCCTGGAGCAGGAGTTTTTCTTTCAAAACACATTAATGCGAGTATTATAAATGCAGGTGATGGAGCACATGAACACCCAACACAAGCCTTGTTAGATACGTATTCAATTAGAGAAAAATTAGGAGATGTAGCAGGAAAAAACGTGGTAATTGTTGGAGATATTCTTCATTCAAGAGTGGCACTTTCAAATATATTTGCACTTCAGAAATTAGGTGCAAATGTAAAAGTATGTGGTCCAAAAACCTTACTTCCTAAATATATTGAATCTTTAGGGGTTGGTGTAGAAACCAACCTTCAAAAAGCTTTGCAATGGTGCGATGTTGCAAATATGCTTCGCATTCAAAATGAGCGTATGGACATAAGTTATTTTCCTACTACCAGAGAATATACACAGCAGTTTGGTTTAAACAAACAACTCTTGGATTCATTGGATAAAGAAATTGTTGTTATGCATCCAGGCCCAATAAACAGAGGTGTCGAAATTACTAGCGACGTAGCTGATAGCAAGCAAGCAATAATATTAAATCAAGTTGAAAATGGCGTAGCTATTAGAATGGCAGTACTGTATTTATTAGCTTCAAAAATAGATAGAAATGACGATTAATGATCACGATACTTTTGTTGAAATTATCTCGGAAATAGAACCTTTTAAAGATTTTATTTCTTTGTTAAAAACTGAAATATCTTCAAAGTATCAAAAGAATAATATTGTTGTTAACTTGCTAAAAATTAAATCTTTTTATTTGGAAGATTTATTATTGTTTTTAACTGTTTCCAATTCACATCGTTCAAATAATAAATCATTTGTGATTATTAATGATGCTATCAATCCAGATAGTGTTCCTGATGAATTTGTTGTGGTACCAACACTTCAAGAAGCAGTAGATATTATTGAAATGGAAGAAATTGAACGTGAATTAGGCTTTTAAATCATTTTATGGAGTTAACTATATTAGGTTGTTATTCTGCAACTCCAAAAGTAAATACGTACCCGACAGCACAGGTTTTAAATATTAAAAATCATTTGTTTTTAATAGATTGTGGCGAGGGGACACAAGTGCAACTAAGACGCTATAAAATAAAATTTTCCCGAATTAAGCATATTTTTATTTCGCATCTTCATGGCGATCATTATTTTGGTTTAATAGGATTAATTTCTACATTTATGCTACTTGGTAGAGATGCAGATTTACATATTTACGGTCCTAAAGGAATAAAAGAATTGATTATGCTTCAGCTAAAATTAGGGAAAGCATGGTTTAATTATCCAATTATTTTTCACGAATTAGAATCTAAAGAATCAGTACTTATTTTTGAAGATGATAAAGTTGAAGTGCATACCGTTCCTTTAAAACACAGAGTTTATACCAATGGTTTTGTATTTAAAGAAAAACTTGGAGAACGAAGAATTAATATTTCTGCAGTTCAAAATAAAAAAATAGATATGAGCTACTACAACAAAATAAAACAAGGTTTTGATGTAGAAAACGAAGAAGGAAAGATGATTTCAAACAAGTCAATTACTTTCGATCCAGACCTGCCAAAATCTTATGCATTTTGTAGTGACACACAATATTATCCTGAATGTATTCCGAATATAAAAAATGTTACAGCACTTTATCACGAAGCTACTTTTTTAGACGAACACAAGCATATTTGTGAAAAAACTAGACATAGTACAGCAAAAGATGCTGCAAAAATTGCTAAGAAGGCTAATGTGGGAACCCTTATTTTAGGGCATTACTCCACTAGATATTACAAGATTGAAAAATTTAAAACCGAAGCTGAAGAAGTTTTTAATTCTGTGAAATTAGCTCAAGAAGGAAAAATATTTATTTTTTAATTTCAAACTTATTTTATTTTTCTTATTTGTAAATTGCAGCGTAAATAAATAAGATGTCTCAGAATCTACATAATTTTCGAAGAATTTACGAAAAAGGATCACTTTCTAAAGAAACGGTTGATGCAAATCCGTTGCAACAATTTAAGACTTGGTTTTATGATGCAAAAGAAGCAGATAGTGTCAATGAGGTAAATGCAATGACACTTACTACTATTGGTTTAGATGGTTTTCCGAAGGGAAGGGTGGTTTTGTTGAAACAATATGATGAAAATGGTTTTTACTTTTTTACGAATTATCATAGTGAAAAAGGAAAAGCAATAGAAGAAAATCCAAAAGTTTCGCTATCATTTTTTTGGCCTGCTTTAGAAAGACAAGTAATTATCAAAGGAATTGCTAGTAAAACAACTGAAGATTTTTCCGCTAATTATTTTAATTCAAGACCAAAAGGGAGTCAATTAGGTGCTTTGGTTTCAAATCAAAGTGAAGTAGTTGAAAACCGAACTGTGTTAGATGATAGATTAAAAGATTTAGAAAAAGAATTTCAAGACAAAGTAATAACACGTCCTAAGTTTTGGGGAGGTTATTTAGTTTCTCCATTATCGATAGAATTTTGGCAAGGAAGACCTAATAGATTACACGATAGAATTCTTTATACTTTAGAAGATTTTGATTGGAAAATCGATCGATTAGAACCTTAATCTATTGTTTAAGTTAGGTATCATAATATTCAGTATATTAATATAATATGAAAATACTTTATTTATTGAGACACGCGAAATCTACTTGGGAAGAAGGAGTTGATGATCATAAAAGATCTTTAAAAGATCGAGGTAAAAATGATGCTATATTGGTTTCAAATTATGTAAAGAATTTAATTAAAAAACCACAAAAAATAGTTTCTAGTGATGCCAATAGAGCAAAAACTACCGCCAATTATTTTAAAGAAGCATTAAGTGTTTCTGAAACTGATTTTATATTAAATCCAAATCTTTATGATTTTGGAGGTAGAAGTGTCATGGAAGTCATTAAAAACTTAGATAACTCCTTGGATTGTGTGATGATTGTTGGCCATAACCACGCATTAACTTCTATTGCAAATATGTTGGGAGATGTCGATATTAATAATGTTGCAACTTGTGGTTTTGTTGAAATCCATTTTAATGTTGATACTTGGGAGTTTTCAAATTATGGACATACAGAGCGATTTATATTTCCAAAAGATTTAAAACCAAAAGAACTGTAATTTATGTTGAATATTGAAAAATTTGGCGCGATAGATATTGGATCGAATGCAATCCGATTGCTTATTACAACTGTTATTGAACAAAAAAATAAAGAAACAAAATTTAAAAAGACTTCTTTGATTCGAGTTCCAATACGTTTGGGAGCAGATGTGTTTACTGTCGGCAATATTTCTAGGGAAAACTATTTAAGAATGAAAGATACAATGAAGGCTTTTAAGCTTTTAATGAAATCGCATAATGTAGTTAAGCACCGAGCTTGTGCTACTTCAGCAATGAGAGAAGCTGAAAATGGGAGTGAAATAGTAAAAAAAATTCTAAAGAAAACAGGAATTAATATTGAAATAATTGATGGTAATGATGAAGCTAAAATAATAGCATCTACCAGTATTAAATCTTATTTAACCCATGATAAAGTATTTTTGTATGTTGATGTTGGTGGAGGAAGTACCGAATTAACTATCTATGCCAACGGGAAAACAGTAATTTCAAAATCGTTTAAATTAGGAACCGTACGGCTAATCAATAATATGGTAAAGGAAACTATGTGGGATGATGTAAAAGATTGGATTAAAGAAAACACTAAAGATTACGAGCATATTACTTTATTAGGAACTGGCGGAAATATAAATAGTACCTATAAATTTAGTGGAACAAAACTAGGAAATCCACTTAGTTTCGAATATTTAGAAGAATATTATAAAACCGTACATTCATTGTCTTATGACGATAGAATTACAGTTTTAAATATGAATCCAGATCGTGCAGATGTAATTGTTCCTGCATTAGAAATTTATATTTCTGCAATGAAGTGGAGTGGAGCAGAATGTGTGTATGTTCCTAAAATAGGACTTTCCGATGGGATAATTAGAAGTTTGTACAATGATAAATAATTCATATAAGCTTTATTAAATGAAAAAAATACTAAATCAATCGCATCCAAAAGAAGCATTCCTATTTGCTATTTCAAGATTTTTAGAAAGAACATCTTTTTATGGATTACGTGCCTTGATCATTTTATATATGGTTACTGGCATCCTAAATATGGAAAATTCAGAAGCTTTAAGTATTTATGGATGGTTTACGACAATTCTTGTTTTTTCTAAAGTGTTAGGAGCTATAATTGGTGATTTATTGATTGGCAATAAAAAAGCAATAGTTATTGGAGGTATAGCGCAAACTATGGGTGCTATAAGTTTGTGTATCCCAACAACTTCAGGTTTATATGTGGGACTATTTCTAGTGGTTTTAGGCGGAGGATTATATAGCCCAAATTTAATTTCTAATTATGGAAAAACTTACCTTAAAGCCCCTAAACTCTTAGACGCAGGATTCACCTTGTTTTATTTAGTAATTAATTTAGGAGCTTTTATTGGTATTGTATCTCTTGGGTATATAGGGGAAGAATATGGTTGGAATATTGGTTTTTTATTGGCTGCTTTACTAATGTTATTATCTATAATTCCGATACTTTTCACTAGAGTGGAGAATAATAATATTTTAACATACAATAAAATAAAAATAAAAAAACGAATAGTAAATATATCGATCGGTTTAGGGCTAGTTTCTTTGTTTTGGGCTTTTTATGAAATAGAATTTATTCGGAGTTCTGATTTGAAATCAGTTTTTATTGATATGGATACATTGAATATCCCAAAAAGTTTATGGACCTCTATTGAATCAATTTTTGTATTGCCATTAAGCATTATAGCGGTTATTCTATGGACATTCTTTTATAGTAATCAATTTTATAAATTAGTAATGGGATTTATTTTTGGTGCATTGTCTTTTGGAATGTTAATATTTATACCAGAGATTCCTACAAAGTACCACATTTCATTATTTTTTGCTTCTATATTTTTCCTTAATATCTCTGAAATACATATAGCACCAGTTGTAAACTCAATATTTACGCAATATGCTAATCCAAAATATTTAGCCATCTTAATAAGTTTGGCTTTTCTTCCAACAAGATTATTTTCAGTAATAGTATTTAATAATGTGAATTTATTTTACGAAAATCCTGTATTTACAATGAAAATAGGATTTGTTCTTATGATTATTACAAGTACAGGTTTGATAGCATTTTTAAATTGGAAAAATAAAAATCATTAAAATTTCTTGGAATACTTATTGTCCATTATTTTTCCCTTTCGGACACTATATGATGTGTTATAATTTAGCCGTGGACAGTTTCTTTATTTCCTAAACCTTTCATTATCTCTGCTTCAAAAACTAACAACTCTTGCCATTTTTTATCCACTTCTTCGCGATCACCGTATTTTCTAGCAAAATTTAAGAATAACATATAATGTCCTGCTTCACTAGCCATTAAACTTCTAAAGAATTCAGATAACTCTTGGTCTTTTAGATTGTCTGCCAACAGTTTAAAGCGTTCACAACTTCTAGCCTCAATTAAAGCTGCGTATAATAAGCGATGTACCAATTGGGTCGTTCTGCTACCACCTTTTGGAAAAAAAGTAAGTAATTTAACAACATAATCATCTTTACGATCTCTACCTAAAACCCAACCTCGATTGGTAATAATGTCGTGTACCAATTCAAAATGACACATTTCTTCTTTGGCGAGTTTTGGCATTTCCTTTACCAATTCGGTATATTCAGGAAAAGAAACCATCAAAGAAATGGCTGTTGAAGAAGCTTTAATCTCACAAAAGGCGTGATCGGTAAGAATCTCTTCAATATTTTTTTCTACGATATTTACCCAGCGTGGGTCGGTTGGTAATTTTAGTCCTAACATTTTAATATTTTTACTTATAGTTCAAGTCCTAAATCTTTTTTAAGGTCTTCAATTAATGGATTTAATTCTTTTAATCGCTCGTATTTTTCTTTGGGCGTGTAAACATATTTTTTAACTTCGGTTTCGTTTACTTTTATTTCTAAATCAATATCAAAATTTTGAAGTTCCTCTTTTATATAGGATAATAAATCGTGTTTTGCTCTTTCAACATCGAGTTTTATCGTATTATTTGGGTATTCTATTTGTATAATTTTCCCTTTAAGTAAAGGAGTTACCATCTCTAAATTGGATCTTAAATTAAATTTTCCTTCACTGTCGATTTTTGAAATATATTGCTTCCAAACAGCTTGCATTTCTTTTTCTGAAAATGAATTGGTAGGTGATTCTCCAACAGTTTCTGTAGTCTCGCTATGTGATTTTAAGAGCTCTTTTTTATTCGAAATACTGGAAATTGTTAATGCAGATTTTCTTTTTGTAATTTTTGAAGTAAGTTCTAATTTTACCCTTTTGATAACTTCTTCTTTTTCAATAGGAATGCTATTTTCTTCGTTGTTTTTTTCTTTTAAAACTTTCTCTGTTGTTATTTCTTCATTTGAATTTTTACTATAATCCGTTTTGTTTTCAGAAACTACATCATTTACTGTCTCATTATTCGCAGATGAAAAATGAGAAGGAGGAATTACCGTAACGGAGTTTATTTTAGATTTTTTTTTTNCTCCTGAAGTTTCAGAATTAAAAGTAATTGAAGCCAATTGTATTAAACACAGCTCAACTAATAATCGATGGTTTCGACTTGTTTTGTATTTTAAATCACAATTATTAGCAAGTTCGATGGAAGTAATTAAAAATGGGTAGTCTGTTTTTTGAGATTGCTCTAAATACATAGTTTTTACTTGGTCACCAACCTCAAGTAACTCAATAGTAGCAGGGGTTTTACAAACCATTAAATCTCTGAAATGTGAAGCAAGTCCCATAATAAAATGATGTCCGTCAAAGCCTTTTGATAGTATTTCATTAAAAAGTAACAATACATCAGGGATTTTATTAGCCAATAGCAAGTCGGTTACTTGAAAAAAGTAGGAATAATCTAGTACATTCAAGTTTTCTGTAACTGCTTCTCGTGTTAGATTTTTGCCCGAAAAACTAACGACTCTATCAAAAATAGAAAGTGCATCACGTAAGGCGCCATCGGCTTTCTGAGCAATAATGTGTAAGGCATCATCTTCTGCTTCAATCCCTTCAGATTTTGCAACTTCGGCTAAATGATTTTTTGCATCTTTAACGGTAATTCTTTTAAAATCGAAAATCTGACAACGTGATAATATTGTTGGAATAATTTTATGTTTTTCCGTAGTTGCTAATATAAAAATTGCGTGAGCTGGTGGTTCTTCTAATGTTTTCAGAAAAGCGTTAAAAGCTGAAGAAGACAACATATGTACTTCATCAATAATATATACTTTGTATTTTCCAACTTGTGGTGGTATGCGAACTTGGTCTATTAAATTACGAATATCATCTACCGAGTTGTTGGATGCTGCATCCAATTCAAAAATATTAAAAGCAAAATCTTCATCGGTTTGTTCGGTTCCTACTTGATTTATTTTTTTAGCAAGAATTCGGGCACAAGTTGTTTTACCAACCCCACGAGGACCTGTAAATAATAAAGCTTGAGCTAAATGATTGTTTTCTATGGCTTTCTCTAAAGTATTGGTAATAGCCTGCTGCCCAACAACATCTTTAAAATGTTTGGGTCTGTATTTTCTGGCAGATACTATAAATGGTTCCATAGAATTGTGTGAAAACAAATATAGAAATTGTCTGCTTTTTAAGGTTAAATATACCTTCTATTTTTTTGTTTTTTATTAACAATACTTAGTTCTTTTTTGATGCAATAAATTGAATTACTTTTGCAGCAGCAGACCGTCTCATCGTCTCGAATTTATTTTCGAGGAGGAAAGTCCGGACACCATAGGGAAGCATAGCGGCTAACAGCCGTCAGTACGTTTTACGTATTAGGACAAGTGCAACAGAAAGAATGTACAGGTAATGCTGTAGTGAAACCAGGTAAACTCTATGCGGTGCAATGTCATGTAAACCTGTGTTTGAGGGTTCCCGCCCGATGCAGGAGGGTAGGCAGATAAAGAATATTGGTAACGGTATTTTTAGATAAATGATGAGATTCACTTTGGTGAAACAGGATCCGGCTTATAGGTCTGCTTTTTTTTAATTCTGCAAAGAAATATTTTCGTAAAAAAAATATACTTGTAGGTTTTTGAATCTCATATTACCTTTGGGATATTATAATCTAAAGAAGATAAAGCATAGATAACCGGTATTGAAAAGTGACTTTATCAACGATTTGTATAACGTTTCGTAACGGGAAAACACGAAGTGCTTTTCCTAGTAAGACCAAATATAACAAATAAGCGTGAAATTCCGATAGGAATTTCAGCCGTTATGAACGTTGTACGTTGTTACCACACGTTTTTTTTAAATTCTATTCCCTTTAATCATAACCAAAATTATCGTTATTGAAATTCCGATAACAGAAGCTATAATATTCTTATTAATTAATTCCGATTTTTTAATTCCATAAACGAGATTACTTATTTTCTTTTTGTTCATCAGTACAATAATCAGAAGTATGAGTGAGAATCCGATTATATTTATAATAATCAGAGTATTATCTGTAAAGTCAATGTGAGTTGCAGGAAAAGCCAAATTTGTAATCAAATAGTAGAAATAGGATTGAATTAAAATCCAACCAATTCTTTTATTAGTAAGAATTCCAATAATTGGAATTAATAAGATTAGAGAAGGTCTTAAATAATAGTTATTAGTAGCAATCTGAAAATATTCAGTTAGTTTGTCTGCATTCCAATCTCCGACAGCAAAGTAATGGTCAATTATATTCGAAACTCCATAAATCAATGAAAAGATAAATAAGCATATTATCGATAGCTTAATTATTAAAATCAGGTAATTTTCTTTTATATGTTCTGCGGTTATTCTCAAATGTGTGGTAACGCAAGTATATCAACAGTTTCGCTTATCGATATTGACTGATATGCATTGTTGTAAAGGTAGCCGAAAAAAATGAGAAAGTCAAGTGAAAATTAATTGTACTCCATGTAAATTCAGCGTATTTGTTTGCAATTTCACCTTTAATAGATAAGTTGCTTTGATAAGAGTTTGAAAATTTAGCAAGTATAAATTACTCAAAAAAACTAAACACAGAACCTCCATAACGTCTTGCAACTACAAAATGAGCAGACTCAGATAGATCGGTATGTTTAGAATGTTCAATAATTAAGAACCCTTCTTCATTTAATAGATTGCGTTCAAAAATTTTACTGACAATAGTTTCAAAATCTGATCGCTCCAGGTTGTAGGGTGGATCCGCAAAAATAACATCGAAAGTAAAAGGAGTAGTTTTTAGGTATTTAAAAACATCAGACTTTACTGTTTTAATCGAAAAATCCAATTCGTCAGAAATCTGATTAATATATTTTACACAACCATAATGAGCATCGACAGAAGTAATTTCTTGGGTTCCTCTAGAAGCAAATTCAAAACTTATATTGCCTGTTCCTGAAAAAAGATCAAGTAAGGAAGCTTCATCAAAATCTACTTTATTATTGAGAATGTTAAATAATGCTTCTTTTGCAAAATCTGTGGTTGGACGAACTGGCAATTTCTTTGGAGCCATTAGTCGTTTTCCTTTATATTTTCCTGAAATTATTCTCAATTTAAAAGTTTTAAAATTAGTTGTTGATGATCAGAAACCTTATGATTAGGAGTATTGATATTTCTTTCCTTAATAGTATAAAAAGATATATTTCGAATATAATTATAAAGAATAGTATAGTTAGAATCTTCTTTCGTAATAGCTCCAGAAAGATAAACATCCACACGGTCTGGATTTAGTTTTAGTTGTTCCAAACAAAATAATATATAGTAAATAAAATCTTCGGATGTCTTGTATTCGTAAGTGTTACAAATTAATAAGCTTCCATTTTTAATAGCTATAAAATCGAACGAATTTTTATGGATATTAATATAAACTTTAGGCAACGAAAAATGTTTTTCTTTATTTAACAGATGTTTTAATAGAATAGTTGTAGAATGAAAATAATTAAAATTCCCAAAACGATCGAACAAATAATTATTAATATTAATAAATGGAATATAAACGGTACAAATATCAAATTCTTCAATAGCATCGTAAGCTACAAAGTCGTTTGCTAGAATTTTAGAATTAAATTTAAGGTATTCACTAGCCTTGGTTTTATCAAATAATTTTTTTGGTACAATATTATAAAGGTTCGTTGTATAGATTAATGACACTTCATTAAAAGTACTTTGAAGTTCTATTTGTTCTATAAAAGCCTTTTGTAAATGTAAAAGCAATTCTTCTGGTGAAGAGGTATATTCAAATTCTGTTTCAGAGAAAAAAAGGCTCTCTTTATTTGTAGAATTTGTAATTAAAAAAGAAAGCCCGTACAATGATAATTGCACGGACAGTTTTTTATTTGAAATATTATTTATGTTATTGTTTTGGTGAGTCATAAAGTTTTGGCCAGTTACCACTTGTGTCAATATCATCCATTGCTCCAACTTTAACAGTTGGGCCGTTAATACCATCAACCGAAACTAATTGTTCCTCTTGTTTTAATAAATCTTTATCTTGATCGTTTAATATTAAACTTTTTGGAACACTTGCTTCAAATACAGAATAAGAAACATCGTTTTTCTCAAATTTCCCAGCTTTTAAGTCAAATTTAGCTCNATTAACATTTTCTAAAGGAATGTTCATCATCGTTTTATAACGATCAGAATTTCCGAAAAGRGAATCTTTTACTGARGCAAAYCCTAAAGTGTCGATRATTATTGCTTCTAGATAATACCCTTCAACGCCATAAGCTCTGTTTTTTTCTACATCAGCATAACTGGTGTCACGTCTTTCAATAATAGCAAATTTTGCAGTATCGATAAATTGTACCAAGTTGTCAAAACTACCCGTAAAGTTTCCGGTAATTTCTTGATGAGCTAACTCAGCAATTCTTATATCTTTTAAGTTTTCAACAACTTTTTGATATCTCGCTACTTTAGTTTTATTAAACTCAACGGGACCGATTACAGATTTGTAAAGGCTATACCCAAGAAATAGGATAATTACCCAAAGTAAAATTGAAATAACTGGGTTTAGCTTTAAGGGAACAAATTTTTCCATTAAAACTGCTAACCCAACGCAAATTAACGTTCCAAGTACTATATTTAAAATCATAATTTATAAATGAGGATTATTTTTACTAATAATATGGTTTAACGCAAATCTACAATTTTTTTTTAACCGTAAAAGTAATTTCTGAAAAAAACATAACTATCTTTAAACCCTTAAAGTAATAATTGTTAATGGAAACACCAAAATTCTACTTAAATTTAGTAAAAGATTTCCCTCATAACCCTACAAATAAGCAAGATAGAGCCTTACGCTTATTGGCAGATTTTATGTTGAATAAAAATGAAAATGAAGTATTTTTATTAAAAGGATATGCAGGAACTGGAAAAACTACTATTGTTGGAACTTTAGTGAAAAATATTGAAAAAGTTAAACAATCCGTTGTTTTACTGGCTCCTACAGGACGAGCAGCTAAAGTAATTAGCAATTATTCGAAAAAGGAAGCTTTTACAATTCATAAGAAAATATACTATCCAAAGTCCCAAAAAGGGGGAGGAGTGTCATTTACTCTTCAAAAAAACAAACATCGAAATACTATTTTTATAGTGGATGAGGCTTCTATGATTCCAGATATTAATCAAGATGCAAAACTTTTTGAAAACGGTTCTCTTTTGGACGATTTAATTCAATACATATATAGCGGTCATCAATGTAAATTATTATTAATTGGAGATACTGCTCAGCTTCCTCCTGTTAAATTGGATGTGAGTCCAGCTTTAGAAAAACATATTTTAGAAAATTATTATAATAAGGAAGTAGTTTCTATTGAATTAAATGAAGTGGTTCGACAGAAAGAAGACAGCGGGATTCTATTCAATGCAACACTAATAAGAAAACAGTTGGAGGAAGGTTTCTATGATACGTTTAAATTACAAGAAGAAAATTTTCCTGAAGTTATTAGACCAGTTGACGGACAAGAATTAATGGATGCTTTGGAGGATTGCTATTCAAACTTGGGAAATGAAGAAACCGTTTTTATAGTTCGTTCCAATAAAAGAGCCAATTTATACAATCAGAATATAAGAACTAAAATTCTTTATCAAGAAAGTGAACTTGCTGCGGGTGATTATTTAATGGTCGTTAAAAACAATTATTATTGGGTAGAAACTAATAGTGAAGCAGGTTTTATAGCCAATGGCGATATAATTGAAATCTTAGAAATCTTCAGTATAAAGGAATTATACGGATTCCGATTTGCAACGGTAAACATAAGGATGATCGATTATCCAAATATGAAACCTTTTGAAACGGTATTGCTTTTAGATACGCTTTCTTCAGAAACACCTTCCTTAACTTATGAACAATCTAATAAGTTGTACCAAGAGGTGATGAAGGATTATGAACACGAAACCTCTAAATATAAAAAGTTTCTATCCGTAAAGAAGAATGTGTATTTTAATTCACTTCAGGTTAAGTTTTCTTATGCGATTACTTGTCATAAATCGCAAGGAGGGCAATGGAATACCGTTTTTGTAGAACAGCCTTATTTACCAAACGGAGTAGATAAAGATTACTTACGTTGGCTATATACAGCAATTACAAGAGCCAAAGAAAAATTGTATTTAATTGGTTTTAAAGATGATTTTTTTGAAGAGTCTAATTAATTGTAGAATCTTCCTTATTTTTGAAGTCTATTAAAATATTGAGCTAATTAATTGAGATACCTGTTTACACGGGATAAATAAGACCCCTGCCTTTGTAGGGGATTAATATGAAAATAATAGCAATGATTCCGGCACGTTATGCTGCCACGAGATTTCCAGGAAAGCTAATGCAAGATTTAGGAGGTAAATCGGTGATTGTTCGTACTTACGAATCTACCAAAGCCACTAAATTGTTTGATGAAGTCTATGTGGTCACCGATAGCGAAATCATTTTTAACGAAATAGAATCTCACGGTGGAAAAGCCATCATGAGTATTAAACAACACGAATGCGGAAGCGATCGTATTGCTGAAGCTATTGAAAATATGGATATTGATATTGTTGTAAATGTTCAAGGAGACGAACCTTTTACTACCAAAGACGATTTAGAAAAAGTACTCAATTTATTTAATGGCGATGATGCAGCGAATATCGATTTAGCATCGTTAATGACCCGAATGACGGATTGGAATGAAGTCAACGATCCTAATTTTGTAAAAGTAATTGTAGACCAGAATAATTATGCTTTGTATTTTTCTCGCTCGCCAATTCCGTATCCTCGCGATCGATCCATTCCGATGGAATATTACGAACATAAAGGAATTTATGCGTTCCGGAAACAAGCCTTAATGGACTTTTATAAATGGCCCATGAGAAACTTGGAAGCTTCTGAAAAAATTGAATGTATCCGGTATTTAGAATATGGTAAAAATATAAAGTTAGCAATATCAACCACCGAAAACGCGATCGAAATAGATACTCCTGAGGATTTGTTAAAGGCTAATAAGGTGATGAAAAATAGTGAGGAGTGAAGAGTTATAGGTGAGAAATTCAACTTTGTAACTTTTGTGTAAAACCTCAGTGAATTTTGTGGTCAAAAAATAAATAATAGTAGTAATAATATAATTTCATTTCGGCTCCACTCAATGAACGGTTAACACTAAGTTTGAAATAAATAACAATAAAAATAAATAATAACAATGTCTGTAAACAACGAATATAGAAATTTTCCGATGGTACCCAGAGTGGTTTTCGGAAAAGGAAGTTTTAATCAATTACCAAGTATTTTAGAACTTCAAAGAGAAGAAGGAGCCCCTTTTATTTATTTGGTAGACGATGCTTTCGAAAATCATGGGACTATTGTAGAACGTATTGTTTTAAAACAGAATGATAAAATATTGTTCGTTTCAGCAGAGGAAGAACCTAAAACTTCTCAAGTAGATGCAATTGTTTCAGATATATTAAAAGAGTTTGATAAATTACCTTCCGGAATTATTGGAATTGGTGGCGGATCTGCAATGGATTTAGCCAAAGCGGTTTCCTTAATGTTAACGAATAAAGGAGGTGCAGCCGATTATCAAGGATGGGATTTAATTAAAACCAAATCTATTTATCACGTTGGTATTCCTACTATTTCTGGTACAGGAGCCGAAGTTTCTAGAACTTGTGTGCTTTCAGGACCGGTTCGTAAACTAGGAATCAATAGTGATTATACCACTTTTGATCAAGTAGTTTTAGATCCCTTGTTGTTGGATGGTGTTCCTAAAAATCAGTGGTTTTATACCGGAATGGATTGTTTTATACATTGTGTGGAATCTTTGGAAGGAACTTTTTTAAATGATTTCAGCCAGAGTTATGGAGAAAAAGCATACGATTTATGTTTGGAAGTTTTTCTAGAAGAAAACAATTTAACCGAAGCTGAGAAGCAAGGGAAATTAATGATGGCTTCTTGGCACGGAGGAATGAGTATTGCATATTCTCAAGTAGGTGTAGCACACGCAATGAGTTATGGTTTAGGTTTTGTTTTAGGAACCAAACACGGTATCGGAAATTGTATTGTATTTAATCATTTACAAGATTATTATCCAGAAGGAGTTGAGATTTTCAAGCAAATGGTAGCAAAACATCAAGTTGAAATCCCAACAGGAATTTGTGCAAACCTTACCGATGAGCAAATGGAAACAATGATTAATGTTGCTTTAAGTTTAGAACCACTTTGGGAAAATGCTTTAGGAAAAGATTGGAAAACCATCATGACTCGCGAAAAATTAAAAACCATGTATTCTAAAATGTAATTATCTGGTTGAGCGCAGTCGAAACCTCTTTTACCTTTAATTTATTATTTGCCTAAAGTGATTAAATTAACTTTAGGCATTATAAATACTTAAAACTTTATAATGAACTTCTACAAATATATATTCACCAAACTAATGGGTTGGAAAATCGTAGGTGATTTTAAAGAAAAAGAAATCAAAAAAGTCATAATGATTGTGGTGCCTCACACAAGCTGGCACGATTTCTATATTGCTATTTTTACTCGGAAAACCTTAGGAGTAATGGTAAATTTTGTAGGTAAAAAAGAATTGTTTATCTGGCCATTTGGTTACTATTTTAGATGGGTAGGAGGCGCTGCTTTAGACAGAACATCAGGTCAAAATAAGGTAGAAGCAATTGCAGAGATATTCAAATCAAAAGAAGAATTTAGATTGGCAATGGCACCGGAAGGAACTCGTAAAAAAGTATCTGAATGGAAAACGGGATACTATTACATTGCAAATTTGGCTCAAGTACCAATTATGCCGGTTTCTTTTAATTATAAAACTAAAACAGTGACGATAGGAGATCCATTTTACACTACCGGAGATATAAAATCGGATACTGACTTCTTAAAAAGTTTTTATAAAGGAGTAGAGGGTAAGGTTGTGGAGTATAGTTAGTTTTTTATAAACCTTTTTGTAACTACTTTTTCTTCAGTAGATATTTGAATAAAAAATATTCCAGAATCTAATAAAGAAACATCAATCGATTTTTTATCATTGGTTTCAAATAGAAGTATACCTAGTGTATTGAACACTTTTGCATTAAAATGGATTGATTCGTTTATATTAATATTTAACGTTTCTTCAACAGGATTAGGATATAATTTTATGTTCGCTATTTCTGAAATATCGTTAAAACCTAAAGTACAGTCTTCATTAAATAAACCAATATTATCAACACACCAACCTTCATCTGAATAAGGAGGTTCGTTTTCAATACATTCTTGAGAACTTGCATAAACTACATCGTCTATCTGAATACAAACTAAATTTGGATTTTCAAGAATAGATAATCTTTCAAGGATAGTATTATTACCATTTCTTAAATCAATAAAAGAAAATAAATTATTATTTAATATTACAGATGTTAAATTTATATTTTGAGATAAATCTAAGTTCTGTTGCTCACTGCTGTTAATATAAATTCTACTCAAATTCAAATTTTGACTAAGATCTATATTATCAATTTGGGGTTCTCTAAGTGATAATTCTCCAAGATCTAAATTCTCCGATACATCTAAACTCAATAGTCCATTATCAAAACTAGAAAATTTGTAAATGATTGGATTTTGAGAAAGGTCTATTTCTGAAATAGAATTATAAGAGATATGAACATCATATAATTCAGGGTTATTTGTCAGATCTAAAGTACTTAAATTATTATCCATTACAAGTAAAGTTCTTAGATTCGGATGCACAGATAAGTCTAAATTTGATATTTGATTTTGAGAACAATATAAAAGTTCAAGTAAGGTATTATTTGAAATGTCAATTTCGGTTATTTGATTGTCAACAAATGTTAAGGATTTTAGAAGTAGATTTTGGCTTACATCTAATTCTGTTAAATTATTTGCTGAACACCTGAGTAATTCTAAATTCGGATTTTGGCTTAGATTTAAGCCTGAAATACTATTACTTGTACACCATAAAAAATTTAGGTTCGGGTTATTATCAACAATTAAAGTGGAAGTATTATTTCCTCTACAACTTAAATATTCTAAAGCAGTATTCTGTGAAAGATTGATAAAATCAATTCCATTATTATCTAAATTAATCTTTTTAAGGTTAATGAAACTACTAATACCATCTAGTGAATAAATAATATTATTTCCATCAATAATACTTAAATCAAGCCATAAAACAGCTTCTGCTTCACTTACTTGAATTTCTCCATCGTTGTTTAAATCTGCATCGCTATCACCAATGTCATCACCATCTGTATCTACACAATTAGTATTTACTAATTTATATTTAAGGCTTACATCTGGGATAGTAACAATTTGAGCTGTAATAGAAATGCTAAATAGAAATATAATTAAGAAAGTAAATTTATTCATTGTTAATAGTTTGTTTTAAAAATAGTTTATTTGATTCCGCCGTTGTAAGTTATTGTTTTTCTTAGTAAAACTCAGCGACTCTCTGTGAAAATCCGTGAAATTAGTGTCTAGCTTTTACTCACTCTCATCCATTGTATGATATACATTCTGTACATCATCATCATCATCCAATTTTTCTAAAAGTTTATCAACATCTGCTTGTTGTTCTGTAGTTAGTTTTTTAGTTACTTGAGGAATACGTTCAAAACCAGAAGATAAAATTTCAAATCCTTTTTCTTCCAATGCTTTTTGAATGTTACCAAAACTCTCAAAAGGAGCATAAATTAATATTCCGTCTTCGTCTTCAAAAACTTCATCAACACCATAGTCGATTAATTCTAATTCCAGTTCTTCTAAATCTACTTCTGTTGGATTTATTCTGAAATTACAAGTATGATCAAACATAAAAATTACCGAACCAGAAGTTCCCATATTTCCGTCACATTTACTGAAACACGCACGGACATTGGCAACAGTACGGGTATTGTTATCGGTGGCAGTCTCAACAAGAACAGCTATTCCGTGGGGAGCATAGCCTTCAAAAAGCACTTCTTTAAAATCACCTAGGCCTTTTTCTGAAGCCTTTTTAATGGCCCGTTCCACATTGTCTTTGGGCATATTTACCGATTTCGCATTTTGAATCACGGCACGTAAACGAGAGTTAGAATCGGGATTTGGTCCTCCTTCTTTTACTGCCATTACAATATCTTTTCCTATACGTGTAAACGCTTTAGACATTGCAGACCATCGTTTCATTTTTCTTGCCTTTCTGAATTCAAAAGCTCTTCCCATAGTAAATTTATTTTATGTTTTACAAAAATAGAAAATTGTAGGAAACCACAAAGAGAAGTTGCAATTCAATTTTATTTTAAAGAATCTATTTCTTCCTTTAAAGTACAATCTTCAATAACTTCTGAAATAGTTATTTGATAATTTTTGGGAAGTTTATTATACTTCGGAAGGATGGCTAAATATTGATCTTTATTTGAAGTAAAAATTTGTTTATAAACCACATTTTCAAGCCCTAACTTATTTGAAATTTCTTTAATAATATCAAAATGATGCATCACATCATTGCTTGCTAAATGAAAGGTTCCTTCTAAATTTTTATTAATAATATAATGTAGTTGTTGTGCAATTTTATCGGCTGTAATAACACTGATAATTAGATTGGGATATACTTCAAATTCAGTATGATTTTTAGAAACTTCTTTTAGTTGAATAATTCGAGGTGAATTTACACCTAATACCATTGGTAATCTTGCAATAGTATATTTTGACTTCGGAAGGTTTCGGATTAATTTTTCAACAGAAACTTTAAATTTTCCGTAATCGCTTTCGGCTAATAAATCATCGTTTTCATAAGAAGGAAATTCACCTTTGGCATCAAAAACATTTACGGTTGATAAGTAAATAATCTTGCAGTTAATTGCTGCTAAAACATAATCGTTGATCTCTTGATGAACTTTGTATTGTGCTTCAAAACTTCCTCGAAGGCTTGAAATTATAATATTGGGTTGTACCTGATTTAGTATGCTAGAAATAGTATCTTTTTCAACATTAAAAGAAAACAWTATATGGTTGTTCTCCAACTCYGGCGTTGRTGTTGCATAKGTYCCGTAAACATCAAAATARGGCAGAAGGTCTTTGTAAATAGWATTTCCTATAAATCCGCTAGCACCTAATATGAGTATCTTGTATGACATTTATTATAAACCCTATCAAAGTTTTAAAATTGACAGGGTTGTTCAGTATTATATTTTAATATTTTTTATAAAATTACCCTTTATAGAAAGGTAATTTCACAATAGTTGCAGGAACCGATTTTTTACGGATTTGAATATAAATTTCAGTGCCTATTTTTTTATATTCGGTAGTTACATAACCCATTCCAATTCCAATTCCTAAGGAAGGCGACATGGTTCCACTAGTAACGATTCCAATGCTATTACCATTATCATCTACTATTTCGTAATCGTGACGTGGGATTCCTCTTTCATTTAATTCAAACGCAATTAAACGTCTAGAAGTTCCTTCTTCTTTTTGTTGTTTTAAAGCTTCCGAATTGGTGAATTCTTTTGTGAATTTGGTAATCCAWCCMARTCCAGCTTCAATAGGAGAAGTTGTATCGTTAATATCATTTCCGTAAAGGCAATATCCCATTTCTAAACGTAAGGTATCTCTTGCTGCTAGTCCGATTGGTTTTATTCCGAAGGCCTTCCCTGCTTCAAAAACTTTGTTCCAAACTTGTTCTACTTCACTGTTTTTACAATAAATCTCGAAACCACCACTTCCAGTATAACCCGTTGCACTAATAATCACGTGTTCAATTCCTGCAAAATCGGCTACATTAAAATGATAGAATTTTATTTCAGATAAATCTACTGAAGTTAATGATTGCATTGCCTCAACTGCTTTAGGGCCTTGAATGGCAAGTAATGAATAATCTTCAGAAAGGTTTTTCATTTCAGCATTCATAGAATTCTGACTGCTAATCCAGTTCCAATCCTTTTCAATATTAGAGGCGTTAACCACCATTAACCATTTTTCTTGACTGAAACGATAAACGATTAAATCATCTACAATTCCGCCAGTAGCATTCGGAAAACAACTGTATTGTGCTTGAGTATCCACAATCTTAGAAGCATCGTTACTGGTTACTTTTTGAATTAAATCTAAAGCATTAGGACCAGTAATTAAAAATTCGCCCATATGTGAAACGTCAAAAACGCCTACCGATTTACGAACCGTTTCGTGTTCTGCATTTACGCCTTCATATGAAACAGGCATATTGTAACCAGCAAAAGGAACCATTTTTGCTCCTAGAGCTTCGTGTATGTGTGAAAGTGCGATGTTTTTTGTCATATTTGAGCCACAGTTTGACTGTGATAAAATTTAATTATACTTCAGTTTTATTGTTTTATCCTTTGCATAAAGCTTTGGATAATTTAGATGCAAAGGTATTATTTTGTTTTTGTTTTGTAAGTGAGTGATTAAAAATATTTAAAAATGATAAACATCACCTTTGTGTCTTAAAAATAGTTTTATTTTTACAATTAACTAACCAACACATAATGAATAAAATACTTTTTGTATTGCTTGCTTTGATTGCTTTTACTTCATTGGGACAAAATAACCTTTCTTTTGAAGATTTAAAACAACGTCTTTCACAAGAAACCGATCGAGAAAAGATTGAAACTTGTTTAGATATTTCGGAGTTAGCAATTCCTCCAGATTCTGCTTTAGTATATCTTAATAAGGCTTTGTTAGTTTCAGAAAAAATAGCCTTTGATTCTATTTATCCCATTCAATTTAAAAAGAGTGCTTTTTTATATGTGAAAGGGGACTACATTAAAGCAAAATCTGAAATAAGAAAAGGACTTAAAAACTACAAATACACTGAAAATCCAAAGGGAACTTTAGGTCATATTAATATGTTACTTGGTGTGTTTAATGAAGCTATTAATGAAGTTGATTCAGCAACATTCTACTATGATAAAGTTATTGAAAGATTAACTAGTGATAATTCTCCAAAAGCAATTGAGGTTTTATCAATTACTTTTACAAATTATGCGAATATATCTTTAAAAGAAGGCAATTATAATAGTGCTCTTGAAATATATCAAAAAGCAGAAAAAATGAGTAAAAGTGTTGGGGATAAACGAAATCAACTAATTGCTCTTAATAATATTGCGAGTTGCTATAAGGAAATAAAGAAGTATGATTTAGCTTTGGAATATTATCAGAAATCATTATTG
Source organism: Flavobacterium sp. (assembly GCA_002733185.1). Classification (GTDB taxonomy): domain Bacteria; phylum Bacteroidota; class Bacteroidia; order Flavobacteriales; family Flavobacteriaceae; genus Marifrigoribacter. The sequence goes on along the minus strand of NVUT01000018.1, from coordinate 28,838 downwards.
CTTTCAAAAGAAATAAAAGATTTTAAATATGAAGGAGCTGCAAATGTTGGAATAGGGGAAGTATATTATTTTAAAAATGATTATGATAACGCATTAAATCACTTATTAGAAGCTAAAGGTATATTGGAAACAACCGAATTTAAAAGTGTTCTACACCTATCATTTGAAGCTTTAGCGAAAACGTATTTTAAAAAAGGAAACAGTAGTAAAGCACGTTATTATTCTAATAAAGCTTTACTTGGTTTAGAAAATGTACTAGATGATTTTGCAAAAGTGGATATATTAGTTACCAATGCAAGGTTAGATATTAATGATAAACAATATGCTAAAGCACTTAAAAGTGTTGATAAAGCGTTGGAAATTTCAAAAAGGAATAACTATTTAGATTCTGAAAAGGACTGTATTTCCATTAAGATTGAAATATTTAAAAAGCAACAAAAGTTAAATGAATTACCACCGCTTTACGATGAATTAATTATCATTAAAGATTCGATCTTAAATACAGAAAACTTAAAATCTATCAACGAATTAGAAACCAAGTACCAAACCGAAAAAAAGGAAAAAGAAAACCTACAGCTTAAAAAAGATAAAGTAGAACAAGCCTTAGTTTTAGAGAAGGAAACCCAACGCAAATGGTTTTTTGGAGCACTCGCTATAGTTGCAATATTATCGGTGATACTAATTGTATTCTATGCTAAAAACAAGAAACAAAAAATGCTTTATAAATCGCAATTAGACATTGCAAAAGCAAAGCAAATGGAGCACCAACGAATCGCTACAGATCTGCACGATTATAAAGTAAAAACCCTTGAAGAAATTGAGTCTGAGCTCAAAAAGGAAGGAAAAATACAACTGGCTAATAAAGTAGAAAAGATTAAAGAAAACATTCGTAAATTATCCAAAGAGTTGAGTCATATTTCGTTTGATGAAAGCGAATTTGACGACCAAATCATAACCCTTTTGGCTAGTTATTCTTCCGAAGAAATTAAAATACATGAAGAAGGATTAAACGACATTTCTTGGAAAACTCTAAACGATACCATAAAACAAAACCTGTTTTTAGTGATTCGAGAAGGAATATCAAATTCATATAATCATTCCGAAGCAAAAAATGTTTATTTAAAGTTTCAGAAAAATGGAACACAATTAAATGTTACTATCACAGACGATGGGAAAGGCTTTGATGAAATGACACCCGGAATTGGTTTTACCAATATGAAAATGAGAATCAACGAACTCAACGGAAAAATAAAAATTAATAGCCAAAAAAATAAAGGTACCCAAATAGGTATTTATTTAGCATTGGTATAATTTTAAAAAAGATAAAAGAGTAAAGACCGCTTCGCTTTATGATGTAAGACTTGGTCATAACAACAAATAAGCAGAAATTTATTTTGTAAAAATAGTAACTATAATTTTGCGCCCAGCACCTTAGCGTCTTTGCGCCTTAGCGAGAAAAAAAAATGAAACAACACCTATTAATAATAGAAGACGAACAAGATACCTTTGAAAACCTGGAACGGAAGATAAAAAACAACTTCCCAGATGCTCTTGTTAAAGTGCAAAGTAATTGCGATGCTGGATTTGATTATATTAAAAAATCTAAAGTAATACAACCTATTTCTGTACTCGTTTTAGATTTAACATTTAAATATCAAAAATCTTCTAATGTTTTAAAAGGGGGTAAAGATCTTTTAAAAGAATTAAAAAAAGAAGCGATAAAAGTTCCAACAATACTATATACTTCACACGATGAGATGGAACATATTCATCCCATACTAAATAATTACCATCCATCAGGTTATGTTATAAAATCGGCTACAAGTTCTGAAGAATTACTTTTTGCCATCAATAGGGTTTTATTGGGCGAAACCTATTTTAGTCAACGCGTACACGAACAACAATTACAACGCTTTAAATACGCGAGTAAAATTGATGAAATAGATGAGCAGATACTTCAGTTTTTACCAGATGCAAATTCTATAAAAGATTGGGAAGGAAAAGTAATAAAGGATCAAGTTCCACTTTCACATAAATCTATCAAAAAACGCATTGATTTACTTTGCGACCGTTTGGAAGTAGATAACGAAAAACAGTTATTACTTAAATTACAACGCTTGGCTGTTATATAATCTCAGAAACAATATTTTAAATAACCTAAAACTTTGGCAAAGTTGAAGTTAATATTAATTTTTCTTTGCGAGGAGCTCAAGAAAGCGATGAAGCAACCTTTTAATCTATTCTAGATGTTAATCAGTAACCTTTCAAAACCTGCTAGGTTTCCAAAACCTTGCAGGATATAAACTTTCCAATATTTCTACCTAAAGGTTCCAATTTTGGAACCTCTTTCTTTTTAATCCAACATACATTTACTTCATAGAAAATAGCTAACAGTTAAGTGAGAAACTGGAATAAAATCCGATAGTTATTTTCTACTCACAGATAAGATGTTTTATAAAGGGTCATTCAAATGATTGTAAGGAGAAAGAATCCTAATAAAAACATTTTATTAAAGCCGATCGGCACAGGATACATTGTTTAATCACTAAATAATTTAGAGATGAAAAGAATTGTATTTGCAGTAGCCATTATTTTAATTAGTCTAAACATTACCTCTTGTACCAGAGTGCCTATTACAGAAAATACAGAACTGGGAACAGGAGGAGAACTTGAAAATAACAGTGATAATCCAGATGATGATTAGTAGTATAAAATGTTAAAATATTGTAAATTTGGGGATCAATACCAATTTGTGTTCAAGGTTGCCTGTATAAATTATAAATATTTTTTTGTTTTACGAATTAAATATTTTTAGCATAGTCTTTTTATGGTAAAAATTTTAAATAAAGTAAAACGGAAAAAGATAACAAATTTAACGGTAATTTTGAATTCAAATTGGTATTACTAACTAACTAAATGAAAACATTCCCCGTATTTATACTATTTGTATTTCTTTTTCTTAAAAGTATTATTTCTGTGGGGCAAAATAATTCAGATAAAATACTTGATGCATATTATCAGGCAACTAATACGGAGTTTACCATAAAAAATAGGATAGAAGCATCAAAGAATTTGCTTAGTCTTTCAAAAGAAAAATCGGTTGATAGCTTAATGTCAAAAAGTTATTTGCTGTTATGTAGTTTAAATTCTAAGCAACAACAATACGATAGTGCTTATTATTATTGCAAAAAATTAATAGGTTTTGCCAGGCAGAAAAAAGATACTTCTTTATTGGTAAAAGGCTTTTTTAGAAAAGGATTTTATTTAGACAAAACCTTTAAAACCTTAAAAGCTTTTGATGCTTATACAAACGGTGTTGCTTATGCTATTGCAATTAACGATAGCGTTTCTACAGCTAGAATGCTAACCAATATGTCGATTATACAGAATAATATAGGAGATTTTTATGGAGCTCAAGAATCGGCTACAAAAGGACTCGTTTTTTTAACAAAAGAAAATAATAAATCAGAATATTTACTAACTAATAACTTAGGCATTGCATTTACAAATTGCAAAGATTATAAGAATGCAGAAGCTGCTTATTTAAAATTAATTAAGTTGTCTAAAACTTCGCAAAATAAAGCTTCAGCTCTTAATAATTTGGCGAATGTTTATAGAAAACAAGAAAAGTATAAAAAGGCGATTGCTGTTTTTTCTGAAGCCTTAAAAGATTCAGCAACAATAGATCAAGCTAGTACAATTAATCGATTAAAAGATAATTTGGGATATACCTTGTTTCAGCAAACAGAAAATAACGGACTGGATTTAATGTTAGAAGCACATAGAAACAGAACGCTTTTGGATGATTATGAAGGGCAGTTTGCCTCAAACATACATCTTATTAACTATTACTTTCAGAAAGATCAAAAACAATCTATTCGTTATACTTCTCAAGCTATAGGGATAGCAAAAAAGCTTAAAAGTCCAGATATGCATTTGGAAGCTTTATCGTATCTTATAAAACTCCAGCCCACTGCTATAATCACAACTGCTTATGTTTTGTTAAACGATAGCATAAACAATGCTAAGTCGCTTACCCAAAACAAATACGCTGGAATTTTATATAAAACGGAAGAAAAAGAAATACAAAATTTAAAACTGAAGCAATTAACAGCAGCGCAAGAGCTTAAAATTGAAAAGGAAAACCTTCGGAAATGGATTTTTGCCATCGGTTTATTAACCGTGATTATCATCGCATTTTTTATATGGAGAAAATACCAAGCGGAAGCAAAAGCAAAACGTACTATTTCGCTTCAAAAAGATAAAATTGAAAAACAAAAAAATAGGGTAGAAGAATTACAAAAAGAATTGCATCATCGGCTTAAAAATAATTTTTCTATGATTAACTTTTTTATAGATCTTGCTAAAGGAAAATTTAAAGACAAAGCCTATCAAGAAAAATTGAATGAGCTTCAAAACCGCATAGGCAGTATGTTCTCTATTCATACGCAATTAATTAAAAAAGAAGATATCACTTCGGTAAATGCGTTTACTTATATTTCTTCTTTAGCAAATAAAATTGAACAAGTATATGACCAACCCTTTATAAAACTTGCAATTTCAATTAATGAGAATGAGGTGATAAGCACCGAACTTTCGTTTCCGATAGGGCTTATAATTAACGAGTTTGTAACCAACTCTTACAAATATGCTTTTCCTGATGACAAAGAAGGAATTATTGCGATAGATTTTCATTCAGATACGGAAAATTATCACTTAAATATTTCAGATAATGGAATTGGATTACCCGATGATTTTGATATAAATACACTTTCTTCATTTGGAATCGATACCATAAAATTATTATCAGAACAATACCACGGAAAATTTCAACTAAATAGCGCTCAAGGTGTTCAATTAAAAATTACCTTGCCAAAGTATTCAGTAGGCAGTGTTCAGTAGGCAGTAATCAGTATGTTTAAAATGCTTTTAAAACTATAACATTAAAAAATAAAACCAACCAAAATTCCTCGCAATGAAAACCAAAGCAAAAATACTAGTTGTAGAAGACAATGCTATCATTTACAAACGCCTTAAAATGGCACTTATTGAGGAGAATTACGCAGTGTATGACTATTCTCCAAGTGTAGAAAAAGCTTTAGAACGTATTCATAACCAGCGTCCAGATGTCGTATTGTTAGATATAGATTTGCAAGGGACACAGACTGGTTTAGATTTGGGGAAAATGTTGCATGAAATCTATCATATTCCATTTATTTATGTAACCGATTTTGAAGACAATCAAACTTTCTATGAAGGATTACATACCCATCATGAAAATTTTATTATAAAAACAAAACCCGAATTAAATCCAAAAGAAGTAATTCGTGCCATACAAACGGTATTGCAAAAAACCATAGAAAAAGAGCATAGCATTACAAAAGAAGGATTAATTGGTTTGGTAAATTATTTGGACGAAGTAAAAAAATACGGGGCAGGAACCATCTCAAAAGTACCTGTAAAATTTGAAGATATTGGTTATTTTACTGTAAAACCCTTTCTAAATAAAGATAAAAAAGAAGAGTATTTACGTGCCAATTACCTATGGTTTAAAACCAGTGATAATCGTTATTTACTCAAAAAGTCGCTAAAAGAACTGCAAAGTCTTTTACCCTATTACTTTGTGCGTATTAATGAAAGTTATATTGTAAATATATCTCCTAAATTTTTTAACGGCCGCATCAACGGAACCCGTTTATCCATCTTAGACCAAGAACTGATTATAAAAGACACCTATAAAAAGGAATTTGCAAAGCGTTTTGAGGCTTTGTATGCGAGTTAATTATTTTGTCTTTCAGACGAGCTCTTCTTGTCATTCAGACGACTGAAAGGAGGAAGAATCTTTCTAATAAAATGACAAAGTTCTAACATATAAACCTTTAATGTCTTTACAAGCCTTTTTTATGATTAACTTCTACTTATTAAAAAAGGAGTTTAATTTCCATCCATCACTCAAATACCCCATATTTTCACTGTAGTAGTATGAGTTTTCACTAGGAGTTGTGTTACAGGTAATTGTATTGCATTTTAGCTGTGATTAACTTTTTAAATTATGACTATTATGAAAACAAGATTACTATTTATGTTACTGTTTACGACGGTTTCAACATTCACTTTCGCACAAACCACCTTAATCCCAGATTCTAATTTTGAACAAGCCTTAATAGATTTAGGAATAGATAGTGATGGAGTAATAAATGGAGAAGTTTTGACTGCTGATGTTGAGGATGTTTTGAGTTTGGAAGTACAAGAGAATAGCATTAGTGATTTAACAGGAATTGAAGATTTTTCATCTTTACAAGACTTATATTGTTTTGGTAACCAATTAACAAATTTAAATATTTCACAAAATTCAGTATTAGCTTTATTATGGTGTTACGAAAACCAATTAACTACTTTGAATGTTACACAAAACACTTTATTAACAGAGTTAAATATTCGTTCTAATCAATTTAGTTCTTTAGATGTTACACAAAATAGCTTTTTAACATATTTGAATATATCTTCTAATCAATTTAATACTTTAGATGTAACTCAAAACCTTTTATTAACAACCCTTGTTGTTACTTATAACCAATTTAGTTCTTTAGATGTTACACATAATACTTCATTAACTACTTTACGTTTAACCAGCAATCAATTTGCTTCCATAGATATCTCACAAAATATTAATTTGACATGGTTAACAGCATCTATTAATCAGTTTGCTTCTATTGATTTATCACAGAACCTTGCTTTAGTGTCTTTGTCTATAATAGAAAATCAATTAACTTCTATTGATGTTTCAGAAAATGCTGAATTGCAAGGATTAGTATGTGATAATAATTTAATAACTAATATAGATTTATCACAAAACACATTATTACAAACAGTAAGGTGCGAAGGAAATCAACTTACAAGTTTAAATATTAAAAATGGAAATTCTAATGGTATTATTAGTTTTCATACAATAAATAACCCAAACCTAGATTGCATACAAGTAGATGCTGATGTGGTGGACAATATTCCTGCAAATTGGGACTATGATGCTGGAGTATCCTTTAGTAATGATTGTGAGTATTTAGGAGTTAATGATAACGAGTTAAGTGAAATATCTATTTACCCAAACCCAACAAACGACAAACTATTTGCTGCAATAGGAGATACTGATACGATCCAATCATTACAATTATTCTCAGTAACAGGGAAGCTATTACTAGATTCAAATCTAACAGAAATAGATGTAAGCAATTTGCCTACTGGTATGTATTTATTAAAAATACAAACAGATAAAGGCTTATCTGTTAAAAAAGTAATTAAAAAGTAATTTGAACTAACCAAAAACAAAACAATGAATTGGTTTGTTAATTGTAAAACGTCTGAGAGAAATCTTGGGCGTTTTTTCTTTAAAATGTATTTCATTAAAAAATATCCGATTTTCACTCGAATTGATTGAGTTCTCACTAGGAGTTGTTTTACAGGTAATTGTGATGCATTTTAGCTTAACATAACTAGATATAAATATATAACATGATGAAAAAAATACTCTTTTTACTATCCTTCTTGCTCCTTGTAATTTCATTTTCTTGTGATAAAGATGATGAAACAGAAACAACTGAACCCCAACTTGAATATACCGAAGATGGTTTACAAGTAGGTATTCCTCCTTTTCAACAAGACACAATTGTTGTAAATTCCTCAATGACAATAACAACCAATCAAGAAATAATAACCAATAATTTTAATATAAACTACGAGTTAGCATTAACTGGTTTTGATACTGATAAATTAAAACCAGGTACCGTTATAATTGATTATAATGGAAATGGAAGGTTGTGGGTGGTTAAAGAAGTAATAAATGGTAGAAATTCATCTGTAAATATAATTGCAATTTTAGGTTCTATTGCAACATTATGTAATAATTTAATAGTAGAAATATCAACCGCAGGGAACAGAGCAAAATCTTCCTCAACTAACCCAAATAAACTTGAAAATTCTAAATATAAATTGATTTCAGCAACAGATCCTATAATAGAATTAAATATACCAAATATCAATATAGAAAATATTGAAGTTGAAGACGGAGTAAATATCTCTGTTAATAATAATACTGTAGTATTAACCTTTACAGATTTTGAACTTTATAATAATTCAACAGAAACATTTAATATTACCATACCTTCTGGAAACGTCCAAGTTAATAATGCACTAGATATTAAAATGAAATTTAATCCTATTACGGGATTTTTTTATGGAATTCCTATGAACCTAGGTGCTATTAAAGAATTTAAATCATCTATTTATACTGTAGTTGATAGTAATATTAACTTAAATATACAGGCCACAACAAACGGGACATTAAATCTTGTTGACTATAAAAAGGATATTTGTAGTTATGTGAAACTTGTGGTTATCCCGCCATTTGCTTTTACTATAAAAGTGAATTTAGCAGCAAAATTAGATTTAAATACTAATGCAGAATTAATTATTTTCCCACAATTTATAACTAAAAATAATTTTGAATTACGAGCAGATTATAATGGAGAATTTAATGATAATATTCTAAATATATTTTACCAAAATATAGAAAATGACATTAATAATGAAATTACAGGTGACTTTAATTTTAATCAAAGGTTAGAAATTATCCCAGAGGTTGAAATATTAGCATATGGGCTAATAGGCCCATCTGGACAAATTATTCCCTATGAAGAATTAGATGTAAATGCTGAACTAATTAATGATTTAGTTAATTGGGATGTAGATATAGATTTGGGTATGGATTATTATACAAGCTTAGATGTTTCAATATTACATATAGATGATTTAACCCAATCTTTAATAAACAAAGAAGGGAACTTATATAATTACGACTTATATTCAGCACCATTTGAAGCAGAAATTATTAGTGGAAATAATCAGGAAGGAGAAACAAATACAGAATTAAACGAACCAATTACATTAATTGTAAGGGATAACTTTGACAATGCGATTCCAAATGTAGCTGTACATTTTGAAGCAGAAACTGGAAATGGGGTTTTTGAAAATGAATATGTATATACTAATGCAGATGGAATAGCATCAAATAGTTGGATTTTAGGAAATAATACAGATATTCAAATAGCTTCTGCATTCGTGAAAAATGGTGCAGGAGAAATTATTAATGGCACCCAAATAAATCTAAACGCTATAGCTTCTGGAAATAATTCTAATCTGCCAACCATTACTACAAATACGGTTTCAGAAATCACTGAAACTACTGCAACAAGTGGAGGTAACGTAACTGGTGACGGAGGAAACAACGTTACTGCAAGAGGTGTTTGTTGGAGTACAAACCCAAACCCTACAACGACTAACTCTACAACTTATGACGGCACAGGTTCGGGAATTTTTACAAGTTCTTTGACGGGATTAATCGAAAACACAACTTATTATGTTAGGGCTTATGCTACAAATAGTGAAGGGACTGGATATGGTAATGAAGAAGTTTTTATGACACTAGGCAATATAGACATTGTACTATCAGATTACCAATTTCAAAGTACAGTATTTAGCACTTCAAGTGAAATAAGGAATTTTTCATTCTCAAATAATGGCTTGCACCTTTATATGGTTGTTGACGATCTTATTCACCATTATATTTTACCATCTCCTTTCGATTTGTCAAATTTAACTTCTCCAAACGAAATACTAGTACTAGATTCCTCTCAAGGAGGTAGTTCTGTTGCAGAGGATGTTATTATAAGTCAAGATGGAACAATTATGTATATTCAAGCAGATGCGTCAGGTAATTTTAATAATGACTATTTCCAGCAATATAGTTTAGTAAATCCTTATAGTATAAATAATGTAAGTTATATTGATAAGAAAGAATTAAATTATAAATATAATAAAATGAAGTTATCTTCTGATAATTCAAAACTATTTATAGCATACCACGATTTCTATTCTACAATAATAAGAAATATTAAAGAATTTGAATTTTCGACAGCAAATGATATTACATCAGTTGTTCAAACTAATGCAACACCACAAGTCTGGGAAAATGGACAAACAGCAGGAATCTTTTATGATATTGTTGATGATTTTAAATCAATTTATATAACCGATGATTCTCCAACGGGTCTAACCAAAAAATTTATTTTGGATATACCTGGTGATATTAGTTCTATGGATCCTGAAAATCCTCAAAGCTATATAAACCTAAACCCTGGAGAGAGAATTATTAAAGTTGTAGGTAATGAAGATAAATTTTTCACATTACTATTAAGTGGCGGGACTTCAATTATTAAAGAATATATTAGAAATTAACCAAATAAATAGCTAGAGAGTTATTTATAAAACGTCTAGGAGAAATCTTAGACGTTTTTTATTTAAAATGTATTTCATTTAAAAACAATCAATTTTCATCAAAAATCCACCCTCTTTCACCAAGACTTGCAACCAATATCATAATACATGAAATTTGCTAAAAATTAATCTATAAAATCAACAAATTATGAAAAAATTATTAATAGTAACTGCAATTGCAGTATTAAGTATGAATCTAACTTTTGCACAAGATGACTCAAGTGATTCTGGAGGTATCCATATTGGAGCTAAAGGAGGTGTTAATTTTGCTTCTATTTCCGACGATGATAACTTTGGAGATACAGAAGGAAGAACTAGTTTTCATGTAGGTGCTGTTTTAAATATTGGACTTTCTGAAAAGTTCTCATTGCAACCTGAGGTTGTTTATTCATCTCAAGGATATACTTACACAGAACCAGGATACAAAGCAACAGGAAAAATTGATTATATTAATATTCCTGTAATGGCTGGGTTTATGGTAATTGATGGTATAACTCTTCAAGCTGGACCACAACTAGGAATTAATATTACCGCAAAAGAAACTTATGATGATGGTGATGACGATTTCGATTTTAAAGACGAAACTCAAACAATCGATATAGGTCTTGGTTTTGGAGCTCAATACAAATTACCATTTGGTTTGTTTTTTCAAGCAAGATACACCCTTGGTCTTAATAATATAATCAGTGATGATGATGTTAACTTAGACATTAAAAACAGAGTTATAAACTTATCCGTAGGCTACTTTTTTAATTAACCAATAATACTATATAAAGAAACAATTATTTATCAATTGTAAGGTTGTTTTAAGGAAAAGCGTTTAAGAGAAATCTTAGACGTTTTTCTATTTCATTAAAAACAGGATGATTTTCATCGTTTTTTAACAGATTCTCACTACTAATTGATAGAAACGGTATTGTTGCTTTCTTTTGTTATAAAACAACAAACCATGAAACTTTTTAAAATTACAATTCTATTTTTATTTGTAACTTTTCTATCAAATGCGCAAGATTTAACTACAGAAGTTGAAGCAATTAGCACACATTTAACAACTGTTAATAACGGTAAAAAAGACTTTAATCAAACCATTTCTGTTATTGATCCTACAGTTGTAAACATAACTGTCGAAGAGGTTGATAGCAAAGGTAACAGCAGTACAAAATCGTATATTATTAATCCTGCTGATATTAAAAAAAATGGAGTTAAAAAAGTAGTGAAAAAAAACTTAATATATGTTGAGGTTCCAACCCGTCAAAAACTTATTAAACTCACTACCGATAATGAAAAGATAAGCTATGTTAACTCGCTTAAAGTGTATGCTTCAGATATTAATAATGCAAGAGAACTGGTTAGTAAAATTAAAGAAGCAATACCAAGAGCGCAACAATTGGTGGATCAAAGAATCACACTTACAACCTATCAAGAATGTATCAATTGGCTAGAAAATAATGTTGGGAGTGTGAGTTCTTCAAGTTGGGATTATACTCAAAGTATAAACGAAAATTCCAGTTACCTTGGAAGTATAGAATTTAACAAAGAGATAATAGCTGCAAAATCTACTGAGAACACTAAGTATCTATTCAACCTTCTTTTATTAAACCCTAAAACAGTTTCATTTAAAATTAATGGTGACTTATTTAGCGTTACCGTAGAAACTAACAAAGCTGTAAAAACTATAAAATATTTAGAAGACGGTGTACAGAAAAATTACACCAATAAAATTACAATCGCCTGTAGTGATATAGAGCAAGCAAGAGATTTACGAAAAGTTTTAAAAACAATCATTCCATTAGCTAAAGAATCATTTAACAATTCAATTACACCAATATCTAGTTATTCAGAAGGTATTGAACAATTAAATAATTTAACGGGTTCATTTTCATTTAACGATGAAAATTTTAAACAGCGATTTACTGGAGAATGTATTATCGATTACACAAAAGAGTACGATAGTGGTGATAAAACAGATATGAGCGATTTTAATTTTTCGTTAAACGATATCGATAAAAATAAAATTAATTACAACAGTAAAGGAGAGTTTCTATTTGTAGATATTTTTACAAAAAGTGAAGAACCATTTATAAAACACATTAGTAATGGTGAAGATGTAAAATATGAAAAAAAGGTACGATTTTATGTTTCATCTATTGAAAATGCTCTTCTATTAAAGCAAACTTTAAAAGGTTTAATTTTCTTATGTTCAGGAGAAGAAGATGAAAATGAAGACATTGTAATTAATAATTCCCAAGATAATTCAGATAATCAGACAGTGAATAACCAACCAGAACATTCAACTAAAAAAGCTATCTATAACTTTAATACGATCACGGTAGAAGAGCCTCAATTCATGGGTCAAATATTTTATGTTGATAATAATACACAAAGAGATTTAGAAGAAAATGTTTATTACATTAAAAAAGGTGCTTCTGCTGGAAGAAAAATTACGGGTATAGGTAAAGTAAATGCCATATTTATGATAGATGGTCTGAGTTCTCCTGTAAAAATTCAAGCTCAGGATAAATTGTATTTTATTTGTAATTACGGAGGAAACAATTATTTGCCATCGAAAATTATCCAAATGCTAAAATTTGATCAGAAAAAACGCACAAGAGAATATATCGTATCAAGCTCAAGTAATGCAAGTGGCGATACCGAAAATAACAAGTTTTCATTTATAAAATTTAGAGCGAAAAAATATGGTAATGAATCGTATATAATTGAATTCTCAAATTTAACACCTGGTGAATATGGCTTCTCAATAGGAGGGGAGGATTCAGGAAAAGAAATGTATATGTTTAGTATTGTTGAATAATACTAGAATAAAAGACATATGAGATTACCTTAATCACAACTATTATAATTTTCATTGCAAATTCACAGATTTTCACTAAGAGTTGTCATCGTAAAAAATAGATAAGATCTTAGTGTCATATTAATCTCAAAAATTTTTTATTATGAAAAAAATCATTCTATTATTCTCAATTTTATTTATTACACAATTCTCTTATTCACAAGTATTTGTAGAAGATGTTGATATTAATGAGCTTGACATAAAATACATACAATTAATTGGAGTAAACACTTCCATGTTTGGTGTGAAATTTAAAGTATTTGTGGATTATGGACAAAAGGCAAAAATGATGAAAGCTGATGGTATTAAAGATTCAGAAGGAGAAACTAAAAAATTTAATACAATGATTGATGCACTAAATTTTATGCATTCTAATGGTTGGAAATATATTAATTATACAGAAGCTGAATTTAGTGGAAAAATTCGTTATGTATATTTATTAGAAAAAAAATAAAATAATTCATTTAATTTAAACAAATAATTGGGGAGTTATTTGTTAGAACGTCTAGGAGTAATCTTAGACGTTTTTTTATATAATTTAAACTGTCTTTTTTTGATTCTTTTGAAGAAGCTTCCTAACTTGCAAAAACAAATTTAAACAATGAAAGTCCTTTCCACAGAGCAATTTTACCAAGCTGACAAAGTAACTATAAAAACTCAAAAGTTAAAATCTATTGACTTAATGGAACGGGCTGCCGAGCAGTGTTTTAATTGGTTTGACACAAATTTAAAAGGCTCTCCAGTTCCTATTCATGTTTTTTGTGGCATTGGTAATAATGGCGGTGATGGTTTGGCTTTAGGCAGAATGTTGATAAAACACGGTTATAACGTCACAGTTTATATTGCAAATTTCACAGACAAACGCTCTCCAGATTTTTTAAGTAATTACAATTTAATAAGAGAAGTTAGTGAAGATTGGCCGATTTTAATGACTTCGGAAGAAGATTTCCCTGAAATTAATAAGGAAGATATTATTGTAGATGCCCTCTTCGGAATTGGATTGAACCGTCCGCCAGAAGGTTGGGTTAAGAAGTTAATTCAGTATTTAAATGAATTAAAAGCTTTTAAATTAGCGATTGATATTCCGAGTGGATTGTATCCTGAAAAGACGATTGAAGATGAAGAAGCTGTTTTTAAAGCGAATCATACTTTGACTTTTCAAAATCCGAAATTAGCTTTATTTTTACCTGAAAACGCAAATTATTCTCAAACTTTTGATATTTTAGATATTGGCTTAGATACTAATTTTATTAATGAACAAGAGCCTTTAGCAATTATCATCGGTAAATTTGAAGCTCAAAATATTTATAAGCCAAGAAATAAATTTGCTCACAAAGGAAAGTTCGGTCACTCTTTATTAATAGGAGGGAGTTATGGTAAAATTGGAGCCATCACTTTAGCTACAAAAGCTGCTATAAAAGTAGGAGCAGGGTTGGTTACCGCTATGATTCCTAAATGTGGATATGCGATTATTCAGACTTCCATACCCGAAGCGATGGTAATAACAGATGCTTCTGAAAACATCATTACACAAATAGAACCAAGTTTTAATCCTTCAGTTATTGCTATCGGACCTGGATTAGGAACCGATAAAAAAACGATAACTGCATTAAGGAAATTTATTAAAGAAAACAAAGAAATCCCATTAGTGCTTGATGCAGATGCATTAAACTGTATTTCTGAAGATAAATCACTACTAAAATTACTTCCGAAGAATTCTATTTTAACACCACATCCAGGAGAATTAAAGCGATTGATTGGGGAATGGAAAAATGATTATCATAAAATAGAGTTGACCAAAAAGTTTTCAATAACAAACAAAGTAATAGTATTAATAAAAGGTGCAAATACTATGATTATTAACGGAACGGAAGTTTATATAAATCAAAATGGTAACCCAGGAATGGCAACTGCAGGAAGTGGTGATGTATTAGCAGGAATGATTACAGGTTTAGTCTCGCAAGGTTATGACTCATTAGAAGCTACACTTTTTGGAGTGTATTTACACGGAAGTGCAGGAGATATAGCCTCGAGTTATTTGGGCTTTGAAGCGCTAATAGCTTCCAATATTATTGATAATATTGGAAATGCTTTTCAAGAACTTTTTAAAAGTGATGCTTCACCACAAATAGAAAATTAATTGTCTGGTTGAGCGCAGTCGAAACCTAAAATAGTTCACGACTGCGCTCGAACAGACAAAATAGATTAAATCAATCCATCTATCACTTTTCTTATTTCAGGACTTGAAGGTCTTGGTGCATCAGAGTTGATGATGTTTCCGTCTGCATCGATTAATAAAAATCTTGGAATTCCTTTAATTCCGTAGTCTTCTACAAACTTAGATTTCCAATCGTTATCAGCCATAAGTTGATAACCACCTAATTCTTTTTCGGTAACCATGGTTCTCCAAGCTTCGTAATTTTTCTTTTCATCGATGGAGATACTTACAAAGGCAATGTTTTTTCCGTGGTAATCTTTGTCCAATTCTTTTAAGAAAGGGATTTCTCTTTTACAAGGTCCACACCAAGTTGCCCAAACATCTATATACACAACTTTTCCTTTTAGATCTGCCAAGCTGGTTTCGTCACCTTTATGATTTTCGTATTTAAAAGTAGGGGATGCTTTTCCGGGAGTTAATGTTTTTAATAACTCGTATCGTTTCGTTAATTTTGGCAAATTTTCAGAAGTAGGATTTGTAGTTTTGTATAAAGTAAATACTTCTTCTAAAGAGTTGTCTGCTTTCATACCATAACGCAAATAATTTGTCATTAACTCGTCCTTTTCTTTTCCGTTAGGAATATTGTCATTAATTACTTGTAAGTAAGCCATTGCTTCAGAAATACCTTCTTTTTCTTTAACAACATTTGCTATTCTGTAAAAATGAGTTTCTAATAAAGATTTGTAAGCTTTAGAAGAATTATACGCTTTCATATCTGAATAGTTAACGTCTTTTAATACATCATAAAAACTTTTTGAAACTTCAAATTCGTTGTCTTTTGCAAAATAACGATGGTAATCTTTGTAGTTTTCAATGTTATTAAGGTGTGCGTATTCTAATTCTTTAGATTCTTCTGTTTTAAATTCCCCTGAAGCTCCTTCAGTAGCATTTAATAATGATTTATAAGAATCGTTTAATTTATTTACTTCTACAAGAAAATCAGTTTCTGGTAAGGAATACATTTTATCTATTTCCATTCCTTTTTCAGAAAGTAAATATTTTGCAGCTAGATAATTATTTTCATTTGATAAGTTTCCTGTATATATCAGAGATTCGTCAAATTCTTTTACATTAATAGTAACACCAACAATTGCCCCTTTAGTTAAATAGATTGGAGAGCTTTCACGACCAACACGCAAGGTGTAAAAACCATCGTTTGGTATTTTTAAGGTATCTCCAAAGGTTCCGTTTTCTGATATGGTAAGATCTTTATCGAAATCATTTCCAAATATTTTAACTGCTTTGGCATTGTTGTTTTCAACTGTTCCGTTAAATAATGTATAGGTTGGTTTTACTTCCTCTTGACAAGAAAATAAAGAGATGGCAACTAAAAGTAATAGTAGGTTTTTCATTAGATTGTTTTTAATTTTTGCTAATGTACTATAATATTTATTTCACAAAAATAATAACACTAATCTTAACAAGGAATTAGTATTTTTGTCACCTCAAAAATGTATATTTCAAGATGTCAAAAACTCATTATATAAGTTCAGAATTACTCGATTTGCAAATAATTAAATCAATAGTTGAAGAAAACAAACCATTAGCTCTTTCTGAAGAAGCTACCTTAAATATAAAAAAATCGAAGCGTTATTTAGATTCAAAAATTGCAGATAACAACACACCAATTTACGGTATTAATACTGGTTTTGGATCTTTGTATAATGTAAAAATTGCTTCCGACGACTTAACTCAACTACAGGAAAACATTGTAATGTCACACGCTTGTGGTACGGGAGATTTGGTTCCGAAACCAATTATTAAGTTAATGTTATTACTTAAAATACAGTCCTTGAGTTATGGTTATAGCGGAGTTCAATTAGAAACAGTTCAAAGATTGATTGATTTTTATAACGAAGATGTTTTACCAGTAATTTATGAGTTAGGATCTTTAGGTGCTTCGGGTGATTTAGCTCCATTGGCACATTTGGCTTTGCCATTAATAGGAAAAGGAAAAGCTTACTATAATAATGAAGTTGTTGATGCAGAAGAAATCTTAAAACAAAACAACTGGCAACCTGTAAAACTTCAAGCAAAAGAAGGATTGGCATTGCTCAACGGAACTCAATTTATGAGTGCTTATGGCGTGTATTGTTTATTAAAAGGCCATAAACTATCGTACTTGTCAGATTTAATTTCGGCGGTTTCTATCGATGCTTTTAACTGTAATATGAGCCCTTATGATCCGTTGGTGCATTTGATACGTCCTCATCGTGGTCAGGTAAAAACTGCAGAACGTATTTTGGAATTATTAGAAGGAAGTGAAATAGGACAAGCAAAAGGAAAATCTGTTCAAGATCCGTATTCTTTCCGTTGTATTCCTCAAGTTCATGGCGCTTCAAAAGACACGATTGTTTTTGTAACGAAAACTTTTAAAACTGAAATCAATTCGGTTACCGATAACCCTAATATTTTTATTGCTGAAGATAAAATTATTTCAGGTGGAAATTTCCATGGACAACCATTGGCGTTGGCATTAGATTACTTAGGAATTGCCATTGCAGAATTGGGAAGTATTTCAGAAAGAAGAACTTATCAATTAATATCAGGATTAAGAGAATTACCAGCATTTTTAGTAAAAAACCTAGGGTTAAATAGCGGCTTTATGATTCCTCAATATACAGCTGCGAGTATTGTGAGTCAGAACAAACAATTGGCTTCACCAGCTTCGGTAGATTCTATTGTTTCTTCTAACGGACAAGAAGATCACGTAAGTATGGGCGCAAATGCTGCTACAAAATGTTTACGAATTGTAAATAATCTAGAGCGTATTTTGGCAATTGAATTAATGAATGCTTCACAAGCAATCTCATTTAGAGAACCTTTAAAATCTTCAGAAGGAATTGAAGCTTTTATTAAATCTTATAGGAGTGATGTGCCAATTATTGAAGACGATCGAATTTTAGCAATTGATATTGAAAATACTATTAATTTTTTAGATACTTTAAATATTGATAGTGAGGTATTATTTTAATTATTCACATATTTTTTAACCCAAATAATTGCATCTTGAAGATCAATGAATTGTTTAAAGGGTTTTTTGTAAAATAATTTTTCAATTTGAGTATTAGACAATGCGATTTTATTGTCTGAAACGACAGCAAAGGAAACAAGGTTTTTAATTTTTGAAGTTTCCGTGTAAATTCTAGGATCTACAGAATAAGAATGTATTCTGTTTGTAATATATCCGAATTTTTTATTCTTAAAATAATCAACTGCAATTTCTAACAATACTTCATTTTTATCTGGAGTAAGTAAAATACCTTCATTCATAACAGTAATAATGAAATCATTATAAATTTCAATTTCGCAAAAATCATATTTGAGTAATGTTTTCATTTATCAATTAGTGATTGAGATTATAAAGTTACGAAAAGTAAATTAAACACTTTGATTGTTATCTACTACAATGAACACAAGTAATCACTTGAGGCATTAAAAGAATTCTACCCAAAGGGATAGGTTTTTTACAACGAATACAAATCCCAAAATCGGAGTCTTCAATTTTTGAAAGTGCCATTTTTAGGTTTTTAAATTTTGTTTCAGCTTTCCGTAAAGCAAGTTGATTTACAGATTTGTTATTAATAGCATCCATTCGCGACACTCTGCCAATAGCACAATCGGGRGCAATGGGCTTGGTGAGTTCTTTGTATTTAAACACAGATTTTTCAGTAAGAAATATTTCTTCTTTAATTCTATTTTTTATTTCTTTTTTGTTTTCCATAAAAGAGAAAGCAGCATTTAATATTTAATAAAAAATGCTGCTTTTTAAATGTTTTTAAAATTAAAGTTTACGATTCAGTTTTCTTCTTTTTTTTAATAATTTTGATTGTCAATTCATTTTTCTTTTTATCAAGATCCATAGAAATACTATCACCTTCTTTTAATTTTGTATTGATGATTTCTTCAGCTAAAGCATCTTCAATATATTTCTGAATAGCTCTTTTTAAAGGCCTTGCTCCGTATTGTTTATCAAATCCTTTATCAGCAATATAATCTTTTGCAGCAGTAGAAAGTTTTAAATGATAACCAAGACCATCTATTCTATTGTATAACTTAGACAATTCAATATCAATAATTTTGTGGATATCATCTCTATCTAAAGAGTTGAATACAATCACATCATCAATTCTGTTAAGAAACTCTGGAGCAAATGTTTTCTTTAAAGCATTTTCAATCACACTTTTTGAATGTGCGTCTGCCTGAGTAGTTTTAGCTGAAGTACCAAAACCAACACCTTGTCCAAAATCTTTTAACTGACGAGAACCAATATTAGAAGTCATTATTATTATGGTATTTCTAAAATCGATTTTTCTTCCTAAACTATCTGTTAAAAACCCATCGTCTAACACCTGAAGCATCATGTTAAATACATCTGGATGTGCTTTTTCAATTTCATCTAATAAAATAATAGCGTAGGGCTTTCTTCTAACTTTTTCGGTAAGTTGTCCACCTTCTTCATAACCAACGTATCCTGGAGGAGCACCTACCAAACGTGAGATAGAAAATTTTTCCATATACTCACTCATGTCAATACGAATTAATGCATTGTCTGAGTCAAAAAGCTCTTCAGCTAATACTTTGGCTAACTGAGTTTTACCCACCCCTGTTTGACCTAAAAATATAAACGAACCAATAGGCTTATTTGGATCTTTTAATCCTGCACGATTACGTTGAATTGCCTTTACAACTTTAGTTACAGCTTCATCTTGACCAATTACTTTTCCTTTAATACGTTTAGGTAATTCGGCTAGTTTTGAGCTTTCGGCTTGAGCGATTCTATTAACAGGAACACCTGTCATCATAGAAACTACTTCAGCAACATTTGCTTCCGAAACTGTTTCGCGATGTAATTGCGATTCTTTTTCCCAAGTTTCTTGTTCAATTGCTAGTTCTTTTTCGAGGTTTTTTTCATCGTCACGCAATTTGGCAGCCTCTTCATATTTTTGTTTTTTAACTACCGAATTTTTTAATTCACGTACCTCATGTAATTGCTCTTCAATTTCTAAAATTTTATCAGGAACGTGAATGTTCGTAATATGTACACGAGATCCTGCTTCATCTAAAGCATCGATTGCTTTGTCTGGTAAAAAACGTTCCGTCATATAACGGTTGGTTAGTTTTACACAAGCTTCAATCGCTTCATCGGTATAAGTAACGTGATGATGCGCTTCGTATTTATCTTTTATATTTTGAAGAATTTCAATAGATTCTTCCACCGAAGTTGGTTCTACAATTATCTTTTGAAAACGTCTCTCTAAAGCACCGTCTTTCTCAATATATTGTCGATATTCATCTAAAGTAGTCGCGCCAATACATTGCAGTTCGCCTCTTGCTAATGCAGGTTTAAACATATTGGAAGCATCTAAAGAACCAGTAGCTCCACCCGCACCAACAATTGTGTGGATTTCGTCTATAAATAAAATGATGTCATTATTCTTTTCAAGCTCGTTCATGACTGCTTTCATACGTTCTTCAAACTGACCACGGTATTTTGTTCCAGCTACAAGGCTCGCCAAATCTAAAGTAACAACTCGTTTGTCAAATAATATACGAGATACTTTTCGTTGAACAATACGTAAAGCTAGACCTTCAACGATGGCAGATTTACCTACTCCAGGTTCACCAATAAGTAATGGGTTATTCTTTTTTCTTCTAGAAAGTATCTGTGAAACACGTTGTATTTCAGCTTCTCGACCCACTACAGGGTCTAATTTTCCTTCGATAGCTAAAGAGGTTAAATCTCTTCCGAAGTTATCCAAAACAGGAGTTTTAGACTTTTTATTTGCTTTGGCTGGACTTCCGGAAAAAATATTTTCTTTCCCAGGTTGTTCGGAAGGTAAATCATCATCGTTAGGAAACGCTTCCGATGTTGGTCCTTTTATATAGTCTTCATCTTTTGAAATCAATAATTTAAATTGATCTTTTACACCGTCATAATCTATTTTCATCTTGTTTAATAATTTTGTGGTCGGGTCATTTTCATTTCTTAAAATACACAGAAGTAAATGTGCAGTATTTATAGACGTGCTTTGAAACAGTTTTGCTTCTAAAAAAGTGGTCTTTAATGCTCTTTCCGCTTGACGGGTTAAGTGAAGATTTTTCTTTTCATTTTCCTGACTTACTAAATTGGGATTGGCGGGACTTAAAATTTCCACCTTTCTTCGAAGGTGATTTAAATCCACCTCTAAGGTGTTTAATATTGAAACGGCTTTGCCATTTCCGTCGCGAAGCAATCCCAACATTAAATGTTCAGTGCCTATAAATTCGTGACCTAAGCGCAATGCTTCTTCTTTGCTAAAAGCAATTACATCCTTTACTCTTGGTGAAAAATTATCGTCCATATTGTATAAATCCTAAGCGTCTAAAAATAGTATAATTACTTTAATAAGTCAAAAATTATACCCTATACTGTGAATAGTAGTAAAAGGACAAAAAAACTTACGAATATCAAAACAATAAAACCGATAGTTATTAACGGTTTTTACCTTATTTTTTGTTAATAAAATTGTTATTTTTTAAAGTATTTTTTATGCTCAGAAATATACAAATAATGTATCTTGCTTTTTTAGAATTATAACTTAAAATTTAAAGAAAATATTTATGGCTGAAGGCGAAAAATTAATCCCTATTAACATTGAGGATGAAATGAAATCAGCTTACATTGATTACTCAATGTCAGTTATCGTGTCTCGTGCACTACCAGACGTAAGGGATGGTATGAAACCAGTTCACAGAAGAGTTTTATTTGGAATGCATGAATTAGGTATTAGAGCTACAGGCGCTCATAAAAAATCCGCAAGAATTGTAGGAGAAGTTTTAGGTAAATATCATCCACATGGTGATACTTCTGTATACGATGCGATGGTTCGTATGGCTCAAGAATGGAGTTTGCGTTATATGTTGGTTGATGGGCAAGGAAATTTCGGTTCAATTGATGGTGACAGTCCGGCTGCCATGCGTTATACGGAAGCGAGAATGCAGAAGATTTCGGAAGACATGTTGGCAGATATCGATAAAGATACCGTAGATCATCAATTAAACTTTGATGACACCTTAAAAGAACCTACTGTTTTACCAACTCGTGTTCCGGGATTATTGATTAATGGAGCTTCGGGAATCGCGGTAGGTATGGCAACCAATATGCCTCCTCATAATTTAACCGAAGTAATCGACGGTACTATTGCTTATATTGAAGACAATGATATTGACATCGATGGATTGATGGAACATATTAAGGCTCCCGATTTTCCAACTGGAGGTACCATTTATGGATATGAAGGTGTAAAAGATGCTTTTCATACCGGAAGAGGGAAAATTGTAATGCGTGCAAAAACTTCTTTTGAGGAAGTTCAAGGAAGAGAATGTATTATCGTTAGCGAAGTTCCTTATCAAGTGAACAAGGCAGATATGATTAAGAAAACTGCCGACCTTGTTAACGATAAGAAAATTGAAGGAATTTCGAATATCCGTGATGAATCCGATAGAAAAGGAATGCGTATCGTTTATTTTTTAAAACGTGATGCAATCCCTAATATCGTATTGAATATGTTGTACAAATACACGGCGCTTCAGTCGAGTTTTAGTGTCAACAACATTTGCTTGGTAAAAGGAAGACCACAATTATTAAATCTGAAGGAATTAATTCATTATTTTGTGGAGCACCGTCATGAAGTGGTGGTTCGTCGTACAGAATATTTACTAAGAAAAGCAGAAGAACGCGCTCATATTTTAGAAGGATTAATCATTGCATCGGATAATATTGATGAAGTAATTAGATTGATTCGTGCTTCGAAAAATGCAGATGAAGCCAGAGCAAAATTAATTGAAGCTTTTGAACTTTCCGAAATTCAAGCCAAAGCTATTGTTGAGATGCGATTGCGTCAACTTACAGGTTTAGAACAAGATAAATTACGTTCTGAATATGAAGAGTTAATRAAAACCATTCAAGGATATAGAGATATTTTAGCTAGTGAAGAACTTCGAATGACTATCATTAAGGAAGAACTTGAAGAAATAAGAGCTAAATATGGTGATGAAAGACGTTCTGTTATTGAATATGCTGGAGGTGATGTAAGTATTACCGATTTAATTCCTGATGAAAAAGTAGTAATAACTATTTCTCATGCAGGCTATATTAAACGTACTTCTCTTTCCGAATATAAAAAACAAAATAGAGGAGGAGTTGGTGCAAAAGCAACATCTACTAGGAATGAAGATTTCTTAGAGCATTTATTTGTGGGAACTAACCATCAATATATGTTATTCTTTACACAAAAAGGAAAATGTTTCTGGATGCGTGTATTTGAAATACCTGAAGGAAGTAGAACTTCAAAAGGTAGAGCTATTCAGAACTTGATTAATATTGGTCTAGAAGATAAAGTGAAAGCATTTATTTGTACACAAGATCTTAAAGATGAAGAGTATATTAATAGTCATTATGTGATTATGGCGACCAAAAAAGGGCAGGTTAAGAAAACGCCTTTAGAGCAATATTCAAGACCAAGAACTAATGGAATTAACGCGATTACTATTAAGGAAGGCGATGAATTACTAGAAGCAAAACTAACCACTGGCGATAGTCAAGTGATGTTAGCAGTTCGTTCTGGGAAAGCAATTCGTTTTGAAGAAGAGAAAACTCGTTCTATGGGACGTAATGCTTCAGGAGTTAGAGGAATTCGTTTAGGAAATGATTCCGATGAAGTAATTGGAATGATTACTATTAATGATTCTGAAACTGACGTATTGGTTGTAGCTCAAAATGGGTATGGTAAACGTTCAAGCTTAGAAGATTACCGGATCACAAATCGTGGTGGAAAGGGTGTAAAAACGATTAGTATTACAGAAAAAACAGGTAAATTAGTCGCCATTAAAAATGTAACGGATGATGATGATTTGATGATTATCAATAAATCTGGAATTGCTATCCGATTAGAAGTGTCTAAATTACGTGTAATGGGTCGTGCAACACAAGGAGTTCGACTTATTAAGGTAAGAGATGGTGATGCAATTGCTGCTGTTGCAAAAGTAATGCACGATGACGATGAAGTAGAATTAGACGAAGATGGAAATGTAATTGTTCCTGAAGGTACTGAGAATACTGAAAATAAAACAGATGATACTACTTCAAAACCAAGTAGTGAAGAAGAATAAACCCAAATAAATATATTTTAAATTATAGTAAAATGAAAAAACAATTATTAATAGTAGGAATTATGATGATTTCTGCAATTACTTTTGGACAGAAAAAAGAGATTAAAAAAGCTCAAAAAAGTATCAAAGCTGGAAACTTTTCAGAAGCAGTTACTGTTTTAAAACAAGCTGAAGGATTAATAAATAATGCTGATAAGGATTTAAAAATTCAATTTTACATTGCAAAAGGTGAAGCTTTACTTGGTGATTCTGGTAATGATGATTTTGAAAAACTTATTGAATCTGCAGAATCTTTTGAAAAAGCAATTAACTTAAACCCAAAAGGGAAAAATGCAGTAGATGCCCAAAATGGAACTCAAAATATAAGAGTGAAATTGGTAAATAGTGCTATTACAGATCAAAAAGCTAAAAACTATAAAAGAGCATCTAAGAAGCTATATACAAGTTATATGGTGAGTAAAAAAGATACCTCAGACTTATATTTTGCAGCAGGAAATGCTGTTAATGCAAAAGAATACGAAAATGCTTTAACCTATTATAAAAAACTATTAGATCTAGGTTATACAGGTATTACAAAAGAGTATATCGCTACAGATATTATTTCAGGAGATGTAGTCGTTTTTGCTAGTGAAGATGACAGAAATACAAAATTGCTTACAAAGTTATATACAAACCCTAAAGAGCGTATGTCGGAATCCAATAAAGCCGAAATTTTAAGAAACGTTACATTAATATATATTAGTCAAGGTAAAAATGAGGAAGCGAAAGCGATGATGAGTGAAGCTAGAAAAGAAAACCCAAATGATGTTTCTTTAATGAGAGCTGAAGCAGACATGGCATATAATTTTGGAGATATGAATACTTACAAAAGTATTATGACAGAAATTATAGCAACTGATCCTAATAATGCAGAATTGTATTATAATCTTGGCGTAAGTAGTTATAAAAATGGAGAGAAAGAAGCAGCAATGAACTATTATAAAAAAGCATTGGAGTTAAAACCAGATTATGCTAGCGCATTGATTAATACTGCAAATCTTATTTTATCAAAAGAAGGAGCAATTATCGAAGAGATGAATGCATTAGGGACTTCAAGGGCTGATTATGATCGTTATGATGAGCTTAAAGAAGTTAAAGTAAATATTTATCGAGATGCTATTCCTTACTTAAAAAAAGCTACTGATATAAGAAAAGATGATGCAAGCCTACTAAAAGTTTTAAAAGATATTTATAGCCAAGTAGGTATGGATGCAGAGTCTAAACTTATGAAAGCTAGATTAGATGAAATTGAAAATAAGTTAGAAATAAAAGATTAGTATTTAGTTTTAAATAATCGATATAGATTAATTAAAAAAAAAATACTAAAAACTGAACAATATAATTATTGTTCAGTTTTTTTTACAATATACTTACCAAAAATATTGAATTTAAAAGCTCCTTATAATCTGATTATAAGGAGCTTTTTCTTCACTTATTTTAATAGAATTAAAGCCTAATAAGTACTTAACTTATTAAATCGTCTTTTGCTATTCCAATTAAAAGACTTTGAAGTCTTTGTTCTGTCGGTTAATTTATTACTATTTAATGTTCTCATAACTTTATTGTTTTAATGTTCTACTCTTTAGACGAGTAAATTTTAATTTCGTTACAAAATTACTACTAAATAATTAATTATACTGAAAATAACACAATATTAACAGATTCAAACACAATATAATTACGAATATCGTAATAGCCTATAAGTTTATTACTAATCTTTCGGAATAAAAATCACTTTACTAGAAACCTTGATAATTTCTTCCTTATTCATTTTCATTTTTCTAAATTCACCTTTATTGTACATTTCAGCTTGATCGCGATAATGTTCACTTAAAGGATTTCCAGACTGTCCTGTTGGATTAATACYCATGCTGTTCTCTATATCACTGAAATCAATTATTCTTCTAGTTGAAGGACCTAAATTGACATTATAAACTCCAGTACTATCCCTTTTATAATCAAGATTGTTAATAACCTGAGTACCTCCGTTAATTGGAAAAGGACCCACATTAAAAAACTCACGTAAAGATGCTACTTTTCCTATTGGATGAGGATGCTCTAAAATATGCACTTTGTCCCAAGTCCAATTATTTATGGTTATACCTAATTGTTCTTCTAAAGAAGCAACAGTTTCTATTAATGTTTTAGATAAAATATCTTTCTTTGTTTCAACTATATCAGGAGTTGAAATATCGTCCCACCAAATAGATGCTTCCTTTTGTATTTGATAAGGCATCACTCTTTCAATCATGTGTGTATCCTCAAATTGCTGGAATAAGGTTTCACCCATTTCATCTTCAAAAGTATTTTTTAAATACAAATACACAAACTTGTTATAAATAGTAGGAGCAACAGCATCTAAAGTGTGAGATCCATCCCAAAGTTGTAGAACATCAAAGGCTCGCTGTTCGTTTTTACTAAAAGAATTATAGTTGATAGTACTTGTAACTTCCTTGATAACTTCGGGTGCTACAGACGAAGTAACGTCGTTAATCATCGCTTTCATGGAAGTTAAATTCCAATTGTTTTTTGGTTCTAGTAAATGTACAATACGTTTTGCTCTATCTTCAGTAAGATAATATCCAGGATACAACATTCCTGCGATACTATCTGGTTGATTATTTGCTGAATACACATAATTCCATTCAGGATTTTCTGCCATTGGATTTTCTGAAAAATCTAAAAATTCAATAATATCATCTTCTCCCGAAGCACCATCGAGAATAAACTTTGTATTTACATGGTCTTTGTATTTGTATAATTTAGCCGAAGCATACCAAGCAATATTTCCTTTGGAATCACCATACATTAAATTTAAACCTGGAGCGTGAAGCATAGAAGCGCCTTTTTTAAAATCTGCCATACTTTTAGCTCTTGAAAGTGAATAAAAAGCTTCGGCAGCTTTATTTTCAACTAAGGTGTACATCCATTGCATTGCTATTGGATTGTTGCTTGTAATTCCTTTAAGAACATCATTTACTATTGGTCCGTGACGTGTATATTTTAAATCAAAAGTAATGTCATCACCATCTTTTACTTTTATAGTTTTTGAAACAGTTTTAAACGATTCGTAACCCGTTGGTGTTTTGTATTTGTTGGTGTCTGTTGGATGTAGTTCTTCTTTATAAAAATCGATATCATCGTTTTCAAACATAGTGATACCGTAGGCATACTCTCTATTATGACCCAATAAAGGGAAAGGTACACCTGCTAAATAATACCCATACATTTCATAATCTGGAGTAACAATGTGTGCTTCATACCAAACGGAAGGTTGAGAAAAACCCATATGCGGGTCATTGGCTAAAATTACTTTTCCGTTTTTTGTTTTATCTGGAGAAACTACCCAACTATTAGAACCTATAAAATGAGGAACAGGAGATGTATCCATCACCGAATTTATGGTAGAAACCATCGTACTGTAGTTTTCAATTTCCTGTTTAGCATTTTTAATAAAGGTCGTATTTGGTCTAATATGAATATTCAATTCTTTCAGATAAGTGCTGTCTAATTTAAGTTCAAGAGCACTTAAAAAAGGATCTGTTTTTTGTGCCATTGCAAA
Source organism: Flavobacterium sp. (assembly GCA_002733185.1). Classification (GTDB taxonomy): domain Bacteria; phylum Bacteroidota; class Bacteroidia; order Flavobacteriales; family Flavobacteriaceae; genus Marifrigoribacter. Next base: position 686 of record NVUT01000018.1, on the reverse strand, counting down.
GCTAAAGGACATATAACCAAAAATATTATACAAATCTTTTATCTGAAAATGTTCTTTTTCTAATCCTACAAGTGTATATTCTATAGGAGTGGGACCTTCATCCATAAATTGATTTACTCCTTTTAAATAAGCTTCAATAATTTGATAAGTTTTGCTGTTTTTATCAAGATTTTTTATGGTTTCAATTGAGTTTTCTTCAATTCCTAAACTAGCAAAAAAGATGTCGTTTTCAATTAAATCCTTTCCGAATACTTCTGAGAGTCTACCTGGTGAAATTCTTCGCATTAATTCCATTTGCCAAAGACGATCTTGTGCGTGAACATAACCTAGGGTTGTTGTTGCATCTAATTGATTTTCTGCATAAATATGCGGAATCCCGTAATCATCATAATATACGGTGGTTTCATTTTCGATATTTGCTAAGGAAACTTCACCAGAATATGAAGGCTTTAAATGATTGTAATACCAAAATCCTGCAATGCAAAGGATTGTTATTATTACAAATAAGATTTTGAGTGTTTTTTTGAAAACTCGCATAGGTTGTGTTTATTTAATCTAATCAATATTAGATTAGACGGTTTGGGTTTAATTATTATCCAACTATTTTTTCTCTATATTTTTCTTTTAATTTTAAAAAATATTTTTCAAAATATTGATATGAAAAATGTGAAATTATTATTGTAAGA
>NVUT01000017.1 GCA_002733185.1 Flavobacterium sp. | reverse complement strand
TGTAATTATTATTAGAAGTGTCCTAAAGTCTGTTAAAAATTACTTATTAAGTAATGAAAAATATAAAGATAAGCCCTTAGAAAGTTATATACAAGTACTAATGATTTTCACTTGGGGTATTGGTATATTTTTAATCATAAATAATTTAACAAGTTATTCGATTGCAAGTGTAGCTTCTTTAAGTGCAGCCTCAGCTGTTATTCTTCTTATTTTTAAAGATACATTATTAGGTTTTGTAGCTAGTATTCAAGTAACTGTAAATGATATTATTCGAATTGGCGATTGGATAACATTTAGTAAATATGGAGCAGACGGTACCGTAATAGAAATAAGTTTGGCAACTGTTCGAGTACAAAATTTTGACAAAACATACACAACCATACCTACCTATAGCTTAACATCTGAATCTTTTCAAAATTGGAGAGGTATGGAAAATTCAGGCGGCAGGAGAATAAAACGTGCAATTTATATTAAACAAAATACCGTAAAATTTTTGAGTGAAGAAGATCTTACAAAATATAGAAAAATTCAATTAGTTTCAAATTATTTAGAACATAGACAAAAAGATAATGAAACATATAATAATAAAAATGAAATTGATACTACATTAAAAATTAATGGTAAAAACCAAACTAATTTAGGACTCTTTAGAAAGTATATAGATGCATATTTAAATGAAAATCCCGCAATTAATAAGGAAATGTTTCTAATGGTAAGGCATTTAGCACCTACCGAAAAAGGAATACCTGTTGAAGTTTATTGTTTCAGTAAAGACAAACAGTGGGTTAATTATGAGCATATTCAAGCAGATATTTTTGATCACTTATTGGCTTCTGCTTCCTATTTTGATTTGGAAGTTTTTGAATTTCCAAGTGGCAATGATTTCAACAATAATTAATATTTCTTAAAAAAAACTGTAACAAATCAATAATATAAGCGTCAAAAACTGTAACTAAATAAATATCAAAAATGAAAACAATTAAAACACTAATCATTGCATTTCTAATAATCGCAATAACTCCTGCATCAGCACAGACTGCAGACGAAATTATTAATAATTATTTTGAAAATACGGGAGGAGCTGCAAATTGGGCAAAACTGAATGGAGTAAAAATGGAAGCAGAAGCAAATGCTCAAGGAATGGTTATTCCTGTCGAAATTTACCAAATGAAAGACGGAAAACAACTTGTTAAAATTAATCTTCAAGGACAAGATATGACTCAATTTTCTTTCGATGGAGAAACAATGTGGACAACCAATTTTATGACAATGGCTCCAGAGAAAAGTGATCAGGAAACTACCGATAATATGAAGAAGCAAATGAAAGACTTCCCTTCTCCATTACTTAATTATAAAGAAAAAGGGTATACGGTTGAAAAATTAGAAAACGAAACTATTGAAGGTACTGATACCTTTAAAATAAAACTTACACAAGACCCAATTATGGTTGATGGTGTAGAAACAGCAAACATCACTTATTATTATTTTGAAACTGAAAACTTTGTTCCTATTGTTTCTGAAGCAAAAATTCAACAAGGTCCAATGAAAGGGCAAATGAACAAAACTACTTTAAGCGATTATGAAGAAGTTGATGGTTTATTTTTTCCGTTTTCAATGAATATGGGAGGTCAAGCAATTACCATTAAAAAAATAATCCTAAACCCTGAAATAGATATGGCAATGTTCGCTTTTCCAGAAGTAGCAACACCAACAGAAGAAGGGAAAAAATAAAATATCATTCAATCAATTTAATTAAACCTCTTTTATTCTGTTTTCAGTGTAAAAGGGGTTTTGTTTTATAATCAAAAAACCAATTATGAAAAAATCAATTACATTACTAATTGCAGCTGTTCTATTGTCTTTTAATTCATTCGGACAAGAAGAAATCACACTAAAAGGAAAAGAATTGTTTGGCGGTCTTAATGCACGCCATATTGGTCCAGCTTTAATGAGTGGACGTATTATCGATTTAGAAAATCATCCAACCAATCCAAGAATCATATATATTGGAGCAGCCGGCGGTGGTGTTTGGAAATCTAGTGACGCAGGAACAACCTTCGCTCCAATTTTTGACGATCACGCTCAATCTATTGGAGTCGTAAAATTAGACCCAAAAGATCCTGACAATATTATTTGGGTAGGAACTGGTGAAATTTGGACTCGTAACTCAGTTTCTGTGGGTGATGGATTATATAAATCTACCGATGGTGGAAATAACTGGAATAAAATAGGTTTTGAAAATTCCGAACGTATTTCTTCCATAGCAATTAACCCCAACAATACAGACGAAATGTATGTTGGTGTTTTAGGAGCTTTATGGAGTGATAGTGAAGATCGTGGAGTTTATAAATCGAACGATGGTGGAAAAACTTGGGACAAAATACTTTATATCGGTACTTCAACAGGAGCGGCAGATGTAATTATGGATCCTAATAATCCATCTATACTTTATACTTCTATGTGGGAATTTAGACGTTCTGGTTGGAGTTTTGTTTCCGGAGGAAAAACAAGTGCTTTATACAAATCTACCGATAGCGGAAAAACTTGGAATAAAATTCATTCAGGATTTCCTACAGGAGATTTAGGAAGAATTGCAATAGCTGTTGCACCTAGTGATAGTAAAATCTTATATTCTGTTTTAGAAACTGGTGAGAAAGCAACCAACGGACTTTGGAAATCTACCAATGCAGGTGCTAGTTGGGAACATTTAAATAATGATTTCGGATTAACTGTAAGACCTTTTTACTTTTCAAGAATAACCATCGATCCCAAAGATCCAAATGTAATTATTAAAGGTGGATTAAGTGGATCTATTAGTCGTGATGGAGGAAAAACCTTCAAATCACTAGGAAATATGCACAGTGATATTCACGATATTGTTTTCGATATTAATAATTCAGATGTAATTTACACAGGGACTGATGGCGGATTTTACCGTTCTTGGGATGGTGGTTCTACTTTTGAAATTGCTGAAAACCTTCCACTTTCACAATTCTATCATATTAGTGTAGATAACGAAACTCCGTACAATGTGTATGGAGGTTTACAAGATAATGGTTCTTGGTACGGACCATCTTCTTCTCCAGGCGGAGTGAATGCTAGAGACTGGAACAGTGTTGGGTATGGCGATGGATATCGTGTTTTAAAACACCCAACAAAAAATATTATTTATTCCGAAATGCAAGGAGCGCAAGCAGTTTGGCGTTACGATGTGGAGAATAATAGAACAAGAACTATTCAACCAATGAAAAGTAAAGGAGATCCAGATTTACGTTTTAACTGGAATCCGCCAATGGCAATCAGTGCTTTTGTTGAAGACCGTTTTTATATGGGAAGTCAGTTTTTGCATCGTTCAGATGATATGGGTGAAACTTGGGAAATAATTTCCCCAGATTTAACCACCAATGACAAATCTAAACAAGATCAATCTAAATCGGGAGGTTTATCAATCGATAATAGTGGAGCAGAAATGCACACCACTATTTTTACTATTGCTGAATCGCCTTTAGATAAAGATATTATTTGGGTTGGTACTGATGACGGAAACGTTCAAGTTACCAAAGACGGTGGAAAGAATTGGGAAAATGTCACCGAAAATTTAGTAGGAATTCCAGCAAATACTTGGGTAGGTCATATTGAATCGAGTGTTCACGGAAAAGGAACTGCTTATGCTGTTTTTGAAGGTCATACCACTGGTGATATGAAACCTTATACTTTAAAAACTACTGACTTCGGAAAAACGTGGACGAATATAATTACCGATGATATTATTGGATATGTTAGAAATATTCAAGAAGATTATGTTTCAGAAAACTTATTATTTATAGGTACTGAATTCGGTTTATTTATCACTATTGATGGTGGGAAAAACTGGAATCGTTTTGAAAATAATATGCCAGCAACTGCAGTTCATTTTATTGACCTTCAGAAAGCAACTAACGATTTGGTAATGGGAACTCATGGTCGTGGTGTGATTATCATTGACGATATTAGCCCATTACGTGAATTAAATCAAGAGGTTTTAGCTGAAGATGTGCATTTCTTTGAAACGAAACCTTTTGTAATGAATGAAAACAGTGGTTTTTCTGGTAGCTTCGGAAGTGAAACTCAATTTGTTGGGCAAAGTAAAAGCACTTCAGCACGCATCTTATATTATTTAAAAAAGCGTCATACGTTTGGTAAAATGAGAATGGAAGTACAAGATATGGAAGGAAATAAAATCACCGATTTAAACCCTAGTAAATCCAAAGGAATTAATGTAATCACTTGGAATTTCACCACCAACACTCCAAAAATGGCTGAAGGAAAAACTCTATCATTTGGTGGTTTTACTTCTCCAAGAGTTCCTGCTGGAAAGTATAAAATTGTATTGACAAAAGGAAAGAAAACTTACGAACATCCAATTGAAGTTATTTACGATAAAAAATCTCCAACCACCTTAGCTGAAAGAAAAGAGCAAGAAGAATTAACTCAAACACTATTTAATATGGTAGAGGATTTAGCTTATATGGTTTACGAAATTAACGGTACAATGGACAAAGCTCAAGAAGTGATAAAAGACCATCCAAAAGGAAAGAAAACTGCTCAAAAAACTTACGATGCTTTAAATACTTTACTAAAAACATTAGTGGTTACAACTGGTGATAATTATGTAGCGACAGCAGATCCTGAAATTAGAGAAAAGCTAGGTGATTTATACAGCGGTGTTGCCGGTAACTACGGAAAAGTTTCTCCTTCAAGAATCGCTAATTTCGAGTTGATATCTGAAGAATTAAATGAAGCGAAAACTAAATACGAAGCAATAAAAAACAAAGAAGTAAAGAAATTAAATTCCTTTTTAGTAAAAAATGAAATTGTACTTCCTAGTTTAAAAAGCAAAGAAGAATATTTGAAAAAGAGTTAGTTTTTTTATCATAACGAAAGAGGAATTAACTTATTAATCTAGACCTCACAGTTTTTTTTACCTTTGCTTAAAAGCTTTGGAAAACAAAGAAAACCTGTGAGGTCTTTTTATTAATATTCTTTTAAATTTCTCTTAGAAATATAAAAGGTTCTACCCCGAATTTAGTGGGAAATAAAAAATAGTTGCGTTTTAAAAACAAAATGATTTGAGTGTTTAATCATGTAATCGTTTATAAATAGTACTAACGATTAACCGATTAAACAAATAAACAAAAGAATAGAATAATAACTAATTAAAAAATTGCGGATAATTCCATTAAAATAAGGATAGAACCATATAAAATTGATATTTTTTTTATTGTTGAAAACCACGTTTATAACTATTTCTGAAACTGAAAAAATAGCGAATAATAATTTCTAAATTTAGTAAAACCTAAAAGACATGAATCAAAGAGATAGTGCTTTACTAAAAATTCGTCCTCAAATTCCTTCAGCAGTTATTAGCAGTACAATGTCTGAAGGTGAATTTTTCCAGAACAATACCATCCGTCCAATTGCAAAATTACAAAACGATTTGTTGGTAGAAGTGTTTAAACATTATATTACTAAGCACAAAAATGTATTCTACGACCTTTCAATAGAAAAGCGATTGGATTATATTGAAAATGCAATACATAAGGATATGAAATTCCGGAATTCGTTAAAAGGAATTATTATTGGTCAGTTTACCATTAATGAACATCGGCAATATGTACAATACTCTTCAGCTTTAAATAAACGGATGATGTGTATTGTAAAGGATCGGTTAAAGAAAAATCTGCAGTTGCTAGAATATCACTTTGCAAGCTAGTGTTAAGTAAAGTATGAAATGGCGGTTAAGACGAAATTATTTTTTGAATTTTATGAAATAAAAACGAAAAAGAATAGGTTTTGGGATGTCTTTTTATACTTAAATTAACACTAGAGCAAAGATTCTCCATTAAGATCGGTAGTAAGTACATCGCTCATATAATCGAAATATGGACGTAACAACAAAAAATGATGCATTAAATTTTCTTCAAAATCGTTTGCAAATACCTCCTCATCTGTAAAATTATGGACTACAAAAAAGCTTTTTAGTTTTATTAAATCAATGTTGAGATCTTCTTTATTAAAATCTCTTGGAGCCGTTTTCACTTTGTATTCTTGATTAAAGCCTCCAAATGCTTTTTTAAAATCTTTCAGATTTAATATTTCTCTAATCTCGGAAGCGTCCATTTCAAATTCCCGTCTAATTCTGAGTAAATCTGGAGATTCAGGAGAGAAAAAACCTCCTGCCATTGCAGATTTTCCAGGTTCTAGACGTAAATAATAACTTCCTCTTTTATGTGCTCCTGCTCTACTAAAACTTGCACTTCGATGCACATTATAAGGAGTTTTATCTTTGCTAAACCGTACATCTCTATTAATTCGGAACACTTTCAATTTAGAAATTTCATCTTCAATATTCAGTTTACTTTCTATGCTAGCGTAAAATTGCTTTAAAATTTTTTCGTTGGCTAGGTATTCTTTTTTGTTTTCTTGCATCCAATCTCGATGGTTATTATTTTTTAGTTTTTTTAGAAATAAAAAATTGGATTTGGATATTGTGGTCATATTTTTATTTGAAAGATACATAATTTTTAGAAGCATTTAATGTTCAATAAAACAATAATTTGCAAATTTTAAACTTTTCCTTTATATTGAAAGCTCAAATAATCACTAAAACCAAAACAATGACAATAACTCACAAACCAAATTTAATTTATTGGATCATCGCTGTAATTGCACTTATTTGGAATGCAATGGGCGTAAATCAATATTTACAACAACAGTATAATACAGAAGCTTTTAAAAGTCAATACACTCCAGAACAGTTAGAATTAGTTTATAGTATGCCTTCTTGGGCAATTACAGCTTTTGCAATTGCAGTTTTTGCAGGTCTTTTAGGAGCCTTGGCATTACTTTTAAGAAAAAAAGTCGCTAGTTTATTATTTTCAATTTCACTTATAGCCGTATTAATTCAAATGATTTATAATTTCGTTATTATTAATTCATTAGAAACATATGGCCCAGGAGGAGCTATTATGCCAATTATGATTATTTTAATTGCAATTTTCCTTGTAATTTATAGTAAAAGCACTATAAAAAAAGGTTGGTTAAAATAAATTTTTATATTTAAATAAAATACTAAAACTCAATCATTTCGGTTGAGTTTTTTCTGTAATTAAATTTTTATCAAATAGTTTTATATAATATAAACAAGATTCAACCTCTTGTAATTATAAATTATTTCAGCCTTTTAATTTTACTTTTCTCACTTGACTTTTAGCAATTAACACCACTTTAATTGTACATTTGAAAACAATAAACAAACTCCCTTTTAATGAAAAAACATATAGTTGTTATTTTTGTGTTAGTAAACCTTACACTATCTGCTCAAGAAACAATCAATGCTATGTTTTATAATTTATTAGAATTTCCTAATGCTGCTCCTGGTGGTCGCTCCGGAATTTTAAAAAATATTATGGCAGAATTTCAACCCGATATTTTTATGGTTTGCGAATTACAATCTGAAGAAGGTGCCGACGATATTATGAACATCACACTAAACAGCGAAACCAATATTTATTCTAGAGCAAATTTTATTGATAACCAATCAAGTGGATCAGAATTGCAACAATTAATATTTTTTAAAACCAATAAATTTAGCTTAGAATCTTCCGAAGTAATTTCAACTACTGTAAGAGATATAAATAAATATGTTTTAAAGTTAAATACTATAGATCAAGAAACGGACCCTATATTTATTTACATTTATGTTACACATTTAAAATCTAGTCAAGGTACAGGCAATCAAAACTTAAGATTAAGTATGGTAAATGAATTTACTTCAGATTTAGCAACCATCAATCCAAATTCTTTCGTAATATTTTCTGGAGACTTTAACCTTTATACTGCTTCAGAACCTGCATACCAAGAGTTATTAGACCCAACTAATGCAATTATTATGGTTGACCCTATTGACTCTCCAGGTTCTTGGCATAATAACGATACTTATCAAAATATACATACACAAAGCACCCGTATTAATTCTCCTTTTGGATCTGGTGCTGGAGGTGGTTTGGACGATCGTTTCGACTTTATTACTATTTCAGAAAATATGATGACTGATCCAAAATTAAGGTACATTCCTACTAGTTATAAAGCTTACGGCAACAATGAAAATTGCTATAACTTAGATATTAGCGACGAAACTTGTATAGGTGATTATAGTCAAGTATTACGAAATAATTTATACAGTATGAGTGATCATTTACCCGTAATTATGCAATTAGAAACAAATAAAGAATTTGTTTTAGGGAATACCGATTTTGAAGTAGTATCACCAATTTCTATAGAAAAAACAATTGTTTATGACCAAGTAAAATTATTGATTTCTGAAAGCTATTCAGAAAACATTACCATTTCTGTTTTTAACACCTTAGGACAAAAAACACTTTATTACGTTTCAAAAAAAGAAAAAAATATTCACCTAAATGTATCGTTTTTACAAAGTGGATTGTTTTATATAAAAACAAACATTCCAAATGCTCCTGTATTAAAATTTATTAAAAAATAATTGAAGGGTAAAAACTACATACTAATTATAGGATTATTTATTAGTTCTATTACATTTTCACAGCATAATATCACGATTGATGCATCGTTAGATCCTACTTTAAATACAATTACCATTCAGCAAGAAATTGTTTATAAAAATCATTCAACAGTTCCTTTAAAAGAAATTTATTTAAACGATTGGGCTAATAGTTTTTCCAGTAAAACCACACCCTTAGGCAAACGTTTTTCTGAAAACTACCAAGCATCATTTCATTTTGAAAAAAATAAAAAACGGGGACATTCAACTATAAAAAGCATTGAAAATTATCAAAACTCTCCATTGGTTTGGAAGCGTGGAAAAGAAGTAGATATTATACACATAACCTTAGATAAAACCCTTCTGCCAGGAGAAACCTATACCTTAAAAATGGAGTATTCTGTAGTGCTTCCAGATGATAAATTTACACGTTATGGTGTTAACAATAACGGCGATTTTAAGATTCGCTATTGGTATTTATCTCCTGCAGTTTTTAATGGAGAATGGCAGTATTATAGCAATAAAGATTTAAACGATAGCTTCCTCACTCCTTCTACATTTGATATTCATTTTCAGGTTCCTTATTATTTTACAATTGTTTCAGATTTAAAAGAAATTTCAGATACCTTTACGAAAGATAAAAGAACCTATCATTTTACAGGAGATAACCGAATGCTTGTAAAATTACATCTAGTTAAGGCTTCCGATTTTGAAAACGTTCTTACCGATAAAGTTCAAGTTACTTCCAACCATACACACAAAAAAGTAACTCCTCAAATTAAAGCGTTGATTATAGATAGGGTTGTTCAGTTTTTAGATAAAAATCTGGGTAGTTATCCGTTCGATAAATTGGTAATTAGCGAGATAGATTATAAACGAGATCCCGTTTATGGCCTTAATTTATTGCCAGAATTTATCAGTCCTTTTCCCAATGGTTTTGAGTATGATATTGAAATGCTTAAAATAATTAGTCGCACGTATTTAGAAAATACATTAGTAGTAAACCCTCGTGAAGACCATTGGTTAATTGGTGCGTTTCAAGTGTATTTAATGATGGAATATGTGGACACTTACTATCCCGATATGAAAATAATCGGAAATTTAAGTAATTTATGGCTTGCTCGATTATTTCACGCTTCAGAATTGAAAATAAATGACCAATATTCATTTTTATATCTGAATATGGCAAGAAATAATTTACATCAAAAAATAACCACTCCTAGAGATTCCCTACTCAAATTTAATAAGAATATAGCTAGCGATTATTATGGAGGAAAGGGTTTATCTTACCTTTCAAATTACCTCGGAGATGATGCCGTTTTAAAAAGTATCCATCAGTTTTTTTCTGAAAATGAATTAAAAGCAATCAGCTCTAATGAGTTTAAAAAATACCTTGAAAGAAACACAGACAAATCGGTAGATTGGTTTTTTAAAGATTTTGTTGACAATAGAAATACTATTGAATTTGTATTGAAAGATGTAAAGAAAACCAAAGACTCGGTGCAGGTTACTGTGGTTAATAAACGCCCTACTTCTTTACCCGTTTCTATCTACGGAATCAATAAAAACAATATAGTTTTCAAACAATGGTTGGCTCCTATAGATTCTTCTATTACCGTGACTTTACCTATAAAAGACATTCGTCAAATTGCATTAAATTACGAAAGTAATATACCAGAATATAATGAGCGAAACAATTTTAAAAAGGTCAAAGGATTTTTAAATAAACCGCTTCAAATTAGGGTTTTTAAAGATGTCGAAGATCCAAAATACAATCAGATATTTTTAATGCCAGAATACAGTTATAATGTATATGACGGCTTAGCATTAGGTCCGAAATTATATAACAAAACCATACTTCGGAAAGAGTTTCAATACAAATTAGAACCTTTATATGCTTTTAGATCAAATACCGTTGTAGGAAGTGCTTCCATACATTATAAACATATGCCAGAATTTGGGAACCTTTATTTTTATAGGTTTGGAATTTCTGGAAATTATTTTTCGTACGATGAAGGATTGTTTTATAAACGATTAAGTCCGTTTGCAACCATAGGCTTTAGAAACAGCAAAGACCTTAGAAGTAATAAAAGACATTTTATAAACTTAAGAAATGTTACAGTAGATCGAGATATTAATCCAAACAAACCGTTAGAATCACCTAATTATAGTGTATTCGACATAAGTTATGTGTATTCAAACCCAAATTTAATTAATCACTACAAAGCAGTAGTAAATTATCAATTATCTTCTGAATTTAGTAAAATTTCTACCACATTAAAATATCGAAAACTCTTTAATAATAACCGAAAAATTGACATTCGGATATTCGCAGGTGCATTTCTAAAAAATAAAACCGATGTAAATGACGACTTTTTTAGTTTCGCATTAGACCGACCAACCGATTATCTATTTGATTATAATTACTACGGAAGAAGTGATGACTCCGGTTTTTTTAGTCAACAATTAATTTTGGCAGAAGGTGGTTTTAAATCTAAATTAAGTCCAGATTTTTCAAACACTTGGATGGCAACAATGAATGTAAGTACCAATATTTGGCGATGGATACAAGTGTATGGTGATCTTGGTTTTGTAAACAACAAAAATCTTGGCACTGAAACGCTTTATGATAGTGGATTAAGACTAAGTTTGGTAGAAGATTATTTTGAGGTTTTCTTCCCTGTTTATTCCAATTTAGGTTGGGAAATGGGACAAGCCAATTACGAAGAAAAAATACGATTTATCATCACTATAGACATAAGCACACTTTTTGGATTATTTTCCAGAAATTGGTATTAATAAAAAACAATAATCATGGATATAATAAATAATTGGCGAATAGTAATATTACTTTGTTTAACTTTAGGATTGGCTCCTTTTTTCCCAGAACCACATATCTTCGGAAAAGCAAAATGGATTCTAGGTGGTGCAGAAGGAATGAAACCAATGGACTGGTTTGATGTAGTATTACACGGTTTACCCTACTTTTTATTAATTAGACTTATTATAATAAAAGGAATTACTTCGGATAAAAAAGAAGTAAAATAGTTTCAGTTTTTTTAATATTTTTTTTTACTTATATTTTTTTAATTCATTATAAAGTTAATTTATTTAACTATTTATTAGCTATCCTACTATTTTATTAAATTATATCTAATCTTTTTAGGGAAATTGTAACTTTTATTAAATACCTTTCTTATTTACTAAAAATAGGGATTGCATAAAATTTCAATTTTCACTACTTTTGCATGACCTAATACCTCCCTTTTATTATGCAAACAAATTCTGAAACCAATAATAAATTATCTTTTGAAGATTTTAAAACCGAAATCTTAAACGACTATAAAATTGCAGTTACTAGCCGTGAGTGTAGCCTTTTAGGAAGACGCGAAGTGCTAACTGGTAAAGCTAAATTTGGAATTTTTGGTGACGGAAAAGAGGTACCACAATTAGCTTGGGCAAAATCGTTTAAAAATGGAGATTGGCGTAGCGGTTATTACCGCGATCAAACATTTATGATGGCGATTGGTAAGTTAAGCATACAAGAATTTTTTGCGGGATTATACGGTCACACAGACATCAATGCAGACCCTATGAGTGCAGGCCGCCAAATGGGAGGGCATTTTGCAACCCACAGTTTAGAAAACGATGGAAGTTGGAAAAATCTAACCATTCAAAAAAATAGTAGTGCAGATATTTCTCCTACTGCTGGACAAATGCCAAGACTATTAGGATTGGCACAAGCATCAAAAATTTACAGAACCGTTAACGGAATCACTAACAAAACCAATTTTTCTATCAACGGAAACGAAGTCGCTTGGGGAACCATCGGAAATGCAAGTACTAGCGAAGGACTTTTTTGGGAAACCATCAACGCAGCCGGAGTACTTCAAGTACCTATGGTGATAAGTGTTTGGGATGATGAATACGGAATTTCAGTTCACGCAAAATACCAAACCACCAAAGAGAATATTTCAGAAATATTAAAAGGCTTTCAACGTACTGAAACTGAAAATGGTTATGAAATTATTCGTGTAAAGGGTTGGGATTACCCAACTTTAATTGAAGCCTATCAAAAAGCGGCTACGGTAGCTCGAGAGGAACACGTTCCGGTTTTAATTCATGTAAACGAACTTACCCAACCTCAAGGACATTCTACCAGTGGATCGCACGAGCGTTATAAAAACAAAGAACGTCTTGCTTGGGAAATCGAACACGATTGTAATGTGAAATTTAGAGAATGGATAATCACTAATAATTTTGCTGCCGATGAAGAGTTAATTACCATTGAAAAAGAGATCGTAAAACAAGTTAGAGAAGGTAAAAAAGAAGCGTGGAAAGCATTTGTAGCTCCTCAAAAACAAGAACAAAAAGAACTTTTAATTTTACTAAATAATTTGGCAAGTGCTAGTTCTAATAAAATATTTATTGAAAAACTTGTAAACGACCTCGCTTCAGATAAAGAACCTTTACGAAAAGATATTATTGGAACTGCAAGAAAAACATTGCGCTATGTAGTTTCTGAAAAATCAGTAGAAAAGAAACAACTACAAGATTGGATCGCTAATTATTTCGAAATCATTCAACCAAAATACAGTGCTCATCTTTATTCTGAAGCTTCTAACAATGCAACTTCCATTAAAGAAGTACCACCAACCTACGATGATAAAATTGAAGAGGTTGACGGTAGAGTTGTCATTCGTAATAATTTTGATGCAATATTTAAAACACATCCTAATACCTTAATTTTCGGTGAAGATGCTGGAAAAATTGGTGATGTAAATCAAGGTTTAGAAGGACTTCAAGAAATTTACGGAGAATTACGAATTGCAGATACCGGAATTCGGGAAGCGACCATTATCGGACAAGGAATAGGAATGGCATTAAGAGGACTTCGACCCATTGCCGAAATTCAGTATTTAGATTATGTAATGTACTGTATTCAAACCTTAACAGACGATTTAGCGACGACACGATATCGTACCAATGGTATGCAAAAAGCACCGTTAATTGTGCGTACTCGTGGACATCGTTTGGAAGGAATTTGGCACAGTGGCTCGCAAATGGGCGGCTTAATTCACCTACTTAGAGGAATGTATATTTTAGTTCCTCGTAATATGACCAAAGCCGCAGGTTTTTACAATACTTTATTAGAAACCGACGAGCCAGCCCTAGTAATTGAATGCCTAAATGGTTATCGTTTAAAGGAAAAAATGCCTACTAATTTAGGAGAATTCAGAACTCCTATTGGAGTGGTAGAAACCGTTAAAGAAGGAAATGATATTACTTTGGTTTCCTACGGAAGTACACTTAGAATAGTTGAAGAAGCAGCAAAAGAATTGCAACAAGTAGGTATTGATGCTGAAGTAATTGATATTCAAACCTTATTACCTTTAGATATCAATCAAGATTTAGTAAAAAGTATAACAAGAACAAATCGAATATTGGTGATTGATGAAGATGTTCCAGGAGGAGCTTCTGCATATATATTAAGCGAAATTTTAGACAACCAAAACGGATATCAATATTTAGATAGCAAGCCTCAAACCTTAACTGCAAAGGCACATCGACCACCTTACGGAACCGATGGTGATTATTTTTCAAAACCACAAGTGGAAGATATTTATGAAAAAGTATATGAAATGATGAATGAGGTAAATCCTACTAATTTTCCGAAATTAAGGTAAGAAAAATGTATTTAATTATTAAAAATCAAATAGCATTTATAACACTCTTATTATTAATGATAAGTTGTAATAGTGATGATGATAATAATTATACTGCAACTTGTAATGACACAGATGTTATTATTAATAGCTCTTTTTACACTTCTTATCTTAAAATTACAGCTAGATATGATTATAATGACGAATGGTTACAAACAAACGAATATTTTTTTGATGAAGAAGGAAAAGTAATCTCCGCTAAATATATCTCTACTTATAATCCGGGAGAAATTTACATATCTCAATACCAATACGATAATAAAGGTAGGCTTATCTCCGAATATCTCAATAATGAATTATCTAGAACAATAAAGTGGACTAATAATAAAGCTGAAGTTTTCAATAATGAAAATCAAAAACTGACAGAATTAGTATTTTGTGATAATAATTTAACAGAAGTAAGGTCAGGATATTTTCAAAATGACATCAGATATAAAAAATATAATTATGATTCAAACTTGAATATTATTTCTGTTGAAAATGAATCTGAAATCCGAGTAGAATATCTAGACTACAATACCAATAAAACAAATCCGTATTACTTATTAAAATCAATTGGAGTTTTAATTGATTGGAGAAACACACTTTTTTCAAAAAATATATTTGCTATAGAAAAGGTATATCCATATGAAGGAAATGATTATAGTTTTCCATTGACTTATTACGATTATGAATATGTTTTTGATAATGAAGGAAGAGTTTTTGAGATTGAAGATGATAGAACAGCTATTTATGTCATTAAGTTTGAATATGAATAATATAATTACTAATTATATAAAGTTAGGATATTAAAAAAAATACTATATATTTACCAAACAAATAATAAAACAAACGACAATGTTTACTAATAATTTAAATACTAATTACAAACCTTAACAAAAACTTGTCGAGAACCTATATGTGCCTGTCAAGTTTTTCTTGATAGGCATTTTTTTTTTACCTATTCCTTGCGACTTGTACTGAGTTTGTCTAAGTAAAGCAAGGATATAAATAATAAAACATCATAATATGTGCGGAATTGTATGTGCTTTTAACCTAAAGCAACCTTCAGAAAAACTAAGACCTCAAATTTTAGAAATGTCAAAAAAAATAAGACACCGAGGACCCGATTGGAGCGGTATTTTTAATAATAAAAAGGCAATAATGTCTCACGAACGGCTTGCCATTGTAGATCCAACATCAGGGAAACAGCCTTTGTTTTCAGAAGATAAAAACTTGGTTCTAGCTGCCAATGGCGAGATTTACAATCATTTAGAATTACGCAAACAATTCGAGGGTTCTTATAATTTTCAAACACAATCAGATTGTGAAGTCATTCTAGCTTTATATAAAGAAAAAGGAGTTTCATTTTTAGATGAACTTAATGGTATTTTTGGTTTTGCTATCTATGATGTTGAAAAAGACGAATATTTTGTAGCTCGGGATCATATGGGAATCATTCCATTATATATGGGTTGGGATGAAAACGGAACTTTCTATGTGGCTTCCGAATTAAAAGCGTTGGAAGGTATTTGTACAAAAATCGAACTCTTTCCTCCTGGGCATTATTTACATAGTTCAGACGGAGAACTAAAACGATGGCACGATAGAGATTGGAAAGAATATGATGCTGTTAAAGATAATGAAACCAATATTCAAAAATTAAAAGAGGCTCTAGAAGCAGCAGTACACCGGCAATTAATGAGTGATGTGCCTTATGGAGTGTTACTTTCTGGTGGATTAGATTCTTCTATCACTTCGGCAATTGCAAAAAAATATGCCGACAAACGTATCGAAAGTAATGATAAGGACAAAGCTTGGTATCCTCAACTTCATTCTTTTGCAATTGGATTGGAAGGTTCGCCAGATTTAGCCGCCGCTCAAAAAGTAGCGGACCATTTAGATACGGTTCACCACGAAATAAAATTTACCATTCAAGAAGGAATCGATGCTTTACGTGATGTAATTTACCATCTAGAAACTTACGACATTACTACTATTCGTGCCTCCACTCCTATGTATTTATTAGCTAGAGCCATAAAAGCAATGGGAATTAAAATGGTGCTGTCTGGTGAAGGAGCAGATGAGATTTTTGGAGGCTATTTGTATTTTCATAAAGCACCTTCTGCAAAAGAATTTCATGAAGAAACTGTAAGGAAATTAAACAAATTACATATGTATGATTGTCTTCGTGCAAACAAATCACTAGCAGCTTGGGGAATTGAAGGACGTGTTCCGTTTTTGGACAAAGAATTTATGGATGTAGCAATGCGTATCAATCCACAAGAAAAAATGATTAATGGCGAACGTATGGAAAAATGGATATTAAGAAAAGCTTTTGAAGATATGCTTCCAGAATCTGTGGCTTGGCGACAAAAAGAACAATTTAGTGACGGTGTTGGTTATAGTTGGATAGACACTTTAAAAGAAATGGTAGAAAAAGAAGTAAGTGACGAGCAATTAAAAAATGCACATTATAAATTCCCAATTCAGCCACCAACTAGTAAAGAGGAATTTTATTACCGTTCTATTTTTGCAGAACACTTCCCGAGTGATACCGCAGCTTGGTCGGTACCTCAAGAAGCTTCAGTAGCTTGTAGTACGAAAATTGCATTGGAATGGGACGAGAGTTTTAAAAACATGAATGACCCAAGTGGTAGAGCAGTTACTAATGTTCATGATAAGGCGTATGAATAGTAGGCTGTAAGATTTAGGCTGTATGCTTTTGGTAAATTGTCTTTGCGAGGAGTTCCGATAGTTATCGGATAACGTGGAAATCTCATGAATAACATGCCTCCTGAACTAAGTGCAATTAAATAAAAATCAACTTATTTCTTAAACCAAAAATAACAAGCCCTACTCGGTTTTTTACATGAAAGCGTTTAAATAAATCACCTCGATAATTATCGATGGTTTTAGGACTTAGGAACATTCGTTCGGCAATTTCGTTATAGGTTAATTCGCTACACGAAAGTTGTAGGAATTTCAGTTCGTTTTCTTTTAAATGTATGGTTGGTATTTCTTCTTTTGGTTTTAAGGAATTTAATAAAGTTACCGCTACTTTATCTGAATGGTAATAACCTTTTTCCATCACTTCATTTAAGGCAATTTTAAGAGCCTCAGGATGAATGTCTTTTAGTAAATAACCGTTGGCTCCCTTGCTCAACATTTTCAACACCATTGACTCGTCATCGTCCATAGATAAAGCTAAAACTTTTATTTCTGGATGTTCTGCAGCTAACCATTCCATCGTATCATAACCATTCATTACTGGCATATTTACATCTAATAAAATTACATCGGGTGTAGTTGTTTCCGATATCATTTTCTGTTGTAAATCGTAGCCATTTTTAGCATGATACATTACATTATAACCCGAAAACATACCAATTAGCATCTTTAATGAATCTGCCACCAAAAAGTGGTCGTCAACTATTACGAGGTTATATTCTTTCGTGGGTGTCATCTGGATAGGGATAAGTAAGTGTTAATCGGGTGCCTTTGCCTATTTCGGAAGTTAAGGAATATGCTGCATTTAACAAATCGGCTCTTCCTTTGATGGTTTGTAAACCAGAACTTTCAGTTTTCATATTGGTGTCGAAACCTACTCCGTTATCTTCGGCAATAATTTCTAAATTGGTCTTGTTAAAATTGAGTACTACGGAAAGGTTTTCAGCTCTAGAATGCTTCATTACGTTGGAAATAAATTCTTGATACATTCTAAAAATTAAGATTTCGTGTTCTGAAGAAATGTATTTTTCTTCTCCATTAATTTGAAAGTCAGCTTCCAAAAAACCCAAACGATTGAAGCGTTCAATTTCTATCTGAAGCGAACGTACCAATCCGTTTTTATTAATCACATCGTTGTTTAAGGTTTTGGAAAGGTTTCGTACTTCCTGTACCGTATCGCTTACTACCGACTTGGTTTCTTGCAGCGATTCCTTTAAAGCATCGGGCGCTTTCATCAATACCATACTCAATTGCATATTGACGACCGAGAGTAGTTGCCCTACGTTATCGTGCAGTTCCCAAGCAATATTTTTAAAGGTTTGTTCTTGTATTTCTAATTGCGAAGTTGTTAATTCTTTTTCAAATTTAAGTTTGGCTTCAATACGATCTAAGAGTAATTTATTTTTTCGTTTCTGAAAGGCTGTAAAAAAGAAAATCACAAAAATAAGCAGCACAAAAATTACCGCAATGGCGTAGGCTATTAAAACGATTGTTTCTTGACTGATTAGATTTTCTTTTTCTTGGAGCATATAATAAAACCTAGGATAAAACTAAAATATAAAATTAAATTAGAACCATATAAAACTATTTTAAAAACAGTATCGAATTCTGGATTAAAACTTTGCCGGTAATAAATACTATAAATTAAAACTGGGGTTGTAAATAAGTGAAAAAACAGAGCCCCTAAAGATACATAAAATGGTACCGATTTTTTTATATTTAATAAGCTATCATTTTTTATGATTTCATAATAATAGTAAAATAAACTTAATAGCACCAAGATAGTTCCCACAAGTAATGTAAATAAGGAATACCCTTCGAAAAAACCTTCATTAATAATTAAATACAAAATACTTCCTATAACATAAACTACAGATAGAATGTCTAAGATTTTTATTGCTTTATTTGATTTTAAATACCATTTAAAAAAGGAACCATAAAACAAGTAACTTACAATCATATAGATATTATAAATCCAATAGTTATTTTCAAAGTTGGTGCCTTTTAATCGAGATAGAAAGCTAAGATCATCCAATAAAAAGGAATATGAACTAATGGTTTCAACAAAAATAGTAATACCCAAAAACCAAGTTAAATAAAGTACCTCTCTAGATTTATGATTCTTGTAATAATAAATAGACAACAAGAATGCGCTTACTTCAAAAATATAGGTAACAAAAAAATATGTATCCATTTTCTTAGTGTATTATTTAGTAATCCTTTTTTCTTTATTAGGCTTGTCTTTTGCACAGACTATAAAGCCAATTATAAAAGTAGTGTACATAAAAATATTACAAATTAGCAGTAAATTAATTCTAATAGCCACATAAACTTCATTTGTTATTTTAAAATATTTTGCAAATAATTCTATTGGAGTTACACATAAATAAAAAAACATTACACCAATTGACAAATAAATTGGTAAATACTTTTTTAAATCAATAATCTCATCCGTTTTTAACAATCTAAAATAGAATAACAATATACTAATTAGTAACAATATTGCTCCAAGAGCAAAAGTAAAATTAGAGTAACTTTTATAATATACATCTGTTGCAAATAAAAATATTATTGCAGATAAAACATAAGACCACAAGACAAAATTGGTTATTTTCCTACTTTTTTTATTTGATAGTAGGTTATTAAAATAATAAACTAGAAAGCTAGCATTAATAATAAAATAAATATTATACAGCCAATAATTTCTTTCAAATAAAGTTCCTTTAATAAAACCAAAAATTCTATACTCTGAAAAATAGGCTATAGGTGCGTAAGCACCTATTACTTCGTTTGCAAACGTATACCACAAGAACACAACAAAATATTTATCATATTTGGAGGCGTTCCTATTCTTTTTCAGAAAGTAAAATCCAGCTAATGCTGCTAGCAACTCTAATAATACTGTAGGAATAGCATTAAATAAAAATTTATTAAAATAATCCAATTTTAAAAGGCATTAGGCGGCCATCCTCCTAAACCTAAATTCAAAGGATCAATCCCATAATTATTAGCCGAGTTACCATCATCGCTTTCGGTAGCGTTTAAAAATACGGTGGCTTTTTGTTGTTGTATCATCTATTATTAATTTAATAATTCATCTTTATTTGGGTTGCTTTTTGCACAGGCTATAAAACCTATGATGAATGCTCCGTACATTATTATGTTTGCTAATGGCATTACAATCGCTTTAACATTAATAAATAATTCATTCTTTGGATTAAAGTATTGTGAAAAAATAGCGATTGGAGTTAAGCAGAGATAAAAAATCAACACCCCTATAGATATATAAACTGGCAATATTTTTTTTAAACTTATAATTTTATCCGATTCTAACAATTGAAAATAAAATAAAATAACAGAAAATAATAAAATAAAAGAGCCCAAAATTATCGTAAAAATAGAATCCCCTTTATAAAAAACATCACTTAACATTAAATTTAAAACTGTTGCAAGAACAAAAACAATATTTATTGTTTTTAAGGTTTTTTGTTTAATTCCATTTGTTAATAAGGTTGAAAAAAAATAGATATAAAATGCAAAACTAATAATCACATAAATATTATACAACCAAGAGTTTCTTTCATAACGTTTTCCTTTTGTAAATCCGAAATATTCATAATTTGAAAAATATGCTATTGGTGTATAAAGAGCAATTATTTCTACAGCAACAGTAAGCCCTAAATAATACAAAAAATATGTTTCAATTTTAGAAGCTGACTGGTTCTTTTTTAAATAATAAATCCCAACAATTACCGATATAACCTCTAGTGAAAATATTGGGATAATATTTAATAAATATTTGTAAAAATACTCCAAAACCTAATATGCATATGGAGGCCACCTATTACTTCCCAAATTCAAAGGATCAATCCCATAATTATTAGCCGAATTACCATCATCGCTTTCGGTAGCATTTAAAAATACGGTGGCTTTGTTAGATTCTTTATCGTTATAGGCTGCAAAATAAACACGTATGCCTGGGCTGTCTATTCCTTTAATTGCAGATTCGGCTTTTACATAGTCAATAAATTGTTGCAATTGGTCTATATTAAAGGTTACTGCACAAACATCTTTAGTGCCAGTGGCTTTTTCAATGTCTTTTGCTTGGTTGTTGTTCCAGTTTGCTTGAAGTACTTTAGCATCTGCAACAGGGATGCAATTTTTTGGTTTTGTCATTTTAATTTGGCTATTAGTTAATAAGAATAAAGGTATGATTTTTTTTTTAATGTTTGTCTTTGCGAGGAGCTTTTTTTTTAAGCAACGTTGCAATCTGTTTCTCGTCGTGCTGTCATTACGAGGAGTTTTTCAGCGACGTGGCGATCTAATGGTCGTTACTTTCCCGTACCCTTCGATACGATTTGCGGAAGGGAAAATCACTCAGGGTACTTGCTATTTAGGTAAATGAGTCTTGTCATTTCGAGTAGTTATTTTTAAGCGACGTGGCAATCAGTTAGTCTCTGTACTGTCATTGCGAGGAGGTTTTCAGGATAATACAGTAAAAACAAAAAGCTCAGTTTGGTAAAACCAAATTGAGCTTTTATTATTATACTTATAAAACTTTGCGTCTTCGCGCCTTTGCGAGACTTTTATTTACATCTTTACATCATCCAATGTTACTTCCTCCCCTTCTTTACTCATTAGTTTTACTTCGTCAAAGCCCATATCTTTAAATTGAGCAAATTGTGTTTTTGCATCTCCAATTACTACATAAGCCATTTTAGACTCATCCAAATATTTATTGGCAAGTGCTTTGTGCTGTTCTAAAGTCATTGCACTAATAATCGCTTCTTCACCTTCAATATAATTTGGATCTAAATCGTAGTTACTCATTTCTTGTAACATTCCTAATAAAGCAAATTGCGTTTCGAATCTACGAGCATTCGATTTTATCATCGCATTTTTAGTAAATTCTAAATCTTCCTCACTAATACCATTTTTGTAAGCTTCAATTTGCTCTTTAAAAATAGCCACCGATTCGCCTGTAGTATTGGTACGTACACTTGAAGAAGCCGTGAATGTACCCGGAATTTTTGTTCCGCTAAATCCTGTTCTTGCTCCGTAAGTATAGCCTTTTTCTTCTCTTAAAATTAAATTTACATTTCCTGAAAAAGAACCTCCTAATTTATAATTCATCACTTCAGCTGGATAAAAATCTTTATCGGTTCTAGGTAATGCGATGTAACCAATATTGATGACAGATTGTTTTGCATCTGGAATATCCACAAAATACAAAGAAGCCTTATCTCTATTATTAGTAATAGGATAGCTTGGAATACTTACTTCTTTAGATTTCCAATTAGTTTCTAAAGAAGCTAAATTTTCTAAACTTCCCGCTTTTGTAATACTTCCAACAATTTGAAACTTGCTAATTGATGGTGAGAAGTTTTTACTGTAAAATGCTTTTAAATCATCGATAGTAATTGCTTCAACCGATGCTACCGTTCCACTAGTTGGATAACTGAATATATGATCTTTTCCGTATAAAATTTTATTATAAACACGTCTTGCTACTACATTAGGGTTTGCGTCAGAACGTTTAATATCATTAATTGTTTTTGTTTTAATACGAGCAAACTCTTCTTCATCCCATCTTGGCTGTAATAAAATTTCTTCAACCAATGTAAGGGTTTTGTCTAAGTTACGAGCCAAAGTATTTCCGCTAATCACAATAGATTCGCGAGTGGTGTACATATTAATATTTGCGCCTAACATTTCAATTTCTTCCTCTAACTGTTCAGGAGTTTTAGTAGCCGTACCTTCCATCATGATATCGGTCATTAAATTCGCTACACCATTTTTATTCATATTGTCTAATAAATGACCTCCTTCCAATACCAAACTAAAGTTGACCGTTGGAATTTCGTTTTGTTCGATACCATACACTTTCATTCCGTTTTTTAAAGTTGCTGTCCAACTTGTAGGAATATTTAATTTTGGTGTAGGTCCTAATTCAGGATCAACAGATCTGTCAAAATTTGAAGGAGTTTTTACAATTTCTTCTTTAATTTCTTCTACTTTTTTCTCTACGTTATCTTTTATTTCCTCTTCAACAACAGGAGCTTTGGTAGAATTTTCAGTAATCAAAGCCAATTGTCCTTTAGGAACAAAGCTGGTCATTACAAAGTTTTGTCCTTTAATGTATTTATTATACACACGCATTACGTCTTCTTTAGTTACTTTTTTAATGTTTTCGATATCTTGTGTGATAAACCCAGGATCACCTGCAAAAACATTGTATTGCGCCAATTGGTAGGATTTACCTAAAATAGATCCAATTCCGTTATAAAAACCAGTTTCCAATCCTGCTTTTATTCGTTCTACATCTTTATCGGTTACGCCATCTTTTTCAAATAATACGAATGCTTCGTTGATACCTGCTTCCACATCATTTAAATTTACTCCGTTGTTTGCTGTTATTATAATTCGGAAGGCTCCTGCTAATTCTTGTGCTCTATTAAAAGCGATGGTTCTAGAAGTTAAATTTTTCTCTTTCACCAACACCTTATAAAGAGGTGCTTTTTTTCCACTAGATAAAATTTCAGCTAAAAAATCTAATGCATACGCATCATCTGTATATTGCTGAACCGTAGGCCACACCATATTTAATTGCGGTGCGGTTGCAAAATTATCTTCGTGAAATAATCGTTTGGTCTCAGAAAGTGTTACAGGTTGTGGTTCTAATTTTGCTACTTCTTCTTTGGGTTCTATTTCACCAAAATATTTTTCGATTAATGTTTTTGCTTCTTCAGTTTCAAAATCACCTGCCAAAACTAAGGTGGCATTATTAGGTCCGTAATATTTATTATAAAACTCCTTAACATCTTCTACAGTTGCATTCTGAAGATCTACCAATTCACCAATTACTTGCCAGTTATAAGGATGTCCTTCTGGGTATAAATTTTTGTCGATTACCCAGCCAGTATGACCGTAAGGGTTGTTATCTACCCGTTGTCTTTTTTCGTTCTGAACCACTTCTTGTTGGTTATAAAAAGCAGATTCTGTCACCGTATTAATCAAGAAACCCATCCGATCGCTTTCCATCCAAAGTACCGTTTCAAGAGCATTGTTAGGAACGATTTCATAATAAATGGTTCCATCTTTCCAGGTTCCTCCATTTAAAGTTCCTCCAACATCTTGAATTTTTTTGAAAAATTGATCTTGTGGAATATTTTCAGATTCTTGAAATAACATGTGTTCAAATAAATGTGCAAATCCTGTTCTACCCGTTTTTTCACGGTTAGAACCAACTCCATATTGAATGGCTAATGAAACAATAGGATCACTTTTATCTTGATGAAGTACCACATCGAGCCCATTTGCAAGTTGGTATTTTTCAAAGTCGATTGAAAGTTTGGTGTCGGCT
This sequence comes from Flavobacterium sp., assembly GCA_002733185.1. Taxonomy (GTDB): domain Bacteria; phylum Bacteroidota; class Bacteroidia; order Flavobacteriales; family Flavobacteriaceae; genus Marifrigoribacter. The sequence goes on along the minus strand of NVUT01000017.1, from coordinate 40,671 downwards.
ACTTCAGTATTTTCCTCTGAAGAATTTTTACATGAAGTCATAAATAAGCTAAATGAAAGCAATGAAATCATTGCAATTTTAAAAGAAATTTTAAACATTTTGATTGATTTTAGTATAAGCTATAAAGATACAATCGCATTTTCTGAAAAAACTTAAATAATTGTTAAATGAATTTGGAAATATAGTCACTTCGATACAATTTCTCTCCTTAGGTCGAGAAATCACTCAGTGACCTTTAAACTGAATTAGTAAATTACAATTTGAGTCTTTAAAATCTATGAAGATGATTTTTTTACTTTTCTTCTTAGGTCGAGAAATCACTCAGAATGCTTTGATTGATGTTCTTCAATACAAATTTACTCCCATAGTACTAATTTCACTCAGAGTGCTTTAACTTCTTGACGGGTGAAGTCATTAAACGGATTGTCTCACTGAGCGCAGACGAAGTGCTTATATAATAAGAAATCTTATTTAATTTTCTACTTCTTCAATTACACAATCATCGCCCCCCATAAAAATAAAGCCACCGTTTTTTTGAAGTTGAAAACAGTTGGAAAAGTGTGCTTGTAAGTTGTATTCAAAATTTTGTAATGGGAGCACTTCTGTACTATTTAGTCTTTTAAATACAGAACTATGAATTTTAAACTTTCCATTGTTATAGTCATCGTTGTTTTCAATGTACAATGACAAATCTCTAAATCTTCTTCTGTAAAATATTTCAATAAATGAATTTGATGGATCGTGAATAGTACCATAAGGGTCTTCAAAAACTCTGGCTGTTTCTGGTAAGATACCGTAAAGTTTTATTTCGTTAATCATCCAGTTTAAACTCACACCATCAATTTCGGTATCACCATAACCGCCTCCAACATCTGAGTGCGCTCCAGAAAACCATACTTCATTTACTACTTTATTTATGTCTATTGGTTTTTCGCACTTTTCAGTAAGATAATTTTTTGATAATAATTTAGGTGTAAAAATAGTAGCTCTATCATCATTGATTGAAAGTGCCTGTGCTGCCTTTTTAATATTACACAACTGATCTACATAATTTTTATTAGGAACATTATAATTTTCCTTGAAATTAGGAACCCCTAAAGCTTCAACGGTGTCCCAAAGCCCCATAAACTCTATTGAAACCGACTCGGGAAATTTTCCCGTTATGGCTTTAATATCTTTTCTGCGATTGTAAATGGTTTGGTCACCACGATAGGCTAGATATACTTTTTTAATGTATTTAAATTGTTCTTCTTCTGGGATATTTGAGAGGTCTGTAATTCCAGCAACATGGATTAATCCTGCTAAAATTCTAGAAGCATACGCTCCTCTACTAAAACCGAAAATATAGATTTCGTCATTGTGTTCTGGTCGGTAATTTTTTGAAAGGAATAAATAGGCTTCTCGTACTGTTTTTCCAATACCAAGCCCAGTCATTAAACCAATTCCTCTGTTTCCTACTCCTGTAACATACGCAGCATTAGTATTGGTTTTATCTTGAAGTATTGTTAAATTATATAATTTTGAAACATTGGTATAACTACTTGCATTGTTCATGGTTCCGTCCATAAAAACTATCAATTTCTTTGGGGTTTCAATATTTTGAATTGGAATATGATAGGCTGTTTTTGTACTAACGCAGCTTGTTAAAGTAATTACTACTAAAAGAAAAAGGACTTTTTTCATTGATGATGAATAATTAGATTGCAATAATAATGCAAAAAATAGAAATTTCTGTTTTAATTAACATTTTGACTACTCTTCGAAACTACTTTTATAAAAGAACCTAAAAATACATCCCGTTTGCTATCCAAACCAGCCATCTCGATCCAAACTCCTATATTGAATGGCTTATATTTTATCCTTCGATACTATTTTTCTCAAAGGATCGAAAAATCACTCAGGATACTTTAGAAAATAATTTTACCCAAACCAACCATCACGATCTAAACTTCGATACTGAATGGCTTCAGAAATATGATCTCCAGTAATGTTTTCTGAAGCTTCTAAATCGGCAATAGTTCTTGAAACTTTTAAGATTCTGTCGTAGGCTCTTGCTGAAAGGTTTAATCGTTCCATGGCAGTTTTCAATAAATCTAAGGAAGCTTTTTCTAACTTACAAAAGTCTCTAATTTGTTTAACTCCCATTTGGGCATTATAATGTATGTTTTCATTTTCTAAAAACCGTGCAGTTTGCAATTTTCTAGCTTTAGTAACCCGTTCTCTAATTACATTGCTCAGCTCTCCGCTACGCTCATCACTTAATTTTTCGAAAGGCACAGGAGTAACTTCAATATGAATATCAATTCTATCTAATAAAGGACCAGAAATCTTTCCTAAATACCGTTGCATTTCTTGAGGAGATGATGTCATTGGAGAATCTGGATCGTTAAAATACCCACTCGGACTCGGATTCATACTCGCTACCAACATAAAACTGGATGGATACGTTACCGTAAATTTTGCTCTGGAAATAGTTACTTCGCGATCTTCTAAAGGTTGTCTCATTACTTCAAGAACTCCTCGTTTAAATTCGGGAAGTTCATCTAAGAATAAAACTCCGTTATGGGATAGTGAAATCTCTCCTGGTTGTGGGTAGGCACCGCCACCAACGAGGGCTACGTCTGATATTGTATGATGAGGACTTCTAAAGGGTCTTGAACTCATAATTCCACCTTTCTTCATAGTTCGTCCAGCAACAGAATGTATTTTTGTGGTTTCCAACGCTTCGCCCAGTGTCATGGGAGGTAAAATACTTGGCAGTCGTTTTGCTAACATAGTCTTCCCTGAACCTGGAGGACCAATTAATATAATATTATGTCCGCCAGCTGCAGCAATTTCCATACAACGTTTAATTGATTCTTGGCCTTTTACATCAGCAAAATCAAATTCTGGATTTTCTAAATGATTGTAAAATTCGGCTTCAATATCTACGATGGTTCGTTCTAATGGAGTTTTTTCATTAAAGAAATCGATTACTTCTTTTATATTATTAACTCCATAGACTTCTAATCCTTCAACGATGGCAGCTTCTTTGGCATTTTGTTCTGGAAGTATAAAGCCTTTAAAACCTTCTTCGTTTGCTTTAATTGCTATTGGCAAAGCACCTCGAATGGGTTGCAGACTTCCGTCGAGCGAAAGTTCGCCCATAATGATATAATCTTTAAGTGGATTTTTTTCTTCAATTTGTTCCGTAGCAATTAAAATTCCCATTGCTAAAGTTAGGTCGTAAGCAGAACCTTCTTTCCGTAGATCTGCAGGCGACATATTGAGAATTAATTTTTTTCCTGGAATTTTGTAACCGTTGTTCTGTAGAGCAGCAGCAATCCGAAAATTGCTTTCTCTTATCGCATTATCAGGAAGACCTACTAAGTGGTAGCCTATTCCTTTATCTACATTAACCTCAACGGTGATTGTGCTTGCTTCAACACCAAACACAGCACTCCCATATACCTTTGTGAGCATATAATTTTATTTTTAAAATAGGGAGTTATTGAAAGTTTGAAGATAGTAATTTTTTACGAACTATTTTAAAGAAAAAAGCCCTTGTCTAAATAGACAAAGGCTTTTTTCAATATTTGATATGGAATTTATTTTTTTACAAATTGCAATACATCAGTATTACTATCTGATGTTACTTTAATAAAATAATTTCCTGTACTTAATTCTGAAACATCTATTTGTGAAATTGTAGTGTCTCTTTTTGAAATTAATACTTGTCCTAGAATATTAATAACTTCCACATTTGTTATTGGAGTTGAGGCTTCTATATTTAGAATACTAGTTGTTGGATTTGGGTAAATAATTAAGTTTTCAATAGATTGATCTTCAAACCCAAGTTCTGCCATAGTAGTAAATTTATATTCATCTGAAAAAGGGCCATCTTGACATGAGTTTTTAGCTCTAACTCTCCAGAAATAATCTGTTTCGTAGTTTAAACCAGTTATAAAAACAGAACTTAAAGTTACTGTTTGAGATTCTATAATATTGGTAAATTGATCATCTAAAGCTAATTCAAAATCATATCCTTCAGTTAAATTGTTTCCACCATCCCAATCAAAAGCTAAATCAACAGGGCGGTTTTGCCAATTATTTCCAGGGGATAACAAGATTGGTTGAGGGAAATTCATATCGTCTGTTATTCTAAGTATCAAATAAAGATTAATTGTTTCAGTAGAACCTGTTGCAGTAACTTTGAAAGGGTAATCTCCATTTGTTAGACCATTAAGATTGTCAACTGTTAATACAGTAGTTCCATCTGCATTTAACGATGTGAAAGAAAAAGAACCTGTTGTTCCTACTGGTAAATCTGCTACCGTAAAATCAATAGTGTCTGAAAAACCGTCGTTAAAAGTTAAATCAATATCAAAATCGATGGTTCCAGAGCTTGCACACGTAACATTTAATCCATCATGACTTGATACAAAAAACTCTTCTCTATTAATCCCTGTAATAATTGTTGAAAATACCTGAACTGAATCCTGTATAAACCCTTTGTGAGATACTCTTACAATGTATTCACCGCTTGCACCTGTAATTTCTGTCTTTTCAATATTATCAACAATATTATCTCCTTTTGTAGCGGGAGCAGAAAAACTTGCTACATTTAATTTCCAAGGGAAAAAAGTAGCACCTCCATCTTGAGATATTCTTAAATCTAGATCGTTAATTAATGAAGGAGTCGCATCGTCTTCATTTCCTGCTGGCAAAACATTTCCTGGAACATCTGTCCAAGTAATTGAAGCCATAAAATCGTTTATTCCATCTGCTTTAACAGTTGTGGTATATGTTTGTTCGCCAATAATTTCTTCTTCAAGAACTAACGAGGTAGTACCGTTATTTGAAATTACAGCTGCAGCAGCTTCTATATTTAAAAGCCCCCAACCAAATCTGTAATCTGGACCTGGAGCATTTCCTGCTTCATCTGCAGTATGTAATACTAAACCTTTTAATGTTGAACTTAGCATATATTCTCCATTAACATTATTATAATGTTGTTGTAATAATAGTAAGCTTCCTGTAGTGTTTGGTGCTGACATAGACGTTCCACTAAAATTTGCAAAAGAACTATTTGAATTAGCCGTTGAAGAATACATATTCACACCTTTTGCTGAAATATCTGGTTTTACTCGTCCATCATCGGTTGGTCCCCAACTACTAAATGAAGACATTGACACACTACCAGGTCCCGTATAATTTAAAACTTCAAAAACTGCTGCACTTGTCAATACATTTTTCGCTGTTCCTTTGTCAGTTAAATAATCATATCCTCCATCTCCAGTATTAACTCCAGATTGACGATCGTTTCCAGCCGAAACAACTGGTAAATAATAAGGAGCATTATAAGTAATTTGGTCAAATGCTTTAGCATTATTATCATAATAACCTAAATACCAAAGAGGAAGATTATTAATATTGAAACCATAAGAATGGTTTGAAACTAACAAGCCATTTGCAGCTGCTGCAGTCATTTCTGGTGTATCACTATTAAAATCGTATGCCCAAAGTTCAGCTTCAGGTGCCATTCCTTTAGCTGTTCCGCTTGCTACAGTTCCTGTTCCTATCATCGTTCCTGCAACATGGGTTGCATGACTACTAAATCCACTAGGTGAGTCTAATTGATCTGCTCTATTTTCAATAAGAATGTGGGTTGTACGTACACGACCTCCGTCCCAAATTCCGCCAATCATATTCTCTCCGTTTAAATCTAGACCAGCGCCTCCACCAGTATGTACTTTATTTGTACGAGTTGTAATTCCACCTTCTCTGTTATGAGTTGAGTAATAAAGTGGTTCTCCTGAGTCTAATACACCAATTAAAATTGAAATTTCTCCATTAGGCATTTCAATGTATTCATCCCAACCTGCATCTAATGCTTTTTGTTTTTCTGCAAAGAAATTTAATTCAAAATTTTGCTCTAATTGTCTTAGTTTTTCTAAGTTGTAATTTTCGGTAATTTCTAGTCTTTCAGAAGGTGTTTGGGCAACTAAGCTAGTTGCAGTAAATAACACGGAAAGAAAAACAGAAAATAGTGTATTCTTTTTCATAGAATTTATTGTTTTAGTTTGAGCTCTAAAATATTAAATATTAATGAATTGTATGTGTAAAAATTTAATATTATTTATAAATAGAAATTAAATAATATTAAAATCTATAAATTAGACACTTTTAATTTGTTGTTTGCCAACTTTTTACCCAACTCAACACCCCATTGATCATAGCTAAAAATATTCCAAACGACTCCTTGGACAAATATTTTATGTTCGTAAAGTGCGATTAAAGCGCCTAAGTTTTTTGGTGTTAATTTAGAAATCAAAATTGTATTGGAAGGATTATTGCCATCAAATATTTTGTAAGGATTTTCTACATTTTCTAAGAATGTTCCTTTTAATAGTGCTTCTGATTGTGCAAAGAAGTTTGCCATTAATATTTGATGCTGGTTTTCATTTCCGTAGAGCGATTCAGAAAAACCTATAAAATCCACCGGGATTAATTTGGTGCCTTGATGTAATAATTGAAAAAACGCATGTTGTGCATTGGCTCCTACATTTCCCCAAACAATGGTTCCTGTTTGATAGTTGACTTTATCACCATTTCTATTCACACTCTTACCATTACTTTCCATTACCGCTTGTTGCAAATAAGGAACAAGATCTTTTAAATATTGAGTGTAGGGAATAACAGCTTCCGTTTCAGATTTATAAAAATTATTATACCAAATAGAAATCATTGCTAAAATAACTGGGATGTTATTTGAAAACTTTTCGTTTTTAAAGTGCACATCCATTTCATGTGCTCCTTCCAATAATTGCTTGAAATTTGAATATCCAATGGAACAACAAGTGGAAAGACCTACGGCACCCCAAAGTGAAAAACGACCCCCAACCCAATCCCACAGAGGAAAAATATTGTCTTCTAAAATTCCGAAATGAATAACTTCCTTCAAATTTGAAGATACCGCTACAAAATGATTTTCAATATCTAATTGCGTGGCACCTTTTAAAAACCAATCTTTTATAGTATTGGTATTGGTGATGGTTTCTAATGTGGTAAAACTTTTTGAAACTACTATAAACAACGTAGTTTCTCTATTTAAATTTTTTAAAGTTTCTGAAACGTGATCTCCATCAATATTTGAAATATAATGAACCTTCAAATGATTTTTATAATAGTGAAGTGCATTGGTGACCATTTTTGGACCTAAATCACTTCCGCCAATTCCAATATTTACTATATCGGTAATTCGCTTTCCGGTAAAACCTGTCCATTTTCCTTTGTTAATAGCTTCGGAAAACTTCTTCATTTTTTTTAAGCTTCGTTTTACTTCGGGTTTCATAATCTCGAAATCACGAAGTTGTGTATGTAATACGGCTCTATTTTCGGTCTGATTTATTTTCTCACCGTTAAATTGAAGTTGAATTGCTTCAGACAAACCTACTTCTTCAGCTAACTGAAGTAATAAAGAAATGGTTTGATCTGTAATTCTGTTTTTTGAAAAATCTACTTGAAAATCATTCCAAGTAATTTTCATTTTATGGGCTCTGTTTTCCTCTTGATTAAATAAATCTACCATATGAAGGTCTTTCACTTCAGAAAAATGTTGTGTTAACTTTTTCCAAGCTTCGGTAGTAGTAGGATTTATAGAAGGAAAATTCATTTTGATTTAAGATGCTAATTTCAATTGCCAAATATAAAAAAACCAAAGCTCAAAAAGAGGAATTGATTTCGCTTAATTTTTGAATTTTAGTTTTAAAGTTTATTATTTCTATAATATTCAATCAATCCATCCATGGGTTTTCTAATAATGTTGCCCAATTTTAAGTTATGCTTTTTAAAGTTTTCTTTAATGATATCTTCAGAAAAATGTGCGATACTTCCAATAAAATGAATAGTAACTTCTTTTGCTTCAAAATAACAAAGAATATGCGTTTTAATAAATTTTGAAATCCCTACACTTAATATGTTATAAAAATAATAATCCTGATCTTCCGTATTAAAAATAAACTTTGCGAAGGAAGCTAAATAAGCATTCGGATTGGGTTTCTTATATAAATTCGTTTTTATTTCATCTGAATTAATCGAGAATTCTTCATTAAATTTTAAAGCGATTTCCCAAGGCATTCTGTTGTAATAATAATCTTGAATTAATTGTTTTCCGTAGTAATTTCCGCTGGCATCATCCATAATTATATAGCCCAAAGACGGAAAAGCAGTGGTGATTTTTGAACCATCAAAATAACAACTATTAGAACCTGTTCCCAAGATACAAACAATCGCAGGTTCGGTCGTTACCGAAAGTACCGCAGCCATCATATCTTCTTGAACCGTTACTTTGGCATTTGTAAAAATCGCACTTAATAAATCTTCTAAATTTTTTCTTGGCGTTTCGGTTCCGCAACCTGCTCCGTAAAAATCTAAGGTCGTGATTTTTGTGAATATTGAAACTAATTCTTCATTAGAATTTATGATAGAATTCAGTTTATCTTCCAATAAAATAGCAGGATTCAATCCTAAAGTGTTGGTTTTTAAAACCACATTACCTGAGGAATCTAAAACTACCCAATCGCATTTGGTGGAACCGCTATCGGCAATTAATATCATTTGTTATAATTTTGAAACCAAGGTTGCCAATTCGATTAATTTTGTTGAATATCCATATTCGTTATCATACCAAGCAATTAATTTAAAAAAGGTGTCGTTTAAAGCAATTCCAGCTTTCGAATCGTAATTACAAGTATGTGTTTCTGAAACAAAATCTTGCGAAACCACTTCGTCTTCCACATATTGTACTACGCCTTTATAAGCTCCTTCTGAAGCTTCTTTAAACCAAGAGTTTATTTCTTCTAAACTGGTCGATTTCWTAGTTTTTACGGTTAAATCTACCACCGAAACATCTGCTGTTGGTACTCTAAATGCCATTCCTGTTAATTTTCCTTTTAAAGAAGGAATCACTTTGGTTACYGCAATMGCMGCWCCTGTTGAAGTTGGAATGATATTRTTRATAGCACTTCTTCCTTTTCGRTARCCACCTTTWGGWCCRTCWACCGTWARTTGMGTKGAAGTTGCTGCGTGAACRGTGGTCATTAATSCTTCTTCAATCCCMACGTGATCGTCWATTATTTTTGCCAAAGGKGCTAAACAATTGGTSGTRCAWGAAGCACAAGAAACGATAGTGTCTTCTGGGGTTACATCTTGATGATTCACGCCCATTACAAACATCGGCGCCGTTTTTGAAGGAGCCGAAATCACTACTTTCTTCGCTCCAGCTTTTAAATGTGCGGAAGCAGAATCGATGTCTTTAAAAATTCCTGTACAGTCCAAAATGGTTTGGGCTTTCACTTCATTCCATTTTAAGTCTTCTGGATTTCTTTCTGAAGTAACTCTAATTACATTCCCGTCCACTACTAAGTTTCCATCTGAAATCTCAATAGTTCCGTGATATTTTCCGTGAACGGAATCGTATTTTAGTAAATACGCTAACATTTCTATGTCTTGTAAATCGTTGATTGCTACAACGTCCAACTCTTTGTTTTGAGAAGCAATTCTGAATGCTAATCTTCCTATTCGGCCAAAGCCATTTATTCCAATATTTATCATAATATGCCCGAGCAGTCGGGTATCTTTTTAATTTATTATTTATAATAGAAACTGAATTCCCATTCTAATTCCTATTGATTTTAATTTGTATTTTATAACGATACAATATCCGAAACTCGTATTAAATCGGTATCAATACTTGTATCTTTTTTTATTGCCTCGGAAAAAGGAACTGATAATACTTCGTGGTTTTTAATGCCAATCATTACATTTTGCTCACCAGCAACTAAAGCATCAATAGCGGCAACACCTAATCTACTTGCCAATACACGATCGAAACAACTTGGTGAACCTCCACGTTGGATGTGACCTAAAACCGTCACTCGGACTTCATAACCTTTCAAATTTTCTTCAATATAATCAGCCAATTTAAAAATGTTTTTTCCTATTTGATCGCCTTCAGAAACTACTATAATACTGGATGTTTTTCCTGCTTTTTTACTTCTTCTTAACGATTCTACTAATTTATCTTTTCCTAAATCTTCTTCAGGAATCAATATTTCTTCTGCTCCAGCTCCTACTCCTGCGTTTAATGCTAAATCTCCGGCATCTCTTCCCATTACTTCCACTAAAAACAAACGATTGTGAGAATGGGCGGTATCACGAATTTTATCGATTGCTTCGACCACCGTGTTCAATGCTGTATCATAACCAATCGTAAAATCGGTGCCATTAATGTCGTTATCTATCGTTCCTGGAAGCCCAATTACTGGAAAATTAAATTCCTTGCTAAAAGCCGCAGCACCTCTAAAAGTTCCATCACCACCAATTACTACCAATGCGTCAATATTGGCATTTTTCAAATGATTGTAAGCGATTTCTCTTCCTTCTTTGGTGCGGAATTCTGCTGAACGAGCTGACTTTAAAAAGGTCCCGCCGCGATTAATTAGGTTTTTTACAGAGCGTGCATTGAGTTCTTTAAAATCGCCTTCCATTAATCCTTCAAAACCACGATAGATTCCTACACATTCTAAATTATGATAAACACTCGCTCTAACTATGGCACGAATGGCGGCATTCATCCCTGGAGAATCTCCTCCACTTGTTAAAACACCGACTCTTTTTATGCTTGTTTTCATTGTGGTAAAGCTACGGTTTTATAAAGATGTTGACAAGAGGAATTTATGCTTTTAATATAATTTTAAAGATTAGAAATAACTATTGTTTCATAAAAGATAAAAGACCAATCCGCTGAAAAATATAAGAATAAAGTCCCGATAGCTATCGGGATGATTGTAACTAACTAAAAAATTAAAATCAAATTGGCTATTGCATTTATAACTTGAACATGGTTTATAATAAATCAAAATATCAAAAATAAATAATTCTATTTAAGTATTTGCTTAATTAATGTAATATATTGTATATTTATCGTCTCATCAATAAGATATATTAAAAATAAAACTAAGTTTATTTATGAAAAACATTTCCTGTATTAGAGAAGAAAAAGATCAATTAAAAATTTTTAGTTTTGAAAATGCTTTGAATGAGCACGGATCAGAATTCACTTCTATTAGTAGAATTGTTGGTCTTATTGGCAATGAAGTTCGGTTGAAACTCATTTGGCTGATTAATGAAGATTCCTTTTGTGTGTGCGATTTAGCCGATATTTTACAAATGTCTGTTCCTGCAATTTCACAGCATTTACGGAAGATGAAAGATGTAAATATCATCGCTTCTACAAAAGTAAAGCAAACTATTTATTATCAAATAACTGAAGAAAACAAAGCAATTGTAAATCAAGTTTTGGCTTTGGTTTCTAATAAAATAACTTATTAATTATGAAGACAAATAAAAGTATTTTAGGAGCTGGTGTTGTTTCGGCAATCGCAGCTTCCTTGTGTTGCATTACTCCTGTCTTAGCATTAATTGCTGGCACTACGGGAATGGCAGCTTCCTTTTCTTGGATAGAACCCTTACGTCCTTATTTATTAATATTTACGGTGCTCGTTTTAGGTTTCGCTTGGTATCAACAACTAAAAACAAAAAAAATAGATTGCGATTGTGAAGAGGATAAAAAATCCGGTTTTTTTCAATCGAAAACATTTCTTTTTTTAATTACAATTTTTGCGATTGTAATGTCGCTGTTTCCGTATTATTCTTCCGTTTTTTATCCTTCAACAAATAAACAACTAGTGATTGTTGAACAACAAAATATTCAAAAAATTAGTATTGATATTGAAGGAATGACTTGTGAAGCCTGCGAACAAACGATTAATTATTCCATTGGTCAATTAGATGGTATTGTTTTATCGGAAGCATCTTTTGAAAAAGGAAATGCAATCGTAGAATTTGATCAAACAAAAACTAATAGTAAAGAAATTGAAGAAGCCGTAAATAAAACGGGATACAAAGCAATTTCAACTAAAAAAGAAAACGATGAAAATTGAATTAAAATCAACGATTACTTGCCCAAAATGTGGACATCAAAAAGAAGAAGAAATGCCGACAGATGCTTGTCAGTTTTTCTATAAATGTGAAAACTGCGAAACCATTTTAAAACCTAATGAAGGTGATTGTTGTGTGTATTGTTCTTTTGGAACGGTTCCCTGCCCTCCTATTCAAGAGGATAAAAGTTGTGGCGATTCCAGTTGTTGTTCTTAGAAAATGAATACAATAAATCACATAATATTCTTTTTACTTTTCACCAACTTAATTTTTGGTCAAGGCCCTCCTATTACGGTCGAAACTCCTATTATGTTAGGTTTGGAAGGAAGTGGAATTCGGACTTTTGGTAAAATTATTTCAAAAGAAAACGCTACTATTTACGTACAACCAATTGTGGTGCCTTATAATATTTCTACCAAATTTCAAGTAGGTGGAATTTTTCCTATTAAAGTATTCAATCCAAATGGTGCAGATGCTGTTGGTGGATTTGGAGACCTTTCTGTGTTTGCAAAATATCAACTTTATAAAAAAGATGGAACAGCTAAAACATTTAGAATATTGGCTCATGCGAAACAAACATTTCCAACGGGAAAAACAAGTGCTACTCCACCATTAGGAACCGATTTATACCAAACTTATATTGGTTTGATTGTTGGAAGAATATCTTCTGCTATTGGGTTTTATAGTAATTTTGGATATACCATCACGCCAGAAACCGACAATTTTATTTATAATTTTTCTGTTAGTGTTCCGCTTTTAGAACAAAAATATCCTCAAAAACAACTAAATACTTTTTTAGAACTCAATGGAAAATACCTAATTGACCCAGAAGTACATACTTTGTTTTTATCACCTGGATTACAATTTATTCCAGGAAGAAGAATCTTATTTGAAACTTCTTTTCAAATTCCAATTTTACAAGAAAATATTTCGACCAATAGAACAAATTATATGTTATTAATAGGTACCCGATTTTTAATTAACTAAAATTATAATTATGGAAAATTTTAAAACAAACACAAGAATACTTAGCATATTGGTTTTATTCTTATTTGTAAACATTAACATGTTCGCACAGTCTGAAGCCCTAGAAGAACGTTCTTATATAAAAATTGAAATAAAAGGAATGGCTTGTCCTTATTGCGCCTATGGAATGGAAAAAGAGCTTAAAAACATTTCAGGGGTTGAAAATGTCGAAATCGAATTAAAAGAAGGATTAGCTTTCATTTCTACACCAATAAAACAAAAACCCAGTAAAGAAAGCCTGGAGAAAATAATTGAAGATGCAGGATTTACTGTTGGAAAAATTGAGTTTAATGAAATTCCTTTTAAATAATTTAGTTCAAAAAATATTTTTAGAAACCTCTTTTTTAAAAATCCTCTTAAATTGTCACTTAATCTTATATAACGGGAGTTAAACCGAAAACATTTTTAAAATATACGTGTATATACGCATTGTTTTAGATGATATCTAATAGTATATTTGGAGTAGATAAAGTTAATTTATTTACTAATCTATTTTTTTGTGGGGATAGAAAACTAGATTTAACAATTACTAAAAAATTAACTAAGTTAGGTTTGTTATAAGAGCTGCAATAGAAATATTGCGGCTCTTTGATTTTTTAATTTTTTAAGATTGTAAATTCAATAGAAGAATCATTATAAACTCGATGTGTTTGTTTTTTAAAATCTGATTCTTTCGCTTCAAAAATATTATCTACATAGGTTTGCGGATTCAAATCAATATATGGAAACCACGTACTTTGTATTTGTACTTGTAATTTATGTCCTTTTTTAATGGTGTGATGTACATCTTGAAGCTTTACATTTACTTTTGTTTTCTTATTTGCTTCAAATAGTTCAGGATTAGCGAAATCATTTCTAAAACGCCCTCTCATTACTTCGCTTCGAACCATCATATGGTAATTACCCATTTTAAGGTACTCTTGAGTTTCTTCAAAATCTGGAGCGTCAGATGGGTACACATCGATTATTTTTACGATCCAATCTGCGTCAGTTCCTGTTGTTGAAACAATTAATTTTGCAAGAATATCACCCGCTAAAGTCATATCTTCTGTTAATATAGGTGTTTCAAAAACCAATACATCTGGGCGACGCGCTGAGAATCGTTGATCGTCGGTCATAAACTTACGAGGTGTAAAAACCAATTTTATGTCTTCAGAATAAGGAACTGGTTTTTTAGGATCGCTAATAAACTCTTCAAAAGTATAACTCTTTTCAGCTCTCGTATTTAATCGTTGATTGTTTTGAAGCCAAAAGCTTTGTTTTAAAGTATTCTCTGGTGGCCATTTAGTATATGATTTCCATTCATTTAAACCTGTATCATATATATAGGCTTCCGCTAAACCTGAGTTATTGTCGCCATCTCCTTTTAAGAAATGATTAAAAAATTTAGTTTCAATATCACGTTGAAAATGCAAAGAAATATCATCTCCAAAATAAACATTTCCAATGGCTTGACGTTTTTTGGTACGTGCCCAATCTCCGTGACTCCAAGGACCGAAAACTACCGTATTATAATTATTACTATTTGCTTCAATGTTTTTATAGGTTTCAAAGGGACCGTATAAATCTTCCGCATCAAACAAACCACCAACCGTCATTACCGCAGGCTTAATGTTTTTTAAATGCTGAATGATTCCTCTAGATTGCCAAAACTCATCGTAGTTAGGATGATCTTTTAATTGTTGCCAAAACACATTGTCTTCTTTGTAGTATTCATCCAAATTTGATAAAGGACCAACATCTAAGAAAAATTGATATTGATCTTTGGTATTTAGCTTAGGAAATGAAAACCAAGGCTTCGTTACAGGTTTTGATTTTTCATAACCAAACAAAGCAGTAGCTCTCCAATAACTTAATAAATAGGCTCCGTTATGGTGAAAATCATCAAAATAAAAATCTCCAATACAAGCTTGTGGCGAAACTGCTTTTAAAGCTGGATGTGCATCTAATAATGAATAAGTCGCATAAAAACCTGGATAGGATATCCCCCAAGTTCCAACGTTACCGTTGTTGTTTTTTATATTATTTACCAACCATTCAATCGTATCATAAGTATCACTCGCTTCATCTACTTGCTTTCCTTTTTTATTCGGAATGTAAGCTCGCATATTATCATAAACTCCCTCACTATTCCAACGACCACGAACATCTTGATAGACAATAATGTTGCCTTCCTTCATTAAAAACTTATTAGGGCTAATCTTTGTTTTATATTGGTCTTTCCCGTAAGGACTGCAACTGTACGGAGTTCTCTGAAAAAGAATTGGATATTTTTTTGAAGTATCTTTAGGGGAATAAACAACGGTATGTAATTTTATTCCGTCACGCATTTCAATGGTATATTCTGTTTTGTTATAATTGTCTTTAACGTATGTTTCGTCTTGTGCTGAAACTTTGAAAACAAATAATAAACAAATACTAAATCCCCAGAAATATCCTTTAAAATGCCTCATATAAATCTATTTGAATTTCTTTATTCCTCCTTTTAGCCAATCCCCATATTCTTCAACATCGGGCATATAACCAACAGGATCATTCAAATTATTTTCATCCATATCAATTAATACATAATAAGGTTGTGCATTTGCTCGATAGTTTTTTATCTGAAAATCACTCCATTTATTTCCAATAGTTTTAATTCGTTTACCAGTTGTTTCACTTGTGTATTGTTCATTTTTAGGTAATTTTTCTTTATCATCTACATATAAAGAGATTAAAACAATGTCGTTTTTTAAAATTGGTAGTATTCTTTCATCTGTCCAAACTTTCTCTTCCATCTTTCTACAATTTACACAGTTAATTCCTGTGAAATCTAACAATATCGGTTTGTTCATTTTTTTAGCATACTTCAACCCAACTTCATAATCATTGAATGAAACGATGTCATAAGGTTTCATTAAATGGGCTCCGTCTGGTATTGTACCATCGGTATGAGAAGATGAACTAGAACCTAGTTTTTTAAATCCAACACCATAAGGCGATTCACTATAATCCATTGGAGGAGGAAAACCACTAATTATTTTTAAAGGTGCTCCCCAAAGTCCAGGTATTAAATAGATAACAAAGGTTAATGTAACTATTCCTAACAATAATCTACCAACAGAAATATGAGGTAAAGGAGAATCGTGTGGTAATTTAATTTTTCCGAATAAATAAAGTGCTAACACTCCAAATATTGCTATCCAAATCGCTATAAATGTTTCACGTTCTATATAATGTAATTTCCAAGCTAAATCTGCCATGGATAAAAATTTGAATGCCAAAGCTAATTCTAAGAAGCCTAAAAACACTTTTACAGTATTTAACCATCCTCCCGATTTAGGTAAGGAGTTCATCCAACCAGGAAATGCTGCAAACAATCCAAATGGAAGTGCAATTGCTAAAGAAAAACCAAACATACTTATAATAGGCGCAAAATAATTACCGGTGGTTGCTGCGGTAACTAATGCCGCTCCAACCAATGGACCTGTACAAGAAAATGAAACAATAGCTAGAGCCAATGCCATAAACAGTATACCAACAACACCACCTTTATCTGCTTTTGAATCTACTTTATTTGCCCAAGAATTTGGGAGAACAATCTCAAACGCTCCAAGAAAAGAAACTGCAAAAACAACTAATAAAATAAAGAAAATTAAGTTAAACCAAGGGTTTGTTGAAAGTTGATTTAGAGCATCTGCTCCAAATATTACACTTACTGCTATACCTAAAACAACATATATTACAATGATCGCTAAACCATATATTATTGCATTTCTAATTCCTTGAGCTTTACTCTTACTTTGTTTTGTAAAGAAGCTCACCGTTAAAGGAATCATCGGAAAAACACAAGGAGTTAGCAAAGCTGCAAAACCTGATAAAAATGCAAAAATAAAGACCATCCAAAGTCCTTTTGATTCTGTTTCTGATGAACTATCACTTTCCGAATCATTTTTATTAGACTCTTCTACTTGAGTTTTAGCAATTTCTTTTGATTTGTAGGCCTCAAATTCATCGTAGTTTTCAATAAACATAGCTTTATTTGAAGCTAAATCAAAAATAATGTATCGTTCTTCATTCAAACAAACATCAATACAAACTTGATAAAAAAGTTCTGTTTTTATAACCTTAGTATCAGGGTTTTTTAATATTATTTTTTGAGTTAAGGTTACCATTTCTGAAAAATAGACTTCATCAAAACCCCAAACATCACTAAATGTTCTGTGGGTTTCACTTTCTTCTAATTTTCCGCTTAAAGTAAAATCAACATTTTTATTTAGAAAATCCATACTTAATGGTATAGGACCAATTCCTTCGTTGGGTGTGTATTGTGAATAAACGTGCCAGTTATCGTCAATATAACCTGTAATTGATAACTCATATTCGATATCGCTCAATTTTTTAATTGCTCCTTCCCAATCTACAGGATCATTTATTTCTCCTCCATTTTGACCTCCCATTCCTGGGATTCCCTGTGCTGTTGCTGAAAAAACAATACTGAATAATGCAACTAATAAGAATAACTTTTTCATATGTCTATAATATTTGTTAAATATGACATCTGCTGTTCGCAATTAGTCATTTCCTTGTGTGATAAAAATTTTAACCTGCTTGTTTCATATTTTTAATTGTAGGCAATTTTTACTATTTTTTTGGTATTTTTGGTAACTTTAAAACGGTCGTCTAAACGCATTCCCATCACCCATACTATAACATTGTGAGTGCATAATACCCTCACTTTTTCTTTAGCGACCAAAGATAACTTTTCATCTTTAAAAAACTTACTCAATTTCTTTTTTCCTTTCATTCCGAAGGGATAAAAATAATCTCCTTCTTTCCATTGTCTAATTTCTAAAGGAAAATTTAATTTTTCGAAATCGATGTAAACGATATTCTTAAATAGTTTTTTTACTTCTGAAACTTTTTCAAATTGAAGCTGAAACGGTATCTCAATCGGCTTCAATTCTTCGGAAACAAAAATACTTTTTGAAGAATTTTCGATACTAATTTTAGTTAGTAAAAAATCGCTTCTGTCTTTTAAAAGACGGTGTGTATTTGAAAATATTTGTTTCCCAGTTTGTGCGTTCAATAAATCTAAAATATCCTCCCAAGCTTTGAAACCAAAGGGAAAAAGCAATTCGTATAATAACGCTTTTGTGTTGGGTAATTCTTGAAGTTTGTAAATGTCTATTTTTAATCCGTTTGCTGATTCAGTAAAAACCAAATTCTGAATTAACACCATATAATCTTCCACCAACAATAAGCTTTCTTTTAAATGCTTTTGTGTTTGTTGAAAATTTTTCAATAACCTTTCATCGGTTTCCTTTAATTTAGGAATGACTTCCAAACGTAATTTATTTCGAAGATACTCTACTTTTGAATTGCTGCTATCTTCCCTCCAATTTATAGTTTCTTTTTGGGCATGTTTTAAAAGATCTTGCCTAGTAAAGTTTAATAAAGGTCTAATAATTTTTTCATTATTCTCAGGAATTCCTGTTAATCCCCGCAGCCCAGTACCTCTAGAAAGATTGATTAAAAACGTTTCTAAATCATCATCCAAATGATGAGCCGTTAGTAAATAGTCGAAATTGAAATTATTTATTAGCTCATCAAACCACTCGTAACGTAAATCACGAGCTGCCATTTGAGTAGAAATTTTATGAGTATTTGCGTATGTTTTTGTGTCAAATGTTTTAGTAAAAATTGGAACTGATAATTTATCTGCTAATTTCTCAACAAATTCTTCATCACCATCACTTTCTACTCCTCGCAATGAAAAATTGCAATGTGCCAAAGAAATATTGAATTGTAAATCTTTTAATAGCCTTGTTAAAACAACACTATCCAAACCTCCGCTACAAGCAATAAGTATTTTTTTCTCTTTTAAAAAAGGGAATTTCTCATTAATATGATGATTAAATTTTTGAAGCAAGGGTTAAAATAATTTTTACAAATTTAGTTAATATGTTTCTGTAATAATTTAAATATTTCACAATTAATTGAATTTATTAAACAGATGAGATTCCTGCTTTAATTGATACTTCGACTCCGCTCAGTTACCGTTAACTCAGTAAAATTTGCAGGAACTAGCCTTCCAAAACCTCTCGCATTGCTTTGGCTTTTAGTAAGCATTCTTCATATTCATTCTCAGGAATTGATTTTGCCGTAATAGCTCCTCCCACGGAAAAACTTACGTATTTCTCATCGGAATTGTATAAAATACTTCGGATAATAACGTTAAAATCAAAATCATTATCGGGTGTAAAATAGCCAACTGCACCACTATATAATCCTCTTTTTGCATCTTCCAATTCCTCAATTATTTTCATTGCCGAAATTTTTGGAGCTCCTGTCATACTTCCCATTGGGAAAGTTTCCTTTAGAATTTTAACAGGTGAAATAGTTTCTTCCACTTCACATGTAATAGTAGAAATCATTTGATGCACTTGCTCAAAAGAATACACCTTGCAAAGTTCTTCTACTTTAACGGTACCTTTCTTTGCAAAACGAGAAAGATCGTTTCGTACCAAATCGGTAATCATAATATTTTCACTTCGTTCTTTCGGATCGTTTTCAAGTYGATATATTAATTCATCGTCTTCTTTTTTAATTTCACTTCTCTTTGCAGTTCCTTTAATTGGTTGTGAAACAATAGTGTTTCCTGACTTGCTTAAATAACGTTCTGGAGAAGCAGACAAAGAAAATAAATCACCCAATTTTAAGTAGGTTGCAAAGGGTGGATTCGAAATTTGATTTAAATGTAAAAAGGATTTTACGGTGTCAATTTCTGAATTTTCCGCGTAAAACTCTTGACAAAAATTAGCTTCGTAAATATCACCGCGATGTATGTGTTTTAATAATTTGTTTAATTTTTTAAAATAGGAATCTTTTGAAGTTCGGAGGTGGATTTTTATTTGGGATTTAGGATGGTTTTGAGGATTTTTAGTTTTGTTCGTGAGGTCTATTCGTCGTTCCTCCTCGTGATGACTATCCAGTTTGCAAAGACATTCTGGGTTAAAGTAATGTGGATTTTTACTAAGTTGAGTTATTTCTTGCCAATCAGCTTCCAATTCATCATCCACAAAGTTTAGGTATTGCATTTCTACTTCATTTTCAGAAAACAGAAAGATTTTTTTAGGTTGAAAAAAATACAAATCTGGAAAATGAAGTCCATCGTAATTATTAGACTTCAACCTTTCTACATCGTTTTTTAAATCGTAGGTTAGATAACCAAACAACCAATCGTTGGTTTTTTGTTGGTATTCTTCCAGCTTTTCAAATGCACTAAAGTAATCTGTTTTTATGGCAGTAAAAGCATCTACTGCAAGTATTGCTTTGTATTTAGAATGCTTTTCTTGGTGCTGATTGGAGTCTAACCAAATCACCTCATCGTATTTTTGAGACCAATGGAGTAAAGCTTCTTTAAAGTTATTGGTAAGCGATAAAGAATGTTTTTTTACAACACGCATTCAGTTTTTATATTAGTTTTATAAAGTCCAAAGGTATTGAAAATAAAAAATCCAAATCAATAATTGAAATGGATTTTAGTATGCTTGAAATTAGTTTATTAAAACATATTTGTTCTAATAAATTGAAATAGCATCTTTATTAAATGCCTTTTGCTATAAAAAATAAGATTGCTTCGCTGAAAAAGCTCGCAAAGACAACTAACTATGCAAAGCCCGGTTATCCGTCGCTGCTAATGCTGCTTCTTTTACTGCTTCTGCATAGGTTGGATGTGCGTGACTCATTCTAGAAATATCCTCAGCACTTGCTCTAAATTCCATTGCGACTACTGCTTCTGCAATTAAATCGGCTACTCTTGCTCCTACCATATGAACTCCTAAAACCTCATCGGTGGTTGCATCGCTTAGTATTTTTACAAATCCGTCAATGTCTCCACTGGCTCTTGCTCTTCCTAAAGCACGCATTGGAAATTGCCCAACTTTGAATTTTGCTCCTGCTTCCACTAATTGTTCTTCTGTTTTTCCAACCGATGCAACTTCTGGCCAAGTATACACCACACCTGGAATTAAATTATAATCGATATGTGGTTTTTGTCCTGCTAATGTTTCTGCTACAAAAACACCTTCTTCCTCTGCTTTATGAGCTAACATTGCTCCTTTTATTACATCACCAATTGCATAAATATTTGAAACATTGGTTTGTAAATGCTCGTTGACTTCTATTTGTCCTCTTTCAGAAATTTTTATCCCAGCATTTTCAGCATTAAGTCCATCGGTAAATGGTTTTCTACCTACGGAAACCAAACAATAATCACCAGTAATACTAACTTCTCTATCTTTTTTGTCGGTGGCAGTTACGGTAACTTCTTTTCCTTTTCTTGCAACTCCTGAAACTTTATGTGAAAGATAAAACTTAACTCCTTGCTTTTTTAATGCTTTGGTTAACTCTTTACTTTGTGCTTTGTCCATCGTTGGAATGATGCGGTCTAAATATTCGATTACAGAAACATCTGCTCCTAACCTTCTATAAACCTGTCCCAATTCTAACCCGATTACTCCTCCGCCAATTACTACTAAATGCTTCGGAATTTCTTTTAGTTTTAATGCTTCCGTTGAAGTGATAATTCGTTCTTTATCTAATTTAATAAAAGGCAAGGTAGAAGGTTTTGAACCTGTTGCTACAATTACATTTTTGGTTTCAATTTCTTCCGAAGTACCATCTTCTTTAGCAATTAAAATATGTGTTGCATCTTTAAAACTTCCCAATCCATTTAAGACATCGATTTTGTTTTTTTTCATTAAAAAATCAATTCCGGCAGTAGTTTGTTCTACTACTTTGTCTTTACGAGCGATCATTTTTTCTAAACTAATTTTCACTTCACCTGAAATTTCAATTCCGTGGCCTTCAAAATGACGAATGGCGTCGTCGTAATGATGAGAAGAATCTAATAAAGCCTTACTCGGAATACAACCAACATTTAGGCAAGTACCACCAAGAGTGCTGTATTTTTCGATTAATGCGGTTTTCATTCCTAATTGTGCACAGCGAATTGCTGCAACATATCCTCCTGGTCCGGAACCGATTATAGTAACATCGTATGTGTTCATAGTGTTGTTTTTAACGAGGGCAAAGATAAAGTTTTAAGACACAAATTACACCTTTTTAGTTTATAAAAATAGAACACTGAAAACACAGATTGTACAGATATTCGCGAATATTTTTCTAAATCAGTGAACATCCGTTGGATCAGTGTAATTCGTGTTCCTATTAATTGATTAAGTTTGCAACATGGTAAAAGATATTCAACTACGTATAAGATTAAAAGAAGAAGGAAATACTCCTCTTTTAAAAATTAAAGCTGCTCGGGTTTTAAGAGTTGAATTGAATGACATTACGGGAGTTAAAGTGCTTCGGAAATCCATAGATGCTCGTAAACCAAGTATTTATTTTAATTATAAGGTAGCGGTTTATATTCGGGAAAAAATGCCTGAAACTTCAGACTATACATTCCAGTACAAAGATGTTTCTTCGGCTAAGGAAATTCATATTATTGGTTTTGGACCAGCAGGAATGTATGCAGCTTTGCGTTGTATTGAGCTAGGTTTTAAACCTGTAGTATTAGAACGTGGGAAGAATGTACAAGATCGTCGGAAAGATTTAAAAGCCATTAATCAGGATCACATTGTAAATGAAGATTCTAATTATTGTTTTGGTGAGGGCGGTGCAGGAACCTATTCTGATGGAAAATTATACACCCGAAGTTTAAAACGAGGTGATGTTCGGAGAATTTTTGAAAACTTGGTGTATCACGGAGCTACAGAGCAAATTTTAGTAGATGCACATCCACATATCGGAACCAATAAATTACCAAAAGTGGTTACCAATATTCGGGAAACTATTTTAAAATATGGTGGTGAAATTCATTTTGAAACCCGAGTTACTGATTTTGTTATTAAAGCGAATAAAATTAAAGCCATTCGTTTGCTAAATGACAAAGAATTAGCGGTAGAACGTGTGATTTTAGCTACCGGACATTCTGCAAGAGATATCTATTATTTATTACATAAAAAAGAAGCAACTTTAATTGCAAAGTCATTTGCTATGGGAGTTCGGGTGGAGCATCCACAACATATTATCGATTCGATTCAATATCATTGTAAAACTGAAAGAGATCCTATATTACCAGCTGCTTCTTATAGTTTAGTCAATCAGGTAAAAGACCGTGGCGTGTATTCTTTTTGTATGTGTCCGGGTGGGTTTATTGTTCCTGCAGCTACTGCAAATGAAGAAATTGTAGTCAACGGAATGTCACCTTCTAAAAGAAACAATCCGTATGCAAATTCTGGTATTGTTGTAGAGATTGATGTTAATAAAGATATTCCGAAATACGAACATTTTGGTGCTTTAAAAGGATTGGAATATCAAAAAGCCTTAGAGAAATTAGCTTGGACTTCTGGCGGAAGAACCCAAACAGCACCATCACAAAGGCTTACCGATTTTGTGGAAGGAAAATTATCTTCTAGTTTGAACGATACTTCTTATCAGCCAGGATTAAAATCGGCTCCGTTACATTCCTTATTGCCAAAATTAATTGGCGGAAAGCTTAGAACAGGATTCAAACAATTCGGAATAAAAATGAAAGGTTTTTATACTTCCGAAGCAAATGTTATTGGTGTAGAATCTAGAACCTCATCACCTGTTACTATTCCGAGAAATGAAAATTTAGAACATCCAGAAATTGAAGGCTTATTTCCTTGTGGTGAAGGTGGTGGTTATGCTGGCGGAATTATTTCTGCTGCGATGGATGGGGAACGGTGTGCTGAGAAGGCGGTTTCTGGTTTGTAGTTGTCATTGTGAGCGACGCAGGAGCGTGGCAATCTCATGAGATTAACTATAATTTATGAGATCACTTCGTCGTATCCTCCTCGTGAAGACGAAAATTTATCATGATTTTTCAAAACACAAAGTACCCTGAGTTTCTGACGCAGGAAGAAGTATCGAAGGGTGCGGTGTTCAATTAACAACTCTCCATTCCAGGAAAAGCAAGCATCTCTCCCATTCCGACAGTAAAAAGCCAATTGCCGTAAATGGCATGTTCGATACTAACCAATAAAGTTGATTTGGTTTTTAGGTAGGTAATTCCGAAGAGCAATCCACCTATAAAAGTGAGAACAATCACTAGTGTATTCCTGAAAAATAAATGTGCTAACGAAAAGATAATCGCATTGATAAATATGAGTAATTTCTTATTCTGAAAAAGTCGTTCGTAACGTGCATAGAAAAAAGTTCTATAAATAATTTCTTGAGGCCATACCGATAAAAAAGTATATACCAATAGTATAATTACCCATACTTTAGGTTTATTTAAAGGTACACAAAACAACTTATTTGCATCTATAAAAAGCACATAAATGGTGGTAATGATAGCAACACCAACAAACTGAAGCAGGATGCGTTTCCAAAAGGATTTCCAAGGTAAATGTTTTTCAATTTTAAGAGAAATACGTTCTACTCTTAGCATCAGTACCAATACATATAAGAAGCTAAAAAGCACTAACAATCCTTTTATCCAAAAGGGATACGAAAGTGTTAAACTTACTGGAAGTAGTACGAATAACAAAAATAATTCTGTTGCTATATATTTTCTGTTCTTCATATTATAAAGAAATTGCTGTGGTATTTTTTACTTCACTAATGGTAAAGGAAGTGTGTGTACTTCCAATATGTTTAAGGGTCGTTAATTTAGTTACCATAAAAGATCTAAAATGTGGCATATCTTTTACCATCACCTTTAGTAGGTAATCGTAGTCACCACTTACATGAAAGCATTCTAAAACTTCATCGAGTTGGGTAACTTCCTTTTCAAATTTAGTTAAATATTCCTTGGCATGTTGCACTAGTTTTATCTGACAAAACACCACAAAGCCCATATTTACTTTCTCTTTGTCTAATAAACCCACATATTTTTTTACTACTCCGGCGCGTTCCAGTTTTTTAATCCGTTCGTAAACTGCGGTAACGGAAAGATTCAGTTTGGTAGAAAGCTCCTTATTGGTTTGTTTACAATCTTGCTGAAGGAAATTTAATAGTTTTCTATCTATTGGGTCTAAATTCATTTTGAATAATTTTCGGCTACGAACTATAATTTCAAACAAATAAAGAATAATAAATTACAATAATCAATTATTATAGATTTATTTTCCGATTAATACTATTATCATTGATTATTAAACATATAAAAATTAAATTTGTACTTCATTTTAAAACCTCAATAATTATGAAGTTCAAACCCGCAAACAAAATTCAAGATTTACAATATTTCGGAGAATTTGGAGGTGTGAATCCATCTATTTCAGATTCATCTACCTACACATTTCTTTCCGCAAAAACGATGTTAGACACCTTTGAAGGAAACACTGACGGATGTTACTTATATTCAAGATATACTTCACCAAGTAATTTATATTTGGGAGAAGCACTTGCTGCAATGGAAGGAACAGAAACTGCTAATGTAGCAGGATCTGGAATGGGTGCAATTACCACAAGTCTTATGCATTTTTGTGGTGCTGGTGACCATATAGTTTCTAGTAGGACTATTTACGGTGGAACTTATGCTTTCTTAAAAAACTTTGCTCCACGATTTAATATTGAAACTAGTTTTGTGGATATTACTAAATTGGATGTGGTAGAAGCTGCCATTACTAAAAACACAAAAATTCTTTATTGTGAGACTGTTAGTAATCCTCTATTGGAAGTTGCAGATATTAAAGCTTTAGCTGAGCTTGCAAAGAAACACGGACTTAAATTATTGGTAGATAATACTTTTTCACCAATGTCAATTTCTCCAATAGAATTGGGTGCCGATGTAGTTTTACATAGTTTAACAAAATTCATCAACGGAAGTAACGATACGATGGGTGGCGTTGTTTGTGGATCGCAAGATTTAATCAATGCAATGCGAAGTGTAATTGATGGTTCAGCAATGTTATTAGGACCTTCTATGGACAGTATGCGTTCTGCTTCTATTTTGAAAAACATGCGTACGCTTCATATTCGTATCAAGCAGCATAGTAAAAATGCTACTTTTTTAGCTGAAAAATTTGAAAGTTTAGGATTAAAAACAGTATATCCAGGATTAAGTTCTCATCCATCTCATGAGATTTATAAAAAGATGATGAATGAAGAATACGGGTTTGGAGGAATGTTAACCATCGATGCTGGATCTTTAGACAAAGCCAATGCTTTAATGGAATTGATGCAAGACCGAAATCTTGGTTACTTAGCTGTAAGTTTAGGGTTTTATAAAACATTATTCTCTGCTCCGGGAACCTCAACTTCTTCAGAAATACCTGAAGACGAGCAAGCAGAAATGGGACTTACTGACGGATTGATTCGTTTTTCAATTGGATTGGATAACGATATAGAACGTACTTTTCAGATGATGAAAGATTGTATGTTGGAGGTTGAAGTTTTATAAAAATTCAAATCAACATATACTGCTAACAAAAAATGCTATCATATTCGATAGCATTTTTTTGTGTTTGCAAAGCTCTTTCAAAATTCGTACCATTACACATCTAAAAAAAATCTTATGCAAAGTCAAGACATTAAAAACCATCCACCAGAAGATGAACCAATTATTGAAAATAAAGAACTCAATATTTGGGAGGCTTTAATACCTATTCTTGCCTTAGTAATCATGCTTTTTTATAATGTATTCTATGCCTATGGGGATGATGCTCTTAGTGGAAGCAACCAGTTTATTTTATTAATGGGAGCTGCCGTAGCTGCTATTGTCGGTTTTTTCAACAAAGTATCTTTTGAACAAATGATGGAGGAAGTTGCCGTAAATGTAAAATCTACAACGGGTGCAATTTTAATACTTTTAATGGTAGGGTCATTAGCGGGTACTTGGCTGATAAGCGGAATTATTCCAACAATGATTTATTATGGATTACAAATATTAAATCCAACCATATTTTTAGCTTCATGTGTAGTTATTTGTGCGATAATATCCATTGCTACTGGTAGTAGTTGGACTACATCTGCAACTGTTGGTATTGCTTTAATTGGTATCGCTGAAGTCTTAGGAGTTCCTTTAGGAATGACTGCTGGAGCCGTCCTTTCTGGAGCATATTTTGGAGATAAAATGTCGCCTATGAGTGACACTACCAACCTTGCTCCTGCTATGGCTGGAACCGATTTGTTTACTCATATTCGTTATATGGCAATTACTACCATACCAACGATTGTTGTTACTTTAATCATATTTATTATTCTTGGATTTACTATTGAACCAAAAGGTGTTGCTGATACTCACGTTATTTTAGAATCGATAGAAAAATCTTTTAATATAAGTCCTTGGTTGTTTCTTGTGCCTATTGCTGTAATTGGATTAATAATTAAAAAAACACCTCCATTAATCGCATTATTAATAGGAACACTTTTAGGTGGCGTTGCAGCTTTAATTTTTCAACCAGATATTGTTGCAACAATAGGAGGCGGAGAAACCCTTAACTTTAATACAGGCTATAAAGGTCTTATGAATGCAATAACAATAGACACTACTGTGGCTACTGACGATAAAATGTTAGGGAAATTATTTTCAGCAGGCGGAATGAGTGGAATGTTAGGTACCATTTGGTTAATCATTTGCGCAATGGTTTTTGGAGGTGTAATGGATGCAATTGGTGCTTTATCTAGAATTAGTAGGGCTTTATTGCAATTATTTCATACCACTTTTGGGTTGTTCGCAAGTACTGTTGCCAGTTGTTTGGTATTAAATGTAACTGCAAGTGATCAATATTTAGCGATTGTTATTCCTGGAAAAATGTATGCAAAAGCTTTTAAAGAAAAAGGATTGGCTCCAGAGAACTTAAGTAGAACCCTAGAAGATTCAGGTACGGTAACTTCGGCATTAATTCCTTGGAATACTTGTGGCGCTTATCAAAGTGGTGTGCTAGGTGTTAGTGTAGGTGAGTATTTTGTATATGCAATTTTTAATTGGTTAAGTCCGTTTACTACGCTTCTTTTTGCAGCCTTAAACATTAAAATTAGACAACTTACTTCTAAAGAATTATAACTGTTTATTATAGGTTATTTATTTACATAAATTATATCTATCGTTTGATAAAAAATTAAAATTTCATTAACGCATAATTTAATGCTTGTGTTCTATTTTTGTAATCAGAAAATAAACATAAACCATAAAATTAAAAATATGTCATTAGTAGGTAAAAAATTCCCAAATATTAGCATTGAAGCAATGAACGATATGGGTGATACATTCAATGTAAATGTATTAGAAGAAGCTGTAAACAATAAGAAAAAAGTAGTATTATTCTGGTACCCAAAAGATTTTACTTTTGTTTGTCCAACTGAGTTACATGCTTTTCAAGAAGCTTTAGGAGAGTTCGAAAAAAGAAATACTTTAGTAATTGGAGCATCTTGTGATTCAGCTCAAGTACACTTTGCTTGGTTAAGTACAGCAAAAGATAACGGTGGAATTGAAGGTGTAACTTACCCTCTTTTAGCAGATACTACTAGAAACTTATCTAGCGTTTTAGGAATTTTAGATATTGCTGATGAAAGATACGATGAAGAAACCGATACTATCCAAATAGAAGGAAGCAACGTAACTTACAGAGCTACTTATTTAATTGATGAAGAGGGAAAGATTTTCCACGAAAGTGTAAACGATATGCCATTAGGAAGAAATGTAAAAGAATATTTACGTTTAATCGATGCCTATACACACGTTCAAACTAACGGTGAAGTATGTCCTGCAAACTGGGAAGAAGGAAAAGATGCTATGAAACCTAATGCAAAAGGAACTGCTGAGTATTTAGCTTCTCATTAATTATTAATGTCATACAGAGCGAAGCGAAGTATCTCTTACTTATAAAAGATTCCTCGCTTCTCTCGGAATGACAAAAACCAATCAACTATGTTACAAGAACTAAATCAAGATAATTTAAACGAACTCGTTGCAAACAACGAAACCGTAATTGTTCAATATATGGCAACATGGTGCGGTAATTGTCGTATTATGAAACCTAAATTTAAAAAATTGGCTTCAGAAAACGAATCGGTTATTTTTGTTTTGGTGGATGCTGAAAAATTCCCAGAATCCAGAAAAATGGCTACGGTAGATAATTTACCAACATTTGCTACTTTTAAAAACGGAGTTTTTGTAAATCAAGTTCAGACTAACAAGTTTGATAGTTTAAAAGATTTAGTAAACGAAGTAGTTTGAAATTTGCAATATCACTTCGACTTGTGCCTCCGCTAAAGCTATGGCGACACGTGGACGCTCAGTGACCAGTATACTTTGGAGTTACTTTTATAACAATCAATATTTATTGATTAAAAATAATATCTATGAAATTACCAATCATCAAACATCTCACCAACTTCATTGAAGAAAACGATGAAGACTTCGTAATTGAAGCTATCGAAACTTTAGAAGCTTTAACAGAAGTTTCTTCTCTTAAAGATGATGAATTGGACGTAATTGGAGAATTAATTTCAAATATGTATGGAGCCGTTGAAGTCAATAAAATGATTAAAGAAGGAACACCAAAAAAAGAAGCTTTAAACAGTTTTATGAAACGAGTTTTAGGTTCAATTGACCAATAATATTTATTCAAATAATCTTACCATAAATCCTTTTTTCTTCTAAAAGGATTTTTTACATTTATACCATAAATAAAACATATTATGGCAACAGTAACATTAAAAGGAAACGAGTTTAAAACATCGGGAGAATTACCAAAAGTAGGTTCAAAAGCACCAAATTTTTCATTAACTGCAGGAGATTTATCTACTAAATCTTTATCAGATTTTAGTGGAAATAAGTTAGTGTTAAATATTTTTCCAAGCATCGACACTGGTACTTGTGCAGCTTCCGTTAGACAATTTAATAAAGAAGCAGGGAATTTAGAAAACACAAAAGTATTATGTATTTCTCGCGACTTGCCATTTGCTCAAGGACGTTTTTGTGGAGCAGAAGGATTGGATAATGTAGTAAATCTTTCAGATTATAAAAACGGACAATTTGGAAAAGATTATGGTGTAATTTTCACTAACGGGCCTTTAGATGCTTTACTTTCTAGATCTGTGGTCGTTTTAGATGAAGATGGAACTGTAATTTATACTGAACAAGTTCCCGAAACGGTTAATGAACCTAATTATGACAATGCTTTAGCAGTATTAAAATAAGCTTCTTTTTTTATAAGAATACCCAAATCCTTACTTTTCAGTAGGGATTTTTTTTTTGTATTTAACTTTTTATCAATACTTTAGTAGGGTAATTTATGATTTGCCTGTTTTAACAATATATTAACTACAAAAGAACCCTAAAAACTTATTATGAAAAAAATTAAATTACTATTTTTAAGTCTTGTTATTAGTATCGGAATATTCTCTTCCTGTACAGATAACAATGATATTGACAACTTACCAGATGTTCAACAAAGTGATTCAGTACAAAATGTGATTGCTGAATTGAGAACTATGTACAACGAAGATGGCTCAGTAAATCCTAACGAGCAACCAACAGGAGATCTTATTTTCGATTTCTGTTTTGAATTTGTTTATCCAATCGAGCTAATATATAACGATGGATCCACCGTTACTGTAAATAGCAACGAAGAACTTATTACAGTAATAATTGGAGCAAATAATGATTTATATGTTGTAGGGATTGTTTTCCCTTTTGATGTTGAAGTTTACAACTCAGAAACAAATCAAATTGAAATTGTTACCATTAATAACGAAGCAGATTTTATCGTTTTATTAGAAAGTTGCGACTACAATGAACCCCCTTGTGATTGTGATAATGAATTCGATCCAGTTTGTGTAGAAGTAGGAACTCCTAATGGAGGCACAATGGTTGTAACATATCAAAACGAGTGTTATGCACTATGTGACGGCTTTACACCTAACGATTTTGTAGATTGTGAAAACGGTAATGATTGTGATTGTGACGATGAGTATGAGCCAGTTTGTGTTGAAGTAGCTGGAGCAATTATTCAGTTTGATAATTATTGTCTAGCAGAATGTGCAGGTTACACACAACAAGATATAGTAGATTGTGAAGATGATTGTGAAATTGAAGAACTTCATGTAACTCTTGGAG
The DNA here is from genome assembly GCA_002733185.1 of Flavobacterium sp. Taxonomy (GTDB): domain Bacteria; phylum Bacteroidota; class Bacteroidia; order Flavobacteriales; family Flavobacteriaceae; genus Marifrigoribacter. The sequence goes on along the minus strand of NVUT01000017.1, from coordinate 9,578 downwards.
ACTGTAATGCTGATGGTACATATTCAATTACAATAAACTTTGATTATACTGGTGCTCAAGAAAACTTTGATGTATATGTTAGAGATGGCGTATTAATAGGTAACTATCCTGTAGCAAGTCTTCCTTTAACAATAACTGATTTTGAATTAAGTGGTTACGACGAGGATTACATAAAAGTTTGTTTTGAAGGAACTAACGGTGATGATTGTTGTGAAGAAGAAGAATGGGATGCTCCAGATTGTAATGGTAACGGTGGCGATTGTTCTATTTCTGAACTTGAAGTAGAAATTGGAGAATGCAATCCTTCAGGAACTTATATACTTACTATAGACTTTGACTATGAAAATGTTGAAGGACAACAATACTTTGATTTATTTGTAAGAAACGATCAGTTTATCGGTTATTATCTTCTTTCAGAATTACCAGTAACTATTCCTAATTTTGAATTAAGTGGTTACGACGATGATTATATAAAAGTATGTATCAACGATATTGAAGGTTGTTGTCAAGAAATTGAATGGGACGCTCCAGATTGTAACGGAAACGTCTTATGTTACGAATACGTTTTCCCAGTTTCATTAACTCTAAACGGAACAGCTGTAACGGTAAATTCAAATGAAGATGTTGATTATTATTTAGATTTAGGTTACCAGCTTCTTTATCCTATAGATATTATTTACAATAACGAAACAATAACCGTTCAACAAGGAATATTAGAAGGAGCATATGGAGAACGATGTGATGACTAAATTTTAATATTATAAAATACTTAAAGACTGCTTGAAAAAGCAGTCTTTTTTTTATGCTTAATTTATTTAAAACATTACTTTTGAAAGTAATTATGAAAAACAACAACTCTTTTATTAAAGGCAGAATTAAAGGAATCTATTATGCTCTAAAAGGATCTTATTTACTTATAAAACAAGAAGCAAGTATAAAAGTACAAGCAGTAATTGCAATATTAATAACAATTGCTGGGTTCTATTTTCATATTTCAACTACCGAATGGATGTTTCAAGTTTTAGCCATAGGATTAGTAATGGGTACCGAAGGAATAAATACAGCCATCGAAGAAATTGCTGATTTTATTCATCCAGAACAACATCCTAAAATTGGGCTTATAAAAGATCTATCTGCTGGAGCTGTATTTTTAACAGCACTCGCGGCTATTGTTATTGCTTGTATTATTTATATTCCTAAAATATTTTAACATCAAAAACTTTAGGTTTTTATCTATTTTATTAAAAAAAAATAATATGTAGTTTGTCCCGTTTGATATTTGTATTTTTGTTGAAATACAACCTATTAATTAATGGCGAGAAAAAAGAAACCTAGTACCAAAACTTCTACTAAATCACGTAAAAAAATAAACTTTACACTTTCCAAACAACAGAATATAATTTGGGGAGGTTTTTTGTTTTTATTAGGTATCGCATTAATTCTTTCGTTTGTTTCTTACTTTTTTTCTTGGCAAGCAGATCAGAGTATTGTTGGCGATTTGACTACACGAAAATTAGAAACCAAAAACTGGCTTAATACCTTTGGTGCAAATATTGGTGACTTTTTTGTTTATAAAGGTTTCGGAATCGCTTCATTAATCATAGCTTTTTTAATAACACTCACAGGAGTATTTTATTTTTTAAGTTATAACAAAACAAAGCTTTTAAAATTTTGGTTTTGGGGGAGTTTAGTTATGATTTGGATTTCAGTTTTTTTTGGTTTTTTTCCTACTGTAAATCCACTTTTTAGTGGGATTATCGGATTTGAAATTAATGATTTATTACAAGACTACCTAGGATTTATAGGTGCTGTTTTGGTAATGACTTTTTTATTAATTGTTTATTTAGTTCTTCGATTAAAATTAACTCCAGAGCATCTAGCTTCAGCTATTAATAGAACTAAAAAAGAAGTTTCAGATGATTTTTCAGAAGARACAAAAACTGTTTCAGAAGTAAATACAATTAAGGTTGATGACACAGAAACAAAATCTATTGAAATAGTATTAGATAAAACTCCCGAAGAAACAAACACGACCAACTTCCCTCCTTTAGATGAAATTATTATTACTAATGAAACTCCCGAAAAGACTGAAGAGGTTACCATGAAAATCGAAAAAGTAACAGAAGAAAAAGAAGTTTCAAAAAGCCTAAGCGATAAATTGGTAGAAGATTTTGGCGAATTTGACCCAAAATTAGAGCTTAGTAAATATAAATTTCCAACTATAGAGTTGTTAAAAGATTACTCTGCCAATACAGGAATTACCATTAACCAAGAAGAATTAGAAGAAAATAAAAACAAAATTGTAARCACSCTWAAYAATTATAAAATWGGYATWGCAAGTATWAAAGCTACYGTWGGSCCMACGGTWACTCTTWAYGAAATTGTACCCGAAGCAGGAATWCGGATTTCAAAAATTAAAAACCTTGAAGATGATATTGCTTTAWSMCTTKCAGCYTTAGGAATTCGTATCATCGCTCCAATTCCCGGTCGTGGTACTATTGGTATTGAGGTTCCAAACAAAAATCCAAGCATTGTTTCGATGCGTTCGGTAATTGCTTCCCCAAAATTCCAGGAAGCTGAAATGGAGCTTCCTATTGCCTTCGGAAAAACAATTAGCAACGAAACTTTTGTAGTCGATTTAGCAAAAATGCCACATATGTTAATGGCGGGTGCTACAGGTCAAGGAAAATCGGTAGGATTAAATGCAGTACTTACTTCCTTACTTTATAAAAAACATCCTGCCGAAGTTAAGTTTGTATTGGTGGATCCAAAAAAGGTAGAACTTACGCTGTTCAATAAAATAGAACGTCATTATTTAGCAAAACTTCCAGACACCGAAGAGGCCATTATTACAGATACTACCAAAGTGGTAAACACATTAAATTCTCTTTGTATTGAAATGGACGATCGTTACGACTTGCTTAAAAACGCTTATGTTAGAAATATAAAAGAGTACAATACCAAGTTCAAGACCAGAAAATTAAACCCAGAAGAAGGACATCGTTTTTTACCATATATCGTGTTGGTTATTGATGAATTTGCCGATTTAATTATGACCGCAGGTAAAGAAGTTGAAACGCCTATTGCAAGGTTAGCACAATTGGCTCGTGCGATAGGAATTCACTTAATTGTAGCAACTCAAAGACCTTCAGTAAATGTAATTACGGGAATTATTAAAGCGAATTTCCCTGCCAGAATTGCATTTAGAGTAACCAGTAAAATTGATTCTAGAACCATTTTAGATAGCTCTGGAGCTGATCAATTAATAGGTCGTGGAGATATGCTTTACACACAAGGAAATGAACTGGTTAGAATACAATGTGCTTTTGTAGATACTCCTGAAGTAGCAGATATTACCGATTATATTGGTTCACAAAAAGCGTATCCAGATGCTTATTTACTTCCAGAATATGTAGGAGAAGAAGGTGGTGGCACAAATCTTGCTAATGATATAAGTGAACGTGATAAATTATTTAGAGAAGCAGCCGAAGTATTGGTAATTGCCCAACAAGGATCCACATCATTATTACAAAGAAAATTAAAATTAGGCTATAATCGTGCTGGTAGAATTATCGATCAACTAGAAGCTTCTGGTATTGTGGGACCTTTTGAAGGAAGTAAAGCCAGACAAGTACTAGTACCAACACTCGAAGCCTTAAACCAACATTTAGAAAACGAATACAATGAAGACTAAAGTTAATCTTATTTTCCTATTTGGAATGCTAGTATTTTCAGCAATAAATATACAAGCACAAAATGCAAAAACACTTTTAGATGAAGTTTCTAATAAGGTGAAAAGCTATGAAAATATTATAATAGATTTTAAATACACCTTATTAAATACCAAAGAAAATGTAAAACAAGATACACGTGGCGACATTACTTTACAAGGTGAAAAGTATGTTTTAAATATGCTAGGAGTTACCCGTATTTTTAATGGAACTACTATTTATACAATAGTTCCCGAAGATGAAGAAGTAACAATTTCAAGCTACAACTCAGAAGAAAACAAAGGAGTTTCAGCTTCAAAAATGCTTACTTTTTACGAAAATGGATATACTTATAAAATGGATATACTTCAAAATATTCAAGGAAGAAAAATTCAGTTTGTAAAGATAATTCCTATCGATACCAACGCAGAAATTAAAGATATTTTATTGGGAATAGATATGCAAACCAAACACGTTTTTAAACTAATTCAAACAGACTCATCAGGAACGAGTTACACAATTACCGTAAATTTATTTAAAACCAACCAACCAATATCTAAAAATATTTTTGTTTTTGACAAAGCAAAATATACCGCAGAAGGATATTATATTAATAAGCTGGATTAATTACTAAATGAAAATCCTAGACCGATATATTTTAGTTTCCTACTTAAAAACCTTTTTAAGCGTATTTACTATTTTGATGTTTATTTTCGTACTTCAAAGTATTTGGCTTTACATTTCAGAATTAGCAGGAAGGGGTCTAGATTTCTTTATCGTTTTAAAATTTCTATGGTTCGTATTACCAAGGCTAATCCCTTTGGTATTACCCCTTACCATACTAGTCGCATCTTTAATGGTTTTCGGGAGTTTTTCTGAAAACTACGAATTCGCAGCAATGAAATCCACCGGAATTTCATTACAAAGAGCCATGAAAAGTTTGACATTTTTTATTTTACTTCTTAGTATTTTGGTATTTTTTTTTGCAAATAGCATCATTCCTTTGGCAGAATATAAATGGTTAAATCTTAGACGAAATATTCAACAATTTAAACCTTCAATGGTAATTTCTGAAGGGCAGTTTAATCAAATTGGTGATGAATTCAATATAAAAGTAGATAAAAAAAGTGGTGAAAACGATCAGTTTTTAACTGGAATTGTAATACATAAAAAAGATGCCAAACATATCTCAGAAAACAACACCGTAATAATTGCAGATAATGGCGAATTAACTTCTCAAGAAGGAAGTAACACCCTATCATTAACTTTAAACAATGGTAATTATTACAGTGATATTATTAGTAAAGATCCAAAAAGAAAGAAAAACAAAGAGTTTGTAAAAAGTTATTTTGAACAGTATATAATTAATATCGATCTAACCGAATTAAATAATAAAGACATAAATAAAGAGAACAAACTAAATAATCATAACATGTATAATGTTAGCGAATTACGAGCAGAAATAGACTCGCAATCGGTACGTTTTAATAATAACATCAAGGCTTTCACAAAGAATATGTATTTTAGAACTGGTATTTCAAAATTTAATCGACCAGATAAAAACAAATCAAATATTCAAATTAAAAAAGATTCTATTCCATTTCAAAAAACAGATACTTTACTTAATTTATTTAACGCAAAACATCAATCTGAAATAGTAAAAATAGCATTAAACAACATAAAAAGTTCCCTACAATCAGTGGAAGCAAAAAAGAAAGAATATTTTATTAAAGCAAAACGATTAAACAAATACGAAATCGCGTTGCACGAAAAATTTGCTTTAGCGGTCGCTTGTATTGTTTTATTTTTTGTAGGTGCTCCTTTGGGCGCAATAATCCGTAAAGGAGGTATGGGATTACCTATGGTAGTTGCAATTCTTTTATTTTTAACCTATCATTTTATTGGTATTTTTGCAAAAAATAGCGCTGAAGACGGCAGTGTTTCTCCTTTTGTAGCCGCTTGGTTAAGTACCGTTGTTATGTTTCCGCTAGGCATTTGGCTAACCTATCGTGCAACTACCGATCAAGGAATTATTGATATGGGAGCGTTTTTTCAGCGCTTTAAATGGTTTTCTAAAACAGATGCAGAAGAAGAAAATCTACAAGAAAAAAAGGAAGTATTATTAACTCAACAAGAAAAAGCTTTTATTCTCTCAAAAAGTGAAGAACAATTAAAAGATATATTAAAAAATTATAGACAGTATAATTATTCTGAAGATATTAAGGTTGCAGCTTTGCAAAGATTAAAAGAATTGGGTTATAACGAACAACAGTTAAAAGTTAGTGGGGACTTTGAAAACAAAACATATACGGATGCTGCTTATTTGTTTAAAGAATTCTCTAAAAATTCAAAGATAGCATTAACTCTTTATTTTATTTTATTGGCTCTTTTAATTCTCTTACTTGTAGATGTATTTTTAAAAATTCAAATAGTTAAGAATTTCCCTAATATCATAAATTCCATAAATATTATTTCTATTGTAATGTTTTATTTTTTCGCGATAAAAGCATTTATAAATCACTATAATTTCTACAAAAAAATAGGCCAGAAAAAAGAATTTGGAATCATCTTTATATTTATATTTCTAGGTGCATTAATATATCTAGTTTTACATTATTCTTTTAAAAACAAAATGAAAGAAGAATTAGAAATGATAGAATAATATAGCGTATAAACTTTAACTATCTTTGCCAAACAATTCATTGCTATRACAACTTTACAAAACAATACCTCTATACAACTCAACACTATTGAAGAAGCCATAAGTGACATTAAAAACGGGAAAGTAATTATCGTTGTAGACGATGAAAACCGTGAAAATGAAGGTGATTTTATTGCCGCTGCCGAAATGGTAACCCCAGAGATGATTAACTTTATGGCAACTCACGGTCGAGGACYTATTTGCGCTCCTTTAACCGAAGAACGTTGTGAAGATTTAGATCTAAACCTGATGGTTAAAAACAATACCGTTTTACATCATACTCCTTTTACGGTTTCTGTAGATTTAATAGGAAATGGTTGTACTACAGGAATTTCTGTTCACGATCGTGCTAAAACAATAAAAGCCTTGGTAGATAAAAACACCAAAGTTCAAGACTTAGGACGTCCAGGACATATTTTTCCGCTTCGTGCAAAGGAAGGTGGGGTTTTAAGAAGAACAGGTCATACCGAAGCATCTATAGATTTAGCTAGACTTGCAGGGCTTCAACCAGCAGGAATTTTAGTAGAGATATTAAATGAAGACGGTACCATGGCTCGTTTGCCTCAACTATTAAAAGTTGCTGAAAAATTCGATTTAAAACTAATCTCAATTGAAGATTTAGTGGCTTATCGAATGGAACATGATTCGTTAATTAATAAAAAAGAAGATTTTCAGATTAATACTAAATACGGAAGTTATAGATTACGTGCTTACCAACAGACTACCAACGATCAAATTCATATTGCTCTTACAAAAGGACAATGGAGCGATGGAGAACCCGTGTTGGTTAAAGTGAATTCTACTTTAATTAATAATGATATTTTAGGAACCTTAACTAACAATTCTAATAAAAAAATTGACGATATGTTTTCAGTTTTTAATGAAGAAGGAAAAGGTGCCATTGTCTTTATTAATCAACAAAGTCAGTCAATAAATTTACTTTCTAGATTAAGAGCATTAAAGGAAACACAATCTGAAAATGAGGTAGCAAAAGCACCAAGAATCGTTATGGATTCTAAAGACTTCGGAATTGGCGCACAAATACTACACGATATAGGAATTCGTAAAATTAGATTGGTTTCTAATTCTAAAAACACCGAAAAAAGAGTGGGAATGATTGGTTATGGTTTAGAGATTACAGAATATGTAAACTACTAAATGAAAGAAAACAATTCTACCCTACTCCTACTTCATCTATCGCAATTAAGTTTTGTGTTTTTTCCATTTTTAGGAATTCTTGTTCCATTATTAATTTGGAAAACAAATAAGAATACAGAGAACATTGAATACACTGCAAAATCAATTATCAATTTCCAAATTACTTGGATCTTAGCTTCTATACTACCAATTTTATTTGCTTTATACGGAGGGAAATTATTGATAGACTGGAAAATATTACTACAAGGTTATATTCTATCTTATGGAATTTTATATCTCTATAATTTTGTAATAATCAGTGTTAATTCAGTGAAATGCTATCAAGGAAAAAAAACAAGATACTTTCCTGCAATTCCATTTTTTGGAAAAACAATAAAACTTACTGAGTTATAGGGTCAGTTCAAAAATTAAAAAAGAGAATTTATTAATTAAAAGATTATTTTATATTTAAATTAGCGAGAATTAAAACAAAAACTATCGTAATAGTCCACCAATGTGTTCTATTATATCAAAATCAATTAGAAAATTATGATGACATTTATTGGAATTACTTTAATATTAGTAGGAATCGCATTATACATATTAAAAAAGTACAACGACAGAGCAAGGGAAAAGAATATTGCTATTAGAGAGTTTAATGATGCTATTGAGGATGCCAAGGAATACAAAGAATTAAACGCTGTTTTAGAAATTCCAGTTAAATGGTGGTTAAGTGCCACGTTTGGAGTTTTATTTATATTCTTAGGAGTTGCAAATCCATTTAGTATCAATGACGCAGGAGAGAGANCCGTAGTTCAGCCGATTAAAGGAAACTTGTGGACGCAATTTAATCCTGGATTATATTTTTCTGGATTCTTTAGTAAAAAAACAGTTTGGCCAAATAACTTTACTATTCAAGTGAGTCGYGAAGAAAATAAAAGTCCAGATGCTGACTTATGGATCGTTAGTAATCCAAAGGACGGTACATTCAGTGAAGGTGATAATGCTGAGTTGGAACATACCGTTAAATGGGATTTACCAAGTAGTGAAGTGATGATGTTAGATTTGCATATTACCTATAATAATTATGAGAACTTAATGAGTACTACATTATTATCCTATCAAAAGAAGATTGCATCTTTTAGTACACAACGTATGTCGTCTGAAGCACATTATTCTGGTGGTAAGTCACAATTGGATCAATACTTTCAAGATCAATTACGTAATGGGCAGGTATTGTTAGTAACTAGCACTAAAACTAGAATGTTAGAAGATGGTAGCCAAGAGACTTATATAGATGTAAAACCTAAGCYTAATACGAATGGTGATATGGTAAGAGTTGAAAGTGATATTCAAACTTTTGGAATCTTATCTACCTATACATCTATGGATAATGTACATTATGTGGAAGAAATTGATGTAAAATTAAGACAGAAAATTAAATATGCAGCAGATAAGGCGAACTCTAAGCAAGAATTAATTGCTGAACGTACCGCAACTGAAGAAGCAGATGAAATTGAATCAGTTATTAGAGCACGTAAAGCTAAATTAGTAGCTGCTGAGAAGTTAGAAGAAGATAAATATAAAGCTGCTTCTACTTTAGCATTAAAGAAAGCAGAAGCAGAAGGTGATAAACTTAAAGTAATGGCTGGATTATCTCCTTTAGAACAAGCTAGAATTGACAAAGAGACAGCAATAGGTGTAGCTCAAGCATTAGCAGGTCCTAATGGTATTGTATTTCCTAAGATAGTTGTTTCCGGTGGAGATGCTAGTGGTGGAAATGGAGCTTTGCAAACCGTACAACTTAAAATGTTGAATGAACTTGCTAAGTCTATGTCTAAGAATTAATATTTAGTAGGTAAGATAAAGTTCATTATTATTTGGGTATTAAAACCCCTCTAAATCAATTTTAAACAAATAAAATAATGAAAATCATCTATTTATTTATTATAAGCTTATTATTTTTTAATTTCTCTTTCGGTCAAAAAGCAACAGTCGATAATGGTAACATTACAATTGAAATCAAAAAA
>NVUT01000016.1 GCA_002733185.1 Flavobacterium sp. | reverse complement strand
GCTTTGCCCAAGGCGGCGATTGAGGCGATGGGCAGCTTGGATATTTTGGTGAATAATGCCGGTGTAACCAAGGACAACCTGTTTATGCGGATGAAAGACGAGGAATGGGACACGGTTTTGGATATTAACCTGACCTCGACCATGATGCTGATGCGGGCGGTGATGCGGCCGATGATGAAGGCGCGAAGTGGCCGGATTATTAATATTTCGTCGATTGTTGGCGTGACGGGCAACCCCGGGCAGGCGAATTATGCGGCGTCTAAGGCTGGCGTGATTGGCATGGGTAAATCTGTGGCACAGGAAGTGGCATCACGCGGGATAACTGTGAATGCGATTGCGCCGGGGTTTATTACCACCGCGATGACCGATGTGCTGACGGATGAACAGAAAACGGCGCTGCTTACGGGCGTGCCCATGGGCCGGATGGGGACCGCGGACGAGATTGCTGCCGCCGCGCTGTATTTAGCCAGTGACGAAGCTGGGTATGTAACGGGGCAGACGCTGCACGTAAATGGCGGCATGGCGATGTTTTGAGGGTTTTTCGTTTTTATTTACTTGCTTTTGTGGCCAGCTTTATGCTGGCCACAACCTGTTTTGGGCAGACGTATAGCGATGCCCGCAAGCTAACAGATGATGGGAACTATACTGCCGCTAACCAGATTTGGCAGGAATTGAGCGATTCTGGAAATTCTGAAGCCATGAATAGGTTGGCATATAATTACGAGCATGGCCGTGGCATTGAGGCCAATATTGGGAAATCGTTTCAACTATATTTAGAATCTGCTGAATCCGGAAATGTTTATGGGCAATTCAGGGTTGGCTACTTTTATGATACCGGGCGCGGTGTAGAAGAGAACAAAGCCGAGGCGATCAGATGGTATCAAACTGCGGCGGACGCTAATAATGTTGGGGCAATATCCAACCTTGCCTATATTTATCGGACGGGTGATGGCGTGCCTAGGGATTATGAAACAGCATTGGCGCTGGATAGGCGCGGGGCTGAAATGGGATGGAAGCGCTCGATAACCAATCTTGGTTACAGCTATGAGCATGGACTTGGTGTCGAAGTAGATGCTCACCGCGCTTTTACGTTGTATCTGGAGTCAGCAAAAATGGGTGAATCTGTTGCGCAAAACAATCTGGGATTGGCATATAGGCATGGTCGAGGTGTAGCCAGGAACCTTGAAGAGGCGCTTTATTGGCTCGAGCTGTCTGCGGAAAGTGGAGAAGATACAGCGCAATTTTATACTGGCGAATCTTATGAGAGAGGGGAAGGCACTGAGGTTGATCTGCTGCGCGCGGCGTATTGGTATGAACAATCGGCAGAGCAGGGCATTTTGGAGGCTCAGCTAAAAGTTGGTGAGATATTCAGCAACCGTGAAAGTGATTTGCGTGATGACATAAAGGCTGAGCGCTGGTATTTGGCGGCGGCGCGACAGGGGGAGGCCGATGCGTTTTCGGGGCTGGCGGGGCTATATGAGTATCCGCAAAACACGGAGCAGGATCTGGTGCGGGCTTATATGTGGTATCAGATGGTTGCGGGCSCRGTGGGCWKRWTGCAGCGGATGAAGTTRMGGCCACTTTTAACACCYGAMGARATWGCGCGCGCCGAGGTTATGGCGGTTACTTGCCAAGAGAGCGGATATTTCGATTGCTAGCGCTTGAAATCCACAAAATACTTGCCAACTTGTCAGAGTATGATATAGCCCCCGAAAGGATTTACCGGGGGCGCTGCCCTGCGGGCGAATTTTGTTTTTCTAACGGTAGAATTGGCGCTTAGCTGATGACACCACATAACCGAGCGGCTTGCCGCTCATTTGCAAAAGGATGAAATTATGAGCGACATTTCAGATCGCCTGAAAAAAATCGTTGTCGAGCACCTGAGCGTGGAAGAAGACAAGGTTATTGAGGGCGCGTCCTTCATTGATGACCTTGGCGCTGACAGCCTCGACACTGTTGAGCTGGTTATGGCTTTTGAAGAAGAGTTTGGCATCGAGATCCCTGACGACGCGGCTGAGAACATCCAGTCTTTTGGCGACGCAGTGAAGTATGTAACCGAAAACACCTGATTTTTCGGCAAAATTATGATAGAACGGCATCCAGCGCGACTGGGTGCCGTTTTTTTATGGGAGATTGATTTTGAAACTTAGAGCAATTATTGGCGCAGCGGTTTTGGCCACGGTTTCGATCACCGCTTCATGTTCATCCGCACTTAGCGTCGGGCTTTCGCCTGTGGTGCCAACCGGCACCAGACCGTTTGATCCCTGATCAATTTGCCAGTCGACTATGTGTTTGAGCGTATCCAAATCCAATGCGCCGTTGTTGAACGGTGAGACGAGGGCTGGCATCGAGCCTTTGAACATGGGTACGCTCCCTAAGGTAATACGGTTGTGAAGCCGCGAATTGAGTGCCCTGCTAAATTTAGGTTGATTGCAGCCTGACACAGTTTATCCTTACAGGCCTTAGCCTTGGTTGTTCGGGAAAAGCAAGAGATGTCGCGGATTCTGGCCGTTGTAATAGTTCTTTGTTGGGCATTGTGTGCGCCTGTGGTTGCGGATGAGACAAAACAGCTCTCAGCGGCTATGATGCATATGCGCGATGGTGGCTGGGATCAGGCGCAGAAATCCGCTGGTCGCAAGGGTGCGATTGTCAGTGATATTATCGAATGGCACCGGTTGCGCGGTGGGCATGGTACCGCTGGCGAAGTTGTTGCTTTTCTGGAACGCCGCCCGGACTGGCCCGGCCTTGACTGGCTACGACGCAAAAGCGAAATCGCGTTTGGTAGGAAAGCAATGTATTGTTGTTGCTAATGATGCTACTGTAAAAGCTGGTGCTTGGTTTCCTATTACTGGAAAAAAGAATTTACGTGCTCAAGAAATTTCTATTGAAAACAGGCTGCCAATCATTTATTTAGTGGATAGTGCAGGAGTTTACTTACCAATGCAAGATGAAATTTTCCCTGATAAAGAACACTTCGGAAGGATTTTTAGAAACAATGCAGTAATGAGTAGTATGGGGATTACTCAAATTTCTGCCATTATGGGTAGTTGTGTTGCTGGTGGTGCGTATCTTCCAATTATGAGTGATGAAGCGTTAATCGTTGACAAAACCGGAAGTATTTTCTTAGCAGGAAGTTATTTGGTGAAAGCTGCTATTGGTGAATCTATCGATAATGAAACCCTTGGTGGTGCTACTACGCACTGTGAAATTAGTGGCGTTACCGATTATAAATCTAAAGACGATAAAGATGCTTTGGATACCATCAAAAATATATTTTCAAAAATTGGAGATTACGATAAAGCTGGTTTTAATAGAGAAAAACCTAGCAAGCCTACGGAAGACCCAAAAGATATCTTCGGAATTTTACCTCGTTCTCGAGCCGATCAATACGATATGCGTGAAATCATTAAACGATTGGTGGATAAATCGGATTTTGAAGAATATAAAAAAGACTACGGAAAAACAATCTTAACAGGTTACGCCAGAATTGATGGTTGGGCAGTTGGAATTGTTGCTAACCAACGAACTTTGGTGAAAAATAAGAATAAAGAAATGCAATTTGGTGGCGTAATTTATAGCGATAGTGCAGATAAAGCTACTCGTTTTATTGCCAATTGTAACCAGAAAAAAATCCCTTTGGTGTTTTTACAAGATGTTACCGGATTTATGGTGGGAAGTAAAAGTGAACACGGCGGAATTATAAAAGACGGTGCCAAAATGGTAAATGCGGTGAGTAATAGTGTGGTTCCAAAATTTACGATTATTATTGGAAACTCCTATGGCGCTGGAAACTATGCAATGTGCGGAAAAGCATATGACCCAAGATTAATCGTAGCTTGGCCAAGTGCCGCATTAGCTGTAATGAGCGGAAATAGTGCTGCAAAAGTATTGCTACAAATTGAAACTGCTTCTCTGAAGAAACAGGGTAAAGAGATTTCTGAAGCAGAAGAAAAAGAATTGTACGATAGAATTAAAGCACGTTACGATGAGCAAATTTCTCCATATTACGCAGCTTCCAGAATCTGGACAGATGGAGTTATCAATCCACTAGATACACGAACTTGGATTTCTATGGGAATTGAAGCTGCTAACCACGCTCCTATTGAGAAAAAATTTAATTTGGGGGTTATTCAGGTGTAGTAAAAATTAAAAAAAATCTATGCAAAAAATTATACCATTTATTATTTGCCTTAGCTTTTTAGGGTTTCATTCTTGTGATAAGAAAACGAAACACAATTCGGTTATTAAGGTTTCAGAATCAAAAGTAAGACATCAAGTAGACACCATTGGCTTTGTGCAATACGCCTGGCAAATGGATTCTGTAATGACCCGAATTTCTTCCGAAGATAAAACACCTTCTACCGAAATTTATAAAGCGGTAATTTGTCCGCACGACGATTACGCCTATGCAGCAGGTTTATACAATAAAACTTTAGCCGGAATAAAGGCAAAGACCATTGTTTTGATTGGTGTAGCTCATCGCGCAAGAAATTTTGAACTTGAAAACAAAATAATATTTGGTTCATTTGATCAGTGGGACAGCCCATATGGAGGAATTAAAATATCCCCTTTACGGGATGAATTGCTTCGGAAGTTAAAAAAAGAAAGCTATATTGTTCACGATAGTATGATGCAATTAGAGCATTCATTAGAAGCTATTACACCTTTTCTTCAGAAGAATAACAAAGAGATTGAAATTATACCATTATTAATTCCTGCTATGACTTTTGAAAACATGGAGCTATTTTCAGAAGAGCTTTCAGAAGCTTTAAGCAATCTAATGAAATCTAAAAATTTAACCTATGGCAATGACATAGCAATTGTTATTTCGAACGACGCGGTACATTATGGAAGTGAAGGCTGGAATGGAGGTGATTTGGCACCTTACGGTACAGATGAAGCGGGAAATGAAAAGGCTCGTCAAAAGGATTCAACAATCATTAAAAATAGCCTGATAAATGAACTGAATTCAGAAAAAATAAAATTATTCAATAATTATACAGTTAATCAAAGTGATTTTAAACAATATGCTTGGGTTTGGTGTGGAAGATATTCGGTGCCTTTTGGTTTGTTATTTGCTAATAAATTGAATCAAAAAGTGAATAACTCGAATCTCAATGGAAGTTTAATTGATTGGCGAAGTAGTCTTCACAACTCTCATATAGAAGTATTAGATATAGGAATGGGGTATACCGCACCAGCAAACTCTAAACATTGGGTTGCTTTTACTGGAATTGGCTATCAATAAAATATAATAAGACCTACTAGGTTTTTAAAACCTAGTAGGTCTAGAAAAAAAACCAACCATCAAAATAATCTCTTCGATATTTTCGCTAAGACGAAAACTCAGAGAACTATAAACTTTTCACAAGACGAATAAATTCTGCTCTGTAACCATCTTCATCAACTCCTTTTCCAGCTTTTGCTAATGCAATAACATCTGATGAATTTTTAGTATTTATAAAGTTAGAATCTCGCAATTGCAATCCGAATAATGCAACCGCTGCAGAAAATTTAAAATCTTCGGAAGCCTCATTATAACTCTTATTAGTATCGATTACTGTATTCACTAATAGTTTACTAACATCTCCATCTGGATCTTTATATCTGAATTTTACAGTTAATAATTCATTTGTATTTTTAACATTTGTTACCTTGGTATATTTCAAATTATCGATAGATTTAATATAATCACTTTCAACTCCAACAGGAATGATTTCATAAAAAGCAGTTACGGTATGTCCGCTTCCCAATTCACCTGCATCTTTTTTGTCGTCATTAAAATCCTCATCGTTTAACAATCTGTTTTCATAACCTATCAATCGGTAAGCTTGTACTTTGTTAGGGTTAAATTCTACTTGAATTTTTACATCTTTTGCAATGGTGTACATCGTTCCAAAAAACTCGGTTCCCAATACTTTTTTTGCTTCTTGCATCGTATCGATATAGGCGTGATTTCCGTTGCCTTTATCTGCTAAAATTTCCATTTTTGAATCTTTATAATTTCCCATTCCAAAACCCAGCACTGTTAAAAAGATACCTTCTTTACGTTTTTCAACAATCAAATCTTCCATAGATTGGTTGCTTGATGCTCCCACATTAAAATCGCCATCGGTTGYWMMAMCNKATTYTNTTAWWKSYRTCTYTANNNRKAAAWTTTTCTTTTGCAATTTTATAAGCCAGTTCAATACCTTGTCCTCCTGCTGTAGAGCCGCCTGCATTTAAATTATTAATCGCTTTCAGTATTTTCTCTTTGTTAATTCCTGAAGTAGATTCCAACACCACACCTGCTGCTCCTGCATACACCACTATCGAAACTTTATCTTGTTCTCTTAATTGTTCAACCAAAATCCGAAGTGATTCTTTTAATAATGGAAGTTTATTTACATTATTCATAGATCCTGAAACATCTAACAAGAACACTAAGTTGGAAGCAGGAACATTTCCTTTGGTGATGTCTTTTCCTTTTAAGCCAATTCGTACTAATTTGGTTTGGCTGTTCCAAGGAGAAGAAGCTATTTCAGTGTTAATTGAAAAAGGATCATCACCAGTTGGTTCTTTATAATTATAAGAAAAATAATTAATCATCTCTTCTACTTTTACAGCATCTGGCGGAATTTGTTGTCCGTTGTTAATCATTCTTCTTACATTGCTATATCCTGCTTTATCAACATCAATAGAGAAAGTTGAAAGCGGTGCTAATTGTACATTTTTAAAGGCATTTTCTTTAATTTTTGCATAATCCTCACCTACACCAATATTATTGTATGGCACTCCATCAATAACATATAAAGGTTGATTATTCCCATTAATAGAACTTTTAGATCTAATTATAAAATTTGTTCCTGAACCTGTTGCGCCATCTGTACCTGTAATTTGAACACCTGYGACTCTTCCGTTTAAGGTTGTAACAATATTGTTATTATTATTCTTTTTAATTCTTCTTGCTTCTCTTCTGCTTAAATTACTAACTGAGTATCCTAAAGCTTTCTTTTCTTTAGTTATACCTCCATAACCAGTAATTACGACTTCATCTAAAACTGCATTGTCTCCATACATTTGAAGATTAATAATCGTTTTTGAATTCGGTATTTTCTTTTCAACAGTTACAAACCCAACATAACTAAAAACCAATGTCTGACCAACAGATGCTTGCAGGTTGTATTTTCCTTCAAAATCTGATTGAGTTCCATTATTTGTTTTTTTAACAATAATGTTAACTCCTGGTAATGGGAGCCCTAAATCATCGGTAATAATCCCAGTAATAGTCCTTTCTTGTGCTTGTAAATTAATTGCAACAAATGCAAAAAAAATAATGTGTAGTAAATGTTTCATAATGTTATGGTTTTAAATGATTATGAGGTAAAACTACGTTACATCTTACATCTGGAAAACCACTATTGAGTGAAAACTACTTTTGAATGAGGGAAGTGTACTATTTATTACTTTTTAAAATCTGAATCACTTCGGATCGTTTAATTTTTCCAGTTTCAGTAAAAGGAAATTTTGAAAAAGTGTAGATCTTTTTTGGACGTTCGTAAGAATTTAAATATTGAAAGGCTTCTGAAATATTGGAAGAAATTTCGTTGGATTCGTTTTCAAGAATTAATATAAGTCGTTCTCCTAATTCTTCATCTTTTTCTGGTGCGATAATAAATGAACAATCTATATAGGGTGATAATTTTGCTTCAATTTGTTCTGGAAAAAGTTTAATGCCTCCGCTATTAATTACGTTGTCTATTCTTCCTAAATACTCAAAAGTTGTAGAGGAATTTAGTCGAACCATATCGTTAGTGAATACTTTTTTATTAGACACTTCGGGAGCTTCAATTACCAAACAATCGTTTTCGTTTAATGAGAATTTTACGTTAGGAAGTGCGGTATATTCGTTTGATTTTGCCAAACCGTTAATTCGTCTTACCGCAATATGTGTAATAGTTTCGGTCATTCCGTAAGTGGCAAAAACTTCGGTATTTACATTTTGCAATTCTTGATTTAGTTTTTCTGAAATCGCTCCGCCACCAATAATCAGCTTCTTTATTTTATTAAGTGATTTTATAGAATGATGTACTTGATACGGAACCATTGCAACAAAATCGTACTCGTTATCGTACTGGGTAATAGCATCTTTTTCGGGAGCCACAATGTGTAAATTCCAACCCAAAACCATCGCTCGGACCAACATCATTTTTCCAGCAATATAATTGGAAGGCAAGCATAATAAAGCGGTAGTTTTTTCGGGAAGTTTAAAAAATATCTCAGTGGCTTTTGCACTGTTCATCATTTGTTGTTTGGAAAGCTGAATCTCTTTTGGAGTTCCTGTAGAACCAGAAGTTTTTACGATAACCGATTCATTTTCATCTAACCATTGTTGTAAAAATAATCCGATTTGTATTTCGTAATGAGATCCAGATTTTTCTAGTTCTTTAGCAAATTGAGCCAACTCTAAAGCATTAAAGCGTTGACCATTGAGCTTAAATGAAGGATGTATGTTTGTAGTAAACTCCAAGGTTCAATTATTCAAATGTATCGACTTCCGTTGAAATAGTTTCAATTGGAGGAATCACTTTTCCGAAGAGCTTTTCTTTCCAGTTGGTCCATTTGTATTTCCAAGCCATAATAGCTAAAAGTACAGGATAAATAATAAATACGGGCATAGCAATTTCTAATCCTGTACTGGGTTCAGAAAGATCTAGTAAAATAGAATTGGTCTGAAAAACCGTCCAATCGCTCGTTACTAGTAAAGCAATAATTAAATTGGTTCCTGCGTGAAATCCTAAGGCGAGCTCCATTCCTTCATCCATTAAAGTGATGATTCCAAGAAATAATCCTGTACCAATATAATAGACCATTGCGATATCGCCTAGTTTTTCAACTTCAGGATTAAAATAATGAAGTCCTCCAAAAATTACAGATGTCATTAGTAATGGTAACCATTTATTTTTTGCAATTACACCAATTCCTTGCATTAAATAACCTCGAAAAAAGTATTCTTCGAAACTGGTTTGAATGGGAATAAATATTACTGCTATTAAAAACATTATAATAAAGGGAGCCCATTCAAACTGGACTACATAATCGTCTGGATTTGAGTAAAAATCAACAACAGTTGTAACAATCGAAAGGATAGCAATAAGTCCAAACCCAAAGAAAAAACGTCCCCAATCTATCTTTTTTCTTGAAGTGGTTAATTGTGTAAAAGTTTGGTTATGTATAAATTTAATAGTGAACCACAATGCAATAAAACCACCAATAAAAGTGGTCATTATTAAAAATAAATACAGATTACTTTTGGGAGGATAAAGTGATGCGAAATTCGACTCTGCAGCATCCATAAAGGCTGGAATATTTTCAGCTTGAAAAAAAGAAACAATTCCAAATGGTATTGTACCTACTATTTGCCATCCTAAAACAAATATGATAAATGTCCCTAAAAGATAACGCCAAGAGTCGTGTTTAAATTTAAATACTTGTTCTAAATACATATGCTGTTTGTTTTTAATAATAACCCCCTTTTTGGTTAGTTGAATTAAAAAACTATCTATTACATTCTTTAAAAATCAACTACAACAATCAGTTTACAATTAACAATATTTAGGAAGCTAAAACAAGAAATATTAATTTGAATACTAAAATTATAAAAATTGCAATAAGACTTATACCTTTCTACGCACCTTTTCTTTTTTCAACAAAGAGAGTTCTCTGCTTGTTTGCCCAGCTACTGAAGTGTTTTCTTCAGCTCTACGAATTAAATAGGGCATCACATCTTTCACAGGGCCAAACGGAATGTATTTAGCAATATTATAGCCCAAGGAAGCCATATTAAAAGTAATATGATCGCTCATACCGTATAATTGCCCAAACCAAACCCTGGAGTCGTTATTTGCAATGTTTTTCTCTTTCATGATTTCCATCGCTAAATAATTACTTTCCTCGTTATGAGTTCCTACGAAGATTTCAATGGTATCTAGATTATCCATTATGTAACGCATAATTTCATTAAAACAATCATCTGTAGCTTGCTTGCTTTTGTGCATTGGTGTAGGATATCCCTTTTCTTCTGCGCGTTCGTTTTCTTTTTCTAAATAAGCACCACGAACTATTTTATAACCAATTTTATAGCCTCCTTCTTTTGCTTTTTGGTGTTCTTCTTTTAAATAATCCAATCGATCCCAACGGTAGCATTGTAAAGTATTAAAAACCACCGCTCTTTCCTTGTTATATTTCACCATCATTTGTTCGCAAAGATCATCGGCAGCTTTTTGCATCCAAGTTTCTTCTGCGTCAATTAACAAAGTTACATTTGCATTAAAAGCTGCTTTACTTGCTTTGTCAAATCTGGATTCCAATCGTTTCCTTTCTTGAGATTCCTCTTTTGAAAGCTCCATATTTTCGGTTACTTTTTGGTATAATTCAAATCGTCCCAAACCCGTTGGTTTAAAAACTGAAAAAGGCATTGCTTTTTTAGTTTCTGCAAAATCTGTAAGTTCCAAAATCTTTTTTAAAGTAGCATCTAACTGATCGCTTCCTTCTTTTCCCTCAACAGAATAATCTAACACCGAACTCACCCCAACATGAAATAAATTATCGACTACAGGCATACAATCGTCTTCGTTTACGCCTCCGCAAAAATGATCAAAAACAGTAGAACGAATCAAGCCTTCAACAGGTAAATGCACGTTCAACGCAAACTTTGTAACCGCAGTCCCTATACGTACTAAAGGCTCGTTTGCAATCATTTTAAAAAGGAAATATGCTCGTTCTAATTGCGAATCACTTTTAAGTTGGAAAGCAGCTTCCGTATTGTCAAAAAGAGAATTTGTTTTCATATCACTAAATTGTACACAAATATACTTAGATTTGGTCTTATTTTTATTATTAAAAATCGAAAATAGATGAAGGAAAAACACAAAAATATAAATGGTGTTTATTGTAATTCTAACTCTTGGGAAGCCCTAGAAATTAAGGTTAGTAAACTAAACCCTTCAAAAATATTTATTCTTGTAGATGAAAATACAAGAGAACATTGCCTGCCTTTATTTTTAAATAAAAATCGATACAATTCTGATTTTGAAATACTTGAAATTTCTTCTGGTGAACTAAATAAAAACATTGAAACTTGCTTAAAATTATGGAATCAACTTTCAGATAAAGTAGCTGACAGAAATAGTCTAATTATCAATCTTGGCGGTGGGGTTATTACAGATATGGGAGGTTTTGTTGCTTCTACATTTAAACGCGGAATAGCTTTTATAAATATCCCAACTACCTTACTATCTATGGTTGACGCATCTATTGGAGGAAAAAACGGAGTAGATTTAGGAATGCTAAAAAATCAAATTGGAATTATTAGAAATCCTGAAATGGTTTTGATTGATACTGGTTTTTTGAAAACATTAGCCAACCATCAAATTACTTCTGGTTATGCTGAAATGCTGAAACACGGCTTGATTCATTCAACTAAATATTGGAATGAAGTAAAAGCTATAAATGAAACCAATATTGAAAAACTTGAAGATTTATTATGGAAATCCGTTTTAATAAAAAATGAAGTGATTACTGAAGATCCCTTTGAAAAAGGAATCCGAAAAACACTGAATTACGGACATACTTTAGGACACGCAATTGAATCGTACTGTCTTAAAAACACCAATACCAAAACACTACTTCACGGGGAAGCTGTAGCAATCGGAATGATTTTAGCAACATATATCTCCAATAAATTGATTGACTTTCCTGAAGAAACTTTAAACGAAATAAATTACCATATTCTAAAGAAGTTTCCGAGAACTACTTTTGATGATTCAGCTGTCAATGAGATTATCAGCTTATTGAAATATGATAAAAAAAACGATAAAGGAAAGGTTCTTTTTGTGCTTTTGAAAGATATTGGACTTCCTGAAATTAATTGTGAAGTCCCGAATAAATTGATTATAAAGGCATTTGAATATTATAAAAATTATAAATAACGTTCGGTAATAATTTGTTTATGATGGATCTCATGACCGCAAATTAAAAAACCAGCAGCTCTAACTGAAAGTATATTATTATTTGCTTTTCCTGTTTTTAGAAAATCATTCTCTGTTGTGTTTTTAAAAAAATTAATCGAAGACTTTCTAACTGACTTGTATTCTTTTAGTAAATTTTTCAGGCTTCGAGTATTGGCATTGGCATTTTTTACAAATTCGTTTTCATCAAAGCCTTCTAAATTCACGTTTTCAGCTCTTGAAACTTGTAAAGCTCTATAATTAAAGGTTCTTTCTGAATCTATTAAATGCAATAAAATATCTTTTGGAGTCCATTTTGCATCTTCATATTGATATTCTAATTTTGAAGATGGTAATTTTTTAAAGAATTTTATAGTTTTATTTTTTCCTTTTCTTAATGATTTAAGCAAGCTATCGTTTCCTACCTTATCTATATAAGGTTTAAAATAAGGATGATATTCTTCGGCTGATAATTCAGAAACTTTCATGATTTTTAATTTTCATTAAAAATAACTAAAAAACCCTTTGTAAAATCACAAAGGGCTCTTAAATATATTTGAATTACTGATTAAAATTCTTTAAAAATAGAATGCATTAATCGTTTTTTATCATTGATGCTCTCTTCCATTGAGATCATCGTTTCAGTTCTTGTAACTCCATCAATATCATCTATTTGATATATAATGTTTTTAGCCTGATCAGTATCTTTTGCGCGAATTTTACAGAAAATATTAAACTTTCCTGTTGTAACATGAGCAACGGTTACAAATGGAATTTCACTAATACGTTCTAAAACAAATTGCGTTTGCGAAGTTTTATTTAAAAATATACCAACATAAGCGATGAATGAATACCCTAATTTCTTATAATCAATTGTTAATGAAGAACCAGTGATTAATTTGGTTTCTTCCATTTTACGAACCCTAACATGAACCGTTCCTGCAGATATATCTAACTTTTTTGCAATATCTGTAAATGGAATTCTAGTGTTTTCAATTAACATATCTAGAATTTGATGATCAGTCTCGTCTAATTTAAATTTTGCCATTTTTATTTATTTATTTGACTGCAAATTTAATTTATTATGCTAGAATAGGAAATTATTTTCATTAAAATAAACCAATGAATTATCGTTTTTGTTAACAATTTCAGAAACAATTGTTCCAATTTCAACTTCTTCTTGAGAATTCACTAAAACCACATTACCTTTTCCTACAATTTCTTTATGAGCAAAATAATGATCTAAATCTCCAACTTCATCAATTAGTGGAATCAATTTAATTTTTCCTTCAATCAATTTTTCTGAAAACTGAATAGCAATTGAAACAATACCATTACAACTTTTTATACGCACATTTCTGATTATGATGTCTTTATAGTTTTTCTGATTCTCTGGAATAGAAAAATAATCTTTATAATTTCCTTGATCCTTAACCGAATTGCCAATCCCTAAAACCGACAATAAGGAGTAAAAAATATATTTTCTAGTCTTTTCTCGTTGATAATCCTCTTTAAAATGTCCAGCTTCAAAAAGGATTACTGGCACTTCTTTCATTTGAAAATAATCTCCAAAACAGTTACTATTAAAAGAATCGTCATAACGACCAATTTGATTTGGAATGTATTTTTGAAGGTCTGCATTCATTATAACAATCAGACTCATGGCAATTTTTCGAGAAGGAGTAACTTCTCTTTCTTTATTTGATGCGGGTGATAAAAATGAAACTGTTGCTGGATTTCCAGTATTTAAACCAAAAATAGTTCGTTGTCCGTGAAGATTTAAACATAAATCTGGTTGAATTGAGTTAAACAAATTCATTAATAACTTACTTTCTTTCTGGGATAAATCTTGTGCATCTCGGTTTAAATCGACCAAATTTCCGTTATTTCTTGTATAACTAGCTGCTCCGTCAGGATTTAACATAGGAACAAGGAATAAAGTGTTATTTTTTAGAAAGTTGCTTATTTCGTCTTGAAGCACCTCTTTTTGAGAGATGAATTTTAAAAAATCGAAAATTGACTTGGTGGTTGTAGATTCATTACCGTGCATTTGCGACCAAGCAAGTATTCTTTTTTTACCGGATCCAATTTTGATTAATGAAATATTTTTTCCTAATTCTGAAGTCCCAAGAATTGAAATTTCAAAGTTATTTTTATATTTTTTTAGTAAAGGATTTATATGATTTAATGTGATATATCTACCACTTAAATCAGACTCAAAATTTTCGGAATACCAAGCTTCTATTTTCATGTGTCTATATTAATTTGATAATTAAGACACATGTTGTTCGCTATTAATAACACCCTTAATCGATAGACTTTTTAACATGCTCGTTTCATTGTTTACATTCTGCAACAACAAAGGTAAACAATGTGATGTTTACATTTGTAAACAGTAGTTTCCAATAGATATGTTTAGCATTGTAAACTAAAATTCAGGTTTTTGATGAATTTTCACACAGAAAAATTAATTCAATTATATTTTAATCATATATTATTTATTATCAGCTATTTAATATACTTTATTTAAAGTATAAAATAAATCATATGGCTATTAATCCTTTTCTTTTTTGTTAGTTTATAATTATATATTACATTTGTAAACACAAATAAACACCTTTTCAACATTACAATGGTAAACAGCTCGGAATTCGGAATTAGGCTTCAAAAAATACTGGATTATTACAGTATTTCAGCCACCGAATTATCCAACCAAATCAGCTTTAATCGCTCTACTATTTCCCACCTCCTTTCGGGTAGAAATAAGCCGAGTTTGGATTTTGTAATGAAGGTACTTCAACAATTTCCTGAGGTAGAATTGTATTGGTTGATGAATGGAAAAGGAAACTTTCCTTCCGACAAAAACGATAGCTTTCCTCCTTCTTCTACTTTTCAAAACGAGCTTAAAAATCCACTTTCTTTAAAAAAAGAAGAAAAAGTGAAATTAGACTCCAATCAATTTTCAAATCCTGACATTTCAGATGAAATTGATCGGATTATCATTTTCTTTAAAGACGGAAGTTTTAAATCGTTTAAAAATTAAGAGAATTCATTAATAATTCAGAAATTCGTTGAAAATTATAAGAATGCGAATTCTACCTACATTATTACTTAGTTTATTGGTTTTTAGCTGTTATTCACCAGAACGAAATTGCAAAGATTTTAAAACAGGTACTTTTGAATATCAAGCTTTGGTTGGCACAGAGGTTTTAACAACCACCTTTTTTAGAAATGATACTATTGAAATAGATTATTTTAAAGGAAAGTCTGACACTTCATCAATCCGTTGGATCAACGATTGCGAATATATTGTTCAGAAAATAAATCCGAAAAGCATGGCGGAAGAAAAAGCAATTCATATGAAAATCCTAACCACAAACGGAGATGAATACCTTTTTGAATACAATATAGTAGGCAAAACAAAAAAACAAAAAGGAACCGCTAAAAAAATTAATTAAATGTCGTTAAACATTGTTCTTGTCGAACCAGAAATTCACACCAACACAGGAAACATTGGGCGTTTAAGTCTTGCTTCGGGATGTAATCTGCATTTAGTGAAACCTTTTGGATTTGAATTAAGTGATGCTCGTTTAAAACGTGCAGGCTTGGATTACTGGAAACATATTTCACTTTTTATTTATGATAGTTTTGAAGATTTTATGCAACAACATAAAAACAAAAAAATAGTGTTTCTTTCCAGTCATGGCAATCAAACATATTGGAATATAGAATTTAAAGATGATTTGTTTTTAATCTTTGGAAAAGAATCCAAAGGACTATCTGAAAGTGTATTAAAAGACCATATAGAAAGCACTTATAAAATCCCTATTATGAGTGATAAAGTTAGAAGCATTAATCTTGCCAATGCGGTGAGTATTGTTGTTTACGAAGGACTTAGAAAATTGTCATTATGAAGCAAGAACAACAAAATAACCCTTTACACGGAGTTACACTAAAAGTAATACTTGAGTTTTTAGTAGAAAAATATGGCTGGTACGAACTTGGAGGTTTAATTAAAATAAACAGTTTTAATACCAATCCTACTATAAACTCCAGCTTAAAATTTTTACGAAAAACACCTTGGGCTCGTGAAAAAGTGGAAAAGTTATACTTAAAATCAATTAAAGGTTTAAAATAGATACTAAAACTTCTAAAAGCAAATACTGAGTTAATTTAAATACCTGTATTGGGAGTTGTTCGTTAAGGTACATAGCTTACAAAAGTTATTTCTGCACTTCATAAATTCCTAAATCATTATTCCAGGTCAATCCATCTTTGTTTTTTGACCAAAAATTTAACCACCATTTCGCATCTTTCGTTTCATCAATATTATCATTTCCAAATAGCATGCCTAAATATCCAAAAGTATATGTGTCGGGATTACAGTAATTAGCCGAAGAGCCTTTGTCTTCTGGCATTTCGTCTAATTTATAGACGTTCTTTAAACAATTTTTTGTGATTAATCTTTTTGCTGGATTATCCTGTAGTGAAAAAATTAAGGCTTCAACAGCATTTAAGCTACTTATTTCAGAAATTTTGGCATTTTCAAATTCGGTAGGTTTATATTCTTTTACTGATTTATTTAATAAGTAATTCAACCACTCATGTTTTAGATTTTTAAGTTCCTTGTCAGTTGAGTTAATGCTTACGTACCCAAAATTTTTGTTTGTTAAGTTTTGAAGAAGTTGATTTGCTCTTCCTCCAGTCTTAAATAAATCGTTGTCGATTACCAAACCTTTACCTTCGAAAATGATGTCGCCACTAATGATTCTATCCCAAATGATTAATCTACTCGTTCCTTCTAATTTTGTCTCTTTTCTATTCGTTATTTGACTAGCAAGTTCTTTTAAATAAACAATGTCCTTTGAGTAATTATTTACAGAAGCGTTTAAAGTCAAAAAGATTGCGCTCCAGCTTTTATCATTTATATTTTTTGAAAGAAGTTCAGTTGATGAAAGCTTTTGCGCTTTATCATACATTTCTATTGTGTAGTTCTCAATGTTTGAATAACCCCAAGAAACAAGTCGTCTTTGAGAGTATAAATTATGATAAAAAAATGTTATCAGTATTAATATTATAATTTTGTTCATTGATTTTGTTTTGTGATTTTTGCTAACGGTGTGTGTAAGATTTTGTTGCGTGAAATTAGCGATAAACTTCATAAGTACAAAACTAACTTGAAAATCCGATAGGATTTTCCAAAGTGGGCAAAAACTTAGTAATGAATTTTACACAATGTTGTAAAACGTTTTTTATTCTAAATAAGTTTCTATTTTTTTTATTTCAGTTACAATTCGGTGATTTTTCGGCAAGCACTCGATTAATTCGGATGGAACAACTCGGTCAATTTCTGAAAGTTTTTTATACCATTCCAAAACTTCCTCAAAGTGTTGTTCTCCAATTTCTTTATTTCCAAGTTTGTATTGACAATATCCTATTTGCTCAATCAGTTTAGTATATCTCCAAACTTGAAATTCCTTTAGTTTTTCCTTGTCAACTTTGTTATAGTTTTCTAATGCCAATTCTAATTGGTTCAAATCGTGATAGCAATGTGCTAAATACAATTGAGGTAATACGTTGGTCTCGTCCAATTCAATAGCTTTTTTAAAATTCGCAATTGATTTTTCGATATGAACTTTCCAATCGTCCGATTCAAAGTCAATCAGTCCGAGAAGATGATAGCAATTAGAATCTTTTTCGGAATATTCATCTAACATTGATTTAATTTCGGAACGCAAAATATCTTTTTCAACTTTTTGTTCGGCTAAAATGAATTCATCGTATTTTTCAAATATTTTCTTTCGGATATTCAATTTCTTTAAATGTTTTACAACGTAAGTATATCAGCAGGTTACTTATAAAATTGATGATATAGAGTGTTGTAATTTAGCCGAAAAAAACTAGAAAGTCAAGTGATTTTATAAAATTAATAAGTAATCAAAAAAACATTCTCTAATCCTTCAAGGATTAACTTAATGCCTTACTAGTTTAATTCCTTTACACCTTAGCGAGAATAAAAAAATAAACATATTTTTTTTTTATAAAACTGTAACAAAAAAATACAAACACTATCTTTAGGGTAACAATTGTTATTTAATTGACACTGACCAAACAAAATATTAACACGTTACTCGCTCTTTGTAATCAAGGGAATCAACTAGCGCTACTAGAGGTTTATAACCGCTATCAGAACGCTATGTACAACACTGCTTTTCGTATTGTTAAAAATACTGCCGAAGCCGAAGATGTAATGCAAGAGTCTTTTATAACGGCTTTTAGCAAGTTACAAACTTTAAAAGATGGCGCCACTTTTGGGTCTTGGCTAAAGCGAATTGTTGTAAATAACAGTATTAGTCAGTTTCATAAATCAAAGCGTTTTGTAAACATCGCAGACGAAGATTTTAAAGAAGAAGTGGAAGAAGATTCGTTTTCGGTTTCTTCGGAAGACTACACTCATTTAAAAGCAAATCGGGTATTAAAATGTATGGAAGATTTGAATGCTAATTACCATCAGATTTTAAATCTCCATTTTATTGAAGGATTTGATTACGAAGAGATTTGTGAAATATTAAACATTAGCTATGCTAATTGCAGAACTATGATTTCCAGAGCAAAAGAAAGTTTACGTAAAAAGTTAATTCTAACAGAATGAAACGAGTATGTTAAAATTTTTATAACACAAGAAAATGACTAATTGCGAACAGCAGATGTCATATTTAACAAATATTATAAGCAGATGAATAAAGATAAAATAGATCAGTTATTTGAAAACTTGGAAGGATCGTTTAACACAAATGAAACTCCTCAAGGGCATCAGCATCGGTTTTTGGATAAATTAAATACTCAGACAGAAACTAAAAAAGAAGGTAAGCTTATAAAGTTCGCCTTTAAAAAAGCAATTGCTATTGCAGCAATTGTAGCAATAATAGTAACCGTTGGAAGTTTGTTTTTTAATCCAAAAATTATTACAGCAGCCGATCTAGCCAGTGTTTCTCCAGAGATGGAACAGACACAATCTTTTTTTACTAGCTCTATTAATAGGGAGTTAGAAACTTTAAATAGTTTTAAAAGTCCTGAAGCAAAAAAAATGGTTCAAGATGCACTTAAACAAATGGATATTTTAGAAAGCAAGTACGAGCTTTTAAAAACAGACTTAGTAAAAAGTGGAAGCGACCAACGTGTTATATATGCAATGATTCAGAATTTTCAGAATCGAATTAATTTATTAGAACAAGTCATTAACAAAATAGAAGAAGTAAAAAATCTAAACACAAAAAAAAATGAAATCACAATTTAAATCAATCGTATTTTTATTATTATTTCCCGCATTGCTTATGGCAACAGATGGAAAATACAAATACACTAAAAAGAAAACCATAAATAAAGAATTTACCGTAAATGCCAATGCGATGCTAGAGGTAGACAATAGCTTTGGAAATGTAGATATTGTAACCTGGAACGAAAACCGAATTGTTATAGAAGTAAGAATCGAAACTCACGGAAATAGCGAAGAAAAAACTCAAAAAAGGCTAGATGCCATTGACGTTAATTTTTCAGCAACTCAATCTTTAGTTTCAGCAAAAACCATATTCAATAAAAACGGAAAAAAGAATTGGTTTGGCAATAATAACAATACTTCTATGGAGATTAATTATACCATAAAAATGCCAGTTTCAAACTCATTAGACTTAAGTAATGATTATGGATCTATCAACTTAAACAGGCTGGAGGGTCACGCAAAAATAAGTTGTGATTATGGTCAGATGATTATTGGTGAATTAATGGCAGATAACAATTTACTTAATTTTGATTATACATCAAAAACTACTATAGGTTATATGAAAAGCGGAAAGATAAATGCAGATTATTCTGATTTTACTTTAGATAAAGTTGGTAAATTAGATCTGAATGCTGATTATACCAATTCAAAAATAACAGAAGTTTCCAATATTAATTATAATTGTGATTACGGAAAAATAACTATTGAAAAAGTTGGGAGTTTATTGGGTAGAGGAGATTATATTAGCCATAAAATTGGAACGATTTCTGGTGATTTAAACATCAATGCCGATTACGGATCAATTAAAATAGAACACCTTACTCCTACTGTAAACAACGTGATTATTAAAGCAGATTATACCGGAATTAAAATTGGTTACGACAGCCAATTAAATTTCAATTTCTCGATAGATATGAAATATGCAAGTTTAAATGGTAAAAGTGATTTAATTGTTCAACATAGTGACAAACGTAATAGCAGCGAAAAACTATCTGGTTTTTATGGAAGTGAAAATTCAGGAAACAATATTAATATTAACTCCGAATATGGAGGCGTAACTTTAACAAAACAATAATCTAAAATTAACAAAAAATGAAATCATTAGTACATTACACTCTAGCAATTACTTTAACTTTATTAAGTATAAATACAGGTTTTGCTCAATTTAAAAAAGTAAAAGGAAACGGAAATATTACCACAAAAACCATTACAACTGAAGATTATAGCGAAATAGAAGTTGTAGGCTTTATGGACGTAACTCTAGTAACAGGAACCGAAGGAACTATTACAGTGAGCACCGACAGTAACATTCACGAATATGTTGAAATAACATCTAATAAAGGAGTTTTAAAACTAAAAATTAAAAACAATGTAACTATTTCTACAAAAAAAGGTGTAAATATTACGGTACCTTTTACAGCTATTAATAACCTATCCCTTACAGGTTCTGGAGATGTTGAAACAAAGAACACCATCAACACAACACATTTTGAAACAGAATTAACAGGTTCTGGAGATATGAAATTAGACGTAAAAGCAACCAGTATCGATGCTAAATTAACAGGTTCTGGAGATTTAATATTAACAGGTAACGTTTCAGATTTAGAAATTAAAGTAACAGGAAGTGGCGACTTTGTAGGTAAAAACTTAAATGCAGAAAATGTAGAAGCATATGTTTCAGGATCTGGAGATATAAGTGTTAATGCAACAAAAAAATTAAAAGCAAGAGTACACGGTTCTGGAGATATTACCTATTCAGGAAATCCAGCTGCTACAGATAAAAAAGTGATGGGGTCAGGCGATATTACTTCGCATTAGGAAACTAATTTAGTTGAATGTCTATTCCTAATAATCGATACAGAATAATAAACCACTTCTTCAATATTTAAAGAAGTGGTTTTTTTATACGCAAAAGCGAAGGTCTAACTCAAAGTCACACCTTCACTAAATGTATCATATTAATAAATTAGTGTTAATTCTTGCAATTCGTGTCTTATCATATTTAATTTCTTCCGTATATTTAAGCAAACAAAAAAAGAATGCTTAAATCACTTTTAAATACAATCTTTATTTTAATTTTTTTTATAGGAACTGCACAGCCCAACACAGAAATTTATTTAATGGATATCGCTGTTTCTGAAACTGAATTTACTATTTCAAATTTCAGAAACAACTCCAATAATGAAGGTTATGACAGTCAACCCTCTTTTGCAGATAATAACACGCTTTTATATGCAAGAACACATCAAGGTCAAACAGATATTGCGAGGTATATAATTTCTGAAAACAACTATTATTGGATTAATCATTCCACTTCTGGAGGTGAATATTCTCCGCAAATTTTTCCAAAAAGCAAGAATGTTACTGCGGTAAGGTTGGATACGTCAGGTTTACAACGTTTGTATTTATACGATTTTAAAACGATGAAACCTACCTTATTAATCAATGATCTTCAAGTAGCCTATTATTCATTTTATGACAAAAAAACCATTCTTTCTTCCGTTTTAAGTAAAGGAAATTTGGATTTAGTAATTTCAAATCTTTCCGAAAAAACAAACGATACGCTGGTTGAAAATGTGGGTAGATCCATACATAAAGTTCCATATACAAAAGGAGAAATGAGTTATACTTCCGTAAACGAAGATGGAAATATGGATGTTTTTCAATTAGATATGAAATCTTTAGAAAGTTTTTTTGTCGCAGAACTACCCGTCGGAATTCAAGATCATATTTGGTTAGATGAATCAAAATTATTGATTGGTAGTCGTGATAAATTATTTATGTTGGATTTATTCGGAAATGGCGATTGGAAGCTAGTTGCCGATTTATCTGAATACAAAATAAAAGAAATTACCCGATTGGCTATAAGTCCAGATGGTAAAAAATTAGCAATAGTAGGAGAAACTGAAAAAGAAAATTTTAATAAATAAAACCCAAATTCCAATGAGAAAGAAATTACAAAACTTAGGAATCTTTTCAGTTTTACTACTCATATCCTACTCATCTTATACACAAACCGATGCTAGAATTTACGAAATCATTGATGCAGTTTCAGCAGATAGAATTGAAACAGACATCACCAAACTTGTAGATTTCGGAACACGCCATACGTTAAGTGACACCCTTTCAGAAACACGAGGAATTGGCGCAGCAAGACGTTGGATTAAATCTGAATTTGATAAAATCTCCAATAATTGCAATGATTGTTTAGATGTATTCTTTCAGAAAAACTTGGTAAAAGAAGGAGAAAACGAGAGAATCACCAAAGATGTTTGGGTGGTTAATGTAGTGGCAATTCAACGTGGAACCAAATATCCAAATCGTTTTATAATAATGAGTGGCGATATAGATTCGCGCGTGAGTGATCCAAATAATTACACTTCAGATTCTCCAGGAGCTAACGATAATGCAACAGGAATGGCAGGAACTATGGAAACCGCCAGAGTATTGTCAAACTACAGTTTTGAAAACAGCATCATTTATTTAGGTCTAAGTGGTGAAGAACAAGGCTTGTTTGGTGGAAAAGGATTTGCACAATACGCAAAAGGTCAAGGTTGGGAAATCATTGGAGTTTTAAACAACGATATGATCGGAAATATTACAGGAGTGGATGGAGTAACCAGTAACCGTGATTTTAGAATCTTTAGTGAACCTGTCCCTCCTACTGAAACTGAAAAACAACGAAAATCAAGACGTTTCTATGGCGGTGAAGTCGATGGAATTTCGCGTCAGTTGGCACGTTATGTCTATAAAACCACCAAAATTTATATGCCAGAAATGAATCCGATGTTAATTTACAGATTGGATCGTTTTGGTCGTGGCGGACACCATCGCCCGTTTAACGATGCAGGATTTACAGGAATCCGAATTATGGAAGCTCACGAAAACTACTCACAACAACATCAAGATATTCGTACCGAAAACGGAATTGATTATGGAGATAAATTAGAGTTTGTAAATTTCGATTATGCAACAAAACTAACCGCTGTTAACGCCATCACGATGGCAAGTCTAGCTTGGGCTCCACCATCACCAAAAACTGTTGGAATTGGAGGAATAGTAGAACCATCAGCAAGATTACAATGGGATAAAGTTGACGGAGCCAAAGGYTATAAAATTTACTGGCGAGACACCACCTCTCCTACTTGGAATCACAGTCGTTATGTTGGCAATGTAACAGAATTTACTTTAGAAGGGATAGTCATTGATAATTTCTTCTTTGGAGTGGCGTCTGTAAATGAAGATGGTCATGAAAGTGTGGTTGTTTTTCCTAATAAAATAATACGGTAATGTTAAATTCCAAATTATAAAAAACAAATTCCAAAAGGTTCTATGAAACATTTTATTACAATTACAGTATTTATTATTTCATTTTCGGCAATTAGTCAGACTTTTACTCGTCAAGATACTTTACGAGGTAGCATCACCCCCGAACGTGCTTGGTGGGATTTAACACATTACGATTTAAAAGTAGAAATAAAGCCCGATGAAAAATTTATTTCAGGAAGCAATACCATTCGTTATATGGTTTTATCTGAAAACCAACAAATACAAATCGATTTACAACCACCAATGAAAATTGAAAAAGCAATTCAGAATGGAAAAGAATTAACGATTGCTTCAGAAGGAAACGCACATTTCATTCAGCTTCAAGAAAAACAAAAAACAGGGAGTATAAATGAGCTTACCATTTACTTTTCAGGAAATCCAAAGACAGCAGTAAGAGCTCCTTGGGATGGTGGATTTTCTTGGAAAAAAGACAGTAATGGAATGCACTTTATTGCCACTTCTAATCAAGGAATTGGCTCCAGTATTTGGTGGCCAAATAAAGATCATCCCTACGACGAACCCGATAATGGCGTTGATATTTCGATAAAAGTACCGAAGGAATTTATGGCAGTTGCCAACGGAAGGCTTCAAAAAATCGATGAAGATTTAACTACCAAAACCTTTCATTGGAAAGTAATTAATCCAATAAATAATTACAGTGTAAATATCAATATTGGCGATTATGTACATTTTAGTGAAACATATAAAGGTGAAAACGGAAACTTAGATATGGAATATTATGTGCTTCGGGAGAATCTTTCCAAAGCAAAAAAACAATTTAAACAAGCTCCAAAAATGATGGAAGCCTTTGAATATTGGTTTGGTCCTTACCCATTTTATGAAGATAGTTATAAACTGGTTGAAGTTCCCTATTTAGGTATGGAACATCAAAGCAGTGTTACCTACGGAAATAAATACCAAAACGGATATTTAGGCAGAGATTTGTCAATGACAGGCTGGGGATTAAAATTCGATTTTATTATTATTCACGAATCAGGACACGAATGGTTTGCTAATAATATTACCAATAATGATGTTGCAGATATGTGGATTCATGAAGGGTTTACAGCTTATTCTGAGAATTTATATTTGGATTATCACTTCGGAAAGAAGGCATCTTCAGAATATGTAATCGGTACTAGAATGATGGTGCAAAACGATCGTCCAATTATTGGAATTTATAATGTAAACAGCGAAGGAAGTGGTGATATGTATTATAAAAGTGCCAATATTTTACATACGCTCCGACAATTAATTGAAGATGATGAAAAATGGCGAAATATTTTAAGAGGATTAAATAACGAATTTTATCATAAAACTATAAGTAGTCAACAAGTAGAAGATTACATTTCAGAAAAATCCGGTATTGATTTAACTGAATTTTGGAATCAATATTTACGTACTATTGATATTCCAAAAGTGGTTTATAAAATGAATGGAAAGGAATTAAAATTCAAATACAAGAATATTATAGAAGGCTTTGATATGCCTATAATTATTATCGTTAACGGAAAAGAGGAATGGATTTTCCCAACAGCTGAATGGAAAACAAAAGTTTTTTCAAAAGACATAAAAAGTGTAAAAATCAAAGAAGATTTTTATGTGAAAAGCAATAAATTATAATGCCAATAAGAGCCTACTTTCAATTTTATAAAGATGTGATTTTATATATTTTAATTTTCACATTTATTTGTATGCTTCTTTTCGGGATTGCAGCAGCATTCTTGATTTTTACCACCCTTGGAATATTTATTGGCTTTCTTGTATTCGAGTTATTAAATAAAGAAGAATACTATTTCTATTACAATTTAGGAATTACCAAATGGAAATTATTTAAAGTTGTATTTCTTATAAATTTAATCATCGGCACGCCTATCGTATTAGTCCTTTTATTAATTACATCTTATTTTATTGGCAACACTTCAATTATATAAAGCAAAGAAATCCTTTGGAAAAAAGGAAGTTTTAAAAGAGGTTTCTTTTAAAATTAAAACTGGAGAAATACTCGGTATCTTCGGAAGAAATGGTTGTGGGAAATCTACCCTTTTAAAAATGATTTTCGGAACTTTAAAAGCTTCAGAAATTGACTTGCATTTAGATGGAATTTCAGTAAACCCTTTAAAACTTATACCCGAAAAGAAGATAGCTTATTTACCACAACACTCTTTTTTACCTTTAAACAGTAAGGTTATGGACATTATTCCTATTTACTTCTCCACTCAAGAAAAACAAGACCGTATCTTTTATGACTCGCAAATAGCATTAATCACTTCAAAAAAAGTTAGTGAATTATCTATTGGTCAATTGCGTTATTTTCAAGTACTACTGATTGGTAATTTAGAAAGGGATTTTCTGCTTTTCGATGAACCATTTTCTATGATTGATCCTTTATATAAAGTAAAAATTAGTGAACTATTAGTTCAACTTCAACAACATAAAGCCATCATCATTACCGATCATTATTATAAAGATGTTCTTAATATTACTAACAAAAACATTATTTTAAAAGATGGCTTTAGTCATAAAATCAATTCAAAAGAAGAACTTAAAAAAATGGGATATCTATCTAAAATACCATAGTTAATTATTTGATTTTATAATTATATCAATAGATGGTAATATTAGTACTAAGAAGTTTATAAAACAGTAAGCATACATAGTCCCTTTCAAAATATACTATCTTTGCACAAATTCTATGTAAAACGTTTTTATGCACTTTAGTGACCTTAATCTAAACAAACCTCTCTTAAAAGCTATTTTTGAGAAAAATTATGAAACTCCTACAGAGATTCAACAACAAACCATTCCTTTAGTTTTAGCTAAAAAGGATGTGATTGCATCTGCACAAACAGGAACAGGAAAAACCGCTGCATTTGCACTACCTATCTTACAATTGTTATTTCATCAGCAAGATCCAAACAAAAAACAAAAAAAAATTAGAGCTTTAATAGTGAGTCCTACAAGAGAGCTTGCTCATCAGATAAACGAAGAATTTAATGATTACTCTAAATATACCAGCCTTAGATCTACAGTAATATATGGAGGCGTATCTATTGACCCTCAAAAAAAAGTATTTAAAAAAGGGGTTGATATTTTAATCGCTACACCTGGGAGATTACTAGACCTTTGTAAACAGGAAATCGTCGATCTTAGTACCGTTGAAATATTAGTACTCGATGAAGCAGATTTAATGCTTGATATGGGATTTATAAACGATATCAAAAAAATACACAAGCTATGTCCCAACGAAAAACAAGTCCTATTGTTTTCTGCAACCATGCCTTCAAAAGTGGTTCACTTTGCTAAAAATCTCTTATCTGATCCAGAAATTGTAGCCGTAAGTTCAAAAAAAACGGAGAAATCTAGTGTAAAACAACTGCTTTATTATGTTCCAAAACCTAATAAAATAGAGCTTTGTTTGTATTTATTAAGAAATACTATAAAAGGAAACATCCTTATTTTTAGAAGAACTAGAAATGGAGTGGATAAATTAGAACAAACCCTTTTAAAGAATGGTTTTAAAGTAGAGTCTTTACACGGAGAAAAAAGCCAAAACCTACGGCAAAACGCATTAAATAAGTTCAAAAACAATGAGGTTAATATATTAATTGCTACCGATCTCGCTTCCAGAGGTATTGATATAGAAGATTTAGATGTAGTGGTTAATTTTGACATTCCAAATGTTTCTGAAACCTATATACATCGAATTGGTAGAACCGGTCGTGCAGGAAAAAAAGGGACTTCTTATTCTTTCTGTTCTGCAGATGAAAAAAACTATGTGGTCGATATTCAAAAAGCAATTAAAAAAGCCATTCCTATTGTAGAAGATCACCCCTACCCTTTACAGCCAAATACAAAGGCTATTGTTCACAAAAAGAAAAGCGGTAGTAAACATAAAAAAGGAAGAAAGTCTGTGGCTTCAAGAAAAAATAAGAAACGCTGGTATTAATTTAAAAAATACTTTTCTTATAAATTACCCTCATTTTAAATTTCATTTTCATTCGTATTCCACTTCCTTTTAAAAGGCTACATTTGCACGCTTTAAAACAAAACCGAAATGCAACGATTACTTAAAAATTTCACCTTCAATCCAAAAGATGATATCCTTTCTGGATTAACAGTTGCTCTTGCTTTAGTTCCTGAAGCAGTTGCCTTTGCATTTGTAGCAGGAATTGATCCCTTAGTAGGATTGTACGGAGCTTTTATGATGGGAATTGTCACCGCTATTTTTGGTGGTCGTCCTGGAATGATTTCTGGAGCGACTGGTGCGATGGCTGTGGTGATGGTGCATTTAATTCAAAAAGGAAATGAAGTTGGGATAGCTTTAGAAACTCCCATCGAAAACTTAGGACTTCAATGGTTGTTTATCACTTTGCTTTTTGTGGGGGCGATTCAGATTTCGGCTGGTGTTTTACGATTGGGAAAATTTGTGCGTTTGATTCCGCATTCTGTAATGATGGGTTTTGTAAACGGATTGGCAATTGTTATTTTTCTTTCGCAATTAGGACTTTTTAAAGAAAAAGTAAACGGAGAAATGCAATGGATGCAAGGTTCAAACCTTTGGATTATGCTTGGTTTTGTTGGACTAACAATGGCGATCATGTATTTACTACCTAAACTTACCAAAAAAGTGCCAGCAGCATTGGTAGCGATTATTGTAGTAGCAGCAATAACCATCTTTGGCGATGTTGGTGTAAGTACGGTTGGATCATTTATTGCCGATGGTGGTGGTGAAGGATTGCAAGGAGGTTTACCAACTTTTCAAGCACAGATTTTTGGGCTTTTTGATACGTTAGCGGGAAACTGGGGATTGATACTTTCAACAGCAGTTTTACTAGCAGCAGTAGGTTTAATTGAATCTTTAATGACCTTAAATTTAATAGATGATATGACCGAAACTCGTGGTTCTGGAAACCGCGAATGTGTAGCCCAAGGTGGTGCAAATATCTTAAACGGATTGTTTGGTGGAATGGGCGGTTGTGCGATGATCGGACAATCTATTATCAATGTAAATTCTGGAGGACGTGGAAGATTATCCGGTATTGTAGCAGCAATGGCATTATTAGGTTTTGTGCTTTTTGGGGCACCATTAATTGAACAAATCCCAATTGCAGCTTTGGTAGGTGTAATGTTTATGGTAGTTATAGGAACTTTTGCTTGGAGTAGTTTTAGAATCCTTCATAAAATCCCTTTAGCCGATGCGATTGTGTTGATTACCGTTTCGGCAATTACCGTTTGGCAAGATTTAGCAGTTGCCGTTATTGTTGGAGTTATTATGTCTGCCTTGGTTTTCTCTTGGCAAAGTGCTACCATGATTCGTGCTCGTAAACGTATTAAAGAAAACGGAACTAAGGTATATGAAATCTGGGGACCTTTGTTTTTTGGGTCTTCACAATCGTTTAATTCTAAATTCGATTTTAAAGAAGATCCCGATACTATTGAAATAGATTTTATTGAATCTAAAGTTGGTGATCATTCTGGTATTGAAGCCTTACAAAGCGTAACTAACAAATACCTTTCCTTAGGAAAAAAAGTGAAATTAACGCATTTAAGTCCTGAATGTCAGATGATATTGTTAAAAGCAAATCCGATGTTTAAAGATATTATTGAAACTTCCATTGAAGATCCTCGGTATCATGTGGTAACCGATTTGTTGGATGCGGATGTTTAATTATCAATAAAATTTTCATTACTCAAATTCTTTTTGTAATTTTATTTCTTAACTAAATAAATATAATTATGGTAAGAGCAAAATATCAAAACGTTCTAGATTTAGGTGAAAAACTAAACATTCAAAATGGAGACGTTAAAGAAGAAAACGGTCAACTTAAAGTTTGGGGAACCGCTAAAACACAATACGAGAAAAATCTAATTTGGGATGAAATAAAGAAATCTGGCGGTGAAAATCCAACAGATATTATGGCAGATATTTCGGTAGCAGATACTTCAAATTTCGCTTATCATACAGTAAAAAGTGGCGACACTCTTGGGAAAATCGCAAAGCACTATTACGGAAATGCAATGAAATACCCAACAATTTTTGAAGCCAATAGAAATATATTGAAAAACCCAGATGTTATTCATCCCGGTCAAGAACTCAATATTCCAAATCTATAAGTTATAATATCAATTATTAAAAGCTGTCTATAACAGGCAGCTTTTTTATTTTATCAATGTTTGAATTATTTGAAAATATAGACATAATCTATCTTGTAATTATTTTTATTGCGGGATTGATTTCATTCTCCATTTCAACAATTAGCGGAGGTGGCGGTGCTTTGATGCTAATTCCTTTTTTTAATTTTATAATCGGAACTACAAAAACAGCTCCGATAATAAATTTGGGAGCGTTTATTAGTCGCCCTTCACGAATCATTATTTTCTGGAAGAATATCGTTTGGAAAGTATTTTGGTATTATGTTCCGCCGGCAATGTTAGGAGCAGTAATTGCTGCTTATTTTTTCTCCTCTTTTAAAATTGCTTGGCTTCAAATTATTGTGGCGTTATTTTTAATCAGTACTTTTTTTCAATATCGCTTCGGAAAGAAAGAACGCTCCTTTACTGTTAAGCTTTGGTATTTTATTCCTTTAGGTTTTCTTGTTTCTATCATTGGAACTTTTACTGGTGGAATGGGTCCTGTTTTAAATCCGTTTTACCTCAACGCTGGAATTACAAAAGAAGAGTTAGTTGGCACAAAAGCAGCCAATTCTTTTTTCCTCGGAATCGCCCAAATTAGCAGTTATACTTTCTTCGGATTATTAACTACCGAGCTTTGGATCTACGGAATCACGCTCGGTATTGGCGCTACCTTCGGAAACCTAATTGGGAA
This sequence comes from Flavobacterium sp., assembly GCA_002733185.1. Classification (GTDB taxonomy): domain Bacteria; phylum Bacteroidota; class Bacteroidia; order Flavobacteriales; family Flavobacteriaceae; genus Marifrigoribacter. The sequence goes on along the minus strand of NVUT01000016.1, from coordinate 37,031 downwards.
AAAACTACTTTCCAAAATGAAAAATAGCACTTTTAGAAAACTTGTTATTTTCATTATGGTGATAAGTGGTGTTTTACTTTTGATTAAAGCTATTTCTACTATATAATATTATAGACCTCACAGGTTTTCCTCCTTCGCTTAAAAAAGCTTCGAAGGACAAAGGAAACCTTTAAGGTCTTTAAATTGTTAAAATTTCATTTTACATTTATTCCTTCATTCATTTCATTAACTTTATAAATTATTAAAAAACCAACCTAATATGAAGAAATTACTTTCCTTATTCCTGTTTTTTATAGCAATCTCTCTTTCTGCTCAAGATTTTTCGATGGACATGTTAAAAGACATGAAACCAAGAAACATTGGTCCTGGCGGAATGTCTGGTCGTGTAACTGCCATTGATGTGGTGTTAAACAATCCAGAGGTGATGTATGTTGGTACTGCTTCCGGAGGATTATGGAAATCTGAAAGTGGCGGAATTACCTGGAAACCGATTTTCGAAAAAGAGGCTACTGCTTCTATTGGTGCGGTTGCCATTCAGCAATCCAATCCGTCTGTAATTTGGCTAGGAACCGGTGAAGGAAACCCAAGAAACAGTCTAAATGGGGGTTATGGAGTTTATCGATCTTTAGACGGTGGAAAAAACTGGGACTTGATAGGCTTGGAAAAAACACGACATATTCATAAAATTATTATTGACCCAACCAATCCGAATGTAGTTTATGTGGGAGCAATTGGTTCGCCTTGGGGCGAACATCCTGAACGTGGCGTTTTTAAAACTACCGATGGCGGAAAGACTTGGAATAAGATTCTTTTTGCAAATAACAGAACAGGAGTCGCAGATATGGTGATGGATCCTAGCAATCCTAATAAATTGATTGTAGCAATGTGGGAACACAAACGGGATCCTTGGTTTTTTAATTCTGGTGGTGAAGGCTCTGGAATTTTTATTACCCATAATGGTGGTGATACTTGGGAGGAACGTACCGATAAAGATGGATTACCAAAAGGAAATCTTGGTAGAATTGGTCTTGCAATTGCCAACAACAAACCTAATATTGTGTATGCTTTAATTGAAGCTAAAAAAAATGCCTTGTATAAAAGTATCGATGGTGGTTTCAATTTCAAAAAAGTAAATGACAAAGATGATATAGGGAATCGCCCTTTCTATTACAGCGATATTTTTGTTGATCCTCAAAATGAAAATAGAGTCTATTCAGTTTATACCTATGTGAATGTTTCGGAAGATGGCGGAAAAAACTTTCATCAACTAATGCCTGCTTATGGTGTAGATAATGGAGTTCATCCAGATCATCATGCTTGGTGGATTCATCCAACTAACGGTAATTTTATGATTGACGGAAACGATGGTGGAATGAACATCACTTATGACGGCGGAAAAACGTGGCGTTTTATTGGAAATCTTCCAGTAGCACAATTCTATCATATTGCTGTAGATAATGAATATCCATATAATGTGTATGGCGGAATGCAAGACAACGGAAGCTGGCGAGGTCCTGCTTATGTTTGGCGTTCGCAAGGAATAAGAAATGATTATTGGCAAGAAATTTCGTTTGGTGATGGATTTGATGTGGTTCCAGATCGCGATGACAGTCGTTATGGTTGGAGTATGAGTCAGCAGGGTTATGTGAGTCGGTACGATTGGAAAACAGGTAATAACTACACCGTTCGTCCTATTCATCCAGATCCAAATGTAAAGCTTCGTTTTAATTGGAATTCAGCAATAAATATAGATCCTTTCAATAATAGCACGCTTTACTTCGGAAGTCAATTCGTACATAAATCAACCGATAAGGGATTGACTTGGGAAATCATTTCAGAAGATTTAACGACCAACGATCCTGAAAAGCAAAAACAAGATGAAAGCGGCGGAATTACAATGGATGCTACAGGAGCAGAAAATTATACCACGATTTTAGTGATTGAGCCCTCTTCTATTGAACAAAATGTACTTTGGGTTGGAACCGATGATGGACGAGTTCATATTACCAGAAACGGAGGCGAATCTTGGGCTGAAATTTCTAACCTTCCAGGATTGCCGAAGGGAAGTTGGATTGTTCAGATAAAAGCGTCCAATAAAAATAAAGGAGAAGCTTTGTTAGTTGCCAATGATTACCGAAGATTTAATTACGAACCTTATGTTTATAAAACCGAAAACTACGGAAAAACATGGTATCGGTTGGTTGATAAAAACAATGTATTGAGCTACGCATTGTGTATTGTGGAAGATCCCATAGAAAAGAATTTGTTGTTTTTAGGTACCGACGACGGATTGTATGTTTCCATAAATGGAGGCACCGATTGGATTAAATGGACCAACGGATTTCCAACGGTTCCGGTAAAAGATTTGGTGATTCAAGAACGTGAAAACGATTTGGTAATTGGAACTTTTGGTCGTGCTGCTTGGGTGTTGGATGATATTCGACCTTTGAGAGCTATTGCTAAAGATTACCGACTTTTAGATTCAACTATTGTTTTATTTGAAACTCCTATTGCGTATCAAGCTGCTCGTCAGCAACCCACTGGAAGTCGATTTGGTGCAGATGCAATTTTTAATGGAGAAAACAGAAAGTCGGGAGCTTTGATTAAGTATTATTTCCTGAATACTTCAGAAGAAGTTGAAAATGATGAGAAAGAAGATGAGGATTCAGAAGAAAACAAAGAGGAAGATTCAGAAAAGGAAGATACCACAGGAAAACATAAAGATTCTATTTACTTGAAAATTTACGATGGCGACCGATTGATACGAAGTCTAAAAAAGAAGATTTTAGATAGTACAGGAATTTATACTTGGCGATGGTATCTAAATGAAGCAGGTGGCGACCGCCCTTCCCGAAAAATAAAGAAACGTAAAAATGAACCTAGAGGAGTTTCGGTAAAACCGGGAACTTATAAATTGGTGATCAATTATATGGAAGAAGCTTCAGAAAGCACAATTACGGTTAAGAGTGATCCAAGGTTTGAAGTTTCAGAAAAGGCAATTAACGAAAAGTATCAAGCTCAAAAAGAAATTCAAAAATTACGACAAACCGCTGCAGATGCTGTAAAACAATTGGTTGAAAGTAAAAATACTGCTGAGAAATTTAAAAAGGAAATGACCGATGAGGATAAAGAAAAATACAAAGAACAGATTAAATTAAGTAAGGAAGTAATCAAGAAATCCGACTCATTGATCGATTTGTTTTTAGGAAAAAAGGACGAACGTCAGGGAATCACAAGTACTTCCGTAGTAAATGTAATGGATAGAATTGGGGYTGCAAGTTGGTATTCGGGAAGTAGACCTGATGGAATGACAGCAACTGAAAATATTTTACTTCAACAAGCTACCAACCAATTGGAAACTGTTTTAGAAGAAGTTAATCTATTTTTTAAAAAAGATTGGAAAACGTATCGATTAGAGATGAAACAATTGGAATTGTCACCATTCAAAAAAACTAAATCGTTTTTTATTAAAGAATAATTTATTCAGAAAACTATATTTGCAAAACTAATAATCACTAGAAACTAAAAACATGAAAAAAGTAACACTAGCATTAATCGCAATTACATTAATTTCTTTTACTTCTTGTAAAGATGAAAAGAAAGAAGTTACCAAAGAAACAGAAAAAACAGAAGTAAAAAAAGAAACTTCTTTTATGGTAGATCCATCTGCAACAGAAATACAATGGACAGCTTTTAAAACTACCGACAAAATACCTGTTTCTGGAGTTTTCAAAACTATTAATTTCGACAAAAAAATGGGARCTACTCCTGTTGAAGCCTTAAACGGTTTGGARTTTTCGATTCCGATAAGTAGTATATTTTCAAAAAATGAAGACCGTGATGGGAAGTTAGTAGCTTCATTTTTTGGTGCTATGCTTAATACGGAACTTTTAAAAGGAAAAATTTCAATGACTGAAGAAAGTTGTGAAATAACCATCACAATGAATGACATTAAGCACGTTATTCCTTTTAAATTTGATATTAAAGACAATAAGGTTATGTTTAAAGGTATTATGAATTTAGAGGACTGGAATGCTTTAGGAGCTTTAGAATCTTTAAATAAAGTTTGTTTAGATCTTCATAAAGGAGAGGATGGAGTAAGTAAAACTTGGACAGATGTCGAAATAATGGTTAATACCACTTTAATGAAGCATTAAAAATTTTATTAACTAATAAATACTTTTAAAGATCGTCTTATTAATTGACGGTCTTTTTTATTTTATTTAAACATTATTTCATCTTAATAATTATATTTGTTTGAAATAATCTTTAAAATTTGATGAGAAATTCTCGATATAAATATTTTTTAGTTGCGATTGTGTGTTATTGCTTTTTAATAGTAAGTGCAAATAGCTTTGCACAAGATTTAGAACCTCGATTTTTATCATCGGTTCCCTTAAAAACGAATTACTCAGGAATTGTTTATGGGTATTCTTCGGGAGATATTTTATTAAATGCACAAGAAATTGAAGGGTTAAATGCTAAATTAAATTCCGTTGCGGTTTTTTATGGACATAGCTTTAAAATATTAAATAAACCCGCAAAATACGATGTTGTTTTACCTTATGCTTTCGGAAAACTTAATGCATTGGTTTCTCAGGTAGATACGACTGTTTATAAAAATGGTTTTATAGATCCAACGATTAGACTTTCTGTTATTTTAATTGGAGATCAAGCTTTAAATTTAAAAGAGTTTGCACAAAGAGATGTTAAAAAATTTAAATTAGGTACCGCATTTAAGGTTAAGGCTCCTTTAGGAAGATACGACGAAACAAAGCTAATTAATTTGGGAGCTAATAGATGGGCATTCCAATTAAAAGTTGCTGCTTCGTATCAACCTGTAAAAAAGATAATTTTAGAACTTCATATTGACTCATGGTTTTTTACAGAAAATTCATCATTCTATAGTGGAAATAAATTAACTCAAAAGCCTTTGCTTACTACTCAATTACATATAGCATATTTATTTAATCCGAAATTTTGGATTTCAGGCTCTATAGGTCAGGTAGCCTTAGGAGAAACTTCTATAAATGGTGTTGAGCAAGACAACAATCAGGAAAATTCTAGGTATGGTTTTACAGCATCTCATAAAATAGGTAAGCTTGGATCTCTTAAGTTTGCATTAACAAATGGATTATATACTGGTTCAGGAGCAAATTTTACTACTGCCCTATTGGGTTATAGTTTTGTCTGGTTTGGTAAAAATAAAAAAACTAAAATTGAATAAGTTAAAGTTATATTTTTTTTTATTTCTAGCATATATTCAAAAAATAAAGAAACTCTATTATTGGAACTTTTAATTATAACTTGATATTTTCAAGAGGTATGTAAATAATATTGTAGATTCACTTTCTTTAAACTACCGCTATGAAAAAATATTTATTTTTTGTTTTATTTTTCTTTTTTATTTGTAATCTTCAATCTCAAATATTGATTGCATTATTACTAGGAGATAAACTAAATACTGGGAAAATTGAATTTGGACTTGACGGAGGAATTAATTTTGCAAGTATCTCAAATCTAGAAAACAGAGATTATATTAGGGCTTTTAATCTTGGATTTTATTTTGATATTAAATTAAAAGATCATTTTCTATTAAACACGGGAGTTTTAGTGAAATCTACTTTAGGTTCTGAGGATTTATCAACCAATGATTTACTATTGTTAGGCGCAACAATCCATGAGCCTGCTGGTGGAAAATACAGTCAAAAGTTAAGCACTTTTACGGTTCCAATAATGGCTAAATATGTATTTGATAACAATATACACGTTGAAATAGGACCACAAGTTGGTTGGACCTATAATGGTTGGGTAGAATACGATTATGATATTGATGGAATTTCAGGGAAATTAAAAGAAAATAACAGGGATGATCTTAACTGGTTTGAAATGGGAGTTACTGCGGGAGTTGGATATCGACTATTAAAAGGATTGGGATGGACACTTGGAGTACGTTATTATTATGGATTTACCAATGTATATAAAGGGAAATCTGGAACCACTAACGATGCTTTGTATTTAAAAGTTAATATTCCGTTTGGAGCTAGTGAAGATAAAAAACAAGCAATTGAAGAAATGAAAACTCATCTTAAAACTAAAAAGGAAGAGAAAAAGGCAGCTCGAAAAGCTACGAAAAACAAAAATTAATTTACTTTGAAGAACAGATATATACTTATTACTATACCTAATTTAGTAAGTAGATCAGATAAAATTGTAGCAGATTATACACTTGTTGGTATGATTCAAGTTATGTTGCCTTATCAATCATACAAAATAAAATAGGTAATGATTTTATCGATCCATTAATTAATCGTATCTATTTTTACCATAAAAACAGCAAATGAAATATCAGATTTTATTTCTTTTAACTTTAGTTTCTAGCTTTCTTTTAGCACAAGATAATCAGGTTGAAAACGATAGTATTTCGGAAAATATAGAAACTCCGTTTATTGAAGAACATCTACAACAGCTTAATATAAGTTTTGAAGTTAGTAATGAACGAACTAATTTTGAGGTTCCTTATGAAGGTGAAAACTTTTTTGTAAAATCGAACTTAAATATCCGTTATGCATTTGTTTTTAGTTATAAATTCTTTTCAATAAGATTAGGAATTCGACCTCCTATTTCAGATTTAGAAGAACAAAACAAAGGGAAAACAAAGTTGTTTAGGTTACGAGTTAAACTTCTGTTTGACAAATGGTCTCACAATATAGAATACCTTAGAAACGAAGGGTATTATATTGGAAATTCCTCAAATATTAATATAGAAGAGGTAAATGAAGATTTTCATATTCAATTTCCTAGCTTAGTAACAAATATAATTCAAGGAAACTCCTTCTATAAAATCAATGATAATTATTCGGTTAGAGCAGTGGAATCACAAACAGAAATTCAATTAAAAAGTGCAGGTACTTTTATGCCAGGGATAGATTATAAATATTATAATTTAAAAGGTGCAGATGAAGTGAAAATTTCACCAAACGAGATAATTTTTCGAGATAATTATAATGAATTAAACGGATTTGTTGTTGGAATAAATGCTGGCTATTATTATACGTTTGTACTTCATAAATACTTATTTGCTAATTTATATGTAAATACTGGTGGTAGTATCGACTTTTATAAAAGTACTAATTATGAATCTGGTAACGCTATTGATAATACTAACAATGCTTTTCTTTTTTCCTTTAAATCAAGAATATCTGCAGGTTATAATGGAAAAAAAATATTTGCTGGACTAGGATATGATTATTCGTATTCTAGTGAAAAATTTAATGAAAATAATACACAAATTCAGCCTTCTAAAGATCAATTTAATATATATATAGGGTATCGATTTAAAGCCCCAAAACAACTTAGAAAACCCGTAGAAAAAATTGAAGAAATTGTTCCTATTTTAAAAAAGGATAAAAAAATTAACTGAACAAAGTAGGATACGCTACCTCATTTAAAATTTCTGAATAATTAGAGTAAACACTTTTTTAATTTTTTTTTGAAACTACATGTGCTTTAAACTACTTTTTTGTAAAACTGTTATTTTATATTGAAGTTTAAAAATAGCGAATAACCTTCATGGGTTCTCTTCATATACCCCGACTTTTCTGTTGTTTTCATTACATTACTGTTTTAGTGTATTGCTTGCTATTTCAAAACGGGGGGGAATAAAAAAATCCATCTTAAATAATTTCAAGATGGATTAATTTTTATATGTATTTTCTTTTAGTATTCTAAAGTAAACTCTCCTGTTGTTATTTCATAAACTATTGGATCAACACCTAATTGATCTGTTGCTGAATAAGAAAAAGTTCCTTCAATTATTCTTGCATCTACATCATAATCAATAATAGTAAGCGTTCCTGGGTTTGAGATAAACGTAGAACTCACTCCAAATTCTGGTGTATATTGTGAAAATATTTCGGTTCCATTTATCAATGTCATATCCATTTCGTAAGTTCCAATCTCAATATCTGTTGGAAAAAATAAACCCATTCGTTCTCCAGTATCAGAATTTACAGTAGTTATTGTAAATCTAGTAATTCCGTTAAATACTGATTCTCCAACATTTAATAAATCTGGATTATAAAAAACTCCATCTACTTCAGCTGTAAATGTAGATGTTACATCTCCAGGTTCAGCAATATAATCTACTTTAAACGATCCTTCGGTTATCTCTGCAACTGTAGGATCAACTCCAATTGGATCTGTAGCTGTAAAGTTAAATGCAGCCTCAATGATTCCAGTGTTGGTATTAAATCGTGTTATGGTAATAGTTCCTGGGTCTGATGTCAAATTTTCTCCTCCTGTTGCAGGATTGTAAAGGCTGATTAATTTTGTTCCATCAGATAAGGATTCCATAGCAAAAGTACCCACTCCTAGGTCTTCTGGAATGTCAATTCTCATAATCTGCCCTTGTTCATTTACAGCAACAATTTTTACTACTGATACTCCAAAAATATCATTTAACGTAGTTGTTACAGCATCTGCAACAAAATCTACACCATCTACTTTTGCAAAAAACTCATCTTGTATTGGGGTGCTTCCTCCGCCTTCATCTTCATTTGTAAAGGCAACTTTATTAAAAGCTCCACTGGTAATATCTTCTGTTTCTATAGTTGGGCTGCCTTGACCGTCTAATATTGGGTTTCCGTCAGAGTCTAAAGCAATTCTAGCGCCTTCAAAACTAAAAGTTCCAGTAATTGTTGAATTTGTAATGTCGTATTCTGTAATTTCTAATTCACCAGTTGCACCAAATACATTTGTAGAAATATAAGGATTGGTTGTATCTCCTGTTTCAAAATAAGAGGCACTATTATCAGTTCCTAAACCTGCAACCATATTAAAAATTCCAACTGCAGGGTTTTCAACTACTAAAACAATTTTTTCACCAGTACTTGAAATAGCTCCTGTAAGTGTTAAGGTATTACTTTGATTAAGGTTTCCACTAACTTCATCGGCTGTAAAAAAAACACTTCCAACAGTAGCTATAAAGCCACCTTCTTCAATAAGGCTTGGATCATCTGGCTCAGGAAAAACTCCTTCAAGGGGTTCATTATCACAAGAATTAAATTGAAATGCAACAAAGGCAATAAAAATCCATTTTAAAATCTGATTCTTTTTCATAAAAAAGTAGGTTTATTTGGTAATAACAGCAAACATAAATAAAAATTGTGAAGAATTACTTATTTCTTGGAATTCTAAGTAATAAAAATATTCCAGCAACAAAAAATACCACTAAAAATAGGATAGAAAATCTCATATTATTAGATTTTTGGTCTATAAATCCAAAAATTGTCATTCCTATTACAATCCCTATTTTTTCAGCAACATCGTAAAAACTAAAATAGGATGTTGTGTCTTTAGTTTCTGGTAAATATTTTGAATACGTTGATCTAGATAACGCCTGAATCCCTCCCATAACCATACCTACCAAACCTGCAGTAACATAAAATTGTGTAGGAGTTGTAATAAAAAATGCCAAAATGCAAATTGCTGCCCAAATTCCGTTAATTACTATTAAGGTAGGAATATTTCCATATTTCTCAGAAGCTTTTGATGTTAGTTGAGCTCCAACAATAGCAACCAATTGTATAATTAATATACTAGAAATTAATCCCAATGTTTTTTTATCTTCTCCTCCCCAACTTATTTCTTGTTCGCCAAAATAAGTTGCGACTAACATCACTGTTTGTACAGCCATACTATAAACAAAGAAAGCAGTTAAATATCTTTTCAATATTAAATTTTCTGAAAGCGAATTATAAACACCTCGCAATTCTCTAAAACCATCAAATAAAATCTGAGTAGTTACTTTATTGGTAGATTTATTTCCAACTGGTAAATAATAAAAAGTATATTGACTAAAAGCAATCCACCAAATACCTACTGTAACAAAGGATATTTGCATTGCTTTCATTTTTGCTTCTCCTCCTTCACCCAAGCCAAATAGTTCGGGCATCATAACCATTGCTAAATTAAAAATTAATAATAATACACTTCCTATGTATCCTAATGAAAAGCCTTTGGCACTTAACTTATCTTGTTGTTCTGGAAAAGCAACATCCGGTAAATACGAATTATAAAAAACCCAACTACTCCAAAAACCCACCAGCGCCATAAAATAGAAGAAAAGGCTTAGTAATATATGTTCTAAACTAAAAAAATATAAACCCATACAAGATAACGCTCCAAGGTAACAGAAAAATTTCATGAAAATCTTTTTGTTTCCAACATAGTCTGCAATACCAGAAAGAATAGGAATTAATAGTGAAACCAAAACAAAAGCGGCGGCAGTTGTATAGCTTATTAAAGGAGTACTCCTAATTTCGCCTCCAAAAATTGTTACTGTCTCAACATTTGAAGCTCTAAATAAAGCTTGATAAAAAATTGGAAATACTGCTGAAGCAATCACTAAACTATAAACAGAATTTGCCCAGTCATAAAAAGCCCAAGCATTTAATAACTTTTTACTTCCTTTTTTTAATTGTTGCATAAGATTTTTGCAGATTTATAAAAATGAACCTAAATATTTATAGAGTCCGAATGTAGTAAAAATATTTGGACAGGGTTATTTTTTGAAATTGGTAACTTCAAACTTTTTAGCTTCTGCTTTTGCTTCGGGAACCCACGATTTAATATTTGCTATTCTAGTTTCGTTGGAAGGATGTGTACTTAATATTTCAGGAGGTGCTTGTCCACCTTGTTTGCTCATACGTTCCCAAAGTCTTACTGACTCCATTGGATCGTAACCAGCAATAGCCATTAATGTTAAACCTATTTTATCGGCTTCACTTTCATGACCTCTACTAAATGGTTTCATTACACCTACATCCGATCCAACACCATATGCTGTGTTGAATATTGCTTGATTTTGGGGATCGTCCATAAAAGCTATATTTCCTGCAACTGCTCCCAATGCTTGTAATTGTCCCGCACTCATACGTTGTTGACCGTGATTTGCCAATGCATGAGCAACTTCGTGACCCATTACTGCTGCTAATCCAGCTTCCGATTTTGTAATTGATAAAATCCCTGTGTAAACCACAATTTTTCCACCTGGCATACACCAAGCATTCGCTTGTTTATCTTCCACTAGATTATACTCCCAACGATAGTCTTTTAAATAACCCGCATAACCATTAGCTGTTAAATACCGTTCAGCTGCTTTAGATATTTTTTGCCCCACGTTTTTGACCATATTTGCTTCTGTAGTATTTTTTAATACTTTGTTTGTGTTTAAAAACTCCTCATATTGCTGAAATGCCATTGGTAATATTTGAGAATTTGGAACCAAAGCTAATGTTTGTTTCCCCGTAAACGGATTGGTATTACACGAAAACATCAAAAACACAAATACGAATAAGCTTACTTTTTTCATTTTAATTAATTTTTAATATAACAAACACTAAAGATACTTTTTTTTTATATTTTTAAAGCTTCAAAAAGCATTAAACAAATATTGGAATGACTTTTGTTAATTACATTTTTAAATATAATTAAAAAATCAATTATGAAAAACCTATTTTTACTTTTAGCAATTAGTTTTACTTTTTTAATTTCTTCTTGTGAAGGCCCACAAGGCCCTCCTGGCCCTCCTGGAGATTCTTTATTAGGAAAAGTATTTGAAGCAAATATTACCTTTACTATTGGGAATGATTTTAGCCGATTGATAGAATTTCCAGATGATATTATTGTCTATGAATCTGATGTTGTACTTGTATATTTATTAGAAGATGTAGTAAACGGAGTTGATGTTTGGTCGCAACTACCTCAAACCTATTTTCTAGAACAAGGTACTTTGCTTTATACTTTTGATCATACATTTTTAGATGTAAATATCTTTTTGGATGCAAATTTTAATTTAAATTCGTTAGTTTCTGATTTTACAGACGACCAAGTATTTAGAATTGCGGTACTTCCTGCTGAATATGCAAATGCAGATTTAAGTATGGATGAATTAATGAGTAACTTTCAAATTGAAACTTCAGATATAGAGATTTTACCAAATTAAACGTATGAAAAACATTGTATTTATTTTTATCAGCTTACTTTTATTTAGCTGTAATACTTCTGCTCAAAACAAGAACAATGAAGAAATATTTTCGGTAACAAAAACCGATGCAGAATGGAAAGCAGATCTTGATGAATCTGAATATAATGTATTACGAAAAGCTGGTACTGAGCACGCTTTTTCAAGCGAATTAAATAAAAATTATGAAAAAGGAGTGTACGTCTGTGCAGCTTGCGGCACTCCTCTTTTTAAAAGCGAATATAAATATGACAGTCGTTCTGGTTGGCCTAGTTTTGACCGTGAAATTGAAGGTAATGTAGCTTTTTCAACCGATAGAGATTTAGGTTATACAAGAAACGAAGAGCACTGCGCTACTTGTGGCGGACATTTAGGTCATGTTTTTGATGACGGCCCAAAAACAACAGGGAAACGCCATTGTATTAATGGTGCTGCATTAGATTTTATTCCTAGTAAAAATGAATAAAAACAACTTCCCTATWGAARAATCTGAATCTTTTTGGAAAGATAAATTATCTAAAGAAGCCTTTGAAATACTTCGAAAAAAAGGCACCGAACGACCCTTTACAGGAGAATATAATATTCATTTTGAAGAAGGCTCCTATAACTGTGGTGCTTGCAATAACCCACTTTTTAAAAGCAATCAAAAATTTGAAAGTGGCTGCGGATGGCCTTCCTTTGATGATGCTATTAAAGGTAACGTGAAATTAATTTTAGACAAAAGCCACGGAATGATTCGTACAGAAACCGTTTGTAATAACTGTGGTAGTCACTTAGGACATTTATTTAATGACGGCCCAACAGAAACAGGCCAACGATATTGCATCAATTCCCTCTCTATTGATTTTCAAGATGAAAAGTAAATTTCAATAGTTTTTATATTCCTAATTTTGAAAATATTTACACTTTTTAAAAGCCACTAATTCACAAATCTATTTTAGAACCCTATTAATGATTGACACTAATTTCTAAAAATCCTTTAGATTTTTTTTAATTTGTGATAATGTAGTTTTTATCATTTATTAATGAAATTTGTGTATTCGTGGCAAAAAAAAGAATTAGTAATTTGCTAATAATATAAAAATATGTGTTTGCCCTAAAATTGTTATTTAGAAATTGTTATTTGGAAATTGGTTTTTGGAAATTGTAATTTGTAATTTCGCATTTTAAAAATCTGAATAAAATTAACATGAGCAAATACGATATTATTATTTTAGGATCTGGACCCGGAGGATATGTAACCGCAATTAGAGCTTCACAATTAGGATTTAAAACGGCAATTGTAGAAAAGGAAAATTTAGGTGGAGTTTGTCTAAATTGGGGTTGTATTCCTACCAAAGCCCTACTTAAAAGTGCTCAAGTTTTTGATTATTTAAAACATGCAGGAGATTATGGGTTAACTGTTGAAGGTGCAGATAAAGACTTTACCAAAGTAGTGGAACGTAGCCGAGGTGTTGCCGACGGAATGAGTAAAGGTGTTCAGTTTTTATTGAAAAAAAATAAAATCGATGTTATTAATGGTTTCGGAAAATTAAAACCTGGAAAAAAGATAGATGTTGACGGTACAGAATATTCCGCAGACCATATTATTATAGCAACGGGTGCTCGTTCTAGAGAATTACCAAGTTTACCACAAGATGGTAAAAAAGTAATAGGTTATCGAGAAGCCTTGACTTTAAAAAAGCAACCAGAGAGTATGATTATTGTTGGTTCTGGTGCAATTGGAGTTGAATTTGCTCATTTTTATAACACGATGGGAACCATAATAACCATCGTTGAATATTTGCCAAATTTAGTTCCACTAGAAGACGAAGATGTTTCCAAACAATTTGGACGATCTTTCAAAAAAGCTGGAATCAAAGTAATGACTAACTCTTCTGTTGAATCTGTTGATATTTCAGGAAAAGGAGTAAAAGCAACGGTAAAAACTAAAAAAGGAGAAGAAGTTTTAGAAGCAGATATTCTACTTTCTGCTGTTGGTATTAAATCAAATCTTGAAAATATTGGATTAGAAGATGTAGGAATTGTTGTAGATCGTGATAAAATTTTAGTGAACGATTGGTACCAAACCAACATTCCTGGTTATTATGCAATTGGCGATGTAGTTCCTGGTCCTGCCTTGGCTCACGTTGCTTCAGCTGAAGGAATTACTTGTGTTGAAAAAATTAAAGGAATGCACGTAGAAGCTATCGACTACGGAAACATCCCTGGATGTACTTATGCAACTCCTGAAATAGCATCGGTTGGTATGACCGAAAAAGAAGCAAAAGAAGCTGGTTACGATATTAAGGTTGGAAAATTCCCGTTTTCAGCAAGTGGAAAAGCAAGTGCTGCCGGAACAAAAGAAGGATTTGTAAAAGTGATTTTTGATGCTAAATACGGCGAATGGCTAGGTTGCCACATGATTGGTGCCGGAGTAACCGATATGATTGCGGAAGCAGTCTTAGGGAGAAAACTAGAAACTACAGGGCACGAAGTATTAAAAACAATACATCCACACCCGACAATGAGTGAAGCAGTGATGGAAGCGGTGGCTGATGCTTATGGTGAGGTGATACATTTGTAATTATTCATTTAGAACGAAGCGTTATGTCATTCAGAGCGTAGCGAAGAATCTTATTAAACCAAAAAACTCACAATTGTATTAATTGTGAGTTTTTTGGTTTGACATATTTTATATAAAACTCAACAAAGCCAACTCATAACTTTGCAATCCAAAACCTAATATAATTCCTTTTGCATTTGTAGAAATAAACGAGTGATGCCTAAATTCTTCCCTAGAAAAGGTATTTGAAATATGAACTTCTATTACTGGAGTTGTTATTGCTTTAACTACATCACCAATACCTACAGAAGTATGGGTGTAAGCAGCTGCGTTTAAAATAATCCCATCATAACTATAACCAAATTCTTGTAGTTTGTCTATAACCTCACCTTCAATATTAGATTGATAATGAGATAACTCGATATTTGGATACTTAGCTTTTAAATCTTTAAAGAAATCTTCAAAAGATTGATTGCCATAAATATCGGTTTCTCGTTTGCCCAGTAAATTAATATTAGGACCATTAATGATAATTATTTTCATATAGTGAATTTACAAAAAATTAAGTACAAAAAAAGCGGAAGAAAAACTTCCGCTTAATAATATATATGTTTTATTTATTAAAAGCTATATTCCGCCCCTACATTAAACGAGTTAAACCCGCTTCCTGTTACTATATCTGTAGGTCCAGATGTATTATAATTTACTCCCCCAGAAATTCCTTGATAAGAAGCAATTAATGCAATCATCCCTAGATTAAATCCAAATTTTGGGCGGTAATAGAATCCACCATCTGCTTCACCAGAAACATTAATAGCATATCCAAGATCTAAACCTCCAAAAAACTTACGTTCCGCAAAATAATATCTTGCTGAAGTTGCAATTGGAACAAATGAAGTATCTTCATAATCACCAATAAATATAACGTCATCAAATTCATAAGTATAAACTCCATCTCCAAAAAAATGAGTATAAGCAACAAGGCCACCTACTTCTAGGTTCTCCATTACTTCAAATAAATAGGCAATATCAAATCCAATATTAAAAGATGCTAAATCTCCAGCGGTACTTAAAGGCAATCCAATATTGGCTCCTACTTTAAATCCACCATTTTTGGCTTGATCGATTACTTTATCAACACCATCTTGTGCATTAACAGATGTAAAACTAAATACTGCAATCGCAGCTAATACTAATAATTTTTTCATTGTAATAATTGTTTTGTTTAAGGTGCAAAGATAATATTTATATTAAAGGAAACTAAATCCTGCTGTTAATGAGAACACACTGTTTCTAGCACTTGTGTTTATTGTTACATCATTATAGAAATTTACAAAACTAATATCTGTTAGTCCAAAATTATAACGAGCTGTTATACGCAAATTTAAAGGTAAATCTATACCAATACCAACGACACCAGAAACATCAAAAGATTGAAAATCTCCTAAATCATTGTCACTAATAACATTCCCGAATTGTGGCCCTGCCTGAATGTTTAATCTCTTTACAATATAGTACTTAAATACTACCGGAAAAATTATATAATCCAATTCTAAATCACTTAAACCATTGTCGCCTTTTGCTCCTTGTTGAGAATATAATAAATCCCCTTGAATTGCCATTTTATCATTAAATTTTATGGTTGCAAAAGCCCCTAATACCAAACCTGTTCTTGTAGAAACATCAGATACATCTGTTAATGTTGCAAAGTTAGCCCCTGCTTTAATTCCCACATCTATTCCTTGTGCGAAAGTTGTTGCCGAAAGCAATATCGTAAAAACGATTAAAATTAATTTTTTCATACTTGTTGTTTTATTTAATTAGAAGTTCAAATATAAAATAAAACATAAAACCACCGAAACTTATTATCAACTAATGTCAATTTATAATAATTATTAATTAATATAGCTGAATGAAATGGCCGCAAGCAATCACTCATTATCAAAATTATCTTCGACTAGAACGAGGTCTTTCAGACAATACTATTTACAATTATTCTTTTGATATTAACAAACTTTGTTATTGGTTAACGGAAAACACGATCGAAATCTCCCCCTTAAAAATTGAAAAGGAAACCCTTCAACAATTTAATTATCACATTGCTAAAGAAGTAAACGCTCGATCACAAAGTAGAATTATTTCAGGATTAAAAGGTTTTTTTAACTATCTGGTTTTTGAAGAATACCGAAAAACAAACCCATTAGATCTTATTGAGAGCCCGAAAATTGGAAGAAAATTACCCGACACACTTTCTATTGAAGAAATAGATGAACTAATTACAACAATCGATCTAAGTACACCGCAAGGCGAACGAAACAGAGCTATTATTGAAACCCTTTATGGTTGCGGACTTCGGGTTTCTGAATTGATTAATCTAAAAATATCTGATTTATTTTTTAAAGAAGGCTTTATAAAAGTCACTGGAAAAGGCAATAAACAACGTTTTGTTCCTATTGGGTCATTGACCATAAAATATATTGATACCTATCGAAAACAAATTAGAAATCATCAAACTATCAAGCCATTAGCTCAAGATACCCTGTTCATAAACCGAAGAGGAAACGGATTAACTAGAGCAATGATATTTCATATAATAAAAGAACTGACTGAAAAATCAGGAATCAACAAAAAAATAAGTCCACATACTTTTCGGCATTCATTTGCCACGCATTTATTAGAAAATGGTGCAGATCTTCGGGCTATTCAGCAAATGTTAGGGCACGAAAGTATTACTACTACCGAAATTTACACTCATGTTGATAAAAGTTATTTAAGTGAGGTTATGAATACGTTTCATCCTAGGAAGTAAAAAACCCTGCTAGGTTTTAAAAACCTAGTAGTTGTATTTTTGTTAAACCTCTTGAAATTCATATCGCCTTTTACCTAGCAATATTAACCGCACGAGTTTCTCTAATTACTGTAACTTTTACTTGACCAGGATAGGTCATTTCAGTTTGAATTTTCTGAGAAATACAAAACGATAACTCAGCAGCTTTTTCGTCGCTTACCTTTTCGCTTTCAACCATCACACGTAGTTCACGACCAGCTTGAATTGCATAGGCTTTATTTACACCTTTAAATCCGAAGGCAACATCTTCCAAATCTTTTAAACGTTGGATATATGAATCTAATACTTGACGTCTTGCTCCTGGTCTTGCTCCGCTAATCGCATCACAAACTTGAATAATTGGCGATAATAAAGTCGTCATTTCTACTTCATCGTGATGGGCTCCAATGGCATTACAAACATCTGGTTTTTCGCCAAATTTTTCTGCCATTTGCATACCTAATAACGCGTGAGGAAGTTCTGTTTCGGTTTCTGGAACTTTTCCTATATCATGTAATAACCCGGCTCTTTTTGCTAATTTTGGATTTAAACCTAATTCCGAAGCCATCACACCACAAAGTTTTGCTACTTCACGTGAATGTTGTAATAAATTTTGTCCGTAAGAAGAACGGAATTTCATACGACCTACCGCTTTTATTAATTCTGGATGTAATCCGTGAATTCCTAAATCGATTACCGTACGTTTACCTACTTCTTTAATCTCCTCTTCTATTTGTTTGGTCGTCTTTTTAACTACTTCTTCAATACGTGCTGGATGAATACGACCATCGGTTACTAATTTATGTAATGACAAACGTGCAATTTCTCTTCTAACCGAATCAAAACAAGACAAAATAATCGCATCTGGAGTATCATCTACAATAATTTCGACACCTGTTGCAGCTTCGATTGCGCGAATATTTCTTCCTTCACGACCAATAATTCTACCTTTAACATCGTCGCTTTCTAAGTTAAAAACAGACACACAATTATCTATCGATTCTTCAGCACCAATACGCTGTATAGTGTTAATTATTACTTTTTTAGCTTCTTGTTGTGCAGTAAGTTTTGCTTCCTCTAAAGAATTTTGAATGTATGCCATCGCATCAGTTTTGGCTTCATCTTTAATACTTTCCAACAGTTGTGCTTTGGCATCTTCGGCAGATAAACTAGAAATTACTTCTAATTGTTCTACTTGTCTGCGATGCATTTTATCCATTTCGGTTTGACGCTTATCTAAAAATGAAAGGCGCTCGTCGTAATCTTTTTTCTTTGTTTCAAATTCTGTTAAGGTATTTTTAACTTTTGCTAATTCGCTGGTGGCTTTCGATTCTTTATCACGAGTGCGTTTTTCAGCTTCAATTATTTTTTTATCTCTATTTAAAATTACTCGTTCGTGCTCAGATTTAAGTTCTAAAAATTTTTCTTTAGCTTGAAGCATCTTGTCTTTCTTCAAGTTTTCTGCATCTTTACCAGCCTGTTTTGTAATGTTAGTTGCTCTTTTTTTAGCTGATTTTATTATATGAGAGGCTTTGTTTTTTTCAAGAATTTTTGCAATTGCAAATCCTATGATTAGTGTAACTATGCCTACTATAATGAGTATGATTGTATTGTTCATTTGTTTTAAATTTAAACTCAGGTCTTTGTTAACTAGAGTTTTATTCATAAAAAAAGCCTACATTAATAGCTGTGTTTTGAATAAACTCCTTAAAACAAGTTTAGGGCTAATAAGTTGGTCAAGTATCCGCTCTCCGCCTAAGGCGGACACGGCACGCTTTTACAACTATAACTCACCCTTTCTAAAGAATTCGTGTTGAGTTTACCAAAAGTAGTATTAATGTAGGCAGTAACCTTATATGTAAAGAACGTTACGATTTAAAATCGTGCAACATTTGGTTCAAACTATCTAGTTTTTCTTCCACATGTTGGCTATCTTCTATAGTATCTATTTGTTTTTGTTCTACCTGAGTTGCAAATTGCAAAGCACACATTGCTAATACATCTTGCTTATCTCTAACGGCATAACTTTTTTCAAACCTTTTAATCATTACTTCTATCTTCTTGGCTGCTTTTCTAAGCCCTTCTTCTTGCTCTGGAGTTGTTGTTAATGGATAAACTCGGTCTGCAATGGATAGTTTTATTTTTTGTTGGTTTGACATTTTTTAAATTTATTCGGAAAGTTGGGTTATACATTTATCAATTTCCCGAACCAATTCATTTATTTTGAGTTTTGTTTCTCGTTTATGTTCATTACTGCCAAGTATTGAATTTGCTAACTTTAATGTATTACATTCTTCACGCCATTTATCAATTTCTTCTTTAAATTGACTTTGTTGTGTCTTCAATAAAGCGAACTCTTCTGCTAATTGTTGCTTTGATTGCTTCAGATTATTATATTCCTGAAGTAAGTTGTTAACCCTATTTTCAAGAGAATCAACAATTTCTGAAAGATTGCTCATTAAAATTTATTTCAATACTATGTTTACAAAGTTAACAATCGATAACTGAAATGCCAATTAAAATCAAATTATTTTTGTATTATTGAACAACTAATTCAATTAATTGGTTTCTACTCCCCTTTTATTTATAGCATATTCTTAATTTTACACTATGAAAAGAATTTGTTATTTATTGATTTTATTTGGAAATATACTCGTTGCTCAAAAAAATATTCCTACCGATTATTTTAGCAATCCTTTAGATATTCCACTTATTCTTGCTGGAAGTTTTGGCGAACTTAGAAATAATCATTTTCATAGCGGACTTGACATTAAAACCCAACAACGCGAAGGAATTCCAGTATATGCTCCCGCTGATGGTTATGTGAGTAGAATAAAAATTTCGCATTATGGCTACGGAAAAGCATTGTACATAAAACATCCTAACGGCTACAGTACGGTATATGCACATTTAAAAAAATATGGTGACACTATTCAGAAAATTGTAAAAAATGCCCAATATAAAAAGGAAACTTTCGAAATAGAATTGTTTCCTAAAGCAGCAGAAATTCCAATTAAAAAAGGAGAGTTAATTGGCTATACTGGAAATACAGGTAGTAGCGGTGGTCCTCACCTTCATTTTGAAATTCGTGATGCGAATTCACGTCCTATGAATCCTTTATTATTTGGAATTGAAATTCCCGATACAAAAAAACCGATTATTAATGGTGTTTTTGCCTACCCTTTAGGAAAAAATGCGCAGATCAATCAATCACAAAATCCCATTAAATTACGGTTAATTCTTCAAAAAGACGGCTCTTATAAAACTGAAAATATTACTGCTTTCGGAAAAATAGGGTTTGGAGTTTCAACTTACGACCAACAAAATGGGGCTTCTAATAAAAATGGGGTTTATAAAATTGAAACTTTCTGCAATGGTATCGAAAAATTTGAAGTTACCTTCGAAAAATTCTCGTTTTCAGAAACCAGATATCTAAATAGGTTTATTGATTATGAATATTATAAAAACAATCGAAGCAGGGTTCAAAAACTTTTTAGACAACCCAACAACCCATTAAGTATCATTAAAAAAGAAGACAAGCAAGGATGTATTGTTATTGAAAACGATTTAACATCTACTTATACCATTGAAGTTTCTGATTTTAAAAACAATAAAATAACTATTTCAATACCAATAAAAGGCAAAAAACAAGATATCTTAAAACCTCGTGATATTACAAAAACCACCGATTTTATTTATGCCAATGAAGGCACTTCTATCACGAAAGGAAAATTTAGTGTTTACATTCCCGCAGATGCTTTGTATGAAAATGTATATTTAGACATTCAAGCAAAAAGTGACACCTTAAAATTGCATAAAGATGTAATTCCGCTTCATAAAAACATTACAATTTCCACAGATATTTCAAACTATAAAGGTGATCATCTTGACAAATTATATATAGGAAGACTTAACTATAAAGGAGACCCTTATTACAATTACACCTATCGCAAAGGCGATAAACTTTCTGCAAAAACAAAAAAATTTGGTTCTTATATTTTAGTTGCAGACACTACAGTTCCTAAAATAAAACCGATTAATTTTCAGAATAAAAAATGGGTGAGTAAAAACAAAACATTAAAAATTAAAATAACCGACGATTTAAGCGGAATTAGTTCCTATCGGGCAACGCTAAACGGAAAATTTATTTTAATGGAATATAATTACAAAAAAAACGTTCTTACTTATAATTTTGAAGATGAAATAATTTCGGAATCTGAAAATAATTTGAAACTAATTGTTATTGATAATGTTGGAAATAATGCTACATTTGAAGCAACATTTTTCAGAAAATAAAAACCTAATAAACATTTGAAAACTTCTACTTTACTCCTCCTCTTCCTATTTTTTATAACAACCGGAAGCCTTTTAGCACAAAACGCAATTATTAAAGGTGTGGTTTTAGATGAAAACAACTTACCTGTTTCAGAAGTTAATGTAACCGTTGGCGAGGAAGGAACACAAACAAACTTTGATGGATTTTACACACTAGAAGTGCCTTCTGGTCAAGAGATTATTGTGATTTTTTCGCATTTAAGTTTTAAAAATGTACAAGTTACCATACCTGAATTAACACCAAATTCAGATTTTGAAATGAATCCTGTTATGAAAATTGACGTGGAACAAATTGGAACAGTAGTAATTTCAAGAAAGAAACGCAAACGAATTGAAGGTATTACTACTATTAGTCCTGAAACAATTCGTCGTATTCCAGGTGCAAATGCTGGTGTTGAAAATTTAATAAAATCACTTCCTGGTGTAAATAGTAACAATGAATTAAGTACCCAATATGCTGTTCGTGGTGGAAATTATGATGAAAATTTAGTCTATGTTAACGAAATTGAAGTTTATAGACCCTTCCTAATTAGAAGTGGTCAACAAGAAGGATTTAGTTTTGTAAATACTGATTTAACCTCGAAAGTAGATTTTTCGGCAGGAGGATTTCAAGCAAAATATGGCGATAAACTATCTTCTGTTTTAGATATTACGTATCGCAAACCTGTAGCTTTTGAAGCATCTGCAGATTTAAGTTTACTAGGCGCTAATGTTTCGGCGGGTGGTGCTTCAAAAGACGGACGTTTTACTGGAATTGTTGGTGTTCGTTATAGAGATAATAGTCTTTTTGTAAATGCAAAAGAAACCGAAACCAATTTTAAACCTGTTTTTGCAGATGCGCAAACATACTTTACTTATAAGTTTACTAATAAATTTGAACTGGGTTTCCTCGGAAACATTTCTATCAACGATTACCAATACGAACCACTAACAAGACAAACCAATTTTGGAACGATTGCAGATCCAGTGGCTTTATTGGTTTTTTATGAAGGACAAGAAAAAGATAGATACGACACCTATTTTGGTGCTTTAAAAGCTACTTATGTGGTTTCAGATAATTTTACTGCAAAGTTAATTGGGTCAATCTATCAAACAACTGAACAAGAATATTTTGACATTTTAGCCGAATACCGTTTGGGTGAAGTAAATACTGATATTGGAGGCGAAAATTTAGGAGAAGTTGAATTTACTGAAGGTATTGGTTCGCAACTAACTCACGCTCGTAACGATTTAGATGCTCTTATTATCAACCTTGAACATAAAGGTATTCTATCTATTGAGGACAATCGTATTCAATACGGAATAAAATACACACACGAAGATATTCGGGATCGTATTCAAGAATATGAAATTATAGATTCTGCAGGGTTTTCTATCCGTCCCCCAATTTTTCCTGGAAACAATGAACCCTACAACCCATTTGATACTCCTATTGTACCTTATACCAACGTGAGAGGTACAAACGATGTGCAAATAAACCGTATATCTGGATTTGCACAATGGAGCCGAAGAACAACTTTAGGCGAAAGTGATTTATGGTTAAACGCTGGTGTTCGAGCACATAATTGGACAGTAAGTGGAAAAGGATTAACAAGTAATACACAAACAGTTTTTAGCCCAAGAGTGCAGGCTTCATTAAAGCCAAACTGGGAGGCAGATATGTTGTTTAGAGTCTCTGGTGGGTTTTATCATCAACCTCCTTTTTATAGAGAATTACGAGATTCTTTAGGAATCGTTCATCCAGAAGTAAAGGCGCAACAATCAATTCATATAGTATTAGGAAACGATTATAGTTTTAAACTTTGGGACAGGCCATTTACTTTAAATTCTGAAATTTATTACAAAATCCTATCAGATGTAAATCCTTACACTATAGAAAATGTTCGAATCCGATACCGTGCAAATAACAATGCAAAAGCATATTCTTATGGTGCTGATGTAAGATTAGCAGGAGAATTTGTACCAGGAACCGAAAGTTGGGTAAGTATTGGTTACCTTAAAACTGAAGAAAATATTGATAATCGTGGTTACATTTTTAGACCTACAGATCAACGTTTAAAGTTTGCTGTTTTATTTCAAGATTATGTAAAAGTAATTCCAGATTTAAAACTTTATCTTAATTTAACCTATAATACCGGATTACCTGGAGGCTCTCCAAGTTATGCAGATCCTTACGATTATCAAACAAGATTACCCGATTATAAAAGAGTAGATTTAGGTTTTTCTTATGTATTAGTCCACAATAAAAAAAGGTTTAAATCTGGCTGGAGAAAACCGTTTAAAGAACTTTCAGTTGGATTGGAAATATTTAATATTTTTGATGTACAAAACTCTATTACCAATACGTTTGTACGTGATGTTTATACGAAAGTGCAATATGCAATTCCTAATTACTTAACACCAAGAGTATTTAATGTTAGAATTACTTCTAAGTTTTAGAGGTGATATTTTGGTTATTTCTCCCGAATTGTTAAGCTGTTCAAAAAACGAATAGGGCGACTTATTTTTATTAAATTAGCCACTAATTCACGAATTTTTCTTTCAATATTTTTTACGGGTTCTTTAATTAACATGAATTTCTAAAAATCTAAAGGATTTTTAATTTGTGATATTAGAAATGTTATTTTTTACTATTAATATTTGCGGATTTGTGGCAGAAATAAAAATATTCGATAATATGATTTTGTACTTTAAAGACTGAAACATTAATTATTGATTATTTCTTTTAAAACATCAATAACATAATCTACTTCTTCCATAGTATTATAGTTAGAAAATGAAAAACGAATAGATGGAAATTTCATTTCATCTTCCGAAAGAATTTCAGACAAGACATGCGAACCTCCCACAGCACCACTCTGGCAAGCAGATCCTTTGGAGCAAGCAATTCCTTTTAAGTCTAATTGAAATAATAACATGGTAGCTTTATCAGGAGAAATTGGCAACAGTACATTTAATAAGGTGTAGGTGCTTTTTTCATTATCACCACAATAACCGTTAAATTGAACGGAAGGTATATTTTGCAAAAGCTTTTCTTTAAAATAATTTTTTATTCCAACAACATAAGCAGCTTCTTCTTTTATATTCTTATACGAAATTTCCAACGCTTTTGTTAAGCCTGCAATTGCATACACAGCTTCTGTACCTGCTCGCAAACCACGTTCTTGTTCGCCGCCAATTATTAGAGGTTTTAATCCTGAGTTTTTTCTGATGAATGCAAATCCAACACCTTTAGGACCGTGAAATTTATGTGCAGAAACCGCAGCAAAATCGATAGGTATTTCTAAAAAATCCAACTCATAATGACCTACAGATTGAACAGTATCACTATGAAATAATGCATTATTTTCTTTACATAAATCAGCAACAAGCTTTAAATTTATTTTGTTTCCTACCTCATTATTAATGTGCATTAAACTGACTAATGTTTTACTTTCCGAAGCTTTTAATAAGATTTCCAAATGGTTGTAATCTACCATTCCGTTGGCATCTAAATTTACAAAATCTACTTTTAAATTGTTAGTATTTGCAAGGCTTTCTATCGTATGTAAAACTGCATGGTGTTCAATTTTACTTGAAATAATTCTTTTTACTTTTAAATCACGAACACAGCTATACAAAATTAAATTATCTGCTTCAGTTCCTCCTGAAGTAAAAATAATTTCAGAAGCAGCTACTTTAAAATACGATGCAATTTCTTTCCTGCAATTTTCCAGAACCGACTTTGAACTTCTTCCAAATGAATGTGAAGAAGATGGATTTCCAAACTCATTTGCTAAGACTTCCGAAATTCTTTCAACTACTTCATTTCTAACTTGAGTTGTTGCAGCATTATCAAAATATACTTTTTTCATACTTCAAAAATACGTTTAATTATAGTTTTCTAATAAAGAAAATTGTTACTTTGTCATTATTGTTTAGTTATGCGTAAATTATTTTTTATTCCAATTTTTTTAGCTTTATTTTTCTCTTGTAATGATGGCGATATTATTATAACCGACTTCAATTTTGAACCAGAAAACCTTGGTAACTGTGGGGGGCCTGGTGCTTACGTGTTTTTCAATATTAATAATTCATCTACTGCCGAAAGCATTTCTTTGTCCTTAGAAACTAACGAATTATTATTTTTAGAATCGGGAATACAAGAGTTTGTTTTAAACGGAACTTCAAATACTGTAAATTACAGAAAATATGGAGCAGATGTTACAAGTGATTATTTTTGCAGTCCAATCCCTCCAACAGAACCCAATGTAGTTATTGAATATTTGGGAGAATCTGGTATTGCAAAACTTACAACCGAAGCCATTAAAGACGATGAAGATGGAAAAGAAGAAGATCCAATGAGTGATTTAGATACCGACGGTGACGGATTATTAAATTATTTTGATGAAGATGACGATGGCGATAATGTTCCAACGGTAATTGAATTAGGATCCGATTTTTTAAACGGAAACGGAGACCCTTTAGATACAGATAATGATGGAATCCCCGATTATTTAGATGATGATGATGATGGCGATGGAATATTAACTCGTTACGAAGATGCTAATGGTGATTTAGATCCAACAAATGATATTACTGATGGTAATATCATTCCAGATTTTTTAAATGAAAATGTAGTAAATAGTAATATTATTGACCAATATCGTGTTCATTCTTTTAAACTTGTCAGCAATATTAGTTTGTTAATTTCAAATTTAGTACTGGTTAGTGGAAATGAAGAAATTATTCAAGAAACAATGATTTTAGGAAGTAAAAACGACGTAATTAATGCCATACTTTCTATAACACCAGATTTTTAATCCTTTAGATTTTATTCTGAAAAATATAAACTTCAGTAGCTCCTACGCCATATTTTTGATAATCGGCATCGTAAAATTTTAGATTATCATAATGTTTTAACAAATATTCAAGTTCTGTTCTTAACACTCCTTCTCCCACACCGTGAATAAAAACAATTCGCTGTATTTTCTTAGAAAAAGCGAATTCTATCTGGCGCTTAGCAGTATCTAATTGAAGGGTTAACATATCAAAATTATCCATACCTCTGGTGTTGGAGGTTAGTTGATGAATATGCAAATCTACTTCCATAGGAGGAAGATTTCTGTCTTTGGGTTTTATTCTTGTGGTATTTTTGTTTTTTTTGATTTGTTTTTCTGAAAGAATTTCTGAAATGTTTTGAGGCGAAAACTCGGATTTTGAAAAGGAATTATTCTCAATAACCAATTCATTTTCGCTGTATTGATATTCAAAACCATGTTCATCTATTATAGTAAAAATACCATTTATAACATTAGAAACTTCACCAGAAATATCTTCATCTAAAACCGAAACTTGATCGCCTATTTTCATATTTTTATTTATATAAATACTAACTAATATTCAGCATTCAAAGAAACTAAAAATTTAACACTTAACTTGTCGTTTTATAGATGAATCAAAACACTTTATCGAGCTTTTTATGATATTTCAAAAAAAAACAGTATGTTTGTTCATTAATGTAGAAGTGTTTTGCCCCCGAGATACTTTATAAATTTTAATAATTATGAAAAACCTACTACTTTTATTAACCATGCTAATAGCTACAACAACTGTTTTTTCGCAGTTGTATGTTACTCCAAACGGAGCGACAGATTCCTACGTATTTGTAAATGATGAAATTTTATTTGTAGAACAAGATGTAAATCTGGTTGCAAATAATACAGGAACAACAGAATCCAGTATTTATTTAAGACAACAAGCTCAATTAATTCAGGGGACTACTGCTTCTTCAAATTTAGGAACTGGCTCTATTTCTGTAATTCAAAACACACCAGATGATGATTCTTGGGATTATTCTTTTTGGGGTTCTCCTGTAGGAAATGTAACAGGAACTGGAAACCAAAACTTTGGTATTTTACGATTAAACGATTCTATTACTCTAACAGACTCTAATGTAACTCTTACAACAACTGCTCGTGAAGGAATAGAAAGTCCTTTAAGAATTTCAACAAGATGGACTTACTCTTATGGAGCTGGTGGTCCTTGGACAAGGATCTACGCAAACAATGTGGTAACACCAGGTTACGGTTTTATTATGAAAGGTGTTGGAACAACCAATCATGATCAGAAATACGATTTTAGAGGAAGACCAAACAATGGAACAATGTCTGTAGCAGTTTTAAATGGTGAGCATACACTCTCTGGAAATCCCTACCCTTCTGCTTTAGACCTTAATAGATTATTCTACGATACAGATGTTAATGACGCTGACGGAACAATGAATACTGGAAATAATGAAATAGACTCATTTAGGTTTTGGGATGAAGACAGATCTATAGATAGTCATTTATATATTGACAATAAAGGTGGTTATGGAATATGGACACCAATGGGATCTAACCCTAATGGTACAAACCCTGGAGCTTATGTAGTTGCACCCTTTTTAAATTATGATGGTGCTGGCAATCCTTCTGGCGGACAAACTGGTACTGGTGTTGCATACGAACGTAGGTTTGCACCTATTGGACAAGGATTTCAGATTTACGCTACTTCAAATGGAACTATTAACATTAAAAACAGTTATAGAAGATATATTGTAGAAGGAGTTGCAAATAACTCTCAATACAGGAATCAAGAAGATGATACTTCAGTTATTGTTGCAGACCCTGGAGGAACAGATCCTGTTGATAATAGAATACCACAATTACGAATTTACACCACATTTGGAGAAAGTCACTTTAGAGATATGATTTTAGCTTTTTCTGATGAGTCAACAGATGGTTATGATAGAGGTTTTGATGCTCGTCATCCATTAGATGCTGGTGGTGGAGATATTTATTTTCCTATAGGAAATGATTCAGATTTATTACCTTATGTAATTCAGACTGTTCCTTTTGCAATTGAAAAGACTGTTCCACTAACAATTACTTTAGATCAGGAATTTAAGTTTGTTATTGAAGTTGTAGAACAAATAAACTTTGATGGTGAAGCGTATTTATGGGATAAGCAAGAAGATATTTATAGAAAAATTACACAGGGAAATGATGCTGTTTTACTATTACCAGAAGGTCTTTACGAAAACAGATTTTACATAGTATTTAGAGATCGTAAAGAAGTTTATGATAACTCTCCTATAGTTACTGAAACAGAAAGAGTTATGGAGACTGTAGGGTTTTTCCAAAACAATCCTTATAAGCAAATGGAAATTTCTAACCCAGAAGGTTACACTATCAAAAATGTAAAGATTTTTGATATGGCTGGAAAGTTAGTTATTAATCAAAATAATTTAGGAAACGGTTCAAAGCTTACTGTTGGAACTGCCAACTTATTTGATGGTGTTTACTTAATTAAACTTATTACTTCAGAAAATATCAATATAGATTATAAAATGATTATTAAGAATAATTAATAATTTCTAAATATTTCACATAAAAAAAACGGCTTATAGCCGTTTTTTTTATGTGATAATTCTATCTTCTATTTCACAAATTCTCTAATCGTTTTTTCAATAATAGAAACACAATCCATAATTTGATCTTCTGTCATTACTAAAGGCGGAGCAAATCGTATAATGTTCCCGTGAGTTGGTTTTGCTAACAATCCGTTATCACGAAGTTTTAAACAGATATTCCAGGCAGTTTCACTTTCTTCGGTGTCGTTTATTAATATAGCATTTAACAAACCTTTACCTCTTACACCGGTAACTAAATCGGTAGTAGGAATAAGCTTTTCTATTTCACTTCGGAATAATTTTCCTAAACGTTCTGCATTCTCTGCTAAGTTCTCATCTTGAACAACATCTAAAGACGCAATTGCTACCGCACAAGCCAAAGGATTTCCTCCAAAAGTAGAACCATGCTGTCCCGGTTTTAAAACATACATAATTTCATTTCTTGCAAATACTGCTGATACTGGATATACACCACCACTTAATGCTTTTCCTAAAATTAAAATATCTGGTTTTACATTTTCGTGATCTACCGCAAGTATTTTTCCGGTACGTGCGATTCCTGTTTGTACTTCATCGGCAATAAATAATACATCGTATTTTGCACAAAGGTCTTTTGCTTTGGTTAAATATCCTTCAGAAGGAACATAAACTCCAGCTTCCCCTTGAATTGGTTCTACCAAAAATCCCGCTACATTATTATTCGATTTTAAAACTTCTTCTAAAGCTTCTAAATTATCGTATTCAATTTTAATAAATCCATCGGTAAAAGGTCCGAAGTTTTTACGTGCATCTTCATCGTTTGAAAATGAAATAATGGTAGTTGTTCTTCCGTGAAAATTATTTTCACAAACTATTATTTCTGCTTTATTCTCTTCAATTCCTTTTTTCTCGTAAGCATATTTTCTACAAAGTTTGATAGCAGTTTCAACCGCTTCTGCACCACTATTCATAGGAAGTACTTTATCGAAACCAAAGAAATCACAAACATACTTTTCGTATTTTCCAAGAATATCATTATGAAATGCTCTTGAAGTTAAAGTAAGTTTTTGTGCTTGTTCGGTTAGAGCATTGATAATTTTTGGATGACAATGACCTTGATTGACTGCGGAATAAGCCGAAAGAAAATCATAATACCTCTTCCCTTCTACATCCCAAACAAAAACTCCTTCTCCCCTCTCTAAAACCACTGGTAACGGATGATAATTATGAGCACCATACTCATTTTCTAAATCGATTGCTTTTTGTGACAACGTCTTTTCTACAACTGACATACTATTTAAATTTAAATTGAAAACTTACAATTCCTGCGATACCTTTATTCTTTCAAAATCCCGATAGTTATCGGGACGAAAATTCAGCGGAGGAGAGAAATCATCCTTAAGGCTGCAAATTACTAAATATTATTTCAGTTTAGAAATATCAATTAGTTAATTTTGAGGATAAGGTAGAAATTTGCAATTCAATTCGTTTAATTTCTCTTTTAATACTGTTTTTATCCATTTGCATCCAAATAAATATTTTCAACATAGAAACCATTAACAAACAAACTACAATTGCCAAAGACCATTTTATCAATTCGTTGGTGAGTTCTGTATTAAAAAACTGAATTACACAATAAATTAATACTCCAAAAACCAGTACCATTACTATGTTAAACAGTAAAATAATCCATTTGTTTTTCCCTTGAAATAATCCTCCCAACATTTCAAAAACATTTTGTTCATCTAGGTTGTCGTAAAATTTTGCTTCTTCTTCGGTTAATGCTTCTTTGATAAGTGCATCAATTTCTTCAAATTCATTTTTCATTTGTCTCTAATATTTAAGTTTTAATTTTAATTTTTCTCTTGCATAAAACAATCTTGATTTAACGGTTCCTTTTGAAAGGTTTAGTTGTTCTGAAATCTCTTGCAAACTATACCCTTCCGTATAAAATAACCGTATTATTAATTGCTGCTGAATTGAAAGTGTTTCAATCGTTTTTCTTAGTTTTTGGATTAATTCAGTATTCTTCAAAGTTGGTATAGAAATTTGTTTTTCTTCTTCAAAGTAAACTTTCATCTTTTCAAAATCTCTTTTTTCTTTCCGAAGCCAATCAATAGATTTTCTACTAACTATAGCTAATCCCCAGCTTCCAAATTTATTTCCATCTTCAATTTCAGAAATCTTATCAATTATTATTTGCCAACTATCTTGAGCAATATCTTTTGCAATAGCAGCATCTTTTACATAATAATAAGCTTGTTTGCAAAATTTAGTATGCCAACGTTTCACCAATAAAGTCAATGCATTTTTATGACCATTTTGATATTCAATTATCAACCAAGAATCCTCTATGTTGTTTGGTTTCTGCATTTGCTTTCTATACTAAAGACGTAGAAAAATTAAAAAGGTTCATTTTATTTGAAATAATTAAAGATAATTGAAATATCTAATACAGAATTTTAATGCTATTCTTATTTTTGCACCTATGGCTAGAAAAAATAGAAATAAGGTTTTTGAAGATTTAGAAATTACCGATGCTGGTGCAAAAGGAAAAGCAATTGCTCATGCTCCAGATGGCAAAGTAGTTTTTATAGGAAATGCGGTGCCGGGTGATGTTTGTACCATACAAACCACCAAACAACGCAAGAGTTTTTATGAAGGAAAAGCCATTTCGTTTTCTAAACTTTCCGATAAACGAGTAGATCCTAAATGTGAATATTTCGGGACTTGTGGCGGATGTAAATGGCAATATATGGGTTATGAGCATCAACTTTTCTACAAACAAAAAGAAGTAGAAAACAATTTAAAACGTCTTGGAAAAATTGAATTACCAGAGATTTCTCCCATTTTAGGTTCTAAGGAACAATATTACTATCGCAACAAAATGGAATTTTCATTCAGTGATAGCAAATGGCTAACTTTAGAGCAAATTAAAAGCGATAAAATAATTAAAGACCGAAATGCTTTAGGATTTCATATTCCAGGAATGTGGGATAAAATATTGGATATTAATAGTTGTCATTTACAACGCGACCCTAGTAATGATATTCGGAATTTTATAAAGAAAAAAGCCGAAGAACTAAACCTTCCATTCTATAATGCTCGCAAACAAGAAGGATTGTTAAGAACTTTAATGATTCGTACAACTAGTACCGATGAAATTATGGTCTTGCTTCAGTTTTTTTATGAAGATAAAGAGAATAGAGAGTTATTAATGGATGCAATTTATTCTGAATTTCCAACCATTAATTCACTTCAATATGTGGTAAACTCCAAAGGAAACGATACTATTTACGATCAAGAAGTAGTTTGTTATCAAGGTGAAAATCATATTTTTGAAGAGATGGAAGGACTTCGATTTAAAATAAATGCCAAGTCTTTTTATCAGACCAACTCAGAACAAGCTTACGAATTATATAAAGTAACCAGAGATTTTGCAGGATTAACAGGTGAAGAATTGGTATTCGATTTATACACAGGAACAGGAACTATCGCTCAGTTTGTTTCAAAAAAAGCAAAAAAAGTGATTGGAATTGAAGCCGTTCCTGATGCCATTGAAGCTGCAAAAGAAAATGCTAAACTTAACAATATTGAGAATACTGAATTTTATGTGGGAGATATGAAAAAAGTGTTTAACGATACATTCATAAACCAACACGGAACTCCAGATGTAATTATCACCGATCCTCCTCGAGACGGAATGCATAAAGATGTGGTAGAACAATTGTTAAAAATTTCGGCAAACAAAATAGTTTATGTAAGTTGCAACAGCGCAACACAAGCTCGTGATTTGGCTATATTAGATCATCAATATAAAGTTACTAAAACGCAAGCTGTAGATATGTTTCCGCAAACTTTTCACGTTGAAAACGTGGTGCTTTTAGAAAAAAGAAACGTTTAGAAACAAATTTATGATTAAAAAAATTGCGATAATATTCTTATTCATAAGCATTATTCTTGGTTGCTCTAAAGATGATATTTGTACGGGCGATACCCCTACGACTCCAAAATTAATAATTGTTTTTAAAAGTAGAATTAACAACAATATATTTAAAGAAGTAACCAATCTTACAGTGACTACTATTATTGAAAGCGACACGATAAATATTTACAAATCGGTTACTACAGATTCTATTGCAATTCCTTTAAACACAGGAACTGATATTACTAAATTTCAATTTATCAAAGACAATACCAACGACAATCCTGGAAATACTGATAATATTACATTTAGTTATCAACGTGATTATATTTATATTAATAGAGCCTGTGCTTTTAAAGCAACTTTTAACGATTTAATAAGTCAGTTAGAAATTGTAGAAAACGAAAATTGGATTGAAGAAATAATTGTTAACGAAACCATTGTTGAAGATGAAAATACTACGCACGTTACTGTGTACCATTAGTCTGTTATTAATTATTCCGTCTTCAATGAATGCACAAGAAGACGAGATGACTTCTGAAACACCTGTTGCTATAAAAGATACTGTAAGAACTAAAAACAATAAATACGGGTTGCGTTTAGGAATAGATTTAGCAAGACCCATTAGAACTTTAACTGATGAAGATTTTACAGGTTTTGAAATTATGGCCGATTTTAGAATCACACATCGTTTTTATATTGCAATGGAATTAGGAACAGATAAAGACCAACAAAATGAAAGTAATTTAGTTTCTTCAACAAAAGGAAGCTATGCCAAAATAGGGTTCGATTATAATTTCTACAACAATTGGGTGGGTATGAATAACTCTATTGTAGCAGGGCTTCGTTACGGATTTTCAACTTTCGACCAAGAATTAAGTAGTTTTGGTGTTTATACGGGAGATGCAACTTTTCCAGGTACTATTATTAATGAAACTACTAATTACTCAGGGCTAACAGCTCAATGGATAGAATTTGTTTTTGGAGTAAAAACTGAAATTGTTTCCAATTTATTTTTATCTATTAATCTTCAACTTAAAAATAAAATTTCGGAAGACATTCCTGAAAATTTCGGAAATCTATACATTCCTGGTTTCAACAGAACCAACGATTTTAGTGATTTTGGAGTAGGTTTTGGTTTTGGAGTTTCTTATTTAATTCCTATTTATAAGAAATAAAATCTAAACTATTTTTTTATTGTTTCTTCGTTTTTTTACTACCCTCATACATTTCGTATCGTACCAATTTACTTTCTAGTTTTCCGTTGTACAATTTAATTCTCCTAGATGGTCGTAATCCAACATGTTTTAAAGCCTCCATATTGCTAGTAATCATCCAAGCTTGAGTTCCAGGATACCCATGTTTTAATGTAGTACCAATTGAAGCATATAATTTCTCAGCATCTACTTGAATTCGTTCATCATAAGGAGGATTAAAAACGATAAATAAAGGGCGATCCGTTTCCTTTTTACTTTCAAAAAAATCTTGCTTTCTTACTGAAATAAACTCATCTAAATTCGCGCTTTTTATATTTTCTTTTGCTTTCTGAACTATATCTGATTCAATATCAAATCCTTGAATTTTAAAATGGAAATCTCTAATTTTCTTTAAGGTAGAGTTTTCAATCACTTCAAATAAATCGACATCAAAATCTGGCCAGTTTTCGAAAGCAAATTCATCTCTATTTAAATTTGGTGGAATATTACAAGCTATCATTGCAGCTTCTGTTAAAATAGTACCACTACCACACATTGGATCCAACAAATCACATTGTCCATCCCAACCTGCAAGCATTATAAGCCCTGCAGCAAGCACTTCATTTATTGGCGCCATAGTATTGGCTACTTTATAACCGCGTTTGTGCAACGATTGTCCAGAACTATCCAACGAAATCGTACAAATATTACGATCTATATGGATATTAACACGCAAAGTAGGGTGATCCAAATCTACATCGGGACGTCTGCCCTCTTTATCTCTGAAGCGATCAACAATGGCATCTTTTGTTTTTAATGAAATGTATTTTGAATGCGTAAATTTTTCTGAAAAAACAGTCGCATCTACAGCCAAAGTTCCATCAACATCCATATAATTTTCCCAAGGTATCGCATATACTTTTTTATAAATATCGGCTTCCGTAAATACATTAAATGAAGTAATTGGTTTTAAAATTTTTATTGCAGTACGGCAACATAAATTAGCTTTATACATAAAACCTGTATCACCCTCAAAAGTAACATTCCTTGTACCTAGCTCTACTTTTGAAGCACCTAATTTACGTAATTCTGCCGCTAATATTTCTTCCAGACCAAACATGGTCTTTGCCAACATTTTAAAGTTATTTTCCATATAATTTTCAAAAATATAAAGCTTTCTTGTTTGCTTTGTTCGATGCTATTATTTAATTTTCAAAATAATTCGAACATAAGTGGCTTTAAAAAAACAAAAATACAGTAATTTAGTAGCGCAAATAATTTTTCATGCAAAAAGATACAGAAAATTGGTTCGCCTCTTGGTTTGATTCCCCTTATTATCACATTTTATACAAAGACCGAAACGATCAAGAAGCAGGAACGTTTATGACTCATTTAACTACTTTTTTAAAGTTAGCTACAGATGCAGAAATATTAGATTTAGCTTGTGGAAAAGGACGCCATTCAAGGTTTTTAAACAATTTAGGCTATCAAGTTACTGGAGTAGATTTATCGCCACAAAGCATTGCTTTTGCTAAACAATTTGAAAACAAAAACTTAAAATTTGAGGAACACGATATGAGTCTTCCCTATCCTAAAAAGTTTGATGCTGTCTTTAATTTGTTTACTAGTTTTGGTTATTTTGAAAAWGAAGAAGACAACCTTAAAACTATTCRAGCAATAAAAAAGGAACTTAAAGATAATGGTTATGGAGTAATTGAYTTTTTAAATGCTGAGTTTGTTAAACAAACACTAGTACCTTCAGAAACCAAAATTGTAGATGGAATTACCTTCCAGATTCGCAGAAAAATTGAAAACGGATTTATTTTAAAAAACATCCGTTTTACTCATAATAACCAAGATTATAACTTTACGGAACGTGTAAAAGCTATTTCACTTTCAGATTTTAAAACTTGTTTTAAAGCTGCAGGTGTTAATTTGATTCATTCCTTTGGAGATTATCAATTAAATGAATTTAATGAATTAAMATCCAATCGGCTTATTTTAATATTTAATTAATTATGACCTATTTATTACTTTTTTTGGCAGTGGCAATTGGTTATGTAATGGCGCTATTATTAAAAGTAAAAGAAGTAAAAACATTACCTATATTCCTTGCTTTTAGTGGTGCAYTTTTATTGGCTGTTACTATTTTCGAATTGCTCCCTGAAGTATATCAAAACCCCTCTAAGGAAATTGGTATTTATATTATCGCGGGAATTTTATTGCAAATTTTCTTGGAGATTTTTTCGCAAGGAGCCGAACACGGTCACGTTCACGAACACAATCATGCTAAAAGTTTTCCTTGGTTGCTGTTTGTGAGTTTAAGCATTCACGCCTTATTAGAAGGCTTTCCTATTAGTGATGATAATAATTTATTGATTGGCGTGATGGTTCATAAAATACCTATTGCCTTGATATTATCACTRTTTTTTATAAAAGYTARCTATAAAAAAACTACAACARTATCATTTTTATTTTTGTTTGCTTTAATGACTCCCTTGGGAAATTGGCTTTCGGAACATCTAATATTCACACAAGATCAAGAGTTAAAAATAACAGCGGTTACAATAGGCGTATTTTTACATGTTTCTACTACAATTTTATTTGAAAGTTCAAAAAACCATAAGTTCAATATTTCAAAAATGAGTGCTGTCGTTATTGCAATTTTGATTGCTTATTTTATGTGATAAATTAAATTAAACCTACGTGGTGGGAGAAGCCAAACACACGATTGAATTCATCGAGAGAAATGGTGATGAAACCGTTT
>NVUT01000048.1 GCA_002733185.1 Flavobacterium sp. | reverse complement strand
TGGAGTTGAATTGTCTTGTTTTAAAAATGATAATTTCTTTTACAGTTTAGTGTCAGGAACCACTTATGTGCTTCGAATTGGCGAAGATGCCACATTTGCGGGAAATATTAATTTTAATATTGAAGCTTTTGAAGCCGCTCTAAATGACGAATGCGTAAACAGAACTTCTATTTCGGTAACAACAGGAGGAGCAAATACCTACAATATAGATTCACGAACAGCCACAGAAAGTATAGATGCTTCTTGTGAAACTGTAAATGCTTCCAACTTAGATGTATGGTACGAGTTTACCATGCCTGTTAATGGTAATATAAGAATTACTGGAATTCCTTCAACAGTAAGTGCCAGTATATTTGATAGTTGTGGTGGAGTTGAATTGTCTTGTTTTAAAAATGATAATTTCTTTTACAGTTTAGTGTTAGGAACCACTTATATATTACGAATAYCCGAAGATGCTACTTATGCAGGAGCTATTAATTTTGATATCGAAGCTTTTGAGGCAGTACCAAACGATGATTGTGTTAGTGCAATTGGGATGACAGTAAGTGCTTTTTCACCAACAACATATATTGTAGAATCTCGTGGAGCGACAGAATCATTAGRTGCTTCTTGTGAAAATGCAAGTAGTACTAATTTAGATGTTTGGTATGAGTTTACCATGCCACTTACTGGAAAAGTAGTGATTACAGAAAGTGATAACCTTACGTATATGACATTTTATGATGCTTGTGGCGGAACAGAACTTGCTTGTTTTAACGGAAATAATAATTATTCTGGGATAACAGCTGGAACTCAATTGTATTTAAAAGTTAGTAAAAACAGTACCTATGCTAATAATTTTGATTTTTCAATTAAAGWAGAATGTTTAGAAACGACCACACAGTTTATTGCGGGAGCTTGGGATAACGGAGTTCCTAATGCTTCAAAAGTGGCAATCATATCAAATGATTATACTACTTCAGATGTTGGTTTGGGAAGCCTAACAACTTGTGAATGTTTAATCGAAACTGGAGTTATTTTAACGGTTTCGCAAGGAGATTATTTAGAAGTAAATTATAATGCAACAGTAGATGGAGCTCTTCAAATAGAACACGAAGGAAGTTTTGTACAGAATTATGATAATGGAAAAGTCACTAACAATGGAACTATTAATGTTGTAAAAACCACCCCAGTAGCCACCGGAAATTCCTTTAGTATTCTAGGAAGTCCAATGAGTGGAACCACAAGAAGTGGTACTTATGTTGATAACAATGTAGTAATGAATCACGATACGAGCCAGTTTAATTTAGACGCTACAGTAACCGCTGTAAATTTAGGAGCAGATCATTTTGCAGATGCCGAAGGTGATAACTGGTTGTTTATGAGTGGAGCTGCTACGATTAATCCAGCTGAAGGATATTTAGTGGGACCAACAACACAAGGAGTTATAGATAATCAATACGATTTAACTTATAACGAGGGAACATTAAATAACGGAGTTTATCAAGTGTTACCTATTTGGAATGTTGATAGAGATAATAGCCCAAATATTTTAAGCAATCCTTATGCTTCTGCCATTGATGCTGTTGCATTTTTAAATGATAACTTGCTATTAGCAAGTAATGTATATTTCTGGGAACATTTAACAGCACCAGCACCAAATGGTGATGGTACTGGCGGCACATATCCAGGCTATCGTTTTGAAAACTGGAATATGGGAGATATTTCTATAATGAACGTAACTGGAACAGGAACAGCTGCTCCAAATGACATTACCATAACTGCACCAAGTCAATTTATCCCTTCAGGACAAGGATTTGCTGTAAAGATAAAAGTAGATCCAGCAACTGTTGGTAATTTGCCTTTTCAGTTTGATAATTCACAACGAGTTACCGGTCCAAATACAGGTTATAGAACTCAAGATAGTAGCTTAGAAAAGCTATACATATATCTAAAAAATGAAACCTATAATTTAAGAAGTAGTATGGCAGTTGCTTTTACAGACCAAGCAACAAATAACTATGATGAAGGCTATGAAACCAAACGTTTAGCAACACCCATATCAATTTATTCGGTAATAGAAGATCACGAAATTGTAATTCAAGCTCGAAATGTATTTACCACAGATCAAGTAATCCCATTAGGATTCAGAACGATGGTAGAAGAGGTACAGACCTATACTATTTCATTAGGAAGCATTGAAGGGGATAATTTAAACAATGCAACGGTTTATTTACAAGATAATTTATTAGGAACAGTCACCAACTTATCCGAGGGTTCTTATGCGTTTACTTCCAACGAAAGCAATCAGAAAGATAGATTTGTAATTGTATTTACAGACGAGCAATTAGGTAATAATGAAAATAGTCTTGAAGCTGTTTCATTATATCCTAACCCAATACAAAATGTACTTAACATTGTTTCGCCATTATCAACTATTACTAATGTTGCAATCTATGATATACGAGGAAGAATGATTACAACGATAAAAGTAGAAAACCAATCAAGTTATCAATTAGAAATGTATGGATTAGAATCTTCCATATACTTTATAAAAGTCACTACCGATTCAGGTGTTCTAACCAAAAGAATTATAAGAGAATAATTAGTTTGTTATAATAATATTCTCAAAACCGTCTTCATTAAATTGAAGGCGGTTTTTTTTATAAACAAATAATTTTTCACTTATCAATACATAAATAAAACACGATAAAATCATATATAATCACGATAAAGTGTTACTTTAGTCAACTATTAATTTATCCAAATACCCCCGTTTTATGAAAAAAATTATATTTAGCCTACTGTGTTTATCAATGTTTATTGATGCTCAAGCGCAAAACGATTATTCAAAACAACTTACTGATGTAAAGAATAGTTATGATCAAGAGAAGCTCTCTGAGCTTCAAAATGAGTATTCAGAAAAATATACTCGATTAAAGAATGAAGCAGAAGCTTATGCCTTATTAAATAATATTCCATTAAAAAAATACAATGATGATGGCTCATTTGACGAATTACAAAGAATTTCAGAAGATGGTTCACCTATTTATTATTCTTTAAATAACGTTGATGCTGCAATATCTACAAGAGCAAATTATTTAAATACAGGTGGAGGTCTTGGATTAAATCTAGATGGAAATGGTCTTACTGCTTATGTATGGGATGGAGGC
The DNA here is from genome assembly GCA_002733185.1 of Flavobacterium sp. Lineage (GTDB taxonomy): Bacteria > Bacteroidota > Bacteroidia > Flavobacteriales > Flavobacteriaceae > Marifrigoribacter. The sequence continues at coordinate 8,021 of NVUT01000048.1, read as the reverse complement.
CCTACTAGATTAACGCATCAAGAATTTGATGGAACAGGAGGGAGTAACCGTGTTAGTATTGGTGATGGACAAACAGTTATTAATGGTAATAGTTTTCATTCTATGCACGTGACAGGAACTATTGTTGCTTCTGGTTTTCAAGCAAATGCAAAAGGAATGTCTTGGCAAGCTGATGCAATAACTAACGACTGGGATAATGACGTTGCCGAAGCAACAACTGCTGCAGGAAATGGTATGTTAATTTCAAATCATTCTTATGGTTTTAATGGTGCTGCTATTCCAGATGCTTGGTTTGGTCAATATGGTCAAGATGGAGTAGATTGGGATAATTTAATGTACAATGCACCTTATTATTTAATGGTGCAATCTGCCGGAAATGATGGTACTGAAGATGGTTTTAATGCTTTTCCTCTAGACGGAAACTCAGCTTACGATAAATTAAACGGTGCAGCATGTGCTAAAAATAATATGGTAGTTGCCAGTGGACTAGATGCAAGTATTAACGGTGATGGTAGTTTAAATTCTATAACAAGAAACGGTTTTACAAGTGAAGGACCAACAGATGACTATAGAATAAAACCAGATATCATGGGTAACGGAAACGCACTATATTCATCTTTTGAAACTTCAAATAGTGCCTATGGAACTATTTCAGGTACTTCAATGGCATCTCCAAATGTTACAGGAACTTTATTATTATTACAAGAACATTATAACGATTTAAATGGTGGCTTTATGAAAGCTGCTACATTAAAAGGATTGGCACTTCATACAGCAGACGATGCAGGGCCAAATGGACCAGATGTTGTTTATGGCTGGGGATTGTTAAATGCTAAAAAATCAGCTGAAACAATTACTACAGCGGCTGCTAATACTGGTAGTGCAATCATTGAAGAACTTACCTTAACTCAAGGGCAAACTTATCAAATTACAGTACAATCTAATGGAGTAGATCCTTTATTAGCTTCCATTTCTTGGACAGACCCAGCTGGAGCTCTTAATAATGGGCTTAACAGTAATACTCCAGCATTAATAAACGATTTAGATATCAGATTAGATAACGGAGCTACATTTACTCCTTGGAGATTAACGAGTATTACCACCAATGGAACAGGAGATAATGTAGTAGATCCCTATGAAAGAATTGATGTGAACGGAGCTTCAGGTTTTTATACACTAACAATAACTCACAAAGGAACACTTTCTAGCGGTTCTCAAGATTATTCATTAATTGTAACGGGTGTCGTTGTTGCTAATACTCCAGTTATTAGTTTTTCAAGTACTTCTGGAAATACAAATGAAAATACAGATTGTAACTTTACAGATATTGATGTTACATTAAATATTGCTCAAGCACCTTTAGGAGATGCCCTTGTTACTTTTTCAGTAAATGCCGCAAGTACAGCCACTCCTTTATTAGACTTTGATATTTTAACACCAACAGTAACTTTTTTAGATGGAGCAACTACTGCCCAAACAATGACWATACGAGTGTATCATGACGGTTTTGTTGAAGTTGATGAAACCGCAATAATTGATTTTATGGTAACAGGTGGAAATGCAACAGCAGACCCCAATGCAGATACTTTTACATTAACTATTAATGATRATGATRCGGCACCAGTTGCTTCTCAAGTAAATACTTTACTAMTAGAAGATTTTGAAGACTGGACAGGTTGGGTTATTGGGGATAGAGATAATGATGGAAATAATTGGAGGTCAMTRTCTTTTWCTTCTGGTGGTTTTACAGGYTTYTCAGGGCAATWTGCAGCTTCTGAAACYRAYYTAACWRTWTTAGGAGGKWYWGGTACTGCAAACGCAAATAATTATTTAATAAGCCCACAGGTTACAATTTCACCCTTAACAACAAACGTTGCATTCACTTTTTCAGTAGCTGGTTTTAATAGTATAGAACATTATGCAATATATTGGACAACAGATATATCTTCTTATGCTAGTATTGACGCAACAAGTACAACTCTGGAAGAAAGAAATGCATTAGCAGATGTTGGAGAAATTAGAACAATAAATAACTCTACTCTGGCAGGACAAACAGGATATTTTATAGTAAGACATTTTAATTCCTCTGCGAATAATGGAATTCTATTAATAGATGGTATTGATATTGTTGAAACAAAGTTTACTGGGGTCCAAACAGCAGTAAACACAGGAACAACAAACGATTCTCAACAATTAGCAGGCGCAGGCACCATTTTTACAGACGATTCGGCTACAGGCAATGTAATGGCAGACATTACCAACAACCAAGCAGACGATTATGGTTGTTTAGATATTTCGGTATCTAGAGCAGGAACTGGTGCGCAATCCTATATGGGTAGTGTTGCACCAAACTTAGCAATGAATAAACGATTTACAATTAGTCAGACAAATGCTGTTCCCGCAGGAGATGTAAGTGTCATGTTTTATTTTACTGAAGCAGAAATTGCTGGTTGGGAAGCTATCACACTTGCAAATAGAAGCACCTTAATGATTGGTAGAGAAGTAGGAGGTACAATTACTGAAATATCAACCACCACTATAGGAGCCTTTGGAACTAATGTTACTTTAACAGGAACTTTTACAGRTTTAGAAGGAGACTTTTATTTTGGTGCTGCTGGACTAATAACTCTTCCTGCTTGTACAGGAGGCACAACCACTTGGGATGGGTCTTCTTGGAGTGATGGAGTGCCAGATAATACAAAGGCAGTAATAATCAATGGAGCCTGGTCTACAGGAATACAAGGTAATTTAGATGTTTGTACTTTACAGGTAAGTTCTTTAGGTTTATTATTAATTGATGCTGGTGATTATGTAAAAGTAGAAGGAGATATAACTGTAGATAGTGGAGGTACACTTAATATTCAACACGAAGGAAGTTTAGTACAAGTAGATGATAATGCTACGGTAACAAAAAACGGAAATATTGTTGTTTTAAAAACCACCCCAGTAGCCACTGGAAATTCCTTCAGCATATTAGGAAGCCCAATGAGTCTTACAACCAGAGGCGGAGCTTTTGTTGATAATAATGTAGTAATGTATCACAGTACTGTACAATTTAATTTAGATCCAACTGTAACAGCCGTTAATGCTGGAGCAGAACATTTTGCAGATGCAGAAGGTGATAACTGGAATTTTATATTAGCATCAACTCCAACAACACAAACATTCCCTGCAGAAGGATATTTAGTAGGACCGACAACTGCAAGTGTAGGGAGTGGTTCTTACGATCTAACCTATAACGAAGGAACCCTTAATAATGGAGTTTATTCTTTTACTGCTATATATAATCTTGTTGGTACAGCTGCCGAAAACAAAAGCAACAGTCCAAACATTTTAAGTAATCCGTATGCTTCGGCAATAGATGCAGATGCATTAATTACAAACAATGCAGTTATAGATGAGATTTATTTTTGGGAGCATTTAACAGCACCAGCACCAAATGGAGATGGTACTGGAGGAACCTATCCAGGGTATCGTTTTGAGAATTGGAATATGGGTGATATTTCAATTAGAAATTTAGGAGGAAGCATTATAGCTCCAAATGGCGGAGTAATACCAACACAGTTTATTCCATCAGGACAAGGTTTTGCTATAAAGGCTAATGCAGCAGGAACCGTTACTTTTAATAACTCCTTACGTGTTACAGGTAATAATACGGGATATAGAAACACAGAAATTGAAAGAATGTATGTAAATATCTCAAATGAAACATACGCATTAAAAAGTTCGGCATTAGTTGTATYTACCAACGGAGCGACCAATGGATATGAAGCAATGTATGACACTAAACGTTTAGCAACACCAGTTTCAATTTACTCGGTGTTAGATGAAAATGAATTAGCTATACAAGGGCGTTCAGTATTTACAACAGATCAAATAATTCCATTAGGTTTTAGAACAATGGTAGAGGAAAATCAAAATTACACCATTTCTTTAGGGGAAATAGAAGGGGATAATTTAAGCAATGCAACGGTATATTTAGAAGATACTTTATTAGGAACAGTCACCAACTTATCTGAGGGTTCTTATGCGTTTACTTCCAACGAAAGCAATCAGAAAGATAGATTTGTAATTGTATTTATCGACGAGCAATTAGGTAATAATGAAAATAGTCTTGAAGCTGTTTCATTATATCCTAACCCAACACAAAATGTACTTAACATTGTTTCGCCATTATCTACAATTACTAATGTTGAGGTGTATGATGTACAAGGAAGAGTAATTGCTTCAATTGTAGTTTCAGATAAATCTAGTTATCAGTTAGATATGTCAACCTACAACACCGCAATGTATTTTGTAAAAGTAACTACCAATGAAGGTTCTATAACTAAAAGAGTAGTTAAAAAATAATTATATTATTTAGCATATATTAAATATAATATAAAACCGTTTTCAATTTATTTTGAAAGCGGTTTTTGTTGTATAAAAAAGAATATTGTGTTGTTTATCGAAAAAAATTCAAACAGAACAGATAAAAAGCAGTAAAAATCCGATAAAACGCTATATTTGGACTCAAAATTATTTATAATCCAAATTATGAAAAAGAATTTTACTTTCAAAAATGTTTTATTTTACCTAGTATTAGTAATAGGAGTTGTTTTTTTAATAAAAAACCTAGACAATACTAAACCTAATAAAGAAAAGATTCTTTCAGAAAAATACAAAAATTTCCTAGAGAACCATCCTTTCAAAAAAACAATGAAACTTTCTAAAGAAGAACGGTTAAGTAAAGGACTACCACCAAATAAATATTTTGAACAAGAGTGGTTATATACAAGTGATCCTAATTTACTTCGCCCAGCACCAGAAAGAGTACATCAACTTCAAAAAGAGCTAGCAACTAATTCTGGAATGAGGGCAGCTGTTGGCGATCCCACAAATAGTTGGGTAGAAAGAGGGCCAAATAATGTAGGAGGTAGAACGCATACTTTAATGTTTGCTCCTGGAAGTACTATTAAAGTATTTGCTGGAGGTGTTAGTGGTGGTTTATGGGTAAATAATGATATTACAAGTGCAGCTTCTGTTTGGCAACAAGTAAATGGAGTGCCTGGAAATATGGCAGTAATGTGTATAACAGTAGACCCTAACGATAGTAATATTATGTATATAGGTACTGGTGAAGTTTATACTTGGGGGGCTGTAAACGGAAACGGAGTTTATAAATCTACAGATGGTGGAAATAATTGGGTTAATATATTTAGTGGCGGAGTAAATATTGCAGATAAACTTACTTATGTTCAAGATATTATTGCTTGGAATAATCCAGTAACCAATCAAACCGAAATATTTTTTGGAGCTGATGCAATGGCTTATACTGAAGAAGTTGAAAGCGGTTCTGCTGGAGCAGGTTGGAGCTGGTTGGGTTCAAATACAATTGGCTTGTACAAAAGTACCGATGGAACTAATTTCGCAAGATTAACGGGAGGACTATATGAAAGTTCTGCTGGAAAATATTATGCGCCAAATTCTTTTGATGTTGGAGCAGATGGTAAATTATGGATGGGTACAAAATATAGCTATTTCACAGGTGAAGGTGGCGGTATAGTTTTTTCTAACGATGGAAATAACTGGACAAACGTAAGAAATCTTAATACGAATGGACGAGTAGAAATTGCTTGTTCAAAACAATCTGCAAGTAAAATTTATGTTTTGGCAGAAGATCGAATAAATACTACAAATCCGGCTAAAATTTATAGAACTATTAATGGGTTTTCTTCAAGCCCTACTTTAATGGCATTGCCAAATGATGCGGATACAGGGATAACAGCAGCAGATTTCACCAGAGGACAAAGTTTTTATGATCTATTAATAGGAATAGATCCTAATGATGATACAACTTTATATGTAGGTGGAATTGATTTATTTAAGTCAACTAATTCAGGAGGAAGTTGGTCACAGTTTTCACATTGGTATGGAGGTTTTGGTTATCAAGAAGTTCATGCAGATCAACATGGAATCGCTTTTTCAAGTTCAAATAGAATAATATTTGGTAATGATGGAGGTGTTTTTTATACTAATAATGGAGGAACTAATACTTCTGCCAGAAATAATGGTTATAATGTAACTCAATTTTATAAAGCTGCAATCAATCAATCTGCTGCAACAGATAAATTATTAGCAGGTGCACAAGATAATGGATCTCATTTTGCAGATAATGCAGTTCCTGGGATTAACTCAACCGTTGAAGTAACTGGTGGAGATGGCTGTTGGGCATTTATAGATAAAGACAATCAATTTATGATTTCTTCTTATGTGTACAATAATTTTAGGTATTTAGAAATGAATGGCACTTATGTTGGAAACTTTCCAAATGCAACAAACGATGGTGATTTTGTAAACCAATGTGGTTTTGATAGTTCATCGAATATTTTATATTCTAATGGAACTAGTGGTACTACTTATCGTATTTACAGTTGGGCAATTAATCCAGCAGGACCAACATTCACAAAAACCACTTTATCTAACGCAATGTTAAATACCGTTCCAACATATTTTACAGCTTCCCCTTTTGTAAATAATAGAATTTTAGTGGGAACGGCTTTGGGTAAAATAATACGCTTAGATAATGCAAATGCCACTCCAACTTGGACAGATATTTCAATGCCAGGACAGGTAGGTGCCGTTTCAGATATTCGTTACGGTCAAACCGAAAATGATATTTTAGTTTCGTTTCATAATTATGGGGTAACCAGTATTTGGTACACCAATGATGGAGGTACTAACTGGGTAAGTAAAGAAGGAGATCTTCCAGATCTTCCAGTAAAATGTATTCTTCAAAACCCTTTAAGTCTCAACGAGGTAATTATTGGTACCGAGTTAGGAGTTTGGCAAACATCAAATTGGGGCGATACGAATCCAAATTGGACACAATCGTATAGTGGGATGAGTGATGTTAAAGTTTTGTCTTTTGATTTCAGAGATGAAGACAATACTATTATTGCAGCAACTTATGGTAGAGGAATGTTCACGGGTACTTTTGAAGGAATTCCAATACCAGTTACATGTGCTAATACAATTAATAGTTTAGCTTATAGCGAAAGTTTTGAGAGTGGAATTGGACTTTGGTCCCAAGCTTTAGGTGATGATGGAGATTGGATTGAATATTCTAACGGTACACCTTCAGGTGGAACAGGACCTAGTGGAGCTAGTAATGGTATTACCTACTTATATATTGAAGCATCTAGTAATGGGACAACTGGCGAGATTGGAGCAAATGCAGTTGCAGTTCTTGATGGACCTTGTTTGGATTTAACTACATTATTAAATGTTCAGTTTGAATTTGATTATCACACATTTGGAGCAAATATTGGTTCTATAACTATACAAGGTAGTATAAATGAAGGAGTATGGTTTAATTTATTTACTACTCCAGGAGTAAGTGCAGATGCTTGGATAACAGAAACTATTAACCTAAGCTCTTATTCCGATATTATGAAAATTCGAATTATAGGACTTACAGGTAATGGTTTCGCAAGTGATTTAGCTATTGATAATATTAATATTTTTGAAGCCTGTACTGGTTCTGTTACTTATAATGGAAGTTGGTCGCCAGCAAGTCCAAGTATTTCTACGGCAGTAACAATAAATTCTAATTATTCTACTTTAACAAACGGAGGAAGTATTGAAGCATGTGAAATTATTGTTACTAATAACTCAACTTTTACAGTTGCTGCCGGTGACTATTTAAAAGTTAATGGTAATATTACTATCGATTCAGGTTCGACCTTAATCATCGAACACGAAGGAAGCCTAGTACAAGTAGATGATAATGCTACAGTCACCAACAACGGAATCATAAATGTAATAAAAACAACTCCAGTAGCTACAGGCGATTCCTTCAGCATATTAGGAAGCCCAATGAGTCTTACAACCAGAGGCGGAGCTTTTGTTGATAATAATGTAGTAATGTATCACAGTACTGCACAATTTAATTTAGATCCAACTGTAACAGCCGTTAATGCTGGAGCAGAACATTTTGCAGATGCAGAAGGTGATAACTGGAATTTTATATTAGCATCAAC
>NVUT01000015.1 GCA_002733185.1 Flavobacterium sp. | reverse complement strand
TATTTTTATTTTAATATTAGTTTCACCAATATTAATCTTGAAAAGACTAAAAAAAAATATTTTGCTTAATTATTCTTTAATAAGTTTATCAATTCTAGGAATTTTAATATTGACATTTGCTTGGTGGAGTTATAAATCAGATTTAATTTTATTGAATCATTATGGATATAACATAGACGGAATGAATCATAACGAATTTTATGGAAATGTAACTTCTGAAAATATGGAGAAAGTAAAAAGTCTTGAAACTTCTATTATGGGAATTGGTTGGCCTTTAAAAGCAATGTTTGAATATGTAGCTTTTATACCATATCTGATATTTGTATACGTTGGAAAAATAATTATTGACAGAATAAAAAATAAAAAAACGTTGCCTAACACTGTATAAAATTTATGCTTAGATTTGAAGTAATTAGGAAACTGACAAACATATTAACAAACGATTTGAACAACCGAAAATCCTGTGGATTTTAGGTCGCACAAATCTTATACGCACCGTTATAAAGTAACTCTTCAATACAGGTTAATTATGCTTTGCCTTCTATTAAACTTACTAAATCCCTATAAATAAAATGTGATCTTAAACATTTAGCTTATAAAACTCCAAATATTTTTATACTTAGTTAGCTGAGTAAAAGTGTTTTTTATAGGAAGGTTCTCAGGTTTTAAAAGTGAAGGATCACTTTTTAAAATTTCAAAAGCATAACTTCTCGCTAATTTTAAAATGTCGTGATCCTTGATAATATCTGCAATTTTCAAATTTAAAACGCCGCTTTGTTGTGTTCCCATTAAATCTCCAGGACCTCTTAACCTTAAGTCAACTTCAGCAATTTCAAAACCATCACTAGTTTTAACCATCGTATCTAATCTTGTTCTTCCGTTTTCTGAAAGCTTATGACTGCTCATTAAAATACAATAACTCTGGTCTGCACCACGTCCTACACGACCTCTTAATTGATGTAATTGTGATAATCCGAAACGTTCTGCACTTTCAATAATCATTACACTTGCATTTGGAACGTTTACGCCAACTTCAATTACAGTAGTAGCAACCATAATATTTGTTTCGCCTTTTATAAAACGTTTCATTTCATATTCTTTATCTTGAGATTTCATTTTACCATGAAGGATAGAAATTTGATATTCTGAAATAGGAAATTCTCTGGAAATACTTTCGTAACCATCCATTAAATCTTTATAGTCTAAAACTTCAGATTCTTGTATTAAAGGATAGACAATATAGACCTGTCTGCCTTTTGATATTTCGTCTTTCATAAACTTAAAAACACGCAGTCTATTGGAGTCAAAACGGTGTACTGTTTTGATGGCTTTTCTGCCGGGTGGAAGTTCATCAATTATCGAGATATCTAAGTCACCATAAACACTCATGGCAAGGGTTCTTGGAATAGGTGTTGCGGTCATAACTAACACGTGTGGAGGAAGTTTATTTTTATGCCATAATTTACTTCGCTGTGCAACTCCAAAACGATGTTGTTCATCGATAATTGCAAGTCCTAAATTTTTGAATTTTACCTTATCTTCGAGTAGTGCATGGGTACCAATAAGGATGTTTATTTCACCGTTTTCGAGCTTTTCGTGGATAATCCGTCTATCTGAAGTTTTAGTCGAACCAGTTAACAAGTAAATGCTGAGTTTCAGATTTTTACACAATTCTAATAAGCCGTTATAGTGTTGGACTGACAAAATTTCAGTAGGCGCCATTAAACAGGCTTGAAACCCATTGTCAAGTGCTATTAATATTGACATTAACGCTACAATTGTTTTACCCGAACCTACATCGCCTTGTAGTAAACGATTCATTTGTGAATTATTGCCTAAGTCGTTTCTAATTTCTTTAATAACTCGCTTTTGTGCATTGGTTAATTCAAAGGGTAAATGCTCTTTGTAAAAGGTGTTAAAATTCTCCCCTACTCGGCTAAAAGGATAGCCTTTTATTTTTGCTTTATGGAGTAAATTCTTTCGAATTAATTGCAACTGAATATAAAATAATTCTTCAAATTTTAATCGGTATTGAGCCTTTGCTAAAAGGGTTTGATTTTGTGGGAAATGAATGTTTAAAAGTGCCTCTTTTTTGGGTAGTAATTTTAAGGTTTCTAAAAGGGGTTTTGAGAGGGTTTCAGTAAAGCTATTTTTGGACTCTAAAAACAGTTGTTGTATGATTGAAATTAAAACCCGATTTGAAATTCCCCTTGCTGTTAATTTTTCTGTTGAAGGATATACCGCTTGCATCGCAGGACGCAAACTTTTTTCATAATCGCTGAATAGCTCCATTTCTGGATGTGGCATTGAAAAAGATCCATTAAACCAATTTGTTTTTCCGAAGATGACATACGTAATATTTAATTTTAAGCTTTCTCGAATCCATTTATGACCTCGAAACCAAACTAATTCCATTTTTCCAGTTTCATCTTGAAAAGTAGCAACCAATCGTTTGCCTCTTTTTTGATCCACTATTTTAATGTGGGTAATTTTGCCTAAAATTTGAACATCTGCACTTGTTCGTTGTAACTGGTTGATTTTATAAAACTTAGTTCGGTCTAAATACCTGTTTGGAAAAAGATGTAGCAAATCCTGAAAAGTAAAAATTCCCAACTCCTTTTTTAGTAAATCTGCCCGATTAGGACCGACACCTTTTAGATAATCTATTGGAGTTTGAAAAAAACTTGAGTTCATAAAACGAAAATACAAATTCTTATGAATGCTTGTAAGAATTTTAAAGGATTATCCTATAAAATTTGTATTTTGTTATCCTACAATTTTATAAAAAGAATGAGGGAGTTGTTAGTTTTATGTTTGGTATTGTTTGTGGGAAACGCTTTTTGTCAACAAACTGAAAAGGTTGATTTTGTTAATGTTGATGCGGTTATTAGACCCGATTTTAATAATAAAAGTATTATTGGAAAAGCATCCTATACGTTTCAGGTCAAAAAAAAATGTGATTCCATATATTTAGATGCTGTAGGGATTGTACTTATTAGAAATGATTTTAATAAGAACATTCAAATTTCTTTCCAAAACAAGAAAATATGGCTAATTTCAAAATTTAAAGCCAATAAAACCTATACAGTTTCATTTGATTATGAAGCGTCTCCAAGAAAGGCACTCTATTTTATCGACGATCAAATTTGGACCCAAGGGCAAGGAAAATACACTTCAAATTGGTTGCCGAGTTTAGATGATATGAACGATAAAATGATTTTTTCAATTACTTACGAAGTTCCGTTAAATAAAACTGTAATTGCTAATGGAAAACTAATAACAACCTCAGAAATAGATGATTTTAAAAGTTGGAATTATAGAATGAACCTTCCAATGTCTAGTTATTTAGTAGCTTTTACTGTTGGAAATTTCAACTATAAAACAATTACTTCGTCAAGTAATATTCCTATTGAATTGTATTATAACCCAAAAGATTCATTACGTTTTGAGCCAACCTATAGGTTTTCAAAGCAAATTTTTGATTTTTTGGAAAAAGAAATCGGAATTTCGTATCCTTGGCAAAACTACAAGCAAGTTCCTGTTAAAGATTTTATGTATGCAGGAATGGAAAATACTACTGCCACTTTTTTTTCAGATTCTTTTGTTGTGGATTCTATTGGTTTTACAGACCGCAATTATATAAATGTTAATGCTCACGAATTGGCACACCAATGGTTTGGAAATTTAGTAACCGAAAAATCCAGTAAGCATCATTGGCTTCACGAAGGTTTTGCAAGTTATTACGCTTTATTAGCAGAAAAAGAAATCTTTGGTGAGGATTATTACTATTGGAAATTATTTCAATCAGCGGAACAATTAAAAGCCTTAAGCGATGAAGGTAAAGGAGAATCTCTTATTAACCCTAAAGCGAGTTCCTTAACTTTTTACGAAAAAGGCACTTGGGCATTGCATATTTTAAAAGAAAAAGTGGGAGAGAAAGTTTTTAAATCTGCAGTTAAAATTTATTTGGAAAAGCACCAATTTAATAATGTAATTACTGAAGATTTTATATCAGAAGTAGAAACGGTTTATGGCAAAGATTTAAATGAGTTTAAAAAAGATTGGATAAAACAAAGTGCATTTAAATCTGAACAAGCATATCAATCATTAATGAAGTCGCCTTTTATTAAAGAGTTTTTTAAAATTTCAGCCTTAAGAGAAAATCCAGTTTCACTAAAAATTAAGGATTTTGAAAAAGCACTTGTATTCCCAAATGACTTTATTGGTCAAGAAGTTATTTATCAAATAGAAGGTGAACCAATGACCTTGGTGTTTCCGCTTTATAAAAAAGCATTTCAGTCAAACAATGTGTTTGTAAGGCAAGCAATAGCTTTATCTCTCACTAAAATCCCTGAAGATTTAAAAGAGGATTACGAATCTTTATTACAGGACGAATCCTATGTAACTCAGGAAGCTGCATTGGGAAATTTATGGGTTAATTTTCCTGAAAACAGAACAAAATATTTAGATGAAATGAATGGCGTTATTGGATTTCAAGATAAGAATATTCGACAGGTTTGGTTGTTTTTGGCATTAATTACTGAAGAGTATCAAATTGAAAATAAGGGTAAATTTATTACAGAATTAAGAAAATACACTTCATCAAAATATGGAAATAAAGTACGAGAAAAAGCCCTAGAATATGTTAATTATATGGAGTTGTGGGATAAAGTATCGTTATTGAACCTTATTGATGCTTGTCAACATCATTATTGGCGTTTTAAAAAATCTTCAAGGGTCATTTTAAGTAGTTTATTAGAAAAGAAAGAGTATCGTGAACAGATTAATAATTTGAGAAATGAATTGGACGAAAATTCGTCTAAGTTTCTGGATAGAATGGAAAATGAAAAATAAAATGAGAGCATTAGTAATATCTGGAGGTGGTAGTAAAGGAGCTTTTGCTGGAGGCGTTGCTCAATATTTAATTGAAGAGTTAAAATATAAATACGATTTGTTTGTAGGAACTTCAACAGGAAGTCTTTTAATTACGCACCTTGCTTTAAGTAAAACTCAAAAAATAAAACAGGTTTATACGTCTGTAAATCAAAAAAGTATATTTAGTAATTGTCCTTTTATTGTTAAAAAGGAACGTCACGGACAACAGGAAATTAGCATCAATCATTTTAATGTTTTTCGGAATATCTTAAATGGAAAAAAAACCTTCGGAGAGAGTAAAAACCTTCGAAAATTAATTTCTAATGCAATTTCTGAAACAGAGTTTGAGGAATTAAAAAATGGTGTAAAAGAAGTTGTTGTTACGGTTTCAAACCTATCTTTAAATCAAGTAGAGTATAAATCGATTAACGATTATAGTTATAACGATTTCTGCGATTGGATTTGGATTTCCTGCAATTATACACCATTTATGAGTTTAGTAAAAAAGAATGGCTGCGAGTATGCAGATGGCGGGTTTGGAAGTATGGTTCCAATTGAAGAAGCCATTAAACGAGGTGCAACCACCATCGATGTAATTGTTTTAGATACTGAAGTTACCCATTTAAATAAAATGCCTTCAAAAAATGTATTTTCATTAATTACAAACATGCATTCCTATATGGCAGATCGAATTGAAAAGCAAAATATTAGGATAGGAAAATATGTAGCTTCCAATAATGATGCGATTATTAATTTGTATTATACACCTACGGTATTAACGACAAATTCATTGATTTTCAATAAGGAGAAAATGCTGCAATGGTGGGAGCAGGGGTTTAAATTCGCTAAACGGAAAAATATTGAATTAAACGATCTAAATGAATTGAAAGATGAAGGGGATTGATTTTAAAACAATTCCGAAACTTCCTTTTTCACAAACATTAAAGCCTTATGAGAAGGGGTAATTTCGCCAACAAAATGATTCAATAAAAAAGCTCTTAATTTATCTGAATCATCTACTTTTTCGTTCATAGAAGCTTGTCGAATTACTTGTATTGTGGCGTTTTTAGCAGCATTTATCAAATTCCAACATTCTGGTGTGATGTAGATTTGTTGTGCTAAATTATGCTCGTATTCATTGTCGATATTCTGTATTAATAAGGATTCATATTTCTGAAGATCACCTGAAAAAGGTTTTATTCGCAGTAATAATTTATTGGGATCGATGCGTTCCAAAAACAAAGTAAGGCGTTCATAAGCTTGTAAACGAATAGGAATAATATTTTTTTGAGCTTCTTTCTGAATCAGATACCTTCTCCTGCCTTCTTCATTTGCAGTGTGTCCTTTAAAGAAAAAATAAGCCACCAATCCAACGACAATAGCAGGTAATAAATAAGCAAAATAACTAATAATTAGGGTTGCATCTTCCATAGAGATAAGGTTTGAAAAGCAAACTTAGTTTGTTTTATTTTATTGTACAAAAGATATTTAATTTGATTTTCCTCCCAAATATATACAATCCTTCAAATCTTGCATAGAACTAAAAGGAACTGGTGTTTTTGTGTACAAATAGGTTTGGTCTAATTCTTTTGAAAGATAGTGGTCATCAACATTTACATCAATATCACTCATTTTAAACTGACAAGGATGTTCGTAACCAGCTGCATGTGTGATTTCAATAAATTCTTTTCTAAAAGTTTTAAAATATTGAGCTAATCTTTCAGATTTTAAAGGAACATCAATCCCGCGTTGCAACCATTTACTTTGTGTAGCCACTCCACTCGGACAGCGATTGGTATGACAAACCTGTGCCTGAATACAACCAATACTTAACATAGCTTCACGTGCCACATTCAAGCAATCGGCTCCCATTGCAAATGCCATCGCACCTTTTGCTGGAAAACCTAATTTTCCACTGGCAATAAATACGATGCGTCCGGTTAAATTTCTTATGTTAAAAACTTTGTATAAGTCACTAAATCCATAAACCCAAGGCAATGAAACGTGATCTGCAAAACTTGGTGGTGCAGCACCCGTTCCTCCTTCACCACCATCAACAGTAATAAAATCAGGCCCTTTGTTGGTGTCTTTCATTAAATCTGCTAATTCCTCCCATTGCTCTAATTTTCCGATTGCGGCTTTAATTCCTACCGGTAATCCTGTTTTAGAACCCACTTCTTCAATAAAAGCAACCATTTCAGTCACATTGGAAAATACTTTATGATTGGGAGGAGAAATTACATCTATACCTATTTCAACGTTTCGAATCTCGGCAATTTCTTTAGTGATTTTAGCTCCTGGAAGTACACCACCTTTTCCAGGTTTTGCACCTTGTGATAGTTTAATTTCAATTGCTTTTACAAAAGGATTGTCATTTACTAGTTTTACTAATTTTTCCATTGAAAATCCACCATCTTTATTCCGAACTCCAAAATATCCAGTTCCAATTTGAAAGACAACATCGCCGCCATTACTATGGTATGGTGATAGTCCACCTTCACCAGTATTATGATATGCTCCAGCTATTTGCACTCCTTTATTTAAGGAATCAATAGCTCTTGCAGACAAAGATCCAAAACTCATTGCAGAGACATTGATTACAGATGCAGGACGAAAGGGTTTCTCTCTTTTATTGAAAGATCCCATTACTTTAGCACAAGGTAAAAAACAGTGATCTTCTACATTGGGATGGTTTTTTCCAATTTGAAAAGGCATCATCGCATTATTAATAAATATATGCTGATGTGCATAAATATCGCGATCGGTACCAAAGCCTTCGTAATTGTTTTCATGTTTGGCAGAAGCATAAATCCAACCTCTCTCAATTCGATTAAAAGGAAGTTCTTCACGATTGTTAGCTACCAGATATTGACGTAATTCTGGTCCAATTTTTTCTAAGACAAAACGCAAATGCCCAACTATAGGGAAGTTATGACTAATACTGTGTTTTGGTTGTAAAACATCTCTTATTGCAACTAATAATAAGCTAATTAAAACCCAAGCCCACCAAGGGAGGTTGGATAAAAATTCTAATAGGTTATTCATAGGTAATAATTATTTCAATCTTAATTAGAGTTTACTTTACTTCAATACTTCTAAAAGCATTATAAAAGCTTTTTAAATTTGAGCTAAAGGTATTTAAATTTCAATAAATCGAAAAGTTTTTAACTGTTTATAAATTGTCAAAAAAGCTACAAAATTTTCTTAGTATTTTTAGTAATTTCACAACTTCCATTTCAGAATAAAAACACCAAATAAATTGCAAGAATATTTACAACAACTTAACGAAGCTCAATTAGCGCCTGTTTTACAAAAAGACGGGGCAATGATTGTTATTGCTGGTGCAGGCTCAGGAAAAACGAGAGTATTAACTTTTCGAATAGCCCATTTAATGCATCAAGGCGTAGATCCGTTTAATATATTGTCTTTAACTTTTACCAACAAAGCAGCACGTGAAATGAAAACACGTATCTCAAGAATTGTTGGTGGAAGTGAAGCTAAAAATATATGGATGGGAACTTTTCATAGTGTTTTTGCAAAAATTCTTAGGTATGAAGCCGATAAATTAGGCTATCCTTCCAACTTTACGATTTATGATACTCAAGATTCACAATCTGTGATTCGTGCCGTGATTAAGGAAATACATTTAGATAAAGACATCTACAAATACAAGCAGGTGTATTCTCGTATTTCTTCTTATAAAAACAGTTTAATTACGGTTAAAGCATACTTTAATAACCCAGAATTAATGGAAGCTGATGCCATGGCAAAAGTTCCACGAATGGGTGATATTTATAAGAGTTATGTTGATAAATGCTTTAAGGCTGGTGCGATGGATTTTGATGATTTATTATTGAAAACCAACGAATTGCTAACTCGTTTTCCGGAAGTTTTAGCCAAATACCAAAACCGTTTTAGGTATATTTTGGTCGATGAGTATCAAGATACCAATCACAGTCAGTATTTAATAATTAAAGCATTAAGTGATCGTTTTCAAAACATTTGTGTAGTAGGTGACGATGCCCAAAGTATTTATGCCTTTCGTGGTGCGAATATTAATAATATTTTAAACTTTCAGAAGGATTATGATGACGTGAAAGTCTTTAGGTTAGAACAAAATTACCGATCCACCAAAAACATTGTAAATGCCGCCAATAGTATTATTGAAAAGAACAAAACTCGACTCGATAAAATAGTTTGGACAGCCAATGATGAAGGTGCAAAAATTTTAGTCAATCGGAGTATGACTGATGGTGATGAAGGAAGGTTTGTAGCAAGTACAATTTTTGAAACCAAGATGAATCATCAACTTGCCAATGGTGAGTTTGCAGTTTTATATCGTACCAACGCGCAATCCCGTGCTATTGAAGATGCCCTTCGGAAAAGAGATATTCCTTATAGAATTTATGGAGGATTGAGTTTTTACCAACGGAAAGAAATTAAAGATGTACTTTCCTATTTACGTATTTTAATCAATCCAAAAGATGAAGAAGCCCTCAAACGTATCATTAATTATCCTGCTCGTGGTATTGGTCAGACAACTATTGAACGTTTAATTGTTATTGCCAACCAATACAATCGTTCTATTTTTGAAGTCATGCAAAATCTGGATAAAGTTGAAATTCAGATTAACAAAGGGACAAAGTCGAAACTTCAAGATTTTGTAACAATGGTGCAAAGTTTTCAGGTGCTCAATCAAAACTACGATGTATTTCAGATTACAGAACACGTAGTTAAAAAAACAGGACTTTTTACCGAATTAAAAAAAGACGGTACTCCCGAAGGAATCGCGAGAATAGAAAACATTGAAGAGCTCCTAAACGGAATGAAAGATTTTGTTGAAGAGCAAAAAGAAATTGCAGACACTACAGGTTCTTTAGCAGAATTTCTAGAAGATGTTGCTCTTGCCACAGATTTAGACAAGGAAACAAATGATGATGATAAGGTGGCTTTAATGACAATTCATTTAGCCAAAGGATTGGAATTTCCGTATGTGTTTATTGTTGGAATGGAAGAAGATTTGTTCCCAAGCGGAATGAGTATGAATACCAGAAGTGAGTTGGAAGAAGAAAGACGTTTATTCTATGTGGCAGTTACTAGAGCCGAAAAACAAGCCTATTTAACATACACCCAATCACGTTATCGCTGGGGAAAATTAATCGATGCAGAACCCAGCCGTTTTATTGAAGAAATTGACGAAAGCTTTATAGAATACTTAACACCAATTACCGAGAACAAATACAAACCTTTATTGGATGCAGATATTTTTGATGACATAGATCACAGTAAATTAAGACTTCGGAAACCAGTATCTGGTAAAGCACCAACTTCACCTTCTTCTCAAAATAATTTACGGAAATTACGAAGAATCAAACCCGTTACTAGTTCTGCCGATAAAAATATTAATTTAAAAGAATTAAACTTAGCAGTTAACACAATTGTTGAGCACGTTCGCTTCGGAAAAGGATATATTACAAAAATTGAAGGAATAGGAGCAGATACCAAGGCAGAAATTAATTTTGAAAACGGAGGGCTTAAAAAACTATTGCTTCGTTTTGCAAAATTAAAGGTTATTGAGTGATATTAGTTTACTCTTCAACAGGTAAATAAGTATTTATAAAATCGATTAATTGAAGTTGTAAATCTATTAAACTAGATTCATCCCAATCGCCATGACCTCCATCGTAAACGGTATAGCTATTTGTAACTGAAGCTTCAGATAAATTTGCTTTCAACAAGTCGCCATTGCTTAATGGTACTAAAGGATCTTGATTTCCGTAGAATAAAATTGTAGGACTCGTATCGGAAGAAACTTGTAAAGCTGGACTTGTAATTTCTGCATAATTTGTACCAATTGGATAAGCACTTTCATCAACTAAAGCACTTAAAGCTAGGTTGAATAAGGGGTTTTTAGAATAAAAAGGATCTGTAAAATTAGTAGGACCAACAATATCGGCAACCATTTTTACTACATCGTGGGTATCATAAACTGAATCGTACATTAATGAAATATGTGCCCCTGCACTAGTACCAATTAATCCAAACTCTGGTAAAATTTGTAGATTTTCTTTTTGCTCGGTAAGTTGATTTATAACCAAACCTACATCTAAAAACTGATTAGGGAAAGCAGGAATAAAAGGAGGGTTGGTATCTCCTAGAATATAATTGATATTTACAATAGCGTGATTGGGAAGAAATAGTTGAATGCTTTCAATAAAATTTTCCATATCTGCTTTGTCTCCACTTGTCCATCCACCACCATGAACCAATATTACAGCTTTCGTTTTATCTGAAGTTCGCCCTGCTGGGAGGTAAATGTCATACACTTGTTGTGAATTCTCTCCGTAGGAAATGTTTTGTATGGTTTCAGCAGTTAGTGATTCTTCTTCAATAATAATTTCATCGTCAGTATTGGTATCGTCAGATGAACAGGAAGTAAATATAACTATGAAACTAAAAGTAAAAAATAGGAGGTAAAATAATTTCTTCATAGTTAGCTTTACTATTAAAACGGTTATTTTTTAGATTTATGATAATTACTTTAATTTTGAATGATTTCAGGAAAAAATCTATTAGTTTTATATCAAATATAGAACCAAAATTTATTATGGCAGAATTCATTAAAATATATGAGGACAATCCAGATGAAAGAAAGATTAAAAAAGTCATTGATGTTTTAAGAAAGGGTGGACTTGTTATTTACCCAAGTGATACTGTTTATGCATTAGGTTGTGACATTAAAAATACTAAAGCTTTAGAAAAAGTTGCTAGAATAAAAGAAATTAAGCTTGAAAAAGCTAATTTCTCCTTTGTTTGTGATAGTATTAGTAATATTTCAGATTATGTAAAACATATTAATACCAGTACTTTTAAAATATTAAAACGTGCTTTGCCAGGTCCCTATACTTTTATTCTTCCAGGAAATAATAACCTTCCAAAGGTTTTTAAAAAGAAAAAAGAAGTAGGAATTCGTGTTCCAGATAACGCAATAACCTTAGCAATTGTTAGAGAATTAGGAAACCCAATAATCTCAACATCTATTTACGACGAAGATGAAATTATAGAATACACTACAGACCCAGAACTGATTTATGAAAAATGGGGTAAATTAGTAGATATTGTTATTGATGGAGGTTTTGGAGGAAATGTGCCTTCCACAGTAATCAATCTTTGTGGTGATGAACCTGAATTGATTAGAGAAGGGAAAGGGAGTTTGGAGGTGTAAACTTGATATTATTAAACAATAAAACCCAGCTAAAAGCTGGGTTTTATTGTTTATATCTAACTTTTTTTAGTTTCCTTCTTCAACTTTTTCTGAATTTTCCTCTCCAGAAAGATTTTTCATTTCAGTTTCAATCATTTCATAGAATTGATCAATTTTTGGTAAGATATAAATCTTCGTTCTCCGATTAATAGATTTGTTTTCAGCACTGTCATTAGCTACTAAAGGTACAAATTCACTACGAGCTGCTGCAATCATTTGAGAAGGGTTTGCTCCAAGTTCTACTAGTTTTCTTACAACAGCGGTAGAACGCTTTGCACTTAAATCCCAGTTGTCTATTAAAATTCCTTTTTTGTAAGGGTCATTATCAGTATGTCCTTCTACCAAAGCTTCAAAATCTGGTTTGCCATTGATAACTGTAGCAACTTTTCCAAGAATTTCATTAGCTCTAGAAGATAAGTTATAGCTTCCACTTTTAAATAATACTTTATCGCTTAAAGATATAAATACCACACCTTTCTCTACATTAATTTGAATATCTTCATCATCTAGCCCAACTTCTTTTTTAAGGCTTGTAACTAAAGCAAGTGTAACACTGTCTTTTTGAGTTAAAGCGTCTTGTAATCTAGTGATTTTAAGGTCTTTTTCTTTAAGACTTTCCAAAGTTTTTTCAAGGTTATCTCCTCCTTGTTTCGTAAACATTTTTAAATCTTCCTTGTCTTTTTTTAAATCTTTTATTTGATCTTCTAATGAAGCAACACGTGCATTAGACGCAGATTTATCAGCTTCACAACTGTTAAGTTTTACAGTACAAGTGTTTAATAAATCTTGGGTGTTTTTTTGTTTTCCTTCTAATTCAGCGTATTTTTTATTGGATACACAAGAAGTAAAAAGAATGCTTGAAACGGCTAAAAGCATTAGGATTTTTTTCATAATTATAGTTATTTAAATGTTAGTCAAAATTATTAAAACAAAGTTTAGTAAAAAAAGTAAAATGACTTTTTTAAGAAAACTTTAATTTAGGTTTATAAAGGTACGTTTTTTTCTTAAATAATAATCTAAAACGATAGACTTTGTCTTATAGTATTTTAAATTTGAAGCAATTTTTCTACGTTTTTTTAAATAAGTAGGAATCAGACTGTAAAAGCTAAAATGTGCTTTAATTATCGCTAAAGCATGTTTCCATTTTCCTTGAAATATAAACTGAATTCCTGCCAATCCATCCAACAATAATCTCGTGAAAATTAACAGCAAAACTTTAGAACCTTTTACATTTTTTAGTAACATTAATAAGGTATTTCTAAAATTATAGAATGTTTTTTTAGAATCTGCAGCAGATAAAGTAGCTCCGCCTACATGAAAAACAGTCGAATTACCAATGCATTTTATTTTCCCTCCTTTGCTTTTTAATCGCCAACAAAGATCAATTTCTTCTTGATGTGCAAAAAAATCTTCGTCCAGTCCTCGAACTTTTTCAAATGCTTTTTTTCTTACAAAAAGACAAGCTCCTGTTGCCCAAAATATTTCAATGGTATCGTTGTATTGATTTTCGTTTTTTTCAAGAGTATCAAAAACTCTTCCTCTACAAAAAGGATAACCTAATTTGTCAATAAATCCGCCAGCGGCACCAGCATATTCAAAATATTCTTTATTTTTAAAATCCAGTATTTTAGGTTGGGCTGCTACTAAATTAAAGTCCTTTTTAAATTCTGAAATAATGGGAGTCAACCAATTTTCAGTAACTTCTACATCGCTATTTAAAAGAACAAAAAGATCTTCAGTTAAGTTTTTTAAAGCATCATTGTACCCTTTTGCATAACCACCGTTGGTCGTATTCTGAATTATTTTTACATTCGAAAAATTTTCTTGAACATACAGAACAGAATCGTCTGTAGAGGCATTATCAGCTACATAAATAGTAGCTTCATTTTCTGAAAAATTGACAACAGAAGGTAAAAACTGTTCTAACAATCTCCTTCCATTCCAATTAAGTATAATGACAGCAACTTTCATAAATGCAAAGTAAAGTCTTTAATTGTCATTTTGCAATTTATAAGATGGCAGTTCTTTTAAGAAAATATATTTTTCGTTTTCAAAATCCATCTGACAATAATAATGCTCCAATCCGTTGCTAACAAATAAGTATTCGGCATTTAGTACAAAATTATAACGCGCAATTTGATCAAAAGTTTGTTGGTTTATTTTTATAGATGGTGCTTTGCATTCTACAATAATATGAATGCTTCCATATTTGTTAAACACAACAATATCATAGCGTTTGATAGTGTTATTAAGTTTTATTTGTTTTTCAATATTAATTAATGAAATGGGATATTTCTTTTCAGAAATTAAAAATTGCAATATATTTTGTCGTACCCATTCTTCGGGTGTTAAAACGACAAACTTTTTTCTAATAATATCAAAAATCAACGTTTTATTTTCGTTACTTTTGAAACGGAAATTATATTTAGGGAAGTTGAGATTTTGCACTTTGCAAGATACTTTATTTCAGAAAAATAAATAGAGTAATTAAAAATAATCAATAATTTTTGTGCCTTTAGAAAAAGTAAAACATATTGTTGCCGATATAAAAAAAGGAAATATAAAACCCATCTATTTTTTAATGGGAGAGGAAGCCTATTATATTGATTCACTTTCAAAATTTATTGAAGACAATATGCTTTCTGAAGAGGAAAAAAGCTTTAATCAAACTGTTTTTTATGGTCGTGATGTAAAAATTGAAGACATCGTAAGTACTGCCAAACGTTTTCCGATGATGGCAGAACGACAGGTAGTGATCGTAAAAGAAGCACAGGATTTATCAAGAACTATTGAGAATTTAACTCCATACATTGAAAACCCACAACCTACCACTATATTGGTAATTTGTTATAAATATAAAAAACTCGATAAACGAAAAAAAATCTATAAATCAATTGCGAAAAATGGAGTTATTTTTGAAAGTAAAAAATTATATGACAATCAAATTCCTGATTGGATTCGTAGAGTTTTAGCAGGAAAAGGATATACCATATCTCCAAAAGCATCACAAATGTTGGTGGAGTTTTTAGGAAATGATTTAGGAAAAATTAATAATGAATTAGAAAAACTTCAATTAATTGTAAAATCTGGAGAACAAATTTCAGCCCAGATTATAGAAGAGAATATAGGCATAAGTAAAGACTATAATAACTTTGAATTATTAAATGCTATTGCTCATAAAAATATGAAAAAGGCTTTTAGTATTATTCAATATTTTGCTCACGATCCCAGAAATCATCCTACGGTAGTCACAGTTTCAACATTATTTGGCTTTTTTTTAAAAGTGATGAAATACCATACACTTTCTAACAAATCAGAAGCACCAAAAGCATTAGGAGTGCATCCTTTTTTTATTAAGGATTATGAAATTGCGGCTCGAAATTACCCGATGCGAAAAGTAAGTGCAGTAATTGCATCTATCAGAGAAATTGATGTAAAAAGCAAAGGAGTAGGGGCAAATTTAACTCAAGCCGATTTATTAAAAGAATTGTTAGTGAAGGTGGTAGGATAGTATTATTTTCTTACCGAATATTTTCCGCTCCCTAAGATAGCTATCGCAGAAAACGCAATCAAATACAAAACAGCTAATTCTCGTTCCATTATAGAATTCCCTTGATGTACAACAAAAACTGCAACCAACATCATAATAATTGGCAGGATACTTGCCCACCGTACTTTAAATCCAATAACAATTAAAAAAGTGCATAATACCTCAGCTATTATAACTAAGATTAAAGATAAAGTAGATCCAATACCAATTGGATTAGGAAATTTACCTCCAGATTCAAATAATACTTCTATTTTTTCAATTCCGTGAAGGAATAAAAATACTGAGAAACCTACCCGTAATATCAGTAGCCCTAAATCGTACTTGTTAAATGTGTCCATATTTTTATGTTTGGGTAAATTAAAAATACAAAATTATTTTATTAAACGTATTTTTGTATAAATAAATTTTTAAAATGCCAAAACTAAAATCTTGGGTTTCCGCAGCACGACTACGAACATTGCCCTTGTCAATTTCAGGAATAATAGTAGGTACTTCTCTAGGAACTGAAACAGATCTTTGGAAATCTTCCGTTTTTTGGTTAGCTATTTTAACAACAATTGGCTTTCAAGTGGTTTCTAACTTCGCTAATGATTATGGTGACGGAATAAAAGGCACAGACGATGAAAGGGAGGGTGAACAGCGTTTGGTTGCTGCTGGAATAATCACAGAAATTCAAATGAAGTCAATGATTATAAAAACAACAATCATTACCTTAATAGTTGCAACTTTATTAATTTATCAGGCATTTGGAAGTGAAGATTTTTTACATTCCTTACTGTTTTTTGTTTTAGGAATTGCTTCCATTATAGCAGCAATAAAATATACGGTAGGTAAAAACGCTTATGGTTATTCAGGTTTGGGAGATTTGTTTGTGTTTTTGTTTTTTGGACTCTTAAGTGTTTTGGGAAGTAATTACTTATTTACACATCAATTTCAATGGGAATTATTATTACCAGCATCCACTATCGGTTTATTGAGTATGGCTGTTTTAAACCTGAATAATATGCGTGATATTGAAAACGATAAAAAAAATAATAAAAACACATTGGTTGTTAAATTAGGAAGTACGAAAGCAAAAATATATCATTATTTTTTAGTGGAAACAGCGATGTTTTTAGTAATAATATTTACTTATTTAAACTATCATTCTCCCAAGCAACTTATTTATATTATTGCTTTTATACCATTACTATTAAACCTTTTAACAGTATATAAAAATAAAGAACCCAAACTATTAGACAGCGAATTAAAAAAAGTAGCTTTTAGTACTTTTGGATTTGCGGTTTTATTTGGAATATTTTTTTAAAACTTATATCATGAAAATCACATTTTACGGACAAAATTCTCTTGCAATAGAAGTATCAGGAACACATATTTTGGTAGATCCCTTTATATCTGAGAATCCATTGTCAAAAGATAAAGTAGATATTTTAAAACTGAAAGCAGATTATATTTTATTGACACACGCTCACGAAGACCATATTCTCGATGCAGAAGCAATTGCCAAAAATACAGGGGCTAAAATTGTAAGTAATTACGAAATTGCAATGTATTATCAAGCAAAAGGAATCAATGTACACCCTATGAATCACGGAGGAAACTGGAAGTTTGACTTCGGAAATGTAAAATATGTAAATGCAGTACACACCAGCTCATTTCCAGATGGAAGTTATGGTGGTCAACCAGGTGGGTTTTTAATCGAAGGAGAACATAAAAACATCTATATTGCTGGTGATACAGCTTTAACAATGGATATGAAACTAATTCCTTTGCAAACAAAATTAGATCTAGCCATTTTACCTATTGGGGATAATTTTACAATGGGAATCGATGATGCTATTTTAGCAAGCGATTTTGTGGAATGCGAAAAGGTTCTAGGTGTTCATTACGATACTTTTGCTTTTATTGAAATAGATCACGATGAGGCAAAAAAGAAATTCTTTGATGCTGGAAAAGATTTGATGTTACTGGAAATTGGTGAATCTATAGAATTGTAAAATCTAAATTTATAAAATAAAATGTCGCTCTGAGCGTGGTCATTGAGCGAAGTCGAAATGCAGTCGAAGAATAATAAATGTTGAAAGCAACCTACAAAAAACACCGCCTAAATTTCAAACTCCCAAGTGGGACTTCTCGTGGAATCCTAAAAACAAAAGACACATACTTTTTAATTATTTCTGAAAACGAAAAACAAGGAATAGGAGAATGTGCTGTTTTTAAAGGATTAAGCATCGATGATAGACCCGATTATGAAGAGAAACTACAATGGACTTGCAACAACATTGATTTAGAGAGAGAAACTTTATATGAAGCATTAAATGAATTCCCTTCCATACAGATTGGGATTGAAACAGCTTTTAAATCGATAAATGCTAAAAATCAGTTTGAAATATTTCCTTCGGAATTTAGTCGTGGAGAACAATCAATTCCAATTAACGGATTGGTTTGGATGGGAGATAAAACTTTTATGAAGCAACAAATTTCAGATAAGTTACAACAAGGTTTTACTTGTATCAAAATGAAAATTGGAGCGATTGACTTTAAAACCGAACTCGATTTATTAAAATCTATACGGAAAGAATATTCCTCTTCGGTTATAGAATTACGAGTTGATGCCAACGGTGCTTTTTCTCCTTCTGAAGCTTTGGAGAAACTAAAATGGCTTTCAGATGTACAACTTCATTCTATCGAGCAACCTATTAAAAAAGGACAATGGCAAGAAATGGCAAGGCTTTGTGAAGATACGTCATTACCTATTGCATTGGATGAAGAACTTATTGGAATTTTTTCCGAAGAACAAAAAATTAAAATGATGGATACTATAAATCCTCAATATATCATTTTAAAACCTAGCCTTATTGGTGGATTTAAAGGCAGTGATTCTTGGATTTCAAAAGCAGAAAACAACAAAATTGGTTGGTGGATTACTTCCGCATTAGAAAGTAATATTGGACTTAATGCAATAGCTCAATATACCTTCTCAAAAAACAATAAATTACCACAAGGTCTGGGAACAGGAAGTTTATTTACTAACAATATTCCTTCATCACTAAAAGTTCGTTGCGGAAGTTTACATTATAATATTGACAAAAAGTGGGATCTAGATTTGATTTTATAATCTAATTATTCTGAAAATTTTACCTCTTTAATTGTTGCAATACTATCACAATTTTCAACTTTAATTTTCAGTTTTTTAATAGAATCTGAATTTTCTTTTGAAGYAGAATTGCCTTCAATTACATAAACTTTACAAGRATCTAATTCAGTATTRCTTTCAGARAAWAKAACAYTTCCTTTTTTAAGYAAATATGATATTGCTGAAGTATCCATTTGATTGTCWTTTAGAAATACTAAAGTACTCTCAGAAAAWGCTCGTTTTTTAAGTCGAATGTTTTTTTTAGTTCTTGCTCCTGGCCCATAATCATATTCRCAAGAAGCACCACTTCCRCCAATAAAAAAATATAACARTACCAATCCAAYACCAAATCCGCCAAAATAGAATRCAAATCGTTTTAATAARCTCATAARTAAAATAAAATTTCTGTAATAATTTTTAGAAAATCAACAAATTTAAGTCGCTRTAAGGCATATTGAACCAATCTGCTACYGATTTATTTGTTAAAATTCCGCGGTAAAAATACAACCCATTTTTTAAWCCACTATCAAAACGAATGGCATTTTCTAAACCGCCAGATTCTGCTATATCTAAAAGATAAGGAGTGAAGATATTACTAATTGAAATAGAGGCAGTTTTAGGATAACGAGCAGGAATATTTGGCACTCCATAATGTATTACTCCATTTTTCACAATAGTTGGTTTGTCGTGTGAAGTAATTTCGGAAGTTTCAAAACAACCT
Source organism: Flavobacterium sp. (assembly GCA_002733185.1). Lineage (GTDB taxonomy): Bacteria > Bacteroidota > Bacteroidia > Flavobacteriales > Flavobacteriaceae > Marifrigoribacter. The sequence goes on along the minus strand of NVUT01000015.1, from coordinate 48,203 downwards.
CCCATATCAATACTAACATCAATAATAACCGCACCATTTTTCATGTTTTCCACCATTGTTTGGGTAACAACTATTGGAGATCTGTTGGTGCCTTTTAAAGCGCCAATAGCAACATCACAACGACGTAAYGCTTTCATTAAATAYTTAGGTTGAAGGGTAGAAGTAAATAAAGTTCTACCAACATTTACTTGTAATTTTCGAAGTCGAGTAATTGAACTATCAAATACTTTAACATTTGCACCAAGACCTAAAGCAGATCGTGTTGCAAATTCGCCAACGGTTCCTGCTCCAATAACAACAACTTCGGCAGGAGGAACACCACTAATGTTTCCGAATAGCAAACCGTTACTAGTTTCGGCATTTGCCATTAATTCTGATGCAATTAAAACAGATGCGGTTCCCGCAATTTCACTTAGTGCTTTAACTGCTGGATAACTATGAGCTTCGTCTTTTATAAACTCGAAAGCTAATGCAGTGATTTTCTTTTTTGCTAAAGCTTCAAAATATTCTTTTTTTCTGGTTTTTAATTGAAGTGCAGAGATTAAAACTGTTTTTGGATTTATGAGTTCAATCTCTTCAAGGGTAGGGGGTTCTACTTTTAATAATAAAGGGCATCCAAATATTTTCTGAGTATCGTTGGTTAGTTCTGCTCCTGCTGTATTATAATCTATATCAGAAAAACCCGCTTCTTCACCAGCACCATTTTCGACTAAAACTCTATGACCATTAGCTACAATAGCTGCAACGGCATCAGGTGTTAAGCAAATTCTCTTTTCTTGAAAATAAGATTCTTTTGGAAGACCAATACATAGATTTCCTTTTTTTCTTGATATTTCTAAGGTTTCTTCTTGAGGAAGTAATTGTGCCTTGGTAAAGGGTGTTTTTGACTCTGACATTAGTTGATTGTTAAAGCACTAATTTAATTTTCATAAATAAAGAAGCTAGTAATTATCTAAACAAATCTTTAATTTGCTGCCAAGTAGATCTTTTTTGACCTAGTTCTTCCTCAAAAGACATTAAATCATCTTTATGAATGTTAGCAAAGAGTTTCGCTCTTATTACATAAACAGCTGGAATAACAACCATCATTAATGGTAGAAGATATATTAATTCTACTTCGTCAAAATTTTTACTTTGGTTGATTATCCCCCATAATTGAAATATATACATAGTTAAAGGAACTAATATTATCCAATGCCACCAATGTTTGCACGTGAAAAACCAAAGTAATAGTAAATAAATTGGCATTATTTTTCCAATTAGAAACCAACCAAAAGCATTTACCGAAAAATAAGAAGTATTGGTAGTAAACAAAAAAGTCTCCCAAACTTGTGTATCGTTTGGTAGACTTTTATATGTGTAAAATAAAAAAGGTGATATAGCTATTAGTAACACTATAATACCACCTAGCACCAAGGATTTACTATCCTTGTCTTGGTGCTTGTAATCCTGTTGAGTCAACTTGTTGTTCGTTTTGTCCATCATTTATACTTTCTGGTGTACAAGATACAAAAAGTCCAGTTCCTAAAATTGCTACGATAAAAAATAATTTTGTAAGTTTCATAATATTAGTTTTTTTGTGGGTTTAATAGTACAAACCTATCACGAAAAAACACAAGTATATAAACTAAGTTATCCGTATTTTTGTTAGTTATATTTTACCCAATAAAAACCCTCCTAAAAATTTACATATTGGGGCGAAATTTAAAAGTTTGACTTACAGTTATATGTATCGTTTCAATTTATTTCACTGGCATTATATTTAAAGTTCTACTTCCGTTTTGATTGTTTGTTAATATTAATTTTGTACTTTCTTTAGGTAATAATGATTTAATTTTATCTGGCCATTCAATCAAATTCCAATGATCTGAATAAATATATTCTTCAATTCCTATGTCTAATGCTTCTTCTTCATTGTTTATTCTGTAAAAATCGAAATGATACACTTTATCATCCTTAATTTCATATTCATTTACTAAGGCGAAGGTTGGGCTACTAATTGTTTCTTTTACACCTAATTGTTTTGTAATTTCTTTTATAAGTGTTGTTTTGCCAACGCCCATATCTCCATAAAATAAGAGGACCTTATTTTGGACTTCTAATAAAATAGTTGAGGCGATTTTAGGTAAATCTTGTAATGTAAAAGTATAATCCATAATTCACTTATTAACAAATATACAATTACATACCGTTTATCAACAATAAATATCGATAAAATGCAAAAAAGTAGGAAAAATATTACATAATCTTTATTTATTATTCAAAACTATAAAAGGAATCAATACTTCTTCCATAGAAATACCTCCATGTTGATACGTATTTCGATAATAACTAACATAATGATTAAAATTATTTGGATACGCAAAGAACAAATCTCCTTTAGCAAATATGAAAGAGCTGCTCATATTAATTGAAGGTAAATGGATTTTTTTTGGATCTTTAGAAACTAAGACATCTTTCTCTTCGTAGGAAAGACTTCTACCTGTCTTGTATCTTAAATTAGCGCTGATATTACGGTCACCTATGACTTTGGTAGGGCTTTTTACATTAATGGTTCCGTGGTCTGTAGTAATTATTAATTTGAAACCTAGTTGTGATGCTTGTTGAATAATATCTAACAAAGGTGAGTTTTTAAACCAACTTTGTGTTAAAGAGCGATACGATTTATCTGTAGAAGCTAATTCTTTAATTACTTCCATTTCGGTTTTTGAATGGGAAAGCATATCAACAAAATTATATACTACCGCAATTAAATCTTCATTTTTATGACTTTTAAAGCTTTCTGAAAGCCGTTTCCCTTGTTTTAAGCTTGAAATTTTATGATAACTCCAATTTAGATTTTTGCCCAATCTTTTTAGTTGTGCTTCTAAAAATTCCTTTTCATACATATTCTTTCCTCCTTCATCGGTATCGTTTAGCCATAATTTAGGGTGAAGCTTTTCCATATCACTTGGCATTAAGCCAGAAAATATAGCATTCCGAGCGTATTGTGTTGCYGTTGGTAAAATACCRTAATATAGYTCTTCACTTTCTTTTTTATAACTACTACTCAAAAATGGTTCAAAAGCTTTCCATTGATCGTAACGCAAATTATCCACTACAATAAATARGGTTTTTTGTTTTTCGATAACTGGTAGYACCTTATCTTTAAATAAAGTATGYGACATTGTTGGAGCTTCATTTTTAWAATCGAACCAACTMGCATAATTTTTRTCWATAAATTTACAAAATTGCGTATTRGCTTCAGTCTTTTGYGATTCTAAAATTTCGAACATTCCAGAATCMTCWATATTTTCTARTTCYAAYTCCCARTAMACTARYTTYTGATACATTTCTRCCCATTCTTCRTACGAATTTACSATAGAAAGATCCATTGCTATTTTTCTGAATTCTTGTTGATAACTGGTAGTTGTCTTTTCTGAAATYAATCGAGAATGATCTAAATTCTTTTTTAAACTTAAAAGAATCTGATGTGGATTAACAGGTTTTATCAAATAATCAGCAATYTTMGAACCRATRGCTTCTTCCATAATATACTCTTCTTCACTTTTAGTAATCATCACTACWGGAAGGGTTGCTTGCTTTTCTTTTATTTCAGCAAGGGTTTCGAGTCCGGTTAAACCAGGCATATTTTCATCTAAAAAAACAATATCAAAATTTTCTTTTTCAATTTCTTCTAAAGCTTCGGTACCACTCATTGCTTTGGTAACCTTGTAATTTCTCTTTTCTAAAAAAATGATGTGTGGCTTTAATAATTCTATTTCATCATCCACCCAAAGTATCTTTATCTCGCTCATATATGTATATTTGTTTATTATTTGAAATGATTTGTATTTCAAAAAGTACTGCAAAAATAAAGCCGTACTAACTATTAAAATACCTTTTACTAATAAATAAAAGTTAAAGATTGAATTCGCAAAACAAACTCAAAATTATAAACGACCCAATCTATGGTTTTATTACCATACCAAGTGTGCTCATTTTCGAATTAATCGAACATCGGTACTTTCAAAGATTGCGTAGAATTTCGCAAATGGGGATGTCGTATCTTGTATATCCAGGTGCTCATCATACACGTTTTCATCACGCAATTGGTGCGATGCATTTAATGCAAAAGGCAGTGCAAGTGCTTCGTTTTAAGGGAATTGAAATTTCAGACAAAGAGTCGGAAGCCCTTTATATCGCAATACTTTTACACGATATTGGTCACGGCCCTTTTTCGCATGCAATGGAACGTAGCATCGTAGAAAATGTAGATCACGAGTACATTTCGTTGCTTTTTATGGATGCTTTAAATCAAAAATTTAACAACAGATTAACGCTTGCTATTCAAATTTTTAAGAACAAATATCCTCGAAATTTCTTTTATCAGTTAATTTCTGGACAATTGGATATGGATCGAATGGACTATCTAAAACGCGACAGTTTTTATACAGGTGTTTCTGAAGGCTCTGTAAATTCTGAACGATTAATAAGTATGCTTAATGTTTTTGAGGATAATTTGGTCGTGGAAGAAAAAGCAATTTATTCGGTTGAAAAATTCATCATTGCAAGACGCTTAATGTATTGGCAAGTTTATTTACATAAAACAAGTTTGGTTGCCGAACAATTGGTAACTAGACTGTTGAAGCGAGCTAAAGAATTAACAATCAGCGGAAAAAAATTGTCTGCAAGTAAAGCACTAACATTCTTTCTGAAAACAGCAGTTAGTAAAGAAAATTTTTCAGTTGAAACCTTAAATACGTTTGCCAAATTGGATGATACTGATATTATTTCAGCTATGAAATCATGGGTTGATGAAGATGATTTTGTTTTAAAAAACATTTCAGAAATGCTATTGAACCGTGATTTACTTAAAATTGAAATGCAGCAAGAGGATTTTTCCGAAGAAAAAATAAGTAACAAGAAAAATATTATAATGCAGAAATATAATATTACTGAAGAAGAAGCTTCGTATTTTGTGTTTACTGGACAGATTACAAATCAGGCTTATAGTATGGAAAAAGACATGATAAACCTGTACAAAAAATCGGGCGAAGTAATTGATGTTGCCAATGCTAGTGACCAATTAAACCTAAAAGCATTGTCTAAAAAAGTAGTTAAAAATTATATGTGTTACCCTAAAACGGAATAGTGCTGCTTTTTTTCTATTTTTGCATATCTAAAAAAAATCAAATAAAAAATAATCTGTGAAATTTACAGCAGCTCAAATAGCAGGAATATTAGAAGGAGAAGTAGAGGGAAACCCAGATGTAGAAGTATCGAAGCTATCGAAAATTGAAGAAGGAGTCAACGAAAGTTTAAGCTTTCTTGCCAATCCAAAATACACACAATATATCTATACTACAAAGGCTTCGGCTGTTATTGTTAATTTAGATTTCAAAGCAGAACAAGCWATTGAAACTACTCTAATAAGAGTTGAAGATGCGTACAAATCGTTTTCAAAATTATTAGAATATTACAATCAAGTAAAGATGAATAAAACTGGAATCGAACAACCAGTATTTATTTCAGAAAGTGCTACTTATGGCGACAATATATATATAGGTGCCTTTGCTTATYTGGGAGATAATGTAAAAATYGGTRATAATGTRAAAATTTATCCCAATGTTTATATTGGCGATAATGTTAGTATTGGCGATGGAGTAACTTTGTTTTCGGGAGCTAAAATATATTCAGATACTGTGATTGGAAATAATTGTGTCATCCATAGTAGTGCTATTTTAGGAGCTGATGGTTTCGGATTTACACCCAATGAAAAGGGAGAATTTATAAAAGTTCCCCAAACCGGAAATGTAATTATTGAAGACAATGTAGATATTGGTGCAGCAACATCGATAGATAGAGCAACATTAGGTTCTACCATCATTAGAAAAGGAGTGAAATTAGACAATCATATCCAGATTGCACATAATGTAGAAATTGGAAAAAATACCGTAATTGCTGCACAAACAGGGATTGCAGGTTCTACAAAAATTGGTGAAAATTGTATGATTGGTGGTCAAGTAGGATTTGCAGGTCATTTAACAATTGGAAATAATGTGCGTATTCAAGCACAAAGCGGAATAGGAAGAAATGTAAAAGATAATGAAGCAATACAAGGTTCACCTGCATTGCCTTATAGCGATTATAACAAAAGCTATGTGCATTTTAAAAACCTTCCAAAAATAATAAACAGACTAAATACATTAGAAAAAAAATTCACTAATGAATAACCTAAAAACAAAACAAAGAACCATCGCTAAAGAAGTGACTCTAAATGGAGTAGGACTACATACAGGACAGAAAGTAACGATGACTTTTAAGCCTGCACCCGAAAATCACGGTTACGCTTTTAAAAGAGTCGATGTTGAAGGAGCACCAGTTATTGAGGCAAAAGTTTGTTACGTAACAAATACACAACGTGGTACTAATCTTGAAAAACACGGTGTAAGTATTAATACATCAGAACACGTGTTGGCGGCTTTAGTAGGATTGCAAATTGATAATTGTTTAATAGAATTAGATGCTTCAGAACCTCCAATTATGGATGGATCGTCTAAATATTTTATTGAAATATTAGAAACAGCTGGAATTCAAGAACAAGAAGCAATTGTAAATGAATTTATAATAAAAGAAATTATTTCATTTAAAGATGAAAAAACTGGAAGCGAACTCATGATAATGCCTTCCGATACTTATGAAGTAACCACCATGGTCGATTTTGGAACCAATGTTTTAGGAACCCAAAATGCTTCCATTAGTAATATTTCAGAATTTAAAAAAGAAATTTCAAACGCCCGGACTTTTAGTTTTCTTCACGAAATAGAAATGTTATTAGATCACGGCCTAATTAAAGGTGGTGATTTAAATAATGCGATTGTGTATGTTGATAAAGAATTATCTCCAGAAACAATGGAAAAGTTAAAAATAGCTTTTGGGAAAGATACTATTTCTATAAAGCCAAACGGAATTTTAGATAACCTTACCTTACACCATCCTAACGAAGCAGCAAGACATAAATTACTTGATGTTATTGGTGATTTAGCCCTAATAGGAACTAGAATTCGAGGTAAAGTAATCGCCAATAAACCCGGTCATTTTGTAAATACTCAGTTTGCAAAAAAAATGGCACAATACATTAAAATTGAAAAACGAAAAAAAGCACCACAAGTAGATTTAACAAAAAAACCAGCAAAAAATATTAATGAAATTATGGATATGCTTCCGCATAGACCGCCATTTTTATTAGTAGATAAAATATTAGAGTTAACAGATTCTCATGTAGTTGGATTGAAAAATGTTACGATGAACGAACCTTTTTTCGTTGGGCATTTTCCAGGAGCACCAGTAATGCCAGGGGTTCTTATTGTTGAAGCAATGGCACAAGCAGGTGGTATTTTGGCATTGAGTATGGTTCCGGATCCAGAAAATTATTTAACTTATTTCTTGAAGATTAACAATGTAAAATTCAAAAAGCAAGTAAGTCCAGGAGATACATTAATTTTCGATTTAGTGTTAGACGAACCCATACGTAGAGGAATCGTTTTAATGTCTGGAAAAACTTATGTTAATGGAGAATTAGTAACAGAAGCCGAATTAATGGCGAAAATTGTAAAAACAAAAAATTTATAGATGAACCGATAGGATTCTAATATATTAATAGTATAATGTTAGAACCAAAAACGAACACATTTTCACCTATTTATCAAAATTAAAATTATAACAATGAACCAACCTTTAGCATACGTACATCCGGGAGCAAAAATTGCAAAAAATGTAGTGATTGAACCATTTACAACCATACATAATAATGTGATTATTGGTGATGGAACTTGGATTGGTTCAAACGTAACCATTATGGAAGGAGCACGAATTGGGAAGAATTGTAATATTTTTCCTGGTACTGTAATTTCTGCAATTCCACAAGATTTAAAATTTCAAGATGAAGAAACCACAGTGGTTATTGGTGATAACACCACCTTACGTGAATATGTCACTATAAACAGAGGTACTGTTGATAGAGGTAAAACTGTTGTTGGGAAAAATTGCTTAATAATGGCGTATTGCCATATTGCACACGATTGTATTGTGGGCGATAATTGTATATTTTCAAATAATAGTACATTAGCAGGACATGTAACAGTTGGAGATTATGTTATATTGGCAGGAATGACCGCAGTACATCAATTTTGCACATTAGGACAACATGCATTTGTAACGGGTGGTTCGTTGGTTCGTAAAGATGTTCCTCCTTATGTAAAAGGTGCAAGAGAACCAATGTCGTATGTTGGTATAAATTCTATCGGACTTAGACGAAGAGGATTTACTTCTGAAAAGATTCGCGAAATACAAAGTATCTACAGAATTTTATATCAAAAAAATTATAATAATTCTCAAGCTGTTCGTTTAATAGAAGCTGATATGGAAGCAACCACAGAACGTGACGAAATTCTTCAGTTTATAAAAAATTCAAAAAGAGGAATTATGAAAGGATATTTTTCAAATTAATATTAATAATTAAAAACAGATACCGCCTATGCGGATAATATATTATGGCAAGTACTTCAGATATTAGAAAAGGTTTATGTATAAAATACAACCACGATATTTTTAAAATTATTGATTTTCAACATGTAAAACCGGGTAAAGGTCCAGCATTTGTACGTACAAAATTAAAAAGTGTTACTTCAGGAAAAGTAATTGATAATACTTTCTCGGCAGGACATAAAATTGAAGAAATTCGTGTAGAAACGCATAAATTTCAATATTTGTACAATGACGGAGATGCTTATCATTTTATGAATAATGCAGATTATTCTCAAATTCAAATAGATAAAAGTATTTTAAATAATTCAGATTTAATGAAAGAAGGTGAAATTGTAACCATCCAAATAAATACAGAAGACGATTCTCCACTTTCAGTAGATTTACCAGCCCATGTTATTTTGGAAGTTGCCAGTACCGAACCTGGTGTAAAAGGTAATACTGCTACTAACGCAACAAAGCCTGCAATTGTTGAAACAGGAGCGAAAATCAATGTGCCTCTTTTTATTAATGAAGGCGATAAGATTAGAATTGACACTGATAAAGGTCAGTACCAAGAACGCGTAAAAGAATAAATTCGTTTATGGAAACTAAAAAAAAATCTTTAGAAGAAATAAATCAAACCGAAAAAGAGTATTATAACGAAGGGAAATTAGAAAGAACTAAAATTAAAATTTTAAGAAGACATTCTTTTTATTTTTCTTATAAACGAGAAAAAAAAATACTTAATGAACTATTACAAAAAATTGAAAACAAAAAAGTATTAGAAATAGGTTCGTATACATGGATTCCTTGGATAAAAGGTAAAGTAAATCCTAAATCTTTAGATTGTATTAATATATCAGAAAGAGAACTTCAACAAGGTGTTGATAATGCAAACAAAGTACCTTTTACGATTAATTTTCACCTAATGGATGCTAACAATTTAACTTTTCCTGATCAAACCTTTGATGTAGTTTTTGGTAGTGCAATCTTGCACCATTTAGATATTAAAAAATCAATAAATCACATTCACCGTGTATTAAAACCAAATGGGTTTATTATATTTTTAGAACCATTAAATATGAATCCTTTTTTTAAACTTTATAGAATATTTAATAAAAAAGAAAGAACTCCAGATGAACATGCTTTGGTTAGTAAAGATTTTAAGTTAATACGTGAAAAGTTTACATTTCAGCATTATTTCTTCGATTTCTTTAGTGTAATAACAGGTTATATTTCTTCAAAAATTTATGGAGATAAAAATTATGATAATTGGTTTAATAAGTTAGGGTATAAATTAGATTTATTTACCTCAAAAATTTCATTTTTGCATGTGTTATTTGCAAGAACTATAATTTACGGAACTAAAAAATAAATTAAGATGAAGTTTGAAATCCTCCAATCCCTTGAAGATATTGCAAGAATATTGAATTGCGACTATATTGGTAATGCTGAATTTCCTGTTTTGGGAATGAACGAAATACACGTAGTAGAAAATGGGGATATCGTATTTGTAGATCATCCTAAATATTACGATAAAGCATTAGAATCTGCTGCAACCATCGTTTTAATAAATAAAAAAGTTGATTGCCCAGACGGGAAAGCACTATTAATTTCTGATGATCCTTTTAGAGATTTTAATAAGTTGACCAATCATTTTAATCCTTTTATTTCCGCTTCAGCAGCTATTGCAGAATCTGCCATTATTGGAGAGAATACAGTTGTTCAACCCAATGTATTTATTGGGAATAATGTAAAAATCGGAAATAATTGTGTGATCCACGCCAATGTTTCTATCTATGATAATGCAGTAATTGGAAATAACGTAACCATTCATAGCGGAACCATATTGGGAGCAGATGCTTTTTATTACAAAAATCGTCCAGAAAAATTCGATAAACTTTTAAGTGGCGGGAATGTTGTTATAGAAGATAATGTAGATTTAGGTGCACTTTGTACTATTGATAAAGGTGTAAGTGCTTCTACTATTATTGGTGAAGGCACCAAAATAGACAATCAAGTTCATATTGGTCACGATACAGTTATCGGTAAACGTTGTTTAATCGCATCACAAGTAGGAATTTCAGGTTGTGTAATTATTGAAGACCTTGTAACCATATGGGGACAAGCTGGAATTACAAGTGGAATTACCATTGGTGAAAAAGCCGTTATTTCAGCAAAAAGTGGCGTTAGTAAATCGTTAGCAGGACACAAATCATACTTTGGGATTCCTGCAGATGATTTCAGAAAAAAATACAAAGAAATTGCTGCCATACGATTAATTCCAGAATTAATAGAAAAAATAGATAAACTTAAATGAGTACCTCCCCAAAGCAAGTAGTAAAAGAATTTCATCAAGCAGATATTCTTAATGATAAAACCATATTTAAAAACTATTTTCATAAAGACGTAGAATTAATTTGGAACAGCACAGATGGACTTACCATAATGCATTACGATGAGTTGGTAGCTTTCTTTACTGAAATAAGAAATACCTATCACGACCTTCGAATAGAAATTAGTCATTTGTTAGAAGATGAAAATTTTGTAACGATACGTTACAAGTACTATATAACAACTATCGAAAACCCAGATGAAGAATTGGGAATCTCCCATTTTATTGGTATTTGGGAAATAAAAGACAATAAAATGTACCGCGGTCATTTAGTGAGTCAACCAGTTTCTGAAATGGATGATACCAACGAATCTTATCATAAAGTTAAAGTGTAATATCAGTAAATTTCAATAGTAAAATAGGTATATTTGCACTTAGAAAAAATCAAACAAAAATTTATATAAAATGAGTGTTTTAGTAAATAAAGATTCAAAAATAATTGTTCAAGGATTTACTGGTAGTGAAGGAACTTTTCACGCTGGTCAAATGATAGATTATGGTACCAATGTTGTTGGTGGTGTAACTCCTGGGAAAGGTGGTCAAACACATCTTGATAAGCCAGTTTTTAACACGGTTGCCGAAGCTGTTAAGGAAGTAGGAGCAGATACTTCAATTATTTTTGTGCCACCAGCTTTTGCTGCAGATGCAATTATGGAGGCTGCCGAAGGAGGAATTAAAGTAATTATTTGTATTACGGAAGGAATTCCAGTAGCAGATATGATAAAAGTTGCAGATTACATTAAAGATATTGACTGTCGTTTGATAGGACCTAACTGCCCAGGAGTAATTACTCCTGAAGAAGCAAAAGTAGGTATTATGCCAGGTTTTGTTTTCAAAAAAGGACGCGTTGGTGTAGTTTCAAAATCTGGAACTTTAACTTATGAAGCTGCCGACCAAGTGGTAAAACAAGGCTACGGTATTTCAACTGCTATTGGTATTGGAGGAGATCCAATTATAGGTACTACTACTAAAGATGCTGTTGAGATGTTAATCAACGATTCTGAAACCGATTGTGTAGTTATGATTGGTGAAATTGGTGGTAACCTTGAGGCTAAAGCAGCAGAATGGTACAAAGCAAGCGGAAGTAAAAAACCAATTATTAGCTTTATTGCAGGTGAAACTGCTCCAGCAGGAAGAACAATGGGACACGCAGGTGCGATTGTTGGCGGAAGCGATGATACTGCACAAGCTAAAAAGAAAATTTTAAATGCACACGGAATTCACGTAGTTGATTCTCCAGCTGAAATAGGAAAAAAAGTAAAAGAGATTTTAGGCTAGTCTTAAAACTTTGATAAAATTGAAAGCCTTGTTTAATTTAACAAGGCTTTTTTTATGAAGAATTTAAAACGAATTGGTATATTTGAAATCATTCAGAATAAAACACGTAAAAATGAAGTTACTAGAAGGAAAAACAGCAATCATTACCGGAGGAAGTAGAGGAATAGGAAAAGCCATTGTTGAGGTATTTGCAAAACACGGAGCCAATGTTGCTTTTACATACAGCTCATCTGAAGAAGCTGCAAAAGCAATTGAAGCTGATGTTTCAAAAGAAGGAGTAAAAGTGAAATGTTATAAAAGTGATGCTTCTAATTTTGAAGAAGCTCAAGCCCTAGTCACTGCAGTTGTTGAGGAATTCGGCTCTATAGATATATTAATTAATAACGCAGGTATTACAAAAGATAATTTGTTAATGCGAATGACCGAAGAAGATTTTGATCGCGTAATTCAAGTRAATTTAAARTCGGTTTTTAATATGACCAAAGCGGTGCAACGTACGATGTTGAAACAACGCAAAGGATCTATCATTAATATGAGTTCTGTAATTGGAGTAAAAGGAAATGCTGGWCAAAGTAATTATGCGGCTTCCAAAGCTGGAATTATAGGCTTYACTAAGTCGATGGCAATAGAGYTAGGTTCAAGAAACATTAGATCTAATGCAATTGCACCAGGATTTATWGTTACCGAAATGACYRAAAARCTMGGAGAAGAMACYATYAARYTWTATTACGAAGCAATWCCTTTAAAAAGAGGAGGAACACCAGAAGAAATCGCAAATACTTGTGTTTTCTTRGGAAGCGACATGTCTTCGTATATCACAGGACAAGTTTTAAATGTTGATGGAGGAATGCTTACATAAAAATAAATTAAACCTTTTCATTAAAGTAAACAGWCATAAGTCTTATGTCTTAAAGTCATAAGTCAGAATAAAGATGTCATCACAAACCATACTTTTTATAATCATTGCCGGTATAGTCTCACTTATACTGGCAATTTTCATGTATGGATATCAAACAAAGTTTTCTAATAAATTCAAATGGATTTACGGAACGTTACGTTTTGCAACTATATTTTCCATTTTAGTACTGTTAATCAACCCTAAATTTACTTCGGAAAGTTATACGATACAAAAGCCAAATTTGCCTGTACTGATAGATAATTCGGCTTCGGTGAATGAGTTGAATCAATCTGAAAATGTTTTGAATTTTGTAGCATCTTTAAAAAGCAATGAAGCATTAAACGATAAATTTGATCTTTCATTTTATAGCTTCGGAAGTGATTTTCGCCAAAATGATTCCCTTTCTTTTTCTGAAAAGAATACCAATATATCAAAAGCACTTTCAGCAACGAATGAACTGTTTAAAAATGAAACTGCACCAACCATACTAATAACAGATGGAAATCAGACTTTAGGAAATGATTATGAGTTTAGTTCATCAACTTTTAAAAATCCAATTTATCCGGTAATATTAGGTGATTCCACAAAACATATCGATTTAAAAATTGAGCAACTCAATAGCAATCGGTATGCTTTTTTAAAGAATAAATTTCCGGTGGAAGCAATTTTAGTGTATTCAGGTACTGAAACCGTTTCCTCTCAATTTGTTATAAAACAAGGAAATACGATACTTTACAAAGAAAATGTTTCGTTTACCGAAAAGGAAAACACCAAAATACGTTCATTTACATTACCAGCCTCATCGGTTGGTTTTCATAAATATACAGCTCAAATAATTCCTTTAGAAATTGAAAAAAATAAAACCAATAATAGCAAACAATTTGCGGTCGAAGTAATAGATCAAGCAACCAAAGTATTGATTGTAAGTGAAATTACACATCCAGATTTGGGGATGTTAAAAAAATCGATTGAGAGTAATGAACAACGGAAAGTTGAAATTAAAAAACCTTCGGAAGCATTGTCAATGTTGAACGGTTTTCAGTTAATCATACTTTATCAGCCAAGCAGGAAATTTTCAACCTTATATTCAGAAATAAAAAATCTGGAGAAAAACACCTTCACATTTACAGGCTTAGAAACCGATTGGAATTTTTTAAATGCAATACAATCTAATTTCAGAAAAGAAGTAACCAATCAAACAGAAGATGTAATTGGAATATTGAATGCTAATTACGGTTCGTTTGCAATTGACGTTATTGGTTTTAGTAATTACAGACCTTTAAAAACATTATTTGGCGAGTTAGAATTATTAGTGCCAAACGAATTTATTTTGGAACAATCCATTGACGGTTACACCACCGAAAGTGCCTTATTTGCAACCACCGAGATAAACGGGAAAAGAAATGCAATCTTTGATGGAGAAGATATTTGGCGTTGGAGAGCACAATCGTATTTAGAAAATAATAGTTTTGAGGAATTCGATAATTTTATAGGAAAAACAATTCAGTATCTGGCTTCCAATAAGCGTAGAAGTAGGTTGGAAGTTTCTAATGAGACCTTTTATTATAATAATAAATCCATTAAAATTTCAGCACAATACTTTGATAAAAATTTTGTATTTGATTCTAGAGCTAGTTTGTTAATTTCAGTAACCAATACCGAAACTAAGATTAAAGAAACGTTTCCGTTATTATTAAAATCAAACTTTTACGAAGTAGATTTAAATAATCTGGAAGCTGGAAATTTTAGCTATAAAGTTTCAGTAAATGATGATACTGTTTCAAGAAGCGGTAATTTTACAATATTGAACTTTAATGTTGAACAACAATTTTTAAATGCTGATGTAACAAAGCTATCATGGGTAGCGACTAACACGAAAGGAAAGGCTTATTTTATTTCAGAACAAGAAAATTTAATCAGCAATTTAATTAAAGATGATACCTTTCAGAAAATTCAGAAAAGTGAACAAAAAATTGTACCTTTAATCGATTGGAAATACTTACTGGGTTTGATAGTTTTATCATTAAGTATAGAATGGTTTCTTAGAAAATACAACGGACTTGTTTAGACTGCTTAAATAAAAAATTTAATAACTAAATTTGTAAGATTGATTCGCTAAAAAGGCTCTCAAAGACAACCAAACATAATAATTTAATAACAAACAACTTAATTAAAAAAAAATGGAAAAATTACCTAAAATTGGAGTACCAATAGTGATACTCATAGTAATTGTTATCATAGCAATTTTCAAATCAACTATAACAATAAACGGAGGAGAAAGAGGTGTTTTATATGAAACCCTTGGAAATGGAATCGTGACTGATAGACCTGCTTTAGATGAAGGGTTCCAATTTGTTTTACCTTGGAATACTGTACAGAGATTTAATGTTAGACAACAAGAATTTTTTGATCAAATGAAGGTGTTATCTTCAAATGGATTGGATATTCAATTAGATGCAACAATTTGGTTTCAACTTCAATATGATAAACTTGGTTTTTTATATAAAGAAAAAGGAATCGATTATTTAGATGCAATAGTTAGACCAGCATTAAGATCTGCAACTAGAGAAGTAGTAGGTCGTTATACACCAGAGGAAATATATTCTTCTAAAAGAGCTATTATTCAAGAAGAAATTTTTGTTGAAACAAAAAAGTTGTTAGATGACCAATATGTACAAATAAATAAAGTCTTAGTTCGTGATGTTACGTTACCTAAAACTATTAGAGATGCGATTGAACGTAAATTAGGACAAGAACAAGAATCTTTAGAATATGAATTTAGATTAGTTACAGCAGCAAAAGAAGCTGAAAAAGTAATTATTGAAGCAGAAGGAAAAGCGCAAGCTAATAGAATATTAAGTGCTTCCTTGACCGATAAAATACTTCAAGACAAAGGGATTGAAGCCACGATTAAATTATCGGAATCTCCAAATACTAAAGTAATTGTAATTGGTTCTGGCGATAGTGGTTTGCCTTTAATATTGGGAAATAACTAAAATAATCTATTTTATTAAAAGTTTACAGCGACTGATCTGATTTAACAAAATCACTTCAGTCGTTTTTTTATAATATTATGAAATAAATGTTGGTTGTTTACGACTATTCGCTTTTAATAAACATTCAATTATGAACTTACTATATTTTATTTTCCCCTTATTATTTATTTCTTGTAATTCTTCTGACGATCCTGTAATCTCAGATGAAATAGAAATTATTGAAACTACAGAGCAAGCAGAAGTGGTATCGATTTCAGTTAGTGGAAACGAAAACAGTTATAATTTTAGTGTTGGAATATTAAGTCCAGATACTGGTTGTGAGCAATATGCTAATTGGTGGGAAATTATCTCGGAAGATGGGAGTGAGCTTATTTACAGAAGAATTTTAGGTCATAGTCACGTAAACGAACAACCTTTTGTTCGTTCGGGAGGTCTGGTTGAAATTTCAGCTAATCAAACAGTAATTATTCGTGCTCATATGAATACTTCCAGTTTTGGAATTAAGGTTTATAAAGGAACAGTTGCTTCCGATTTTTCTGCCTTTACTTTAGATGATAATTTTGCAATTAATTTAGAATTACAAGATCCATTACCTACAGGGTGTGCGTTTTAATTTTTTAGAATTATACCAGTTTAATTTCGAAATACGTTATAAATAAATTAGAATATATTTTTCTTTTTCAAGGCTGAAAATTCTTTGAATAGCTATGTTTATTGAAATGATTTTCAACGAAGAAAAAGAGGAATAGAACTGATTTATATAGCGTATTTAGGTGCTAAATTGGTATTAATCCAAAGGTGAAATTTTATTAGTTTTCCAAAGACGAATTAATAAGAAAGCTGAAACGATAATTATAACAAGGAGTCCAGCTGCTAATTGATAGTTTCCGTAGAGTACATTTCCAGTAGCAAACATGATACTATAAACCAGAATACAACCCAAGACCATCGCTAAAATCCCAGAAGGAACCGACCAATCTTTGTTATTTTCTTTTTCTATAAAATCTTTATCAGTGAATGAATTTATTACATTTTTCCAACCTGGACCACCAGGCATGGTTTGTTTGTAGAAATTTCGAAGCGTTTCGTTAGTTTCAGGTTTGGTTAAAAAAGTAACTACTATCCAAACAATCGTGGTAATTAATACCACCAACGGAAATTTAGCCCAAGCAGGGAATACGCCATCTACAACAATTCCCCCATCAATTTTATGGTCGAATAATATTGTTTTTAATGAAGTGAAATTCAGTAGAATAGAAATAATTCCAGAAGCAAACATCGCAGAGATTTCACTCCAAGCATTGATACGCCACCAAAACCAACGAAGTATAAAAATTAATCCTGTACCTGCACCAAACATTAAAATAATTTCGAATAATTGAAGTGCATTGGTAAGAGTTAAAGCAAGAATAGCACTAAAAAACATCAATACTACAGTTGAAAGTCTTCCCACGTTTACCAATTCTTTCTCCGAAGCATTTTTATTGATTTGTTGTTTGTAAAAGTCGTTTACAATATAAGACGAACCCCAATTTAAATGTGTGGATATAGTTGACATATAAGCCGCTCCCAAAGAAGCCAGTACCAAGCCTAAAAGTCCAGCAGGTAATTTGGTAAGCATTGCAGAGTATGCTAAATCGTGACCTAATTTACTTTCTTCCACATTCGGGAATGCCTGTTGAATACTAGCCAAATCTGGATATATTACCAATGAAGCCAAAGCCACCAATATCCAAGGCCAAGGTCGCAAAGCATAATGCATAATATTAAAAAAGAAGGTAGCACCTATCGCGTGATTTTCATTTTTTGCAGCCAACATACGTTGAGCAATATAACCACCACCTCCAGGTTCTGCTCCAGGATACCAAGCACTCCACCATTGTACTGCCAACGGAATTATAAAAATACCAATTAAGGCTTCGGTATCTGAAAAGTCTGGAAAAATATTTAGTTTTCCTGCTACATTTTCATTCTGAAATAGTTTTTCCAATCCGCCAACTTCAGGAATGTTAACTAAATAATATGCAGCACCAATAGCACCTGCTATAGCAACAAAAAATAACACAAAGTCTGTATAAACAACGCCTCTAAATCCTCCTAAAGCACTAAATATTACCGTAATGGTTCCAGCGATTAAAACAGTTTCAACAGGAGAGAGTCCTAACATTACTTGCCCTATTTTAATGGCTGCTAAGGTTACAGCTGCCATTGCCATAATATTAAAAACTACCCCTAGATATACCGATCTAAATCCTCTAAGAAAATGTGCAGGTTTACCTCCATAACGTAGGTCGTAAAATTCCATATCGGTACTTACATTCGATTTTCGCCATAGTTTAGCATATACAAAAACAGTCAATAATCCTGTTAATAAGAAAGCCCACCAAACCCAGTTTCCTGAAACGCCATTATTACGAACAATATCAGTGACTAAATTGGGTGTATCTGTAGAAAAAGTAGTAGCAACCATAGAAAATCCTAGCAACCACCAAGGCATACTACGATTAGATAAGAAATATTCGGAAGTGTTTTTACCCGATTTTTTTGAAACGATGATTCCAATGGCAAGTACTAAAGTAAAAAAAGAAATAATTAGTACCCAGTCGAGTGTTGCTAATTCCATAAATATTTTGTTGTTAATGTACTAATAAAGCATAAGCTTGACCAACCCAATCATCACGTTCTATTCTTCCAGGAAAGAAATCGATTAGTTCAGTAATTTTACGAATATCATCGGGAGTTAAACGGCTAATTTGATCGTAGTTATAAATACCAATATCATTAAGACGTTGCTCTATGTAAGGACCAATTCCATTTAATTTGGTAAGATCATCACTATTGCTTTTTGTAGCTTCACCAAAATTTTCAAAGTTAAGTTCTGGTTTAGATTTTGTATAAGTTACAAAGCTTGTTCTTGTTCGTTCAGCAATTTCTTGTTGGTTATTTTTTACTTCTTCAATTTTTTCTTGCGCTTCATGAACTACTTTTAATATTTTGGGTTTTATTTCAGTAAAAATAGATTCAATATCATTAATACCTTTGTTCTTAACAGCAGAGTTATGTTGAACTTTTAAATTATGGATTTTTCTTTTTAGTTTTTTAATAATAGCTTTATTTCTGCTTTTCTCCATTAGTAAGGGTGAAAAATAACCAATTAAAAAGGTGCTAAGCATTAATAAAAATATGCCCACATATTGTGGTTGTAATAAATCAATTATAGAAATTGGTATAGTCATATTTAGTAAATAGCTTCTATTCTTCTGTTTGCAATTCTCCCTTTTTTCGAATAATTACTTTCAATTGGTTCAGACTCTCCTTTGGATATAGCTTTAATTTGAGATCTTTTTAAATCTCCTTTTGAAATTAAATACCATCGTACTTGTCTTGCATATTTAAGTCCCACATTATAATTGTCATTGCCATTTCCTATATTATCAGTATGTCCAACGATTGTTACTACTTGATCAGGGTTCTCGCTAAAATAAACAATTAATTCGCTCAATAATATTTTTAAATCATTATTTACTGAAATACCCGAATCTGTAAAATTTGGATATACAATTCTTGAATCTGGAATGCTATTTCTAATTTCCTCTACGCGTTTAAGATTAAGTTCTTTAAATGAAAAATTGATAGCAGAATTATAATTTTCTTCATTATTAAAATTAATATCTTTAATAATCGATTTTATAACGATTCTTTCTTTATTAACTCCAATTTTAATTAATTGTTTTTTAATTTCAAGCCCTCTTTTAATACCCATATTTGGATTAGAAACACTTTCAGTTGGACTATAAAGTGAGTTGATATGTACTTCTTGATTTGGATGTTCTATAAGATAAGTATTGATTTTGTATTTATAATCAATTGATTTTTTCGGAATAAAAACCTCAGTTTTATCTTTTAAAATTCGAATTCCTTCATTAAAAACAAAAATAATATCACTATTTGCATTTATTGCTTTTAACTGAATGTTTTCATTTTTAAGTTCAATATTAGAAGGATCTAATACTACTTGCATTTTGTTTTCTAATCCATCTGTAACTGAAGTATCTGCTTTTGAAAGATCCTGTTTTGATTCATTAACAATCTCAGGGATAGAAGTAGTGTTTTTTATTTCAGTTTTTGCAGTTGCATTTCCTGGCAATAACCAAGAGTAAATCCAAAGCCCAAAAACGGACCAAACCATAAATACAATAAAGGCTGTTAAAAAATTCTTCATACTAGATAAGCAGTAGTTTTAAATAAACTATTGCTTTGTGAGGTTGTTTTTCAAATTTATAAAAAAAAATCATTTTATATTGAAAACAAAAAATATGTTTTCCACATATTTTTAACAAGTATTTTATAATGGTAAAAATAAGTTATCTTTTGTTTTGCATAACCATTGCAAGCAATAATTTGTATATTTGCCGAAGTGAAAATTTTAGCATTCATATTATCAATTTATATTCTCGCACTCAACTTTACACCTTGTGAAGATAGTTCGTCATTCGATAATTCATCAAATACTGAATTGGCGCAATTACAAGATTTTGATCACGAGCATAACGCTTCAGATCTTTGCTCTCCTTTTTGTCATTGTCAATGTTGTCAAGTACACGCGGAAGGTATTGGTATGATTGATTTTGCAACTCTTACTGCTGAAATCTCTTCAGAAGTATTTTTTCATTTCGATAATTTAGGAAAAGACATTCCTAAATCTATTCTCCAACCCCCGAGGGTTTAACTAATTCCTACGACCTAGTGCCGCTGAAGCTTTAGCGGAAGAGCAAGGCAGGAATCTTTTAATTTATTACTTATAATCTTCATTATAAGTCAATTCCCTTTTTTCAAAAATTTTAAATCCAAAATTCATGATTAATAAAATCATTAACTTTTCTATAAATAATAAATTCATCATAGGCTTGATGGTCCTTGTGTTAATTGGCGCAGGAACCTATTCTATGATGACGATTAAACTGGGCTCGGTACCAGATATCACCAACAATCAAGTACAAGTAATTACCGTTGCTCCTAATCTTGGAACTGAAGATATAGAACAATTTGTAACCTATCCAGTGGAACTTGCCGTAGCAAATTTACCGAGTGTAATTGAGCTTCGTTCGGTTTCTCGTTTCGGACTTTCAGTAGTAACCATCGTTTTTAAAGACGATATGGGAACCTACCTACCAAGGCAATTGGTACAAGAGAAATTAACCCAAATTAAAGAGGATATTCCTGCTGGCTTCGGAATACCTTTTATGGCACCAATAGCAACTGGTTTAGGTGAAATATATCAATATTCGTTGGTAGCTAAAGAAGGTTATGAACATAAATATTCTCCTTCAGAATTACGTACTATTCAAGATTGGATTGTAAAACGACAAATGGCTTTAGTGCCAGGTGTAGTTGAAATTAATTCCTTTGGAGGAAATGTAAAACAATATGAAATTGCTCTAAATCCAAATCGATTAAACAGTATGGGAATTAGTATTAGCGAGGTTTTTGAGGCCTTGGAAAAAAACAATTCAAATACCGGTGGTGCTTATATTGAAAAAAATCATCAAGCTAATTTTATCCGTGGAGAAGGCTTGGCAAGAACCATCGAAGACATCGAAAACATTGTAGTTGAAAACAATAATAACACACCAATACTTATAAAAGATGTTGCAGATGCTGTACAATATGGTTCAGCAGTTCGGTTTGGAGCTTTTACGGAAGATGGACAAGAATCTGTTGGTGGACAAGTTTTAATGTTGAAAGGTGAAAACCCAAACGAAGTTATTAAAAATGTAAAAAAGCGTATTGCAAGCATTCAGAAATCACTACCTGAAGGGCTGGAAATACGTCCCTTCTTAGACAGAAGCGATTTAATAGCACGTACCACAAGTACGGTTACCAAAAACCTTTTAGAAGGAGCTTTAATTGTAATTTTTGTATTGGTATTCTTATTAGGTAGTATTCGTGGAGGCTTATTAACGGCGTCTATTATTCCTTTATCATTACTCTTTGCATTTATCTTAATGAAGGCAACAGGAGTATGGGCAAACTTAATGTCTTTGGGAGCAATTGACTTCGGAATTATCGTCGATGGCGCCGTAATTATTGTGGAAGGAACCGTACATCATATTCAAGAAAGGGTCAAGAAAAATAAAGCAGATTTTACTTCTGAAGAAATGGACGAACTCACCTACAAATCAAGTAGTATGATGATGAATTCGGCTTTCTTCGGACAATTAATTATCCTTATTGTTTTTACACCAATCTTATTCTTAACAGGAGTTGAAGGAAAAATGTTTAGACCTATGGCATTTACTTTTGGATATGCAGTTTTAGGAGCATTATTGCTTTGTT
This sequence comes from Flavobacterium sp., assembly GCA_002733185.1. Lineage (GTDB taxonomy): Bacteria > Bacteroidota > Bacteroidia > Flavobacteriales > Flavobacteriaceae > Marifrigoribacter. Next base: position 25,792 of record NVUT01000015.1, on the reverse strand, counting down.
TAACCTATGTTCCAGTGATGGCAACCTTGTTTATGAAACCTACTTCTCAGAAAAAACGAACATGGTTTACCAATGTTGAAGATTGGCTTACCAAAATTAGTGATAAAACGATGGGAGCTATTTTTAAAGTATATAAACCATTAATAAATGGAGCTTTAAAAGTTAGAACTTTGGTTATTGCTGTTGCAGTTTTATTATTCGTAGTTGCAGGATTTGTATTTTCAAGAATGGGAGGAGAATTTATTCCGAAGTTAGATGAAGGAGATATGGCAATGCAAATTATTATGAAACCGGGTTCTTCATTAACCGAATCTATAAAAGTTTCTGAGCAAGTTCAAAATATTATTGTCGATAATTTTCCCGAAGTAAAAACAATGGTAGCTCGTATTGGTGTGGCTGAAATACCTACCGATCCAATGCCAATGGATATTGCCGATTGTTTTATTATTCTTGAAAAAGATATGGATAAATGGACTTCAGCTTCAACTAAAGCAGAATTAATCGAAAAAATGCGAGATAAATTAAAGGTGATTGTGGGAGCCAATTTTATTTTCACACAACCGGTTGAACTTCGTTTTAATGAATTATTAACGGGTGTTCGTGAAGACGTGGCGATTAAACTATACGGAAACGATCTAGATGTCTTGGCCGTAAAAGCAGAAGAAATGGCTGCAATTATTCAAACGATTGATGGTGCTGCAGATGTTCGCGCAGAAGCTACTGATGGGCTACCACAAATCACCGTAATTTATCAACGTGAAAAACTAGCAAAATATGGTCTTACCATCGATAAATTAAACAGTTATGTAAGTGCTGCTTTTTCTGGAGCGGATGCAGGAATTATTTTTGAAGGTGAAAAACGTTTCGATTTAGTGGTTCGGTTTTCAGAAACATACAGACAAAGTATCGACGATTTAAAAAACTTATTCGTAGATCTTCCTAATGAGAAAGCTCAAATTCCTTTAAAAGAATTAGCCGAAATTAGTTATAAACCTGGTCCTATGCAGATTTCAAGAGATAATACCTACCGAAGAGTTTCCGTTGGTGTAAATGTAAGAGGTCGTGATGTAGAGTCAATGGTGGAAGAAGTTCAAGAGCGATTGGATGCCGAATTAGAATTACCTGAGGGATATTTTATAGAATATGGAGGTTCTTTCGAGAATTTAAAACGCGCAAAAGAACGCCTTTCAATTGTGGTTCCGATTGCATTATTCTTGATTTTCATCTTACTTTATTTTGCACTAAACTCTATTTCCCAAGCTTCGATGATTTATATGGCGGTTCCTTTAGCTGCTATCGGTGGAATCTTTAGTTTGTCGTTACGAGGAATGCCTTTTAGTATTTCGGCAGGAGTCGGATTTGTGGTGCTCTTTGGAGTTGCGGTGTTAAACGGATTGGTCTTAGTAAGCAGGTTCAATAGTTTAAAAGAAGAAAGACTTTCTAACTTAAAAGACCGAATCTTACTAGGAACCAAAGAACGTTTACGTCCAATATTATTAACAGCCGTTGCTGCGATTATGGGATTTGTACCAATGGCAATTTCAGCTTCTGCAGGAGCTGAAGTACAGCGACCATTAGCAACAGTAGTTATTGGAGGATTAATATCATCTACRCTTTTAACTTTATTAGTAGTTCCAGTTTTATATTATGTATTTGAAAAAAGAGCAGAAAAACGACATCTAAATAAAATGAATAAAAAGTTAGCAAGCCTTATGCTTATCGGATTCTTAACTTTCGCAGGAAGTCAGAATACATTTGCTCAAGAAGAAGAACAATCTGTAATTAGCACCAAGAATTTAACGGTAGAAGATGCTTTAACCATCGCTTTTGAAAATAATCCGAGTTTAAAAGCAGCTAATTTTGAAATTGAAAGGCAAGAAAACTTAARTAGTGCTGCCATCGATTTTGAAAAAACTTCGGTAACTTATACTCGAGGTCAAATTAATAGTGTAGCAACAGATTATCAATGGGAGATTTCGCAAGATTTTAAATTCCCTACAGTTTATGGAACTCAATCTAAATTACAAAAGGAGAAAGTAGCATTAAGTGAAATTACGATGCAGCTTCAGAAAAATAATATAGAACGAAGAGTACGATCAATTTATAGTCAGCTTCAATATGCAAAAAGTAGATTGGTATTGATTGATGAGCTGGAAAACGAATTTAAAAACTTTGCCATTATTGCTGACAAACGTTTTGAAACTGGAGAGACTAATTTGATTGAAAAAATGTCTGCTCAAGGAAAACGAGAAGAAGTTCGCTTATTAAAATCAGAAGCTAGTTTAGATGTAGAAAGCCTTCGAAAACAACTTCAGTTTTTGTTAAATGTTGAAGAAGAGGTGACTATTTCAGATGAGGAACTAACAAAGGTTCCTTTTGTAATGATAGATAGTATTTCTAGTGAAAGTCCGTTTTTAATGGTTCAAGAAAAAAAGGTAGCCATTTCAGAAAGAGAGCATAAATTAGAAAAAGCTCAATTTTTACCAGACATTTCAGCAGGATATTTCAATCAGCAAATAGAGGGTATTAAAAACTTTTCAGGGTTTCAAGTAGGGCTAAAAGTACCTATATTTTTATGGTCACAAGATGGAAAATCGAAAGCTGCTAGAGTAAATTCAGAGATTGCTCAACTAAATTATGAGCAAACAAAATTAGATATGAATGCGGTTTTAAAATCTAATATTCAAGAGTTTGAAAAACATCAAGCTTCCTTAAATTATTACGAAACACAAGGGTTACAGCTTTCAGATAAACTATTCTTTTCAGCAAACAAAGCCTATAAAGAAGGGGAAATAGGTTATGTAGAATACATTGCTTCTTTGGAACAAGCAATTGCTATTAAGAGCGGTTATTTAGACCGACTTAATTTGTACAACCAAACTGCAAATGAAATTAACTATCTAACTGGAAAATATAATCAATAAGTCAATTAAATAAAGACAAATAAAACAATAATAAAATGAAAAATATATTAAAATTTAGTACCCTAATCCTCTTCATTCTAATTTTAGGAAGTTGTGGAAACAAAACAGAAACAAAAGCAGGATCAGATGAACATGGTCACGAAGAAAAAACTGAAAAAGACCATGATGAACACGGAGGTGAAGAGGCGAATACTAAAATTACGTTAGAGACCAAACAACTAAAGGTAATGAACATAGAAATTGGCACTTTAGAACAGGTGAGTTTAGGAGCAAAATTAAAAGTAAACGGACAATTAGAATTACCTCCTCAAAACAGGGCGAGTGTTAGTGCTTTAATTGGTGGTAGAGTGCAAAGTGTTAATGTTATAGAAGGAGATAAAGTTAGAAAAGGGCAGGTAATTGCAAGACTTAGCAATCCAGCATTTATTACGATGCAGCAAGAGTACCTTTCAGCAAAAAGTAATATTTCATTTTTAGAAAACGATTTTTTACGTAAGAAGGAACTRTTAAAAGATGGGATTACTTCCTCTAAATCATTTSAGCAGTCGGAAGCGGCTTATTCTCTAGGGAAAGCTAATTTAAATGCTTCAAAAGCTACCCTACAATTAATGGGCGTAAATGTTTCTTCTTTAGAGAAAGGACAGATTGTTTCTACCATTCCTATTACAGCTCCTATTGCTGGACATATTCAAAATGTTGAAATTAATATTGGAAAATTTGTGGTGCCAGAACAAGAAATGTTCGAAATTGTAGATAATGAGTATTTGCATCTTGGTTTAAAGGTTTTTGAAAAAGATATTAATCAAGTTGTTATTGGTCAGAAAGTAACTTTTGCATTAACAACGAGGCCTGATAAAATTTATAATGCAGAAATATTTGCCATTGGAAAAGCATTCGATATGGAAACCCGCGCCGTAAAAGTACACGCTAAAATAGTAGGTGATCATGATGGCTTATTAACAGGTATGTTTGTGGATGCAAGAGTTATTGTTGCCACTGAAAAAGTAGATGCATTGCCAAATGARGNTNNNRWAWCCGAAAAMRGGWWGRATTNATANKKTWTATKCAMARGNMYRWAGSTGCWGACGATGTAGAATTAGAAAGAATACAGGTAAATCGTGGGAAATCTGATTTAGGTTATTCTGAAGTGGTTTTTATTAAGCAAAATCATAAAGATACTATTGTGGTTGTAAAAGGAGCATATTATGTGAATGCTGAATTAAATAAAGGAGAGTTTGAAGAACATGAACATTAATAATTGTGACCAGCAAGATTTTAGATACCTTAAGCTTTAATATTATTATTTAATGAAAAAGTACGAACAAATTTTGGAAAATAATAACGTAAAACCAACAGCAATGCGCCTGTTGGTTTTACAATTTATATTACAAAAAAAAACAGCTTTAAGTTTAAGTCAGCTGGAGAATTACTTTGATAATGCAGATAGAACCACCATTTACCGAACTATTAAAACTTTTGTTGAAAAAGGATTGGTTCATCAAATTGATGATGGGACAGGAGTTACTAAATATGCACTTTGTGAGGAAAATTGCGAATGTGAGATTGAAACCGATTTGCACCTTCATTTTCATTGCACCAAATGCGAAGAAACCAATTGTTTAACCGAACATAAGATTCCACAGATAAATTTACCTGAAGGATTTATTGCCGAAAATATTAATTTAGTAGTAAAGGGTATCTGTGATAAATGCAGTAGTAATAAATTGTAAGTTCAACTAGTAAATGCAACTTTTAGCAGTATTATCAATTTATTTTAATTAAATTATACCACATTTAAAACAAAAATCAAAATGAAGACAATCTATTTTTTAGTTATTTTCTTTCTAGTAAGCAATACTATTAGCGCTCAAAATATTTATACAACCAAAAAAGGACATATGATTATTATGTCGCAGCTAGACAATAAAAATGTGAAAGCTGAAAGTCATAAAATGTCATTGTTTTTAGACTATCGAAATAAAACAATATCTGGGTCTATATATATTAAGTCATTACTTTCTGATAACGATGAAATAAATTCAAAAATTAAAAATTTAAACGAACCAATACTATTAAAATTTACAGGATCAATTCCAGATACTAATTTTATGCAAGCGGAACACCCACCTATAAATTTTAAATGGTTAGTAAATGTAGTATATCAAAATAAAAATATAAATTTAACTCTTAATGCAACTATACAGCATATGTATCAAGAAGCTACATACTCTTGTCTGTTTAGTGCCACAGGAGAAATTTTATCTTCAGATTTTGGATTATTAAAGGTATTTCCAGAATTAGAGGAACACTTACAGATTCAATTTGCACAGCTTTTATTATTACCAGAATAATAAATTAATACATCAATTCTCCAACAAGTATTTTAATTGGCAAATCATTTTCCGTTGGAGGAATTGGACAAGAATGATTAGGATTATAAACACAATAAGGATTGTACGCCATATTAAAATCGATAGTTAAATAATTTCTTTCGGGATTATCTAAAACCAAATACCTTCCTCCGCCGTACGTTTCATCACCAGAAGTTTGATCTGTAAAAGGAAGGAAAAGAGCACTCGTTTTTCTTTTTTCTTCTGGTAATCTAGCACTTTGATAAACACTTAATTCGTAGAATTTAGCACCAATTTCAAAGGCTATTTTTCCATAAATCACATAATCTAAAACTTTCCCTGTTGAGGTTTTAATTTTAATTATTGGTAAGTTTTTTAGCCGAGTCAGTTTTCCTTGTATGCTATACTTAGAATCAATAGGAAAGTATTTTAGTCCTTTAAAAACTTCCATTAACTCCTTTGTAAGCATAGTTTTTTCAGGAATCATATAATCAATGTCTTTTTGCTTTCTAAAATCTTCAATTTGTTTTTTATAAGTAGTTGTATTGTTTAAATTATTATTATGTTGTGCTAATAAATTAGAGTTAGCTAATGAGATAAATAGTAGTATAGAAAAAATTATTTGTACGATCTTCATAAGATTTATTGTGATTTCAATAGGGTGAAATATAAAAGTTAAATATACAAAAACACCTGCCTATTCTATTGTTTTTTATAGCATTTGGCTAATCATTGGGGACTAGCCCCCAATGATTTAATTTGAGTTGCACTTATGTTGTAGTTAGAATTTAAAGATTAATGTTTAGCCTCTTCATTTAACAATTCAGGAAACTTTTTCTGAAACTTTTTTAATCTTGGGATAGATACATTTTGAATATAAGAATTATTTGGATGTAATTTTTCATAGTTTTGATGGTATTCTTCTGCTATCCAAAACTTTTGAAAATGCATCACTTCTGCAGCTACTTTCTTACCTTTTAATTGTTTGTTTAATTGTTCGATTTTAGTTTCGATTATCTTTTTTTCTTCTTCATTTTGATAAAAAATTATAGAACGGTATTGTGACCCTCTATCGTTTCCTTGTCCATTTACTTGTGTAACATTCTGCGAACCAAAATAAACAGTAACTAATTGTTTGAAATTTATTACTGTTGGGTCATAGATTATTTCTACAGCTTCCGCATGACCAGTTCTTTCAGTATTACTCTCGTTGTATGTTGGGTTTTTTGTGTGTCCTCCACTATAACCAGAAATTGATTCTTTTACGCCTTTTACACTTTCGTAAATTGCTTCTACACACCAAAAACATCCACTTGCAAAATAAGCTTTTTTAAACCCATTTTGAGTCTCAACTTGTACAGGTAAATTTCTTGTTACTTTGTTTTTTGCAATTTCGGGGCTTTCTTTTTTTAATAAGAAATAAGTTCCACCAAAAGTAGCAACAAAGATAAGTACGAGTAATAGATATAATTTTTTTGGTTCCATTTTTTTTATTTTTTACTTTGTCGTAGTTTTCAAGAATACCTTTCTTTTTAGGAATAAAAAAAGCCTTCAAAATATGAAGGCTTTTTTTATTTGTATTTAAAAATGATTATAATTTTTTAAACATTTTTTCCATTTTTACTTGTTCCTCTGTTGCAAGTTCTAAATCCACTAAAATCCGACCACTATGCTCATCGGTAATAATTTTTTTACGCCCAGCTATTTCCATTTGAATTTGTGGAGGAATTGTAAAGAATGATCCCCCAGATGCGCCACGGTCAATAGCAACAACTGCTAAGCCGTTTTTTACATTGGTTCTAATTCTTTTATATGCTTTGATTAAACGCTCTTCGATTTTCTTTTCGAAATCTCCAGATTTTTTTAACAGCGCTTTTTCTTCTTTTTCAGTTTCTGCTAAAATCTCATCCAATTCACCTTGTTTGTGAGTTAAATGATCTTGACGTTGTGTTAAACGGTCTTTCGTTTCTTGAAGAATTATTTTCTTTTGTTCTATTTGAATCTTGAATTCTTTAATATGCTTTTCATTCAATTCCATTTCTAATTCTTGGAATTCCATTTCCTTGCTTAAAGAATCGTATTCGCGATTATTTCGAACATTATCTTGTTGTTTAGCGTATTTTTTTATAAGAACTTTAGATTCTTCAATCTGATTTTTCTTGTCTGAAATACTATTTTCAACAACTTCAATTCCATCAATTAATTTTTCAAGACGCGTGTTCATACCCACTAATTCGTCTTCAAGATCTTCAACCTCTAAAGGTAATTCTCCACGGATGTCACGGATTTTGTCTATTCGAGAATCAATTAATTGTAAATCAAATAATGCTCTTAATTTTTCTTCTACAGTGATTTCGGTTTTTTTTGCCATATTTTAAAAATAGGTAATAGGATTGGTGTTTGTTTGTGATAAAACGACTGCAAAAGTACTAATTTTTTTGGAAAGGAATGCAACTAATAACTCTTTTGTGTATTGTTCGCTTTCATAATGACCAATGTCTGCTAAAAGCAAATCATTTTCTGCATTAAAAAAGTCATGGTACTTGCAATCTGCAGTAATAAATACATCTGCTCCAGCTTGTTTTGCTGCATTTATTGCAAAGCTTCCACTACCTCCCAAAATAGCAATTTTTTTAATAGATTTTTTTAATAATTTTGAATGACGAATACAGTCTGTTTTCATAGTGATCTTCAGATATTTTAAAAATTCTTTTTCAGAAATAGGTATTTCTAATTCAGCAATCATTCCCATTCCTAAATGCTGATTGGTATTTTCTAAAGTATTGATTTCATAAGCAACTTCTTCATAAGGGTGCGATTCAAACATAGCATGAAGTATTGATGATTCTGCATGTTTATGGAAGGTTACGCTAATTTGTGTTTCGTTTTCAAAACGTAGTTCTCCAATTTTTCCGATGACAGGTTTAGAATTTTGACCTCCTTTAAAACTGCCTTTCCCTTCCGTGTTAAAACTACAATTACTATAGTTTCCGATGTTTCCAGCTCCGGCTTCAAATAAAGCATTTCTAACTTTTTTTGCATTTTCTGTAGGAACATAAGTTGTTAGTTTTTTAATGGTTTCTTTCTTCGGAATTAAGATCTTTCTATTAATCAATCCTAATTTTTCGCAAATCATTGCATTTACTCCATTCCAAGAATTGTCTAAAGCAGTGTGCATTGAGAAAATAGCAATGTTATTTTGGATTGCTTTAATGACTACACGTTCCACATAATTTTTTCCAGTTAGTTTTTTTAATCCTGAAAAAATGATGGGATGAAAACTCACAATTAAATTGCAATTATTTGCTATTGCTTCATCTACAACGTCTTCTAAAGTGTCTAAAGTAACTAAAATTCCTGAAACTTCTGTGTTGTAACTTCCAACCAGCAAACCTGTATTATCAAAATCTTCGGAGTAGGCGAGGGGCGCTAAATTCTCTAAAAGATGAAAGACTTCTTTAATTTTCATAAAAATAATTTAGGGTAAATATAATGTATTCCTTTTTTGAAACATCCAAGACTAAATAAATATTGTCACGTATGAAATGACTATTATGGGTTAACTTTATGAYCGATTTGACAAATAATAAAGATACAWGAAATAAAATTTGAGTTTTTCTTTTAATGGGAAGTTGTATTTTYGCCTTATGAAACKTCTTCGGAAATTATTATTACCCTTTTCTTGGATTTAYGGAAGCRTACTTGCTTTGCGTAATTTGTTTTTTGATTTGGGTTGGTTTGGAAGCAAAACATACAACAAACCAATAATTTGTGTCGGAAACTTATCKACAGGAGGAACAGGAAAATCGCCTATGATTGAGTTTTTAATCGGKTTTTTAAGCGAAGAATATAAAGTGGCTGTTTTAAGCAGAGGCTATAAAAGAAAGACWARGGGATTTAAAGAAGTTGTTACAAATAGTACCGTTGAAGAAGTAGGAGATGAGCCACTTCAGTTTAAAAAAAAGTTTCCAAATATTAAAGTAGCTGTTTGTGYAAATAGGCAAGAAGGAATTGAAAAACTAAAAATAAAAGCAGATGTTATTTTGTTGGATGATGCATTTCAGCACAGAAAAGTAAAAGCTTCCTTAAATATTTTATTGACCACTTTTAGCGATTTGTTTTATAAAGATTTTGTGCTTCCTGCCGGAAATTTGCGAGAATCTAAAGCTGGAGCAAGACGTGCAGATGTTATTGTAGTAACAAAATGTCCAGAAAAAGTATCGTATGCTAGACTACAAGAAATTCAGTTTGAAATGAAATTGAAACCACATCAGAAAATATATTTTTCAAAGATTGGTTATGCCGAAAATATTATTGGAATTTCGGAAACACTTCCGTTAAAATATTTATTAGAAAAAAAATTCACACTGGTAACAGGAATTGCAAACCCAAAATTATTGATTGATTTTTTAAAGGAAAATAATTTTAAATTCGATCATAAAAAATATGCTGATCATCACCATTTTACTACTCCAGAAATTGACGATTTAAAAGAGAAAGAAATCATACTAACTACTGAAAAAGATTTTGTAAGATTACAGCCTAAATTAGAAAAATTTGCAATTTATTACCTTCCAATAAAAACAATAATATTAAAAGAACAAGAAAGGTTTTTTAAAGATTTTATTGTTGAAGAAATTGAAAAGTTTAATAGCTAACTAGCAGAGGTTTTACTAGCTTCAAGAGTGCGATAAATTTTCTCGAAAAAGTCTTCAGGTTTAAATGGTTTTGGGATAATTTCGTTAAACCCAGCCTTGTAAAACTCGTCTAAATTCTCATCAATTGTGACTGCCGTTAATGCTATAATTGGAAGTTCTTTGTTGAACTCTCTAATACGTTGTGTTGTTTCAATACCGCTAATTCCTGGCATATGAATATCCATTAAAATGACTTCAAAATCGTTTTCATGAACCATTTTTATAGCATCCATTCCGTTGTCTGCAACTTTACATATAAATTTATTCTTTTCGAGAATTTTCTTGGTAATCATTTGGTTGATTTTATTGTCTTCAACCACTAAAATTGAAACATTCTCTAATGCTTTATAATCAATATTGTAGGTCTCATTATTTAAATTAGACACATCCTGCAAACTTTCAGAAATGTTAAATGAAATATCAAACCAAAATTTAGAGCCTTGACCTAGGGTGCTTTCTAAATTGATTTTACTATTCATTAATTCTAGTAAATTTTTAACAATAGACAGTCCTAGCCCTGAACCACCAAATTTCCTATTTATTTGAAGAGATCCTTGATTAAATGTTTCAAAAATACTTTTTTGTTTTTTCTTAGATATTCCAACTCCAGTATCTTCAATTTCTATACGTAAATTTACACGGTCCTTCGAGCTATTGTTTTTCTGAACACGAATAGTTACGTCTCCATTCTGTGTAAATTTAACTGAGTTTCCAATTAAATTAATTAATACTTGCGATAATTTTAAAGGGTCACCAATTAGCTTCTCTGGAATACTTTCGTCGTACTCGAATGTTAATGTATTTTTACGATCTTCGGCAGTTTTCTTTAAAGCAATTAGTACATCGTTAATTCTCTTTTTAAAGCTAAAAGTAGTTTTTTCAATTTCAACTTTATTGGCTTCTAATTTATTTAAATCTAAAATATTATTTATTAGAGATAGCAGATATTCACCAGAGAATTTCAATGAATTAAGATGTTCTTTTTGATTGGGTTTAGGGTCTTCTTCTAATAACAAATGCGTAAGTCCTGTTACGGCATAAAGCGGTGTTCTTAGCTCGTGTGTAATGGTTGATAAAAATTGAGCTTTTGCTAACGATGCTCTTTCAGCTTTTTCTTTTGCAAGTGTTAACTCTATATTTTTATCTTTTAATAGATCGTTTGCTTTTGCTCGTAAATTATTGTTTTTAAATAACGAAAGTGCAAGTAATGAGAGTATGATTATCAAAGCAATACTCAAGCCTGTTGTCATTTTACCAAAATTAATAGACTTCTGTTTTTTGTCTAAATCATTTTGTTGCAACGCGATAATTTCATTTAAATCACCAATATTTGTATCTCGTTCTATATTGGAAGATATGATGTTGAGGTAGGAACTGTACATCGAATCTTTCTTATAAGTATAAGAAATTATAAATCTTGATGCTAGGTTAGGATTGTTTTCTCTAATTGCAATTAAAGATGAAATTCGAAAACTATCTATTTTTAATTTGTTGAACTTATTGGTTTCAATTATTGCAATTGCTTTTATTAAAATTGCTTTTGCTTGAAATAAGTTTTTATTATTTTCTGTATCTTGTAATTGGAGTAATGCCTCTGTTTCAAAAATATAAACTTCTACTTCATTATGCTTTAAATTATTTGAGATTAAAATTGGTAAACCTGCTTCAAAATAGTTGATTGCTACTTTAGGATTTCCTTTTTTTAATTCTAATTTTCCAATTGCTACTAAAGTTAAAGCTTGATTTATATCATCTTTTAATTCAGTGAAATAAGAATCAGCAATTTTTAAGTGTTTTTCAGCATTTTCAAATTTTTCAAGTTGTGTTAATATTTGACCATATAAAAGTGCTGCATTGGCTTGTTGAAGTTTATCGTCTGTATCTTTTAATTGAGCGATGGCTTTAATAATTAAGGAAGCTGCCTTATTGTAATTATGCAAGTTATAATGAAATTTCGCAAAACTAATGTTCACACTTGCTTTTAAAAGAATGTCTTTTGTTGGTGTTACAAGATCGCAAGCCTTATTTAGGTAGTTAATTGCTTTTGAAAAATCTTGAGAAAGAATGGCTTTATTTGCTCCTTTTTGATGGGATTTTACTAACGACAATGTATCTTGTATATTCTCTTGTGCTTGAATTTGAAGCAAAAAAAAGAACCATACAAAAAAGACAGATAATGTGATATTTTTATTTAAAAAAGAAGTCATTCTTAAAGGCTAAATATACTTATTTCTTAGCTATTAGTTGAATTAAATCTATAATTCTTGACGAATATCCAACTTCATTATCATACCACCCAATAATTTTTATCATTTTACCGATGGCAGAAGTCATTCCTGCATCAAAAACACAGGAGTTAGTGTTTCCGTTAATATCAACCGAAACTATTGGGTCTTCGGTGTATTGAAGTATGTTTTTAAATTGGTTTTCTGACGCTTTTTTGAAGGCTTTATTTATTTCAGAAATACTTACTTCTCTTTTTGCATTTATGGTAATATCGGTAAGTGAACCATTGAGTACAGGTACTCTAATACCACAACCTCCAATTACATTTTCCAAGTCAGGAAATATTTTAGTCAATGCCTTGGCAGCTCCCGTTGTTGTAGGGATTATTGATTGACTTGCAGCCCTTGCTCTCCGTAAATCACGATGGGGTTGATCGTGTAAACTTTGGTCGGTTGTATAGGAATGTATTGTCGTTATGTAGGCTTGTTCAATTCCGCAAAGATTGTTGATGACTTTAAGCATTGGTGCAGCATTATTTGTAGTACAAGAAGCATTTGAAATAATAGTGTCTTCCAAAGATATTATAGAATCATTTACGCCAAATACTACCATTTTTATAGAATCATCGGCTGGAGGAACCGATAAAATTACTTTTTTAGCACCATTTTTTAAGTGGTTTTCTAATTGAATTTTTGTTTTAAACTTCCCAGAACATTCAATTACAAAATCGAGTTTCCCCCATTTTAATTGTTCTATATTTTTTTCTGAAGTGAATGTTATTTCTTCTCCAGAAACAATTATTTTGTTTTCAGAGCAACTAATTTCTTCTTTTAAAACACCATGAATACTATCATATTTTAATAAATGACTCATTGTTTTGGCATCCGAAAGGTCATTGATAGCTACCACTTTTATAGAAGGATGATTTCGTAGGAGTCTAAAAAGAGTTCTTCCTATCCTTCCAAAACCATTGATACCTATTTGAATATTATTTTTCATGTGTCTATACTATTTGTTGAATCGGTCACATGCTGTTCGCTATTAGTCATTCCCTTGGGTGATAAACTTTTTAACACGCTCGTTTCATAATCAAAAACTAGGTAAGATGTTTTTGAGCTTTGTAAGAGGAACGGACTAATGCGCCGCTTTCTACGTGGCGGAAGCCCATTTCCAATCCAATGGTTTCGTATTTTTTAAATTGTTCTGGAGTAATAAATTCCTTTACGGATAAATGTTTTTTTGAAGGCTGTAAATATTGACCAATAGTAATAATATTCAATCCAACATTTCGTAAATCTTTCATGGTTTGCAATACTTCGTCTTCAGTTTCTCCCAAACCAAGCATAATACCACTTTTGGTTCGAGGAGCACCTTGTTGTTTCAGATAGTTTAAAACCTCTAAGCTTCGTTCGTATTTTGCTTGAATTCTTACTTCTCTTGACAGTCTTTTTACTGTTTCCATATTATGAGAAATAATTTCAGGTTTCACCGCTAAAATTCGATCTATATTGGTCGTGTTTCCTTGAAAATCTGGAATTAAAGTTTCCATTGTTATGTCTGGATTCATTCGTCTAATCGACTTTATTGTTTCCGCCCAAAGTATAGAACCCATATCTTTTAAATCGTCACGATCTACCGATGTGATTACGGCATGTTTAATTTTCATGAGTTTTATAGATCGTGCTACCTTTTCAGGTTCAGCCCAATCTACCGTTTCTGGTCTACCTGTTTTTACGCCACAAAAACCACAAGAACGGGTGCAAATATTTCCTAAAATCATGAAAGTTGCCGTACCTTCTGTCCAACATTCTCCCATATTTGGACAACTGCCCGATGTGCAAATGGTGTTGAGTTGGTATTTATCTACCAGGTTTCTTAAATCGGTATATTTTTTTCCAGTAGGAAGCTTTACCCGAAGCCATTTTGGTTTAGGTGTATATTGTTTTTTTGTAGTAGTTTCTATGCTCATAATTGAGGTCAAAGATACAAAGATTCCATATAAAGAATGATTGATTTATTAAATCAATCGCGATGGTTTTGTGTTATAATTTCTGCCAATAATTTTCGAGCCCTTAGCAGCCTAATTTTTACGTTGTTTAAGGGTTCTTTAAGTTCTTTTGAAATTTCTAAATAGCTCATTTCTTGAAAATAACGAAGATTAATTACATCTTGATAATGAGGTTTTAATTGCTTGATAAAATGCAATAATTCGGCAAGGTTTTGCTTGGTAATTAACTTATCTTCAGGAGTTGGTGCGTCATCTGGAATTCTTTTTACTTGCTCATCAGAAGCATCAGAAGACTGTGAATGAATAGAAGCATTTTTTTTTCTGCTTTTATCAATTTGTATATTTTTTGAGATGGTAATTAGCCAAGTTCCAAATTCGTAATCGTCATTGAAAATTTTAATTTTATCGAATGCCTTTGAGAACGTTTCAATAGTAATGTCTTCGGCTTCATATTCGTTTTTAATTCGCTTTAATTGAAAACGATAAACATCACTCCAGTAAAAATCTAGTAGTATATTAAATGCAGTTTGTGAGCCTTCTTTTGCATTTTTAATTTGAAGGGTTATTTCTTTTTTGGTTATTTCCACGAAGTAGTTTTTGTTGGACTATTGGAAATAAAGATACTAAATTGAAACAATATCAAAAATAATTCTAAAATTGGAAGCCAAATAAGTAGGTCTTTAAGTTCTAATTTAATTGTTGCTTTTCTTAAAATAATAAACTGAAAAATAATACGGAAGATAATGATTGCCAATGGTATTTTCCAATCTAAAAAAACCAAAGTTACAATTGCTAATAGCCAGAATAAAAGACTAGAAACATAGTACAGTCCTAGTAAAAATTTATGTTTTTGTTTGTAATGTTTTGCGGTACTAATATGTCTTCTTTTTTGGTGTATCCATTCTTTCCAGGTTTTTTTTGGCTCTGATATTGTAAAAGATTCTTTTGAAAAACAAATGGTTGTATTTACGTTGTTTGCAACCTCATTTATAAATAAATCATCATCGCCAGATTTAATATCCATATGCGACATAAAACCGTTGTTGTCAAAAAAAACGTTGTTTGTATAGGCTAAATTTCTGCCCACTCCCATATAAGGCATCCCATTTTTTGCATACGAAAAATACTGAACGGCAGTCATAAAAGTTTCAAAGCGAATTAGTTTATTTAAAAGCCCTGAGCGTTTTTTATAAGTTCCAAAACCTAAAACTATTTGCTTCTCTTTTGAAAAACAATTTACCATTTCTTGTAGCCATTTTTTTGAAGCAGGTTTGCAATCGGCATCAGTAAAAATTAAACGTTGATGGCTTGCTTTTTTAATCCCTAAAGTAAGGGCGTATTTTTTTGAACCCCAAAAAGCTTCATTATTTTCTACATCTACAATTTTGATGTTTGTGTTTTTTTCGGCGAAAGATTCCATAACTTCTAATGAATCATCATAAGACGCATCATTAATTAAAATAATTTCAAAGTTGGAGTATTCTTGTTCAAGCCAAAAAGGAATGTTTTTTTTTAAGTTTTCCGATTCGTTTTTAGCGCAAACTATTAATGAAACTGGGTAGATTTCCGCGTTTTTATTTTCAGAAGGGGAAGCAAAAGAAAATTTTGAGAACAATAAAAAATAAAAACAATTAATAAGTACTACAAAAGCAAAAATGTAAAGCAATACCATAAGACACATTTTTATTTATCTTCTTCATTACTACATGTGTCAAACTGGTCAGGAGTTTTTCCACAGTAGCCACAAGTAGCACCTTCTTTATTTAAAAATGGACTTTGACTAGCACAAGTACCACCAAATTCTCCATCTTTTTTAGCCCAAATTTTTATGGCAATGCCCGCAAAAGCAAAAAGTAATAATCCGATAGTTATAATAAAGATTCCCATAACAAATATTTAATTGCAAAAATACAATCTTTCTTGTTTTTATAGTATCAAATTTAGTATTTTTAGCAAGAATTATAACACTATTTTATGAAACCTATTTACTCTTTTCTTTACATTTTATGTTTTGTTTTTATATTCATATCGTGTAAAAACGATTCTGATAAATCAAATGGAGAATCAGTTATTAAAGAAATTAAAAAAACAGAAGCAATAATAAAAAAAGAACCGAAAGTTTTAACAGAACAAGAAAAAAAGGTAATCGGTAGTTTACTAAATAAATCTATGAAAACTCCTGAATCTAAAAGTTTTGTGAGTGCTATTGTTTCTGCCGGATTAACCAAAATACTTTCAGATCAAGATGGACCATTTACTGTATTTGCACCTTCTAATAATGTGTTTAATAGTTTAGATAAAGAAAATAAAAAACGGTTATTCAATACAAAAAATAAGGATAGTTTAATAATTTTTATAAACTCTCTTATAGTTGAAGGAAGCTATACAATGGATGATTTAAAAACTGAAATTAAAAATAATGGCGGAAAACTAACAATGAAATCATTATCAGGATCTACATTAATAGCCTCTAAAAAAGGGAAATCTATTATCATTAAAGATGAAAACGGGAATAAAGCGACGATAGAAAAAGGTGATATTACAGCCACCAATGGAGTGCTTCATATAATAGATGCAATGATTGTTTTTGATTAAATGATGTTAACTTCGGGTGTAATTTTAATTTTAAAAAGATGATTTACTTCTTTTTGAATTTTATTAGCTAATGCGATAATTTCTTGTCCAGTTGCATTTCCGTAGTTTACTAAAACCAACGCTTGTTTTTTATGAACCCCTGCGTCACCAAATCGTTTGCCTTTAAACCCTGCTTTTTCAATTAACCAACCCGCTGGGATTTTATATTCGGTTTCAGAAATTTTATAATAGGGAGCATCAGGATTTTTTTCTGTAAATATATTAAAAGTATTTAAATCGATAATTGGGTTTTTAAAAAACGAACCGCTATTTCCTAATATAGAAGGGTCGGGGAGTTTAGATTTTCGTATTTCAATAACAGCTTCTGAGATGCTTTTTAAACTTGGTTTTTTAACATTGTTTTCTGCTAATTTATCTTGAATTGCACCATATCCAATTTTTAAATTATGATTTTTTTTAGTAAGTTTAAAGGTAACATCGGTTATAATGTATTTTCCTTTTGCTTTATTTTTAAATATAGAATTTCGATATGCAAAATCACAATCCTTTATATTAAAATTAGTAGGGGATAAATTTTTTATTGACAATGTATTACAACTTTCAAAAACATCTTTTAATTCAACTCCATAGGCACCAATATTCTGTATGGGAGCAGTACCAACGTTTCCAGGAATTAAGGACAGATTCTCAATACCACCATAGTTATTTTTAATACAATACTGAACAAATTGATGCCAATTTTCGCCAGCCATCACTTTTAAATAAACAAAATTTTCATCTTCTGAAACAATTTCAATTCCTTTAAAATTAATATGCAGAACCAGCGCATCTATATTTTTGGTAAGCAATAAATTACTACCACCTCCAAGCACTAATAGATTAGGACAAACTTTAGCATTTAAAACGTTAGAAAGCTCTGTTATTGTTGCAACAGAAACAAAATAACGAGCCTTACAATCAATTCTAAAAGTGTTGTAGTTTTTTAAAGATTTATGTTCTTCAATTTGCATTAATCTTGGTATTGTTGAAGTGCTTGTCTTAAAATTTCAACCGCTTTTATTAAATCTTCTTTTTTAAGAACATAAGCAATTCGTATTTGGTTTAAACCAACTCCTTTTGTTGAATAAAATCCAGCGGCAGGAGCAACCATAATAGTTTCTCCGTTCAAATCGAATTCTTCTAAAAGCCATTGTGCAAAGTTATCACTGTTTTTAACAGGAAGTTCAACAATACAATAAAAAGCTCCTTTTGGAACTCCAACTTTTACGCCAGAAATGGTTTGTAAATGCTGCACCAATGTATCTCGACGATCTTTGTATTCTACAATTACTTCGTCAAAATAACTTTGTGGTGTTTCTAGTGCTGCTTCGCTTGCGATTTGAGCGTATGTTGGAGGGCTTAATCTCGCTTGAGCAAATTTTAAAGCCGTCGCAATTACTTCTTTGTTTTTGGAAACCAAACAACCAATTCTAGCGCCACACATACTGTATCTTTTTGAAACCGAATCGATTATAATTCCATTTTCAAACAAACTATCTTCTTGTAATATTGAATAATGTTCAGCTCCATCATAGGTGAACTCGCGATAAACCTCATCGGCAACTAAAAATAAATTATGTTTTAAAACGATGGAAGCTAACTTTTGTATTTCTTCTTTTGAATATAAATAGCCCGTAGGATTTCCAGGGTTACAAATAATTATTGCTTTGGTTTTTGAAGTGATTAATTTTTCAAATTCCGAAATCGGAGGTAAGGCAAAATTATCTTCAATTTTTGAAATTACTGGAACAATAGTTATTCCAGATGCAGTTGCAAACCCGGTATAGTTTGCATAAAATGGTTCTGGTATAATGATTTCATCACCTTGATCGGCAATAGTTCCCATTGCAAAAAGTAGTGCTTCACTTCCTCCAGTTGTAACAATAATTTCGTTTGCTTCAACAGGAATATCATTCTTTTTATAGTAAGCAGAGATTTTCTCACGGTATTCTTCAGATCCTTCAGAACGAGAATAAGCTAATACTTTTATATCATTATTCTTAACAGCATCTAAAGCTATTTGTGGCGATTTAATATCGGGTTGTCCGATGTTTAAATGATAGATTTTTTTTCCTTGTTTTATTGCTTTTTCAGAAAATGGCACCAATTTTCTAATTGGCGATTCTGGCATGTTTTTCCCTTTTGAAGATATTGAAGGCATAATTAATAATTTAAGATACAAAGTTGCAAAATATTTCTTAAATTTTCTCCTTAATGATCGCTCTTTTACTTAATTTATTTATCTTAACACTATTAAAACATCATTCAAAATATTTCATCATTCTTTTATTGTTGTGTTTTTCTTTTTAGTATTCTTTAAAGGAAATGCTCAAAAGGGATTTTCTTTGCCTAATGGAGTTAAAAAGGATAAGATTTCGTTTCAATTAATAAATAATTTAGTAGTAATTCCTGTTGAAGTTAATGGGAATAAATTAAATTTTTTATTAGATACAGGGGTAAGCTCTACAATTATGTTTAGTATGATTGAAGCAGATTCGTTACTATTAATAAATGCTAAATCTATTAAACTAAGAGGGATTGGAAACGAAAAACCCATCACTGCATTAAAAAGTAATAATAACACCATTAAAATTGGGAAAGCTATTGATGTAAACCATTCAATTTTTGTGATTTATGATGATGATTTAGATTTATCTGCAAGAATGGGGATACCAATTCATGGAATAATTGGATATGAGTTTTTTAATAGTTTTAAAGTAAAAACAAAGTATTTATCTAAAAAAATTATCTTTTATAATTTAGATTATTTATTGTCCAAATTAGATAAATTTGAAGAGTTTGATTTAATTATTGAAAACTATAAACCATTTTTAAAGGTTGATGTTTCCGAAGAAAATACAATTGAAAATAAAACATTATTAATAGACTCAGGYTCAAGTGATGCTATTTGGCTTTTTAATGAAGAAGTATTTGAAATTAATCCAACAAAAAAATATTTTGATGATTTTTTAGGTCAAGGCTTAAGTGGAGTTGTTTATGGTAAAAGATCAAAATTATCAAATCTTTYAATTGGAAATTTTAAACTAGAAGAAGTAAAAGTAGCGTATCCAGATAAAAAAGCTATTGAAAATATTAAATTCTATAAAGAAAGAGATGGTAGCCTAGGAGGTGAGTTGTTAATACGGTTTACCGTAATTATAGATTATTCCTCTAAAAAATTATACCTGAAGAAAAACAGTCACTATAAAAAACCATTTCATTATAATATGAGTGGTATTTCTATCAAACATGACGGAGTGATATTAATAAAAGAAAAGCAAGGAACTCCTTTAAATAATTCGGAGAATGAGGGCGCAATTACTATAAGACTAAGTACTATCTACAATTTTTATTTAGCTCCAAGGTTTGTGATTTCAGAAATTAGAAAGGGATCTCCTGCAGAATTAGCTGGATTTAAAGCTGATGATGAAATAAAAACTATTAATGGTAAGGCAATTCATAAATATCACTTATCTGAAATCATTGGACTTTTTGCGTCAAAAGCAGGAAAAAGAATAACTTTAAAAGTAAATCGTAATGGAATTTTATTCACTAATAAGTTTAATTTATTGAAAGTTTTATAAATAAAAAAGCCAGCAACATAAATTGTTACTAGCTTATTAAATAAGTGTAATGATATTTTTAACTCTTTTTTTCTAGTACACTTTTACTATCATTATTTAAAATTTTACCTTTTATTTTTAATGAAACAATAGGCTTTTCTGCATTAGAATATACCGTTATTGTTTTTCTAATAGGTCCCACACGATTGGTATCGTATTTTACCTTTATAATATCTGAAGCACCTGGAGCGATTGGTCCTTTTGGTTTTGAAGGTACCGTGCAACCACAAGTAGATT
Source organism: Flavobacterium sp. (assembly GCA_002733185.1). Lineage (GTDB taxonomy): Bacteria > Bacteroidota > Bacteroidia > Flavobacteriales > Flavobacteriaceae > Marifrigoribacter. Next base: position 5,092 of record NVUT01000015.1, on the reverse strand, counting down.
TTACTTCAGAAATAATTAATGGTTCATTTCCAGTGTTTGTAAATTCAAAGATTCTAACGCCATCACTACCTTTTGGAATTTCACCATAATCTACGGTTTCTGATTTAAATTCAATTTTTGCTTGTGCATTTGCTTGGGTTGCAAATGATACGATTGCTAATAAAGCAATTACTAGTATTTTTTTCATAACATATAGGTTTTAATTGTTGCTAATGTAATTAAGTTTAAAACATTCGCAAAATAATTTATTCACTTTTATAATCTTGTAGTTATACCTACTTTTGCAAACTATTATTCAAAAATTAGACCAAAATGGCTTTAGAAGCAACAGATAGTATTCAAAATGTAGAAGAGAAGTGGTATGACTACTGGATGAAGAACAATTATTTTCATTCTGAAGTTGATGAAAGAGAGCCTTATACCATTGTAATTCCGCCACCAAATGTGACAGGAATTTTACATATGGGTCATATGCTTAATAATACGATTCAAGATGTTTTGATTCGTAGAGCACGTTTACAAGGCAAAAATGCTTGTTGGGTTCCAGGTACCGACCATGCATCTATTGCTACTGAAGCAAAAGTAGTTGCTAAACTAAAGGAACAAGGAATCGATAAAAATGACCTTACCAGAGAAGAATTTTTAAAACATGCTTGGGATTGGACACATCAATATGGTGGCGTAATTTTAGAGCAATTGAAAAAATTAGGATGTTCTTGTGATTGGGATCGTACCAAATTTACATTGGATGATGAAATGAGTGAATCTGTAATTAAAACTTTTGTTGATTTATACAACAAAGGCTTAATTTACAGAGGCTACCGAATGGTGAATTGGGATCCTGAAGCAAAAACAACACTGTCTGATGAAGAAGTAGAATATGTAGAACAAAACGGAAAGTTATACTACATCAATTATAAAATTGAAGGGTCTAATGAAACGCTAACCATCGCCACTACTCGTCCTGAAACCATTTTGGGAGATACCGCAATTTGTATCAATCCTAATGATGAGCGTTTCACACATTTAAAAGGAAAGAAAGCAATTGTTCCTATTTGTAATCGTGTGATTCCAATAATTGAAGATGATTATGTAGATATAGAATTTGGAACGGGATGTTTAAAAGTAACTCCCGCTCACGACATTAATGATAAGGCTCTAGGTGATAAGCATAATTTAGATGTAATCGATATTTTTAATGAAGATGCTACTCTAAATAGCTTCGGAATGCATTATCAAGGTAAAGATCGTTTTGTGGTTAGAGAGGAGATTTCAGCTGAATTACAAAAATTAGGATGCCTTCAGAAGACTGAAAATCACTTAAATAAAGTAGGAACTTCAGAACGTACTAAAGCTGTAATCGAACCAAGACTTTCAGACCAATGGTTTTTGAAAATGGAGGATATGGTGAAGCCTGCTTTAAAAGCTGTTTTAGAAACTCAGGATATTAAATTATATCCAAAGAAAATTGAAAATACATATCGTCATTGGTTAGAAAACATTAGAGATTGGAATATCTCTCGCCAATTGAGATGGGGACAACAAATTCCGGCTTATTTCTATGGAGATGGAAAAGAGGATTTTGTAGTTGCAGAAAGTATTGAAGAGGCATTAGTTTTAGCTCAAGAAAAAGTTGAAGACCCAACACTGAAGACTGAAGATTTAAGACAGGAAAACGATGTTGTAGATACATGGTTCTCTGCTTGGTTATGGCCTATCTCAGTTTTTGACGGAATTAGAAATCCAGATAATAAAGAAATCAACTATTACTATCCGACCAATGATCTGGTAACGGGACCCGATATTATTTTCTTTTGGGTGGCTCGTATGATTTTTGCAGGATATGAATTCAGAAACGAGAAACCTTTTAATAATGTGTATTTCACCGGAATTGTCCGTGATAATCAAGGTAGAAAAATGTCGAAGCAATTAGGAAACTCACCTGATGCTTTAAAATTAATTAAAGATTATAGCGCCGATGCTGTAAGATCAGGAATGATGTTGTTAAGCTCTGGTGCAGGAAACGATTTATTGTTTGACGAAACCAAATTACAACAAGGAAAAGCCTTTAAAAACAAACTAATTAACGCCTATAAATTAGTGAGTGGCTGGGAAGTAAATGATGAAATACCGCAACCAGAATCAAGTAAAATTGCTTTGGAATGGTACGATTCTAAATTTCAAACTGCATTTGCTGAAATGGAAGATCATTTTATAAAATATCGACTTTCAGATTCCTTAATGACCATTTATAAATTAATTTGGGATGATTTCTGTTCATGGTTATTAGAAATGATAAAACCAGGATATCAGCAACCTATCGACCGAAAAACGTTTGATGCAATTATTAAAGCGTTTGAAAATAACTTAAAAGTATTGCATCCATTTATGCCATTTATTACGGAAGAAATTTGGCATCAAATTGCAGATAGAACTACTGAAGAAGCCTTGATTGTTTCCTCTTATCCTTCTGTTAAACACATAAATTCAGGAATCTTAAAAGACTTTGAAATTGCTTCCGAAGTAATTTCAGGAATAAGAACCATTAGAAAAGAAAAAAATATTTCGTTTAAAGAAACCATCAATTTATCGGTGATTAATAATATAAACGCTTCCACTTCATTTGATACCGTAATTGAAAAAATGGGAAATGTGGAAAACTTGGATTATATTTCAGAAAAAATGGAGGGTGCTTTGACTTATCGTGTTAAATCGAACGAATACTTTATACCGATGAGTGGTACGATAAACGTAGAAGAAGAAATAGCAAAAATTAAAGAAGAATTAAAATACACAGAAGGGTTCTTAAAAAGCGTACAAGGTAAACTTAAAAATGAACGTTTTGTAAACAATGCACCAGAGAAAGTAATTACGATGGAACGGCAAAAGGAAGCTGATGCATTAGCTAAAATTGAAACTTTAAAAAGTAGTTTGAAAGGTTTGCTTTAGATTTCAGAAAAGAAAGAGAAGAGAAGAAAGAAAGGAAAAATATAACTTTGTGCCTTAGCGTTTTAGTGAGTAAATAAAATAATCATAATTTCTCCCCAAAAGCTAAATCTCCAGCGTCACCTAATCCAGGAATAATATAGCCTTTTTCGTTTAGTTCATCATCAATAGCAGCAATCCAAAGATGTGTGTTTTCAGGGAAATGATTTTTGATGTAATCGATTCCTTCGGTTGCACCTAAAACTGCCACTAAATGTATTTCAGTAACCGTTCGTTGTTTTTTAATAGCTTCGTAAACTTCAACCAAAGATTTTCCTGTAGCCAACATTGGATCTGCTAAAATCAATGTTTTGTTTTCTAAAGAAGGTGCTGCAAAATATTCGACTACAATTTCAAATTCAGCATCGTTATTTGGATGATGACGATAGGCAGAAATAAACGCATTCTCGGCATCGTCAAAATAATTTAAAAGCCCTTGATGTAATGGAAGTCCAGCTCTTAAAATAGAGCATAAAACAATTTTATTTTGTGGTAAACTAATTGTTTTTATTCCTAAAGGAGTTGTGATTTCAGAAGCTTGATAATCTAAGTGTTTGCTTAATTCATAACCTAAAACTTCACCAATACGTTCGATATTTCTTCTGAAACGCAACGAATCTTTTTGAATGTTTTGATCTCTTATTTCAGCAATAAATTTATTTAAAATGGAAGGGGTTTCTTCTAAATGATGAACAATCATAAGATTCTATTTTCTATATAAAAAATAATTTTTTGCAGATTCAATATATTGCTCTTTTGCTTCATCTTGTGTTAATCCCTGAGCTTGAAAAAGTGCATTTGTTTTAAAGGCATTTATTAATGGAGTTCTGCTACTCGGAGTTTCTTGATCTCTGGTTGCAACTTTGTAAAATGAATATAAACGCAAAAGTAGATCAGCTGGAAAAGGATCCTTATGGTCATTTACACTATCTACTGCTATTCTAAAAGCGATTTCGAGTTCTTCAGAATTCATTTTTCTGCTAATACTGTTATTCCTCCTTGTACTTTCTGATTCAAGGAGACATTTATTTTAGTCTCTAAAGGTAAAAAAATATCTACACGTGACCCAAATTTTATAAAACCACTATCTGATGCTTGTACTACATCTTGACCTTCCTCTGCATAATTTACAATTCGTCTAGCAACAGCTCCTGCAATTTGTCGATGCAAAACTTCTCCAAATTCTGTAGATTTAACAACAACAGTAGTGCGTTCGTTTTCTTCTGAAGATTTTGGATGCCAAGCAACTAGAAATTTTCCTGGATGGTATTTACTAAAAACAACATTTCCGCCAATAGGATATCTCGTTATATGAACATTTAAAGGTGACATAAAAACAGAAACTTGCAATCTTTTGTCTTTAAAATATTCCTTTTCAAAAACTTCTTCAATTACTACTACTTTTCCATCAACAGGTGATAAAATTTCCTTGTTGTTTAGTTTAAAATTACGTTTAGGATTTCTAAAAAATTGAAGAATAAGAAATAGAAATATAAATAAAATTATTAAAATTCCCTTTTCAACCCAGTTGTTTTCAACTAAATACTTTGTGCTAAGGCTTAAAATAGCAAAGATTAAAAAAGTAACTGTTATTATTTTAAATCCTTCTTTATGAAACATATTTTACAATTATTAAAAATAAATAAATAAATGGGCTTGCAAAAATAATACTATCCAATCTATCGTAAACTCCACCGTGTCCAGGCATAATTTTCCCGCTGTCTTTAACTCCTGCAAGGCGTTTAAATTTAGATTGAATTAAGTCGCCAGTGGTTCCTAACACCGAAACTAATATCGCTAAAATTAACCAAATAATTAGTGAGTATAAAGAAGAATAATTAAAAAATAAAAAACTTGCAATTAAAGCACCAACCATCCCTCCAAAAAAACCTTCTATTGTTTTTTTAGGTGAAATTTTTTCCATTAATTTTCTTTTTCCAAATTGTTTTCCAACTAAATATGCAAAAGTATCATTTGTCCAGGCTAGAATAAAAATTCCGAGGATTATTTTAGGTTCAAATGTTCCCTCTATTGAAGGGATTAAAGACAAAAATATAAATCCACTTATTATATAAAAAATAATACAGAAATAACGCCGCTTTTTAAA
>NVUT01000014.1 GCA_002733185.1 Flavobacterium sp. | reverse complement strand
TTACCAAGGAAACGCTCTACCCCTGAGCTACACCGGCGTAAAGTGTTATTATTTTCCTTACCTTATATAAAGAAAAATCTGCCTTCGCAGGAAAACTTAGAGTAATAAGTGTAGTGATTTATTATAATAAATCACTACACTTTACCCTAAACACAAAAACATCGTCCCTACAAAGAACAACGTTGTTATGTTTTTTTTAGAGCGGGAGACCAGGTTCGAACTGGCGACATTCAGCTTGGAAGGCTGACGCTCTACCAACTGAGCTACTCCCGCTTTATATCTGATTTTTACATCAGAAAAACATTTCAGTACTTAGATATTATTTTAGGCTTCCTCACATATTAAACTATGTGGGGAGAGCAGGATTCGAACCTGCGAAGACGTAGTCAGCAGATTTACAGTCTGCCCTCGTTGGCCGCTTGAGTATCTCCCCGTAAATAAATATCTATTTTAAAGAACTTTTGAACTAAATTTACATTGTAAATTACATTCAATATTACCATTTCAATTGAGCCGATGGAGGGACTCGAACCCACGACCTGCTGATTACAAATCAGCTGCTCTAGCCAGCTGAGCTACATCGGCTTTCGGCCTGCTTTTTAACATAAAAAAGCCCGCTATTTCTAACGGACTGCAAATGTAAATAAATTATTTACTTCTAAAAAACTTTTTTAGGAAATATTTTCAATAATATCCTATCTTTATTTTTATTCTATTTTTAGGTCTTAATTTTAAAGCATTTACCAACACTTTTATCATTGAAAAAAATTATTTTGAATTCCTAGGGTGCGATTCTTTGTACACTTGTTTAAGTTTTGCAATACTATTATTTGCGTAAATTTGGGTGGACGCTAAACTAGAATGCCCCAACAACTCTTTTACAGCTTTTATATCTGCTCCTTCATTTAATAAATGGGTCGCAAAAGAATGCCGTAATATATGTGGACTTTTCTTTACTTTTTCTGAAGCAAGTCCAAAATAAGAGTTGATTACTCGATACAATAAAGTCACATAAATTTTTACTCCTTTATTAGTTAAAAATAGAAATTCTTTGTCTTTAATTAACTCTAAGTTTTTTCGATAATCTAAATAAGCACWAATWGTATTTAAAACAGAAGGTAATAAAGGTATTAATCGTTCCTTATTTCTTTTTCCCAATACCTTAATTGTTTTATTTGAAATCGAYACATCATTTAGTTTTAAATTGACTAACTCTCCCCTTCGCATTCCTGTAGTATAAAACAACTCTACAATTAACTTATCACGAATCCCTTTAAAACCCTCTATATTTTCTAATAAGGCTAAAACATCTAATATTTCTTTTTCTGAAAATGGAACCTGTAGCTTTTTTGAAGTTTTTAAAACTTTRTGTTTTGCCAAAGGRCTTACTTCAATTTCTTCAATTTTTAAAAGAAACTTATAATAGGTTCGTAAGGARGATATTTTACGATTGATACTTTTGTTTGAAATACCCGAATCTACCAATTTCACAATCCAACTTCTGATGATAGAATAATTAACCGAAGTAATTTCAGAATAACTAAATTCATCGGAAGCAAATTCAAAAAAACTTTCTAAATCTTTCTTATAAGCCGTGACAGTGTGAGAAGAATAGTTTCTTTCAAGTTCGAGGTAATCTATAAAGGAAGTAAAGGGCATAAAAAAATTCCGTTGAAAAGTAAAATTACTANTTTCAACGGAATTATATTCTATAATCAATCAAGATTTTATTAAACTTCTTCCTGATCTCTTAAGTTCTGAATGTATTGAGCTTTCTGAATCTGCTTTCTTCTTTTAACTGAAGGCTTGGTGAACTGTTTTCTTTCACGTAACTGATTCTTAGTTCCTGTACGGTCAAACTTGCGTTTAAAACGTTTCAGTGCTCTATCGATATTTTCTCCTTCTTTAATTGGTATTATTAACATAGTCTCTTAACCTCCTCTCTTTTGGGATGGCAAATATATAAATAAATTTGAATTTTAAATTAAGAATTTTAAATTATTTTTACTGTTTAAATAAGGTGGCTCTTTTTGTTAAATCTTGAATGAGCTGGTCTTCCTCTTCACTTTCTAATAAGACGTTGTAATTTTTCCAAAAATCTTTATTATAAGGTCTTGACGAAAATATATCATCCGACCAAGGTTTTTGCAAAGCTTCTTCTATAAGATCTGGTTCATCGATGATTTCAGTAAATAATATTTCTTGAGTGGTATAGTAATATTGTTCTTCTTTTTCAGAATTTAAAGATTTTTCTGTTGTCTTTCTATCTGAAGAACGATCACCAATTTTTACCAGCTTAGGCGTTTCGTAATAAACGTAATTGGGATACATCTTTCCATTATACTCCATATACGTAATAATAAGTTTGTGATTTATTTTAGAATTGAATAATGATTTACTTCTTCTTTTTTGCGCATCTGAAGCAGCTACCAGCTCATATTCGATTTTCTTAAATGCGTAATTATCCCAATAAATATACAACCAACCATTGGCTTCATAACCTTCATTATATATATTCTTGGTATTTAAACCCACAAAATCTTTGCTTTTTGAAATTCGAATTTTATAAAGTTTTCTTCCATCGTCAACCAAAACCGTATCTAAAGTAAATTGATGTTTGTCCAATATTCTATCGCCAAACAAGGCCTGTTCAATATTTGAATTTCGGAGTAAATTTAAACGTCCCTTAAAAAGATGTTCTAAACCATTAATCCGCTTATCATTCCATCGAATTGCTTTTACTAAAGAAGAGGTTTTTATCGTATCTCTAAGAATATTCTTAGATTTAATATTGAAATTTTTAGTATTGTATTTTAAATAGGAATAATAGGCAAACACACTATCTACCTCTCTTAAATCGTAACTTTTTCTGAGTTCATCTACGTTGATTTTTAGATTATCTTCAGCTCCAGAAGCATAACTGGAATCATAGAGTGTAATTGCGCTTTCAATAAGCCATTTGTACTGTTTTTTATTCCGTTCTTTATGACGAACAAAGCCTTTTTGCAAAAAGGGATTAGCTGGTAAATTGTCTTCTAATTTTTCCATTGCACGCAGCACAATATCGTTACCTGTTGTTGGGCGTGGATTTGCAATAAGGATTATTTCATCTAAAGAAGCTACATCTTCTTCCAGAAAAACATCCATTGTATTATCAAACTCACTAACCAGTGTTTTCACACTTTTGTAACCTATTGAAGAAATTACCAAAGTATCGTTTGCATATTTTCCAGGAACAATTAAAACAAATTTTCCATCGGTATTACTTATAGTACCTATAGTGGTGTTTTTAATATAAATACTTGCACTTTCGATTGGGAGATACGTCATAAAATCTGAAATCTTACTTTTAATCTCTATTTCGGATTGTGCAAAATTTACCCCACTATAAAGTAGTATTGAAATACTGAAAACAAATTTCATTAAACTATTTCTCATTTTTTTTATAACATTAAGTTGCAGGTTTATAATCTTTACCATCAATTACCATCTTCGAAATAATTTCTCTCAGTATTTCTGAAGTACCGCCACCAATAGGCCCTAACCTACTATCACGCAACATACGTGCCAATGGATAATCTTCCATATAACCATAACCTCCTAACAATTGAAGACATTGATAGATTACTTCATCTGCCATTTTGGTTGCCGTCAATTTAGCCATTGTTGCTTCCTTTACAACATATTCGCCATCATTCAATCGCTTTACAGTATTGTAGTTAAACACTTTACAAACTTCAATATCACTTGCCATTTGTGCTACATTATGACGTAAGGCTTGAAAAGTAGAAATACTCTTTCCAAAGGCTTCTCTTTCCTTCATATATTGAATCGCATATTCCAAAGCAAATCCTGCTCTTGCGTGTGCATTTACAGCCATTATCAAGCGTTCCAAAGCAAAATGTTGCATGATATATGGAAAACCTAAATTTTCTTCTCCCATTAAATTGGAAGCAGGAATAGTTACATTATCAAAAGCAATCTCGGCAGTATCACTTGCTCGCCAACCTAGTTTATCTAATTTGGTAGAAGAAATCCCAGGAGTATCTCTATCCATAACAAAGATTGAAATTCCTTTTCCTCCTTTTTCAGGTGAAGTTTTTGCTGCAACTACCAAATAATCACTGTAAATTCCGTTGGTAATAAAAGTTTTAGAACCGTTGATTACATACGAATCTCCTTTTTTAACGGCAGTTGTTCGCATTCCTGAAACATCTGACCCTCCAAAAGGTTCGGTTATACAAAGACAGCCTATTTTTTCTCCTGTAATACTTGGTGCTAAATATTTTTCTTTAATCTCATGACTTCCTTCTTTATTAAGGTGTGTCATTGCTAAATAAGCATGTGCCCACATATTGGCAGCAAAACCTCCTGAATTTATTTTCTGAAGTTCTTCTAAAAAAACTACTGTATAAAATAAATCTAGGTTTAAGCCTCCGTATTCTTCAGGGGAATTTAAGCCGAAGAATCCCATTTCTCCCATTTTGGTCCAAATAAAACGCTCTACGGTTCCCGTTTTTTCCCATTTATCTATATGAGGTACTACTTCTTTCTGAAGAAAATCCTGTAAACTTTTTCTAAATAACTCGTGCTCTTCTGTAAAATACATACTTCTCCTAGTTAGTTTTATGATTAATACAAACAAAAACAAGATTGTTTATTGTTTTTAATCTAGGGTCAAATATAGCTGAATTCCCTTTAACTTTCTTTGGCTCATTCCGTCTATTTTTTCTAATTCTGAAAAGTCATTTATTTGCACTCGCAATGTTCTAAACTCCCATATCTTTTTTGCAAGCTCGAAAGAAATTCCTGGTACTGTTGCAATATCTGAAGCAGAAACTTCATTCAAATTCATCTTTACAATTTCTTTGGGTGTTTTTACAGTGAATTCGTTTAGGGCTCTTTTTACTACTTCTGGGTTTAAACCATAAACATTATACAATTGTGAATCGTTTGAAAAACCATTTAATTTTTCTCGATAAGTAATTATTCGTTTACTTAATGCCTCTCCTATTCCACTTACTTTTCGCAATTGTTCTTGAGTTGCAATATTAAGGTCTATTTTTTGCTGAAATGATTTTTCTACAAAGCCATTATTTTTATAATACTTCTTTTTAGGTTTCGGATTGGTAACCCAATCTGGGAATTTAAAAAACGGACTTATTTCAGCTAACAATGAATCGGAAACTTTGGTTACTTTCTGAAAATCTTTAATCGAATTAACCCATTGATCTTTATCTCTAAATCGCTTTAATCGATCTATTTCTTCAGAAGACATTCCTAATGTATAGCCTTTAAAATCGGTGATAAAATTTGGATTGAAGGGATATTTTTTCGGTTTTCGAGCTGCTATTTCAGCAGTACGAAGTGAATCAAGTTCTTTTTGAATAGCAATGATTTCAGAAGAATTGGTATTGAAAACATTTTCTTCTGAAAAATCAACAAAATGATTTACTACCAATAAACCAACAATTAATAGTAATAAAAATAAAATCCCATTTCGTTGCGATTTATTGAACACGAAATGGGATTTAAAATTTTCCATAGAATATAAATAAAATATTATTCTGGGGAGAATTCGTTTATTTGAATTTAGCTAAACTTTATTTGTTACGACTTACTTGCTTTTATAGCATCTAAATACCTAGTCAGTTGTTTTTTAACGACAGGAAATAAGAAAAACAGTCCAATCATATTAGGAAAAATCATCGCGAAAATCATTGCATCTGAAAACTGCCAAATAGAACCCATACTTGCTGCTGCACCAATAACAATAAAAATTAAAAATAACATCTTATAAGTAATATCAGCTGCTTTACCTCTACCGAATAAAAATTTCCAAGATTGCAATCCGTAGTATGACCAAGAAATCATCGTTGAAACAGCAAATAAAACAACGGCTATCGTTAAGAATACTCCAGAGTAAGGTATATATGCTGCAAATGCCTTAGAAGTAATTCCTGCACCTTCATAAGAAACACCATCAATTAAGACAGCTCCACTTCCGTCACCACCATATTGAAAAACTGCAGTTCCATCTACACCAAAATTAAAGATGATGATAACTAAGGCTGTCATGGTACAAATTACAACGGTATCGATAAATGGTTCTAATAAAGCAACTAAACCTTCAGAAGCAGAATATTTTGTTTTTACTGCTGAATGCGCAATAGATGCAGAACCTGCACCTGCTTCGTTTGAGAAAGCTGCTCTTTTAAATCCAACTAATAATACTCCTATAAGGCTTCCCACTCCAATTGCAGTAGGATTAAATGCTTCTCTAAAAATTAAACCAAAAGCATCATCAATTAAAGAGAAGTTACTTAATATAATATACAAACAAGCAATTAAGTACATAATTGCCATAAACGGCACTACTTTTTCAGTAACTGAAGCAATTCTTTTAATTCCTCCAATAATAATAATACCTACTAAAACTGCTAGAACAATCCCAATCCACATTCCTGCACTTGAGCTCTCAAAGCCCATTAAATCTTTTAATACAATTGTTGCTTGGTTGGATTGCGCGGCGTTTCCACCTCCAAAAGAACCTCCAATACAAAATATTGCAAAGAAAACAGCTGCTACCTTACCTAATAACTTAAAGCCTTTTTCTTTTAGTCCTTTACTAATATAATACATGGGACCACCATATACGGTACCGTCCTCCCCAACATCTCTATACTGGACACCCAGGGTACATTCTACAAATTTTGTAGACATCCCTAACAGTCCACAAACAACCATCCAAAATGTTGCACCAGGTCCGCCTAAAGCAATTGCTAATGCAACACCAGCAATATTACCATTACCAACGGTACCAGACACCGCAGTTGCTAAGGCTTGAAAATGCGTTACTTCACCATCTTGACTTTCATCTCCAATAGTATCTTTTATATCCCCGTCGATTGCTAAGGCAGGATCACCTGCTTCATGGTGATCTATATCATCATGTTTTCCTCTTACAATATCAATGGCTGTTTTAAAATATCTGAAATTTGGAAACCCAAAATAAATAGTAAAAAACAAAGCACTTAATACTAATAATATCAATACAAAAGGAATACCTCCTACAGTAAAGAAGACAACTCCAAAAACAGCGTCTGAAAATGGTTTAAAAGCTTCATCAATTTTTTGATCTATACCTTTTTCTGTTGCTTCTTGAGCAAATGTAAAAAAAGGAATTAGTAATGTTATTAAAGAAAGTAGCTTTTTCTGCATAATTGGTTTTTTAGTTAATTATTCGTTTAAGCGAAGCAAGAAACTAAAAATATATCGGAATGCAAATTTTTGACAGTTAATTTATAAAATTATGTTAAACATTGTAAAGCTCTTTTAAGCTTTCAATTTGAAAAGGTCTCCCGATTAAGATTAATTTTGAACCTCTTTTTAAAACCATATCAGCTTCTGGATTTACAATATATTCTCCTTCGGGAGATTTGTAACCTATTATAGAACAGCCTGTTTTCTTTCGAAGATCTAAATCTTTTATTGCCATCTCTTTCCCTTCTGGACAAACTTTTGCAAAAGAAACTTGTTCGATATTCATACTGTCGTCCTCTCCCGAAACCGATAAGTTATCTAAAAACTCAATTAAATCTGGTGTCACTACTAAAGATGCCATATGATCTCCTCCTATTCTGTCTGGCATAATTACATTATCTGCTCCTGCTAGTTTTAGTTTTTTTAGGGTGGTTTCTTCCGTAGCTCGGCTTATTATTTTTAAATTTTCATTTAATTGCCTTGCTGAAAGCACCACAAATAAGTTATCGGCATCATTAGGTAAAGCTGTTATTAACGTAGAAGCTTTATCGATTCCTGCTTTTTTTAACACTTCGTCTTCGTTTGCATTTCCGTGAATAAACAATACCATTTCACTGTAATATTTTTCAACTATTTCCTCATCTTTTTCAATAACAACAAAAGGCTTTTTGTAAGCTAACAGTTTATGTACCGCTTGTTGTCCATTTCTACCGTAACCACATACGATAATATGATCGTTCATTTTTTTAATTTTTTTCTCCACTCTCTTTTGTATTAAATTCCCAAGATTATTTCTACTTAAAATATACTCACTAAAAATTGCCAAAGCGTAACCCATTATAAATATACTCGAAATAATTAATCCCGAAGTAAATAGTTTTTCAGCATTTGATAAAGGCTCTACTTCTTTAAAACCAACGGTCGAAATAGTTATCACCGTCATATAAATCGCATCTACTATAGAAAAGCCAAAAGCAAACATAAAAGTCATTGCACCTGTTAAAAAAACAAGTATCAATAATGCAATTGCTGAAAATATTTTAATCTGAAATAATTTTTTCATAAATCAAAAACTGAAGTCCTTTTAGTATAAAACAAGTCTTTTAATCGAAGTAAAAATGCCAATGTGATATAGAAAGCAAATCCAATACCGACCGTTGCAAAAGATAAATAGATAAAAAATAATCTAACATTTTTTGCTCTAATTCCTAACCGATCTGCAAAACGTGAACTTACATAAAAGCCGTGTTTCTCAAAATAATGACGTATGGAATATACCAATTTTAGCATATTGCAAAATAGGAATTTTTTAGTAATTTCTTTAGTAAATAATTTTTACTTAACTTTAGTTTTTCTTTAAAATAAAATTATGAAAATTAAAATTACATTATTAGTACTTATTCTTTTTTCGGGAGTTATGTTTTCACAAATCATCAATATTCCAGATGCTGTTTTTAAAGATATGTTAATTGCCGAAGGTGTTGATATTAATAATGATGGTGAGATACAGGAAAGTGAAGCTTTATTGATTACTGACTTAAATGTTCATCCAGATAATACTGACCCTAAAATTGAAAACTTAGAAGGTATTCAATATTTCACAAATCTAATTACTTTGGATTGTGCTTCAAACCTTTTAAGTTCATTAAATGTATCGGCTCTTACAAATCTTGAAACCTTGAAAGCATTCTTTAATCAGCTCGAATCTATAAATATAGAAGATTTAAATCAATTAACATTTTTATGGGTTTCAAACAATCAATTAGAAGTTTTAGATATTTCAACAAACATAAATTTAGAAAAACTATACTGTTCAAATAATCTAATAAATAATTTAGACATAAGCTTGTTACAAAATTTATTAACATTAAGAGCAGGTAATAACAATCTTAACGAAATAGACTTGCTTCCTCTTAGTAATTTAACATCAATTGATGTAAGCAGCAACAACATTTTTCTGATTGAAGTAAATCATTTATTAGATTTAGAAGGCTTAGGTGTAGCTAATAATTTTTTAAGTGAAATAAACATTTCTAATCTTCAAAACCTTACAGATATAAGTGTTGACTCAAATTTTATAAGTGAATTGGATTGTAGTAACACAAATGCAATAATAATAAGTTGTAGTAACAACCCCGATTTATTTTCAATTAATGTTCAAAATAATGTTATTTCTTGGTCAGATCCAGATTTATTATATTATGGTTTTTCCTTTAATAATTTGCCAAGCCTAAAGTCAATATGTATGGATACAGGAGAAGAATACGCACTTAGTGTTAGTGGTTATAATCCTGACAATGTAACTATATATACAGGACCAAATTGCACTTTATCAGTTAATGAGTATTCATTTAACGAGGCTTATATTTATCCAAATCCAGTTTCTAACAATTTATATATTAAGTCAACTGTTGAAATCTCAAACTTTTCACTTTATAACATTTCAGGAAAATTATTAATTAATACATTTGAAGAAGATCAACTAAAAAGTAAAACTTACAGTTTAACAAAGGGAATATATTTTCTGAAATTAGAATCTGTATTAGGGAATCAAAAAACCATTAAACTAATTAAAAATTGATATTACCGTAACTTTTGCTGTAATTAATCATACAAGGAAGAGACAAAGACCTTATTTGTCTATTGAAAAAAATCACATTTATATCGTTTATACTTTTTTATTTATTTTCAAATCTACTGTTTGCTCAAAGCCCTTGGACTGAAAATAAAGGAGAATTTTACACACAGTTTAGTTTTTCGACGATTCCTAGTTATAATGAAATTTTTGGAAATCCAGATTATTTTTCAAATCGAAATATTACTGATGATACCTTTCAACTTTATGGAGAATATGGCATTTCAGGTAAAACAACTTTGATTTTAAATATTCCATTTAAGAATATTACTACAAGTGACATTTTAAACCCAATTCCATTAGACCCAAGTATTATTAATGGAGATACAAGAAATGCTTTTGGAAATATTGAAGCAGGAATTAAACAAAATTTTATTACTAAAAAATGGTTATTAACAGGACAATTAAATATAGAAATTAACACAAGTTCTTACGATGATATATCAGGAATTAGAACTGGTTACGATGCTTTTACATTTACACCCTTGATAAATTTTGGAAGGAGTTTTAACAAAAGCTACCTTCAAGGTTTTACAGGGTTTAATTTAAGAACCAATAATTACAGTTCTAACTTTAAAATTGGTGCTGAGGGAGGAACGAAAGTATTCAACAGAATTTGGCTGATTGCCTTTTTAGATTTTGTTATCTCCTTAGAAAACGGAAGCATTGAGCTTCCCATTGAAAACCAATTAACAGCATTGTATGTTAACAATCAAGAATATACCGCTTTTGGGTTGAAATTTATTGGAGAAATCACACCAGATTTCGGGCTTATCGCTGGTTTTGGAGGAGCTTTTTCAGGAAATAATGTTGCTAAACAAGCAGCAATAAATGTGGGGATTTATATGAAATTTAAATCAGATTAATGACTATTTAAAACCCAAGTACATTACAAAAAGACTGGCTCCAGCCTTAAAACAAAAGAAATTTTTTGGATTAGGTATTGTTTTCACTTGACTTTCTCAATTTTTTCAGCTAACTTTACAACAATGTATATCATCAATTTAATAAGTAAACTGATGATATACTTACGTTAGCCTTAATTAGAAAAATGAGAAAATCACTACTATTAATAACATACTTACTCATTGGAATTGCAACTATGCAATCTCAAACCCCGCCAATTATTTATGTTTCGGGTGATGGAAGTGGAGATTATAATTGTGATGGAATAAGTGACCAAATCGAAATAAATCAAGCATTAGATTTTGTGGCTGCCAACTCTAATTACACAACTGTTTACTTAAAAGGACAAAACACATACTGGATTGATGAACCAATTTTTATTTCAGAAAATACAACATTAGAAGGAGACTCTAATGCTGTTGTAAAACTGATTGATAGTGCAGATTGGAATACACAATACAAACCACTAATTGGACAAACAGGACTTACCTATACATTGGGATTAGGAGATCCAAGCACAACAACAGGGAATATAACTATCAGAGGTTTTGAAATTGATGGGAATAGACAAAACCAATCTGAACCTTCAGGAAACTCTTATTATAGTGCCATTGTATTACAAAATTGCTATAACATTACCATTAATGATATGTATATACACGATTGTTTAGCAGATGCTCTTCAAACTGGATATGATTTGTATGGTTTTGATATAAACTTACAATTTTATAATAATCATATTCACGCAAGCGGACACGATGGAATTATCGTTATTAATTGCAAAAACTTTGAGATACACGATAATATCTTCACAGATAATAGAACAGATGCACATATTAGAGTGCAATACTGTAATCAATTTAAAATATATAATAACATTGGCGGAAACGACCCGAACAGACAATATTCAGGTGGAATAGGAATTTCAATGCAAGCAGATGCAAGCACACCTCTTAATGATGCAGAAGTGTATAACAATTATTTTTATGGAAAAGGAGCCTTTTATGGAATTTGGCTTTGGCAAACAAGTGGCGGAGGAACATTAAATACACACGAAAATGTGCATATACATCATAATATAATTTCTTGGTATAAAAAAGGAGCAATAGGAATAGAAGGTTTTCATAATACACTTATCGAAAACAATGTTATTCAGTCTGATGGAGGCCTTGAAAACACATATCCTGCTCCTGGAATTGTATTTTTAGGTGGAGACCCAACAAATAACATAAGTGGATTTCAAACTACGGTGAAAAATAATATTATCATTGATAATGTCACATATGGAATAGACAACCAAGCCCCTGCCATTCATTCATTCGTGTCTGAATATAATTGTATTAATGGAAATGTTTTAGGAAACTACAATAATGTAACATCTACAACAGATATTTACAATTATCCAGAATTAGCAAGTAACCTTTCAGATATTTACTACAATATACTTGACCCAAATTGGCAAAATGCTGTTTCAAGCGGAAATTTTGAAGGCGATTTAGGAGCAAATGAAGCAAAATTGGAATATCATCTAAAATCAGAAAATGGACGTTGGAATGGCTCACAATGGATTATGGATACTATCACAAGTCCTTGCATTGATGCAGGAGACACTACTTATGATTATTCCAATGAACCTACACCAAATGGGAGTAGAATAAACTTAGGTGCTTTTGGTAACACTACATTTACATCTAAAAGTTCAAACCCGCTTAGTATTAATGAATATTCTAATACGAATATTAATATATATCCTAACCCGACATCCGATAAAATAATAATCCCAAACGAATTTGTTACAAATGAATACTCAATTTATTCATTAACAGGCGAACTCATAAAAAGTGGTAAATTAAACACGAATGAAATACAGATAGCAGAATTAAACGCTGGAATATATATTCTTAAAATTAGAGATAATAAATCTGATAAAATGAACGTATTTAAGATGATAAAAGAGTAACTAAGGCTAACAAAGTATAAAAATAATAGCCGAAATAGTAGTAAATAAAAACATTGTAGTTCGCAATAACATTAGTAGTAAATTGAAAAATTCTGCTTCCGAAATCGGCTACTATTCTTATACAAATCGTAATAAAGTACCTGCAATACGGGTAAACTATGTTAATTATTTATTTTTGCTTCAAAATAGCATTTCCAATTGCACATTGTAAACATCGTTTTTTATTACAATATTCTTTTTTTAACTGAAGCAATGCCTGTGATTGTAAACTGTTTTTTGAAGAAGACCGCAAGTCATTAAACTTTTTAATAATGCTGTTTTCTTCGGAAGTGATTGTTGATGCCAATTTTAATAATACTTCTGAATTGTCTTTTCCTATCTCCTTTCCATAACTAAACAACAAAGGAATTACCGTGTTTATTAATAGTAAATCAATAAAATTTTTGGTGAGTTGTTTTTTTCTTTTTGAAGATGCTACTCCAAAATTATAATGTGTATTCCAATATTCGCTAGCTGAAACATCAAATAATTGGTAAAAATCTTTCAAGGTTTTAGCTTTTACTATTTCTGAAAACAAGGAATGTTTTTGATGATATAAACTCGCCAATTGAGAAAGTCTAATTGTGGGAAAATTTGGAGGTCGCAACCTAAAATATTTTGGAATCAATACATTTGAATTTGACAACTTATATTTATGTTTCAAATAATTATACTCCAATTTCAGGTTTTCAAAATAAGGGTCTTCTTTCTGATCTTCCAACAATCCTGCTTGTCCAAATAATAAAGCTTCTAACTTTTTAGTATCCGTTCTACATTTTTTTAGTATTGAAAACTCTAAAGACTTTGCCAAACTAAAAAAAGATGCCCCATTTACTTTTAGTCCAAAGTTTTTACAAAGCATTGTAAATAATAACCCCTCCCAATCATTTTTTGAGGACTTTAATTCTGTTTCAAAAATGATGGATTTATTTTCTAATCGTTCCAAATACAATCGTTCCAACCAATTTTCAAAAACGAAATTATCAACGGTAGCAAAATCATTTTCACAAGGAATCCATTGTTGTTGTTTTGAAGTTAATTTTTGATAATTTTCTAAAACATTCTTATCTACGATTCCTTTTAATTCTAAAGTTGGAATTACTGTATTATCTTTTCTGTAAACCTCCCCATCGTGTTCCCAAACAACATGTAAAATCACATTATCATAAGCAGCGTCTTCTTCGTGTCGATGTGCAAACCAATCGCTAGACTTGATATGTATTTCTACATTTCCTGCCCAAAGTTGATGATTGATAGATAGCTTCGAATTAAAAAAATCGGGGCCCGCATTAAGATTGTGCTCTCCTACTTTTTCAATAACAATCGAATTTCCTTCCGAAGTTTTTAAATTTTGAATAGAAAATTTCTGAAATTTCCACACATAATGTAGAAAATCTTCCTTCATAGTATCATATATTTACGGGGAGTCGTAAAAGGGAATGAAACAAAGTTAGCGAAATTTTGTAAGTAATCCAATTTCAAAAGACAAACACCTTTATGAAGAATCTACTAAAATCTATTTTTATTTCCATTTTCCCTGTTCTTGCCATTTATGCAATGATTGTAAGCGGTATCTATTTGTTTAAAAATGGGTTTTCTTTTCTATACCTAGGGCAACTAATAATTTCAACTACAATCGTATTTTTCTTTGCTGGTCTGTTTCTTATACCTCAGGCCAGAACGAGTAAAAACCTTACTATATATTCAATCATTATAGTAATTGGTTTTATAATTAATATAGTTTTAGGCAGTATTTTTGAAGACTCCTATCTTTTTTTATCTTCCATAAATGTAGTATTGTTTCTGTCTTGGATTGCCTATCTAAAATGGTATTCGGAATTTGAATCCCGAAGCGTCGGGAGAAAAAGTGATTCTCTTGAAATTGGAAATAAATTGCCTACATTTAAAGTTGAAGATATTTCTGAAAACATCATTTCTTCTGAAACGTTTATCGGAAAACCAACCATTTATTTATTCTATCGTGGAAATTGGTGTCCACTGTGTATGGCACAAATCAAAGAAATTGCGGCTCAATATAAAGAGTTGGAAAAACGTGGTGTTACTATGAATTTTATAAGTCCGCAACCACATAGTTATTCTAATAAATTAGCTGAAAAATACAATCTTGGTTTCAACTTTCTTACAGACACAGATAATAAAGTGTCAAAACAATTAGGGATTTTTTCTGAAAACGGAATTCCTGCTGGATTTCAAGTATTCGGTTATGATAGCGACACCGTTTTACCAACGGTGATTATTACGGATACTACTGGAAAAATTATCTTTTTAGATGAAACCGATAATTATCGAGTTCGGCCTGAGCCTGAGACTTTTTTACGGGTTTTGGACGGAATTAAATAAACATTTAGGTATCATCAAGAGATTCCCACCTTCGTGGGAATGACACTAATCAATATATCCCATTTCTCGCATCCAATCGTCGTTAAACATTTTACCTACATAACGACTTCCGTGATCGTGAAATAAAACTACCACTACATCGTCTTTTGTAAAATGTTCTTTTAATTGAAGTACTCCTTTAATTGCTGAACCTGCAGAGTTCCCTAAAAACATCCCTTCTTCTTTAGCTAATCTTTGTGTGTAAATAGCTCCGTCTTTATCGGTTACTTTGGTAAAGCCATCAATGATATCGAAATTTACATTTTTTGGAAGGATGTCTTCGCCAATTCCTTCGGTTACATAAGGGTAGATTTCTTTTTCATCGAAAATTCCAGTTTCATGGTATTTTTTAAAAACACTTCCGTAGGTATCTACTCCCCATATTTTAATGTTTGGATTCTGTTCTTTTAAATATTTTCCAACTCCTGAAATCGTTCCTCCAGTTCCAACACCTACCACAAAATGAGTAATTTTCCCATCGGTTTGCTCCCAGATTTCCGGGCCTGTACTTTGGTAATGTGCTTTTGCGTTACTCGGATTGTCATACTGATTTACATACCAACTATTAGGCGTTTCTTTAGCCAAACGTTTAGAAACCGAATAATAAGAACGTGGATCTTCTGGATTAACAGCAGTAGGACAAACAATTACCTCAGCTCCTACTGCTCTTAAAATATCACATTTTTCTTTAGACTGTTTATCTGCTAACACAAAAATACATTTGTAGCCTTTTATAATAGCTGCTAATGCCAATCCCATTCCTGTGTTTCCTGAAGTTCCTTCAATAATAGTTCCTCCTGGCTGTAATCTTCCGTCTGCTTCTGCATCTTCAATCATCGTTAAAGCCATACGGTCTTTTACTGAGTTTCCAGGATTGAAGGTTTCGTATTTGGCGAGTACCAAACAAGGTAAATTTTCAACTAATTTGTTGACTTTTACTAAAGGAGTATTTCCTATTGTTTCAAGAATGTTTTCTGCGTATTTCATCATGTGTATTAAATTGCTGCGAAATTATAAAAAAGGGGGGAATTCACTAATTTATTAGATCATTATTTAAAAGAAGTTAAAAACAATATTATTATTTTCTCAAAGTATTCAAAAAATCACTCCTTCTATTTCTAGAAACTGGAACTTTATGATTATGGGTTAAAATCAAAGATCCTTCATTTAAATATTTTTCAATATGGTTTAAATTAATTAAGTGTGATTTATGTACCAAATAAAACTCATGGTTTTCAAGTAACTTGTTAAAATGACCAATACTATTAGAACTTAGCATAGGCTTATGCTTTTCAAAATATATTTTTGTATAACCATCAACACCTTCACAATGGATAATCTCTTCAATTTTTACAAATTCCAATCCGTTTTGAGTGGGAATCACTATCTTTTTTTTCTGAAAGGTTTGAACTCCAAGATTCTCAATTAAAAGTTTATTTTTTTTAAGTGCTGATTTATCTTCAATATTTAATATGGCTTTATTTACTGATATTATTAAATCGTTATTATCAACTGGTTTTACTAAATAACCAATAGCACAATGGTTTATGGCGTCTATTGCATAGGTGTCGAATGCAGTTACAAAAATAATTTCGAAGGTGGGGTTTTCAATTTTTCTCAGTAAATCGAAGCCACTCATTTCGGGCATTGCAATATCTAAAAAAACCAGTTGCGGTTTTAATTTTTCTATAAGAGATAAACCTTCTATTGGCGATTGTGTTTCTCCAAGAATAGTAACATTAGGGCATTTACGCTCAATTTTGTTCTTTAAAATTGCGAGCGCTTTTCGTTCATCATCAATAAGTATAGCTGTTATATTCATAGAGATTCTAATTGTTTATAGGTTAAGGTTACTCTTGTACCTGTTGTATTTGTTATATCAGACAGATCTTCTATTTGATAGTTAATGTCCCATTTATTGCTTTGTCTTAATAAGTCGATACGTTCTTGTATTACTTCGGAAGAACGGGATTGGTCTTTTTTTGAAGTATATTTATTCATCTTTTTTGCCTTATTAATGCCTATCCCATCATCTTCTATTACAACCTGAAAGGTTTCATCGTTTACATACATAAATTTAATACCTATAACTCCTTTTTTGTTTTTATGAAACAACCCGTGATTTACAGCATTTTCGACAATAGGTTGCAAAATCATAGAAGGGAATAGTTGTTCTAATTCGAGCTTCTCATCAACCAAAATGTTAAACGCTAATTTATCTTCAAATCGTAGTTTTTCAATTTCTAAATAATTGCTTAATAACGATATTTCATTTTCTATGGTGATGTTTTGTTTTCTAGAATATTCGAAAAACAAACGGATTAATTTTGAAAACTTCGCCAGATAATCTTCAGAAAGTTCTACCTCATTACGCTGTATATAATACTGTATGGCATTGAGTGAATTGTGTACAAAATGGGGATTCATTTGTGATCTCAAGGCTTTTAACTCCACATGAGCCATTTGCTTTTCCAAAATTAATTTCTTGTTCTTTTTTAACCGTATTCTTTTTTCAATATACCAAAAGGTGAAAGCTATTAGTATTATAGAGATTAATAAAACAGCTATTATAAACCAACTGGTTTGCCACCATAATGGAAGAATGTTAATTGGTATATCTATTATTTTTACCATATCATTATGAGTAGCTTTAAGATACAATATGTACTCATTAGGTCGTAGGTTGAATAGATTAATTTCACCGGACTCTGTACTTATCCATTGTTTTTGCAAGGGACTTAGTTGATAATGAAAAGTAGTGTTCTTATCATCAAAATAATTGATGGCTCCAAAATTTATTTTTAAGTTTAGGTTTTTATCATACCTAATTGCCAGCGAATCTTTTACTTGTCGTTTTTCATTAGCAAAAATACTTTTTATATATGGTGTGAAATTTATATTGTTTGATATTTCATCTTTATTAATAATAGTTAAACCGGTACTAGAACCTATATATAGTTTTCCATTATTTATATACACATCATTTACATTATTAGTAGTGAAGCCATTAATTTGATTGTATTTTTTTACTGAAAATCCTTCTACTATATTTTTTGTATAATGTAAGATAACCCCTTCTGAAACTGTCCAAATAGACTTACTACTTTCTATACTTATCTTATTTATTACTGCTTGATCGTTAGCAATTAATTTGCTAAGTTTCCCCTGTCTAAAAACATACAAACCATCTCCTTCAGTACCAATATAAGTTTGCCCTTTATATGTTGTAGAAGTAAGTAACTTTTTTTGAATTTGCTCTTTTTTATAATCTGAAAATTGATTCTTTTCAACATCATAATAAAGCATTTGTTTGTAGCTAAAAGAAAATAAGGTGTCGTTTTGTTTAAAAATACCTTGATAATAAGGGTGATCTTTATATTCTTTTATTTTTTCAATATTTTCATTAAAACTTGCCATCCTTGAGGATCCTACTGTGAAAAAATCCTTATTATACTTTAAAAATTGCTTTGCAAAACTTTTTGCTTTCTTTAAAGCACTATTTTTTTCAATATGCAACTGATCTCTAAAATTGAAAAATAGTACATCTTCTATTTTTGTAATACCCCATAGATCACTATTTTCTTTTATCCATAATTTTGGTTTGTAATCTATAAATTTATAAATGCCTTCTCCTTCAATACCTACATAAATAAAACCCTCTATCTCTTTTATTTTAGTGACTTTCTTTCCTTTAAAAAAGGAACTGCTATTTTGATACCCTATGGGTAGTTTATATACCCCATCACCGCTGGTTGCCAACCAAATAAATCCGTCTTTATCCTTGAAATTATAGGTTGATTTTAAGTATTTTGGGATGTTATATACTGTCTC
This sequence comes from Flavobacterium sp., assembly GCA_002733185.1. GTDB lineage: Bacteria > Bacteroidota > Bacteroidia > Flavobacteriales > Flavobacteriaceae > Marifrigoribacter. The sequence goes on along the minus strand of NVUT01000014.1, from coordinate 50,538 downwards.
TTGTTCCAAGTTATCATCAAAGCATATCAACCAATTTTCACCTGAAAGTTGTAATTGATCATTTACCCAATTAAATCTATGACCACCATATTTTAATGGAACTGCCTCTAGAGAAGATACATCGCCATATATTATTTCTAGAGTATTTAAATTCACAATTTCATAAAAGGAAAAATTACAATGAACAAATAAAGAATCATTAATTTGGTATTTAGAAGCAAAGTTTTTACCTTCTTTAAAAGTATAAAGTTCCTTTCGTTTTATATCTAATAGTCTTGAAGTAACACTATCTCTAATAAAAAAAACATCTCTATCAATAAGCTTGAAATTTATACTATTTCCATAAGTTGCTTGCCAACTACTATCTACAAAACGATAATTATGCTCAAAATCTAAGATCGTAATATTATTTCCAGATTGGTTTATTCCACCATTAGGATTCATCATTTTACCATCACTGGTTTTAAACCTATATACACTATCGTTTTTAATATAACCCAGTTCATCACTTCGCGAAAAATAAAAAACCTTGTTATTGGGTGTTATTCTAATATGCCAAATATCATTTGCAGGCAAACCCTCTTTGGTGGTAAAGTTTCTAAAGGTCTTGCCGTCAAACTTACTGATCCCAGTATCTGTTAAAAACCAAATAAAGCCTTCGTTATCCTGGGTCATTCTATAAACGTAGTTTCCTGCAAGGCCGTCTTTTTTGGTATAGTGAATGTATTCTTGCGATACAGATAGATAACCTGTTAAAAACAAAAGCAAGATTATGATATGTCGTTGGGGAAGGATCACTGTTTTTTTTTATAAAAGTAAAGAATAATATAGTTTAAATAGTCTTACATAAATCTATGTTTAGTTTTTTCTTAATGTTATTTACTTGTTTTCTTTTTTGTATTGACCCAAAAAAGAAACAAACCTGCCTGCCGGCAGGCAGGAAAGTCTAGGCTTATGAAAGTTTATATAAATTTATCGTTTTGTATCTAATTTTTATAGACTCACATCGTTTCTCTTCACTTAAACAGTCTAAAATTTTACGATATACTTTCGATAGGCCAGCATCTAAAAATGAGGGTTTATTTAACATTAACATCCTTCATCTACTTCTCCATCACAGTTATTGTCAATTCCATCATTGCAAATTTCAGGAGCCCCAGGATAAGTATCAGGATTAGTATCATCACAATCACCATCAAAACAAGATGAAAATCCATCTTGGTCTTGGTCAAATCCTTCATCTATTTCACCATTACAATCATTATCAGATCCATCGCAGAGTTCAATAGCTCCTGGATATATAGTCCTATCTTGATCATGGCAATCTGTATTATCTAATACGTAATCGTCAGGTTGTGTGCAGGACAATAATGAAACATTTGAATTTCCAAAACCATCCTGATCCAAATCTTGATACCAAGTTTGCTCGGTGCAATTATCATCGTCACAAGTACAGCTTGAATTTATTAGAAACATGGGTGCTATAATAAAGATGATGTAAAATATTTTTGTTTTCATAATCATTATATTTTAAAATCTACCTACTCTATTCATTAGGATTTTCGGCTTAGTCCTTTTTAAAAGTTATTTTTTTATTATTTTTTTCGTTAAACTATCAGTATCTGTTTTAATAGTAACAAAATATAAACCAGATGATAAATTTGATAGGTTTATTTCGTTATCCCCATTGCTTAAATTACCTTGTTGGAGTATTTGTCCATTGATGCTTAGTAGTGTATATAATGCATCTGTATTTATGGTAATAGTTGTAAAGTCTTTTGTTGGGTTGGGGTATAAGAATATTGAAGAGGTTTTGTAATCTTCCACTCCCAAAATACCTTCCATAATGCAAATGTCGTCGATGTTCATTTCAGCTTGACATGTGCCATCATTTAGCTGCATAAATGGAAATACCCATAATTGTGAAAAATTTATACTGGGGATAAAACTGACGCTTACAGTTTGCCAATTGTTTAAATATGAAGCCATTGATCCGTTAAAAATAACATCTCCGTTTGGTGTTGCTGTAACTACACCCGCGTTATTTGTAGCTACCAGATTTACTGTTGCGGCGTTGGCTACAATAGAACAACCTGTATTCATGTCATCTGTTCTAATTCTAAAACTTATAGTATAAGGAGTTGATACAATAAAGTTAAAATTTGCAGCAATTGACTCACCAATACCATTATAAGACCACATCCATGCATTAGGATTAGCAGGAAAATTATCTATTGAGGGTGAATGATCTGTGGCTATCCAATTTGGAACACAATTATTATTAAATGCCCAATTTCCACCACAAGTAGCCGCATTAAAATTTCCATTAACCAGCAAATTGCCTTCACATGGGAAACAATTTAAGCTGTAAGTCGCGGTTGGATCTTTAATCCAATTGGCGTAAATCCCTGTTCCTGCATAAGCAGCAGCAGGATCTGTAACCTGGATACATAGTTCCGGATCGTTTGAGAACACTTCAATTCCTGTTAATACGGGATTGAAAGATAAATCTAGAAATGTCAAGTTATTATTAATTGCTGTTAGACTGGTTAGCGCTATATTTTGCCTTACATTCAAGCTGGTTAATGTTGCACTATCTATTGATAGAAAAACTAAATTTACATTTTGCGTAAGGTCTAATAAAGTAGAATTTATTGGGTTATCACTTAAACTAATAATAGTGGCATTGGATTGAAACTGTAAACCTGGTACCGATGTAATGTTATTATTAGATAACCAAATATAAGTAATATTTTGACTTGCAGAAAATGCTATTGTTGTAATCACATTATTTCTGGCGTAAAGTGTTTGTAGCGCATCAAAATCTTCAATACCCGTTAAATCAGCAATACCCAGATTATCTATACTCAACGTTGTTACTCCCACTATATTAGCTGTTGTAACCAGATGGTTATTGGGGATACCATCACCCATTCCATTTGCTTCTAGAAAAGCTTCAAAATTAGCATCAGGTATTGCTGTGGTTTGTGAAAAGCCTACAACACTTACTAATAGCATTACGATATAAAATATTTTTGTTTTCATAATTTTTATATTTAAAATCTACCTACTCTATTCATTTTAGGATTTTCGGTTTACTCCTTTTTAAAAAAATTATTGTTTTATTAATTTTAGGGTTTAAAAAGGCTTAGGATTAAGTATCACATCACCAGGGTCATGTTGTAGCTCTTTAAAATTTAATTTTAGGACTCCACAAACAATTTTTTCGCAGACATTACAATCTGTATCTTTGATTTTTACCTTTAAGCAGAAGTAAAACTTCCCATCACAACAGTTTAGATCCAATACTTTAGGCTTAGAAATAGTGAGCCCAATATTCCCGTTAAAAGTTACGGGTGTGCCATTATTCCAAGAAACTGATTGCGTATTATTATCTTCGATGAGTAAGTCACTAAAATTAGGACTATAAGAAGAAATAGTTCCAAAAATTCCCATATCATTAGGTTTACAAACAGCTTCATTATATTCTACATGGTAATCTATCATAGAAATTTCAACTTCTTGTATGGCGGTACCTCCACTATTAATTTTTAAATTAAATTTTTCTGTAAGTCTTCTAGCAGAATTTAAAGATATTTCTACGTCATTGATGTCACAGCATGGTTCTGGTTTTTCTGGTTCTTTGCACTTAAAAAAATAAGCGGAGCCTGCTCTATAAATGGTATTTCCAAGATTAACATCTTCACCTTCAAATCTTGCTCCTATTAATGTCGAACATCCAGAAACAGCTACTGAAATACCAAAATTGTCGTATTTAGCTAAGTCATTTGACACAATTTTCGGAGAATATAGACTCCAAGCATTTGATGTACCATTAGGTGAAGAATCACGCTCTAAAAAATAGGCCGCCCCTGTGTTATTCGAAGAAACTCCAGTACCCGCATCATGGCGATTTGCACCAACAAGGCCATAATTACCTTCAATGGCAACACTTTGTCCAAAATTTACTTCCTCTGCCCTATCTGAGGGTACAATTTTTTTTGTTTGTTTCCAAGGTTTGAACCCTCTAGAAGTACGTTCAAAAATATAAGCAGAACCTGCAAAATTCAATGGGTTACTACCAAATTCGTCATCATCTTCAGTATACGCTCCAACTATAACATAATCACCTGAAATAGCCACTGAATAACCAAAACGATCTCCATCTTCTCTATCACTAGCCACTATTTTTTGTTTTTGCTTCCAAGCATTCGAATTACAAAGAGCCGCACTAGGATCTCGCTCAAAAATATAAGCGGAACCTGCATCATTTATAGTAGATGAACCATTTTCATCTTCATCTTCACGAAATGCACCAACTATAGCATGATTACCCGAAATAGATACTGTTCCAAATAAATCTCCTGCTGTTCTATCACTAGCTTGTAATTTCTGAGAAAAATACCAAATACCTACACATCGCTCAAAAATATAGGCGGATCCTGCTCCCCATCCATATGTCACCCCACGAGGACCATCCCAAGCCGCTCCTACAATAATGTAATTTCCAGAAATTGAAACTCCTCCTCCAAAACGATTTTTCTCAACCCTATTTGATGCTACTATTTTTTGTTTAAATTCCCAATTATAAGGAGCTACAGTTTTTCGCTCAAAAATATAAGCGGATCCTGCAGCATCTAAAAAGGTGTTACTATTTATATCATGATGATCCTCTTCAGCAGCTCCAATAATAGCATAATTACCAGATATAGCAACAGAACTCCCAAACCCGTCATCAACATCTCTATCTGGGGCAACTAATTTTTGTTTAAATATCCAAGGACTGTTTGAGTTTTCTCGCTCAAAAATATAGGCAGACCCCGTATTCTTTTTAGGAAAATTACCATTTTCATCTGTATCATTCCCTCCAGCTCCTACAATGGCATAGTTTCCTGATATAGATACAGATTTACCAAACCTGTCTTCTATATCTCTATCTGAGTTTCCCAGAATATTATTATTTTCAGCAATAACTTTTAAATCCTGAATAACAGGTTGTGCATAAAGTGCTGTAATACAGGTTAAAACCAATACTAAACTTGTTATAACTATTTTTATTTTCATGATCCTATCTTTTATTGGTTAGTAAATGAGAAACAATGTGTAAAGACACAAGATTTACAGTTTCCATCTTCGAGATAGATTTTAGCTTTAATACAAACTGTATATTCTATTTGGCAACAACTAGCATCAAGTCCTTGTAAAGGTCCTGGTAAACCAATGTTCAAGTTTACTGGTATAGACCCTGTTATTGGCGAAATGCTCTTGTATTGTATTGTTTTTGTTGCAAAATTATTCGTATTTGAACTACCTGAGATAGTTTCCTTGTAAACCCGTACCGAAGTAGAATTATTAATGGTCGTTCCGGGTAGTATAAACATCCCAGATTCTTCTATACTACTAATACCCTTTGTACAAGCAGATGGATTTGCTGTATAAGCTATAGACTGTATTTGAAACTCCATACCATATATGGGTGTACTTGCTGTTAGGTTTCCGCTAATAGTATATTGATTGCCATTAGTCCCATTAGAAGAAATAGTTAGGTTATCAAGAGTTAAAGTTTTATCATCACAATCGTTACAATAACAATTGGGTAAATCGTTAAAAGTGAATTCTGCTAATGGTATGCATTTGCCACCAGATGCATTGATAACATCTCCTTGCAATCTAATAGTTACCGATGTCACACTGTTTGGCACCGTAACTTCTAGACAATAGAGTGTCGCTCCTCCAGTACCAGATTGTGGCATAAGTTGTGGATTTGGATTGACTAAGTTGTAAACAAGAGCATTGATGTTTTGATCGTAAAGAATTAATCCACTCCCACTAAGTAGATCAGCAAAAGTTAAATCCACTAAAGCCGAAGGGCTCGAAAAAACAGAATCAAAACAAATTTTTAGTATTCTATTATCTGTATCATAGCTTAAACATTCAATAGTTTCATTAGAAATAGTAAAATCAAAATTACATGTAGAAATACCAAAATAATTATCATTTGAAGTAAATCCTGTTGTTGTTTCTGTAACACTCCATTTGTAATGCCCCTCACCAAATTGATCTAAGCTTCCTTCTAGTTTTTGTTGAATTGCAGCTTTATAAAGAGTTCGAGTTTTAGTGGTATTTTCAACATATACCGATTGTAATTCTTGGTTTTCTCCTATTTTGAATATTTCAAATTTATACTGTGGGTTTTCAATTTGATTGCCTCCTAATTCCCATGAAAAGTTATTTATTTCATTTGCATCATTATAATTACTGTTGTTCTTTGGGAATATGGCTATCAGCCTATCTTTTTTCCTTTTGTCATTTGCATTTTCAAATACTATACCTTCCGGAAAATCTTCAACACTTAAACCATCTCCATCTGAGTCAGCATCAAGATCACCTGCTATTTTTATACCCTCTTTTCTCTTATATTCCTCATCTGACAATACTTTACGAGATGTCTCAGCAGTATCTCCAAACCCATATTTCAATCCCAATCCAAAATAGAGCATTTGCGGTTTTAAAAATCTGATTTCTTCTACCAAATGGTCGCTATTTACAAACCCATCTATATCGATGCTCGTTATACTTCCATCGCCATTGGTGTCATGAGGTGTTACATAAGTATCTAAAACTTCTAAACCATCACCAAAACTTGTGAGGTATTCTGCGGTAACAAAAGCACTCAATCCTTCATATACGGGATAGGATAGTTTTATGCCAAATGATGCATAAGGCAATGACGATTTACTTCCGGGAGATTGTTCGGTATTTAGTATTTCTACCGGGTTGCTAACATCGGTTCCGTTATAGCTTCCAATAAATTTATCGAGGGAGACATTCATAAGACCACCTCGTACTAAACCTGTAAAGTTGAACACTCCCAAAGAAGTGGTGTAATTGGGCCCTATTCCATAATAAGTTCCATTAATATCTCCACCATCTGTTTTTACAGGAAAGTTTATCTCGTAGGTTAAGCTTGAAATTTCATGGTTAAATATTCCAAAATTCGCTCCCACTCCAAAATTGTTAAAGTAGTAGGCTGCATCTAAATTAAATTGTGTTTTTCCAGTAATCTCTTCAGTAAAACCTATGAGATTAAATTCATTTTCTTGTCCTAAAGTTTTTGTATAGCTCTTATAGTCTCCGATAGGAACGGAAATACCAAAAGAGGCATCAATCGTAAATCCTTTGTATTCCTGGGCTTGTGTTTTTATTGCACCAAGTAAAAAGAGAAAAAGAAGAAATCTAGTTTTCATAATATTTAATTTTCTCAAATATCATGGCATTTACTAATAACTAAAACACATACCTTATTAAATGGTATTATGAATGGATGACCTGTAAGTATGGGTATATTTTTGGTATTAAAGAAGAAATTATTTGTTATTCAAACCGAATAGCCTTAACCGGAGCAATCTTAGAAATTAAAAAAGAAGGTATCAGCAACATTAACAAACAAAGTACTAATGTACCTAGATTTAATAGAAAAATATTGGTAAAACTTATATAAACCGATGCTTCCGTAACATAATACACCGAAGGATCTAGCTTTATTAATTTGAACTGTTTTTGAAGTAGCAACAGTCCAATTCCTATTAAATTTCCCCAGAACAATCCTTTTCCAATTAGGTAAATAGCGTTGTACAAAAATATTTTTCGGATGCTTTTATCATTGCTTCCAAGGGCTTTTAAAACCCCAATCATTTGGGTGCGTTCTAGGATTAAAACCAATAAAGCAGTAATCATATTAATACCAGCGACCAATATCATAATTCCAATAATTAAGGCAACATTAAAATCGAAAAGTTCTATCCATCTAAAAATAGAATAGTATTTATCTTTTACGGTCTGGCTGTCTAAAAAACTACCTGTTTCTTCATATACGCTGTTTCCAATTTCATCTATTTTTTTAAAATCGTTTATAAAAATTTCAAACGATCCAATTTCATCTTTCGTCCATTTATTAAGTTTTTGGATATGCCGAATATCTGCAATTACAAATTTATCATCAAATTCTTGAAAGCCGCTATTATAAATTCCAGAAATTACAAAACTTCGACTTCTGGGTGGCTTTGAGCTATCTCGCCTAAGAAAATAAGTAATTGCTTTATCGCCTAACTTTAAATGTAAACGTTTGGCTAGGTATTCAGAAATTAAAATATCTTCATTTAAATTAGACCTATAATCGGGTAATGTTCCTTCCACTAAAACATCTTGAAAAAAACTCCAATCGTAATCGCTTCCCACTCCTTTAATTACAATACCTTCAAAATCGGTAGCCGTTCTAATAATTCCACCTTTTGAAGCAGTTGCCTGAATATGTTTAATCCCTTCCACCGAAGAAAACTCGGGGTAAAAATCTTGATTTTTTGAAATAGGATTTTGCGAATCGGAAGAAAAGTTAGTATCGAAATTAGAAATGATAATATCACCATTAAATGCCGAAACTTTTTCGTGAATCTTTTTCTGAAGTCCAACACTTGAAGCAATGGAAATCAGCATAGTTACAAAACCAATAATAATTGATGCAATTGCAATTTTTATTATTGGTGCCGAAACACTATTTTTATACTCCTTTGCAGAAATAATTCGCTTGGCGATGAAATACTCAAAATTCACGTAAATTCTTATGACTTTAACTGTTTTCAAAAATACACAATTCTTATGGCTAGCCTTCACAATATTAACTTGTTTTTCTTGTGGGAGTCAAAATGAAAAGATTAATAACAACGAAGAAGATATTCCGAAACATACTTCGACTACGCTCAGTACAGGAGTTCGGAATGACAAAAATATTGTGATGGGAGCCAATCAATATGAAGCATACCTTCCTTTGTTAGAAGGAAAAAAAGTGGGTGTCGTTGCCAATCAATCTTCTATAGTAAGCTTACATAGTATTTCACATTATGAAAACGGATTTGAAGAAACCATCGATTTAAAATTACACTTGGTTGATTATTTAAAGAATCAAGATATTAATATTCAGAAAGTTTTTGCTCCCGAACACGGTTTTAGAGGAAAAGCAGATGCTGGCGAACTAGTAAAAGATGGCATCGATACCAAAACAGGATTACCGATTATTTCACTTTACGGAAAAAACAAAAAACCCAGTAAAGAACAATTAAAAGAAATTGAAATCATGGTGTTCGACATTCAAGATGTGGGTGCGCGTTTTTACACCTACATTTCTACCCTTCATTATATGATGGAAGCTTGTGCGGAGAATAATATTCCGTTACTAATTTTAGATCGTCCCAATCCTAACGGTCATTATATAGACGGTCCTATTTTAGAAACTCAACATAAAAGTTTTATCGGAATGCACCCAGTTCCTGTGGTTCACGGAATGACTATTGGCGAATATGCACAAATGATTAACGGTCAGAAATGGTTAAAAAACGGAGCGACTTGTGACTTAACCGTTATAAAAATGAAAAATTACACCCATCAAACTTCCTATTCATTACCCGTAAAACCTTCTCCAAATTTACCCAATGATGTAGCGATTAACCTCTATCCTAGTTTGTGCTTTTTTGAAGGAACTCCCCTTAGTGCTGGACGTGGAACCGAAATGCAATTTCAGGTTTTTGGCGCACCCAATTTACCTTCGGAACAATATGATTTCACTTTTACCCCACAATCCAATGAAGGAGCAAAATATCCAAAATTTAAAAACCAATTATGCTACGGAAAGGATTTAAGAAACAACAAACACTTAGATAAATTAAATTTAGAATGGCTAATTGAAGCTTATGTTTCTACTGGAAAAAAGAAAGGGTTTTTTACTCCATTTTTCACCAAATTAGCTGGAACTACAAAATTACAAGAACAAATAGAACAAGGGTTTACCTATCGTGAAATTAGAAAAACTTGGCTGAAGGATTTGGAAGAATATGACAGAATGCGACAGAAATATTTAATTTATAAATAACATTTTTAAATTTACCTTACCAAACACAGAATTATAATTAATCATCCTATTTAATGCTGTAATAATCGAATAACAGAAAAGAGTATTACGCCGTATTTTTTTTGAATCAATTATAAAACTTGCAGATTGTTTTGGTGAATTCACTTGACTTTCTCATTTTTTTCAGCTAAATTACAACACTGTATATCATTAACTTAATAAGTAAACTAATGATATACAGTGTTGTAAGTAATAAGAAAACTTGATGAAACATATAAAGAGAAAGTTCCAACTACACAGAAATTTATCTGATGAAGTATATGAACATGTAAATAAAAATATTGAACCTAAAATTATACAAAACAGCAATACGGAGAATTATGTACCATATACCATAACCTCTGAAAAATTATTCATTCAGAGTTTTTTTTATGAACTAGAAGGAAAAAAACATACTATCGTAGAACCTAATCCAATTTTGATTTACTTCAGTAACGCCCAAGGTTTTTTCTCTACAATTATTGAAAGAAGAGAACTAATTTTTGATAATTTAAAATCATCTAAAAAGGATGTGGGAGATATTCTAAATCACATGTTTGCTTACTATGGTTCTGTAGTGAATTTTGTTTCTTCATTGTTTGATTCTTTAGAGTGTCTAATAAATTCAAAAATCCCAAAAGAATACATTTATACAAAACCGACAAGAAAAAATAAAAAAATGAACAAGAAACAAATACTACGATTTTTGAGTTTTGAAGATAAAATAAAAGAAGTATTACCTAACATTGATTCGAAATATAATTTTGCATCTGAAAAAAGTCACTTATTTGCTGATTTAAAATTATTGAAAAGTCTCCGAGATAACATTACACACGCCAAATCAAATATTGATTATGAAGTTGCATATTATGATGCATTATATACGGAAGCACTAGATTTTGATTTTAAAAAAAGTATCGAAAGCGCTAAAGAATTCATTAATTATCACGAAAATGGATTAATTGAACAATGTGATTGTGGAAAGACACATTAAATAACTACTTACAACACCACCTATAATTCATTGCGGTTGAATTTCCTATCGGAAATCCCCGCTTATTTACTAAATTCGTTGCTTAGCCGAAAAATACTATCGGATTTATCCGCAACGAAATCATAGCCAATGCCGTTGATAAAGCTACCTACAATACAGGAAACCTGTGTTTTGCTTTCATAAATTTTACTAAACCCTTAGAAATAATAGCCGTTTCTTTTTTTGGCGCAAAGGTGCAAAGGAATAAAATAGAAAAAATAAAAAGACTGGTTATCCTCCACCTCTCCGAAACTTCTCACGAGGCTTCCCTCCTTTTTCAGAATACTCAATAGGTAAGGCTTTTTTTAAAGCTTCTAAAATATTAAAAGTTGCAGGACAAATCGCTGTGTTTTCTAAAGTAATCGCTTCAATTTTATGAAACCTTCTTCGGTTGGTGTGTGGGTATTCTTTACAAGCTTTTGGTCGGATATCGTAAATACTACATTCATTATCAAAACCTAAAAACACACAAGGAATCATTTTAAAAGAATATTCGTTATCCTCACCAACTTCTAAATATTCCTCAATAAATTTTTGTTCTTTTAGTTTTAAATGCTTGGCAATCCGGGCAACATCTTGATCGTTTAACCAAGGAGCAGTGGTTTTACAGCAATTTGCACAAGTTAAACAATCTGTTTTTGCAAACTCTTTATCGTGTAATTCTACCATCAAGGTATCCAAATGTCTTGGTGGTTTTTTTCGAAGCTTTTTAAATAATTTCTTATTCTCCTTCTCCTTATCTTTGGCCTTCTTTGGAAGTTGTTTTAGAATGTTTTCCATAATGAAGGCAAAAGTAGTTAAAAATATAAAGTACCCTGAGAAATCCTGTTTTTTTTTCGGGATTGTATTGAAGAATTACTATTTACAAATTCCCTTCGTTACGATTTTTTTCATTAAAAAATCACTCAGAGACCCCAAAATAATAAAACAAAATGACAGATATTTTAGGTAAAGCATTATTAGATTTTCAAAACGGAAACTACTCCGAAGATATTCGTACCGAAACCAATATAAGTGAGGAAGATGTTTTACCGATTCCCTATTTATTTCGTGATTTTTCTGAAATGCCTCAGTTGGAACAAAAAGCATTAGAACTTTCAAAAGGAAAAATACTTGATGTGGGTTGTGGTGCTGGAAGTCATTCTTTGTTTCTTCAGAAAAAAGGATTTAACGTTACGGCTATTGACACTTCAGAAGGAGCTATTGAAGTTTGTAGATTACGGGATATTAATGATGCTCGTTTTATCGATTTACTTCAGTTTAAAGATGAAAAATTTGATACAATTTTACTATTGATGAATGGTACTGGGGTATTTCAGAAATTAGAATTTATTGACCAATACCTTCAGCATTTAAAAACACTTTTATATCCAAAAGGTCAACTATTAATAGATTCCAGCGACTTGCGATATATGTACGACGAAGGAGAAGATGAAGGGAGTATTATGGTTCCTTCWGATAGGTATTATGGCGAATTAGAATTTATAATTCACTATAAAAGTTGGACAAGCCAAGCCTTTGATTGGTTGTACTTAGACGAAAACACTTTTAAAAATGCTTGTTTAAAAAATGGGTTCTCTTTCAGTATTATTTCAAGAGGTAAAAACTTCGATTATTTAGCAAAACTTACTCTGCTTTAGAGTAGCCATTTTTAATAATTTCACCCATTTTTTGAGAAAAAATATCGCGTTTCCAAGCACTGTAAATAACGGCAATATCTTTTTCTAACGCTTTTTCTTTTAAATCCATTTTTTTAGCAATGGCTGTTTTATTAAAGTCATCTATAACCTTATCATCTTCTTCTGTCAAACTCGATTTATCATTTATAAGTTTTTGAGCAGCCTCTGTTTTATAAAACACCATCATTTTTTTTACATCATCGTGTGAAAACTGATTTCTATATGCAAATGCAAGGTCGTTTACTAACTTATCTAAATTTTCCTTTTTATTTTTATTCTTGAATTTTTTCCATTCTTTCGTTGGAATTTCTTTTTTAACTATTTGATTTTTTAATTTTTCAGTAATTTCATCTTGAGAATTGTCATATAATTGACGTGTTCCATTAATATTAATAAATGTTACTATATCTTTTTGAAAAGCATCAACTTGAGCGTTTGCAGATAAAAAAAAGGAAATTAGTACTGTAAAAAAAATACTTCTCATAATATTATGTTTAATTATTAAGTTATGTTTGTATAAATACTTTTCAAAAATATGAAGATTCTAAAATTAAACTATTTATTTATACTTTTTTCTTTACTAATTTTATTTTCCTGCGCAAGTGATGATGATAGTGTTTCGGAAATTGAAGATACTATAAGACAAGAAAACTTAAAAGAATTGGGACTTTCTGCATCAGATTTACTTTCTGAAGCTACTTATAAAAGCCTAACTGTTGAACTTATGTATTCATCGGGATATCGGCCCACACAACAAACATTGGATGATTTTAGAATATTTTTAGAAGAAAGAGTCAATAAACCAAATGGAATTATATTTATCGAAACCATAATAGATAGACCTCCTGGAGGCTCTTATACAATTTCTGAAATTAAAGATATTGAAGCAGAAAAAAGAACACAATATACCGAAGGAAACGATATTGCTGTTTTTATTTATTTTACGCACGCAAAAGCAAGCACCGATACGCAGTCTAGTGTAACTTTAGGAACTGCTTACTATAACACTTCGATTGTGATTTATCAACAGACTTTAAATGATGTGAGTACTTCACAAAATTCCGATTTATATATTCTTGAAGAAACTACATTACAACACGAGTTTGGACATTTATTTGGTTTGGTCAATATTCTGGCAGACGATATTCATTCCGATCATGAAGACAATGCTCATTTAAAACATTGTATTATCCAGGATTGTTTAATGTATTATAAGAGCAATACCCGAAGTTATTTCAGAAATAGATTGAGTGTTCCAATATTTGATCCTCTTTGTATTGAAGACTTACAAGCAAAAGGAGGAAAATAAGCATAAAAAAAAAGAGGTCACTCTCGATAACCTCTTTTCTAAAAACTGAATTTTTTAACTTTAAAACAATTATTTATAAACAGTTTTTATGGTAGCTTTTACTGTTTTTGCAACATTTGTAGATGGCTTCCCTTTTTTGAAGGCAATTTCGTAATCTGCAAGTGTAATGTCCATTACTACATCTACGGTAATTTCAGCACCTGCGACAGTGATTGTTGCATCTTGTGTTAGTGATTTTGTTACGCCGTGAATTGTTAAATCGCCCGTTACATTAGCAGTATAACTTCCGTCTGCAGCAAAATCAACATCGCTTAAATTGTTAATCATTCCTTTAAATTTTGCCTTCGGAAATTGCTTAGTATCCAAAAACTTACTGCTATTAAAATGTTTTTGCATCATCGATTTTTCAAACTCAAAACTTTGCATTGGTACTGAATAAATCAATTCTCCAGTTGATGTTTCCAACGTGCTCATCACCTTATAGTTATCGGCAGTAATGTCTTCAACCGCAGTATGCGAAAAGAAGTTTACATGACCAGTTTTAGTTACTAATTTCCCAAGAATTGGGCTAAATGCAGAAGTTAAAACTATTAAGGTTATTACTGCTAAACTTACTATTACTTTTTTCATATTTATTAATTTTAAAGTTATTATTTATTGATTTTTACTTACTTACAATATCACATTTTTCCATAATCACATCTTCGTACATTTCCATATCTTCATCATATCCAGCACCCGAACGTATCACACCTTTTATGGTAACCTGATCACCAACTTTTAAAGTTGCCGCATTTTTATTGGTTGCTGAAGTAAAAGTGCAACTCACTCCTGCATTTTCTCCCTTTCCTTTTAAAAGCAACACTTTCTGATTGTTGAAATCTTCAGATATTTCTGAAATAACACCCGATACTTCAATTATTTTCGAGTCGCCCTCTTCCTGTAAATATTTATCATTGGCTACATTAGCATCCTTTAAATATTCATCTACAATTTGTTTTGCTTCTAATTGAAAATCTGTTTTGGTAGCTTGAACATCTCTATGAGGTTGAAAGAACATATAAAGAAATATTCCACCGCCAATTACAATCCCTAAAGCGATGATAATCAAGCCTCTTTTTACTATTTTTTTATTCATTTAATTATTATTTTTTGGAATTAAATTATATGTAAAAATCAATTCAACTAATTATTTATTGCATCGGAATAGTCGAAGCTAAAATAAAATCCTAACTTTTATATTGAAAAAAAATAATTTATTATGAAATTATATACTAATTAATTAAGCGAATGGCTTCTTTTTCACTAAGATTTTCAAGAGTACATTTTGAAGTTCTTTCGAACAGGTGAAGTAAGGCCAACAAATACAAATTTATCTTTCATATAGGCTTTTTGCATATAGATTTCTGTAGATTTTTATGTGAATAGAATTCCGTTTCAACAGATTTTATAAAATAATTTTTTATTGCAAAAAGTTAAAAAAAATTATCTCAGTAAAAAAACAATCAATAAAAGATTATTTTGTCTTTTTATTTGCTAATTTCTTTAACAATTAGTAACTTGTATGAGTTTCACAATTTACTACTATATTATGAAAAATTCAAAACACTCCGTATTTAAAGCCGTATTAATATCCTCTATACTTTTAGGGGTTTCAATTCTATTATTTTCTTGTGAAAATACTATTTCAAAAGAAAAAAAAGAGACCGTTCCAAAAGAAGAAGTCGTCAAAGTCCCAGAAACTTTATGGAAGCTTAAAACTATATCACCAGACGGTAATAACTTAGAAATTAAAGCCATTGATACAGATGGAAATATGTATGATGTAAATGCCATTCAAAACTCAGACCAAGATAGTTTTCTAGATATTGAAGCTTTTGTAAGTGGTAAAAGAATTCCAATTAAAATGTTATTAAACGATGATAAATATGCTCCCGTTAAAGCAATTGATAAAGGCGGAATATCATACGATATAAAAGCTATAACTCCCGAGGGAGAAAAACTTGATATTAAAGGAATTAAGCGTTTCGGAAATATCATAAGCATAAAAGCCATCACTAAAGAAGGAGTTTTTTATGGTGTAAAAGCAATTTCACCTTCAGGAAAACTTAATGATGTAAAAGGTGTTAAAATAAACTTTAAGGATAAAGAAATGACACTTAATGGGTTTGGTGTATTTGCACACGTAAAAGCTATACACCAATCAGACAACGACTATGAAGGAATTATAAATCCAAAAGAAAAACTTAAAAAGACTGCAAAAGGAAAAAAGCAACGTAAGAAAAAAGATGATTTTAAAAATATTATTTGGAATATTAAAGCAGTAACTAAAGATGGTAAAAACTTAAAAGTAAAAGCTTTTGATGAAGAAGGAAATCAGTTTGATGTTAAAGCAATACAAGATTCATATCAATATAGTTTTATGAATATTAAAGCATTAGTAAACGATAGTGAATTACCCATTAAAGTTATTGTTAGTGAGGAAGAATATGCTCCTGTAATTGCAATTTCTAGGGATGGAACAAACTACACTATTAAAGCAATTACTGAAGATGGCACCCAAATAGATGTAAAAGGAATTAGCCGTTTAGGGAACATAATAAATTTAAAAGCTGTTACAGAAAAAGATGAGTTTTATACCGTTAAAGCATTTTCACCAAAGGGAAAATTAAACGACGTAAAAGGTATTAAAATTTTTGATAGAGAAACCGAAATGACCTTACGAGGAAACAAAGTTTATGCACACGTTAAGGCTATAACTCAGTAAAATTTTAATTAATATTTTAAGAAAAAGAGGTGATTATTGTTATTTTGATTACCTCTTTTCATATACTTTTTCTCCATCAATAAAAGTAGATAAAACCAGAATATTCGGAATATCATCTTCAGGGCAAGTCATAATATCGGTATCTAAAATCGTGAAATCTGCAAATTTTCCAGCTTCAATACTTCCTTTTTCATTTTCTTCAAAATTGGAATACGCTGCCCAAATGGTCATTCCTTTTAAGGTTTCTTCTCTAGTTAGTGCTTCTTCTTTTCGGTAGCCTTCTGCAGGGTAATTATTTAAATCTTTTCTGGCWACAGCGGAATAGAAAGTATGCATCGGGTTTACTTTTTCAATTGGAAAATCGGTTCCTAAAGCAACCATTCCAGATTTATTAAGCAAGGTTTTATAAGCGTAAGCTCCTTTTATACGTTCACTTCCTACTCTATCTTCAGCCCAATACATATCACTTGTAGCGTGAGTGGGCTGAATAGAAGGTAATATTTTTTTAGAAAAATAATCAAAATCAGACATAGAAACTATTTGAGAATGTTCCACTCTCCAACGTGGATCTTTTTCATTTTTTAATGCTTTTGTATATACTTTTAAAACCGAAACATTTGCCGAATCTCCAATGGCGTGCGTATTCATTTGAAAACCCGCTTTTGCAATTATTGTTGCCAAACTATCCAATTGGTTCACAGGTGTAATCATTGCTCCAAAATGATGCGGCATATCACTATATTCTTCTTTAAGAGCAGCTCCTCTCGATCCCAAAGCACCATCTGCATAAACTTTTATGGAACGAACATTTARTCKRTCSGTTTTTANAWTTSCCYTTKKTTAAGTAATAATCCAAGTTTTCTTTGGAGTTGCTAACCATCGCATATATCCTAATAGATAACTCTCCAGCTTGTTGTAAACTGTCTATTAATTCGATGATTTCTCTATCTAAACCTGCATCATTTACAGTGGTTAATCCAAGTCTTAAACATTTTTTTTCTGCTTCTTTTAAAACTTTCGTATTATAAATCGCATTTTTCTTCGGAAAGGTTTTTCTAACCAATCTCATTGGAGTATCAATTAAAACTCCCGAAGGTTCCCCATTTACCAAAACCACTTCGCCTCCTGCTAATTTGGTTTTGGCTGTAATCCCAGCTAATTCTAATGCTTTACTATTTACTATAAAAGCATGTCCATCAATTCTCGTCAATGCAACAGGAATCTCTGGAAATAAAGAGTCTAGTTCTTTTTTGGTTGGATATTCTTTAACTTTCCAATCGTTTTGGTCCCAACCTCTTCCTAAAATATAGTTGGTGTTTTTTTCTTTCTGAAAGGCGTTTACTCTATCTAAAACTTCCTTAAAATTTTTAGTGCCAAATAGATTTACTTGTTGCATTGAAACCCCAAGATTGTATAAATGTGCGTGGGCATCAATTAATCCAGGAACGATTGTTTTTCCTTGAGCATCAAAAGTTTCTGTTGCCCTGTATTTTTTTTCTAATACTTCTGAAGTACCAACTTCTATAATTTTTCCCTTGTTAACAACAAATGCTTCGGCTGTTTCAAAAGAAGAATTTACCGTATAAACTTTAGCATTTCTAATCAATAAATCAACTTGTTTTTTTTCTGAAGTACAAGAAAACAAAAAAGTAACAACAAAAAATAGTGCAAAATGTTTCATATAAGAGGGTTTTTACGATGTTGTAAAAATAGGAATAATTAATTACAGCCTAATAATATGTTTCAATAAGAAATTCCTTTTATATCTTTACAAATTCAAATGAATAAAATAAGAAACTACATAGAGACCATTACCGAAGTAAATGATGAAGACTGGGATTTTTTTTCATCAAAACTTCAGAAGAAAGTATTTTCAAAAAAGAAAATCATTACTAAAATTGGTCAGATTGAAAACTGTATTTCATTTATTGAAAAAGGAATTGTACGGGTTTTTATTCCTAAAGAAGAAGAAGATATTACTTTTGGTTTCAGTTTTCAAAATGAGTTCATTAGTGCTTATGATTCTTTTTTAATGCAATCTCCTTCACAATACCAACTAGAAACCCTTGCTGAAACTAGCTTATTAAGCATCTCCTATTCAGACTTACAAGAAGTATATCGGAAAACAAAAATTGGAAATTTAATAGGAAGATTAGTTGCAGAACGGCTTTTTATATTAAAATCTAACCGAGCATTATCTTTATTAAACGACTCTGCAGAACAGCGTTACCTCAACTTGTTTACGGAACGTCCAAACTTAATTAAAGAAATTCCGTTAAAATATATTGCTTCCTATATTGGAGTTACTCCACAATCGCTTAGCCGAATTCGGAAACAAATTACTTAACATAGGTTCATTGTGTATCGTTTTATTTTTTCTAAAATTTGTAAAAATAAATACAATATGACCATTCTAATTTTTATGATAATCCTGTGGTATTCGGGATTGTTTTTTCAAACTTTCTTTTTACATCGTTATGCTGCACATCAGACTTTTACAATGTCAAAATTTGCTGAAAAATCTTGTTTTGTATTAACTTGGGTAACTCAGGGATCTAATTATTTAAGTGCTTATGGTTATGGAGTTATGCATCGAATGCACCACGCTTATGCTGATACCGAGAAAGATCCCCACTCACCAAAGTATGATAAAAATATGTTTGCCATGATGTGGCGAACAAAAAACATGTATCAAGGTATTAATAAAAAACAAATTGAAATAGAATCACGTTTTACCAAAAATGTCCCTCAATGGGAAGCCTTTGATAAATTTGCAAGTTCTAAAATTTCTCGACTGTTATGGGTTGTAGCTTATACCTTATTTTTTGTGTTTTTTGCAACAGCTTGGTGGCAGTGGTTATTTTTACCCGTTGCTTTTTTAATGGCACCAATTCACGGATTGATTATTAATTGGTTTGCTCATATTTTTGGTTATACCAATTTTAAAGTGAATGACACTTCAAAAAACTTATTACCGTTCGATTTTTTAATGATGGGAGAAGGCTATCATAACAATCATCACAAACACGGAAGTCGTGCAAATTTTGGAGGAGTTCGTTGGCACGAAATAGACCCTACCTATTATATAATGTTGGTTTTAGATAAACTTAAAATTATAAAACTGAAGAATAAAAATACGGTTAAAATTGAAGCAACATCAACATTAGTTTAATTAAAACCCTAAACTAACAGGAATATATCTTTTATTCTACTAGAAACAAATGGAATTCATCCTTGGTAATAGTAGATTTTATTAAAACAAAACTTACTAAACAAACTGGTCTAATAACCCCGCATCAATACTATAATGTGAACTATGATGAACCGTGTTTCCATTTCTAATTACCAATAATTGAGGACTTTGATGCATTACTTGAAACCGAATTTCAACTTCGTTAGACACTTCCCGAAAAGCAATTAAATCTAAAAAATACAGCTTTACTTTTTCATCTTCAATTGAAAACTGGCTTTCAAATTGTCGCAATGCCATTCTACTAGTACCACAACGAGTGGAATGCTTAAAAATGGCGATAGGTTTTAAAATGGATTCCTTATCARTACCATCTAATTGACTAACTGTTGTTAACCGGTTCCACGGAATAATTTTTTCTTCCTTTTTTGAATTAGTACTTGAACTAAATATTTTTTTTAAAATTCCCATTGCTTATATATTGTCGCAAACTTACTAAAAACATTACTAAATCATTTAATCAGTCATTTTGTCTATATAAAATCACTAAAATCCGTCATTCTGACGTGTTTTGTCTTTGGTTTACATTTTGACTATTAATCCTTGAAACCAAGATAAACCTCCTATGATATAGGAATAAAACATAAAAACATGAATTTAAACAAATTTACCATTAAATCGCAAGAAGCCATACAGCAAGCACAACAACTTGCGCAAAGTTTAGGTCATCAACAAATTGAAAACGAGCATATTTTAAAAGCTATTTTTGAAGTTGATGAAAATGTAACTCCTTTTATATTAAAGAAATTAAATGTGAACTTGGAATTACTTAATCAGATATTAGATAAACAACTAGAAAGTTTTTCTAAAGTATCTGGTAGCGACATTATGCTTTCAAAAGAAGCTGGAAAATCTTTAAACGAAGCAAGTATTATTGCTAAAAAAATGAACGATGATTATGTTTCTATCGAGCATTTGTTATTAGCAATTTTAAAATCTAAAAGTGCTATTGCTCAAAGTTTAAAAGACCAAGGAGTTACCGAAAAAGGAATGCTCTCAGCCATTGAAGAATTACGAAAAGGAGATCGAGTAACCTCTCAAACTGCCGAAGAAACGTATAATACACTGAACAAATACGCAAGAAACCTTAACGAATTAGCGGCTTCGGGAAAACTAGATCCTGTAATTGGTCGTGATGAAGAAATTCGAAGAATACTACAAATTCTTTCTCGTAGAACCAAAAACAATCCTATGTTAGTAGGTGAACCCGGAACAGGTAAAACTGCCATTGTAGAAGGATTAGCACATCGTATTATTGCCGGTGATATTCCTGAAAACCTTAAGAACAAAATCATCTTCTCCTTAGATATGGGTGCTTTAATTGCCGGAGCAAAATACAAAGGTGAGTTTGAAGAACGACTTAAAGCAGTCATTAAAGAAGTAACTACCAGCGACGGAAATATCGTTTTATTTATTGATGAAATCCACACACTTGTTGGAGCTGGTGGAGGACAAGGTGCCATGGACGCAGCAAATATTTTAAAACCTGCTTTGGCTCGTGGCGAATTACGCGCGATTGGAGCAACTACCTTGGATGAATATCAAAAATATTTTGAAAAAGACAAGGCTTTAGAAAGACGTTTCCAGAAAGTATTTGTGGATGAACCGGATACTGAAAGTGCGATATCAATTTTACGTGGGATTAAAGAAAAGTACGAAACACATCACAAAGTTCGTATTAAAGATGAAGCGATTATTGCTTCGGTAGAACTTTCGCAACGATATATTTCTAATCGGTTTTTACCAGACAAAGCCATTGATTTAATGGATGAAGCTGCTGCGAAAATTAGAATGGAAATCAATTCGAAACCTGAAGAATTAGACGTTTTAGATCGAAAAGTAATGCAGCTTGAAATCGAAATTGAAGCGATTAAACGTGAGAAAGACGAAAAGAAACTAAAAACACTTCGGTACGATTTAGAAAACATAAAAGAAGAGCGAAACTCCATTCACGCAAAATGGAAAAGTGAAAAGGAAGTAGTCGATGCAATTCAGAATTTAAAAACGGATATCGAAAACTATAAACAAGAAGCTGATATTGCAGAACGTGATGGAGACTTCGGAAAAGTAGCCGAATTACGCTACGGAAAGATTAAAGAAGCAAAAGAAAACCTTTTCGATTTAGAAACACAATTAGCCGAAAATGAAGATGGAGATTCTTTAATTAAAGAAGAAGTAACCACAGAAGATATTGCAGAAGTGGTGGCAAAATGGACCGGAGTTCCTGTAACAAAAATGTTGCAAAGCGATCGTGAGAAACTCTTAAAATTAGAAGAAGAATTACACAATCGTGTAGTTGGACAAGAAGAAGCAATTGTAGCGGTAAGTGATGCAATACGAAGAAGTCGTGCAGGATTACACGATCCTAAAAAACCAATTGGAACCTTCTTATTTTTAGGAACCACAGGAGTTGGTAAAACTGAATTAGCAAAAGCTTTGGCAGAATATATGTTCGACGATGAAAACGCGATGACTCGTATAGATATGAGCGAATATCAAGAAAGCCACAGCGTAAGTAGATTGGTAGGTGCACCTCCAGGATACGTAGGTTATGATGAAGGCGGACAATTAACCGAAGCCGTTAGACGCAAACCATATTCAGTGATTTTGTTAGATGAAATTGAAAAAGCACATCCAGATACTTTTAATATTTTATTGCAAGTGCTTGATGAAGGAAGGCTAACTGATAATAAAGGTCGATTGGCAGATTTCAAAAACACGGTAATCATTATGACTAGCAATATGGGAAGTCATATTATTCAAGAGAAATTTGAAGCAATCAAAGATATTGATTCAGCAATGGAAGCTGCAAAAGTGGAAGTTTTAGGATTATTGAAACAAACAGTACGTCCAGAATTCTTAAACCGAATCGATGATATTATTATGTTTACTCCTTTATCTGAAAGTGATATCAAACAAATTGTTGGTTTACAATTAAAAGGATTAACAAAAATGTTAGCCAAACAAAGTATCACTTTAGATGCCACGGAAGAAGCTATTGTTTACTTAGCTAAAAAAGGCTACGACCCTCAATATGGTGCAAGACCAGTGAAACGAGTAATCCAGAAAGAAGTTTTAAATAAACTTTCTAAAGAAATACTTTCAGGAAAAGTAACTACCGATAGTATTATTTTATTGGATAGTTTTAACGATCAATTGGTTTTTAGAAATGAAAATGATTTGGTGAATAACTAATAATAAAAATTCTTAAAACTCCAAACCTAACAGATTTTTGAAACCTGTTAGGTTTTTTTATACCATTGAGTATTTTTATTGTATTTTTTAATTAACTATAAATTAAAAAGAGTTTTATATTCCTTCAATAATTTACAATATATTTGTTCTATGTCTAAAAGCAAGTATTATTATTCCTTTTTTTTATTTCTATTTATTATAATAAATTCCTGTAAAGAAACCCCAAAACAGATATTAGATAGTGGAATAAACGATTATGCTCTTTATGATGAAAAAGGCGAATTACATAGGTTCTCTTATTATAACAATAGCAAAGCTATTGTATTATATGTACAAGGAAACGGATGTCCAATAGTTCGGAATTCATTAAAAGAATACAACGAAATTGCTTCTATTTATTCAGAAAAAGGGTTTGCTTTTTTTATGATAAATAGTAACATTCAGGATAATCGAAATAATATTTTGATTGAATCAAAAAAGTATAACTTCACAATACCTGTATTAATTGATTCCGCTCAACTAATAGCAAATGAATTAGATATAAATATAACTTCAGAAATAATAATTTTAACCCCAACAACTAGAGAAATAATTTATAGAGGACCAATAAATGATAGATTAAATTTTGAGTCTCAAAAAAACATTGTAACAAATAACTATTTATCAAATACATTAGACTTAATAATAGACGATGATCTATCCAAAATAAAAAGTGAACACGCAAAAGGGTGCAAAATTACAAGGTTGTCAAAAATAAACTCTAAAAAAATTATTACTTATACAAAAGATATCGCCCCTATTCTTATTGACCATTGTGTTAAATGCCATGTTGAAGGAGGGATTGCACCTTGGGCTATGACTGACTATAATGAAATTCTTGGATGGTCAGAAATGATTAAACAAGTTCTTCTTAGTAAACGAATGCCTCCTTGGAAAGCTGACCCAGAAATTGGTGAATTCCAAAATTCTTTTGCTATTGAAGATTCGAATGTCAGAAAAATAACAACTTGGATAGACAATAACTTACCTTATGGAATAGGTGAAGATATTTTAGCAAATGTTATTCCTATAAATGAAAATTGGGAACATGGAATTCCCGATAAGATAATTACTTTAAAAGAAGAAATAATACCAGCTTCTGGACTAATACCTTATAGATACCAACAAATTAAAGTTAACATTACTGAAGACAAGTGGCTTAAAGGTGTTGAGATTAAGCCAGGAAATAAGAATATAGTTCACCACATTGTTTTAAGTAACAAAGAAAATAGCGATAAGAGTAATATAGTTTCTAGAAAATTAAGCCCATGGACGGATAACTTTATTGCCTTAGCTGGTGGTGCAGACCAAGTTACATTTTTTCCTAAAAACACAGGGGTTTTTATTCCTAAAGGAACAATCTTGAATATACAAATTCACTACACCCCTTCTGGTGCAGTTGAATCTGACCAAACAGAAATTGGTTTTTATTTTTACTCAAAAAAACCTAAAAAAACACTAAAATCCCTTTCTACATCAAATTATTCATTTGAAATTCCACCATTTGGAAAAAATGTGATTATCAAAGCAGAAGATTTAATTACTGAAAACATAAAAATACATTACATCATTCCTCATATGCATTATCGTGGAAAAAGCATAAAATTTAAAGTCCAATATCCAAGTGGAAATATTGAAACATTAGTTTCTTTACCAGACTATAATTTTAATTGGCAATGGTTTTATAAATTAAAAAAACCAATTTCAATACC
Organism: Flavobacterium sp.; assembly: GCA_002733185.1. GTDB lineage: Bacteria > Bacteroidota > Bacteroidia > Flavobacteriales > Flavobacteriaceae > Marifrigoribacter. The sequence goes on along the minus strand of NVUT01000014.1, from coordinate 25,614 downwards.
CAAAGGATCAAAAATCATTGTAGAAGGAGTTTTTGATAATACTTTTCAAAACCCTTTTAATCCTGACCCTTCAAAGAAATTAATTTACGGTGTACAAAGTACAGATGAAATGCTAATTGGTTTTTTTAATTACACATTAGATTAACACATTATACCATTTGGTATATTTTTAATATCTTTGTAAAGATCTGTTAAAGTATTATGTTAAAAAAATCCGAAAAAACTACCAAGTTCATCATCGAAACCGTTGCTCCTATTTTTAACCAAAAAGGATATGCAGCTACATCAATGTCAGACATCACCAACGCTACAGGATTAACAAAAGGTTCGATTTACGGAAACTTTAAGAACAAAGAAGAAATTGCAATAGCATCTTTTAATAAAAATGTAAACGATCTTTTGGTAAGAATTGCTAGCCATCAAAAACAGAACAAATCACCACTTCAAAAACTCTATTTAATTACCGATTTTTACAGAAATTATTATGATTTTAGCAAGGAATTAGGTGGCTGCCCTATTTTAAACGTAGGTGTAGATGCAAATAATCAAGACACCGTACTTTTAGAGCAAGTCCGTTTTGTTATCAATAAAACGCAAAATAATATTGCAAAAATTGTAGATTGGGGAAAAGAAGTCGGTGAAATAAAATCTACTGTCAATTCCCAACTTTTTGCAAAAAAACTATACGCTCATATTCAAGGTGCTATTTTTATGACTTATACAATGGATGACGATTCCTACTTAGAAAATGCTATGGACGAAATGGATAATATTATTAAAAACGAATTAGAAATATAATATACCTTTTGGTATTATAAATACTGAAATGAATTCAAAAAACATGAAAAACTTACCCAATAAATTAGAAAGCAACGTAAAAATACGATTTCAAGATTGTGATCCTTTTAATCATCTAAATAATGCAGCTTACATTAACTATTTAATCAATGCTCGTGAAGATCAAATTTCAGAACATTACGGCATTGATATTTACAATATGGCTCGTACCACTGGGAAAAGCTGGGTAGTTGGCAGCAATCAAATCGCTTATATCAACCCTGCCTTCTTAATGGAAGAGGTGCTAATTGATTCTCAATTATTTGAATTTGACGATTCCAATTTACGAGTAGAGTTACGAATGTGGGACAAAGATAAAACCAAAATTAAAGCTGTTATGTGGAGTACTTTTGTACATTTCAATTTAATGAAGCAAAAAAGAGAATCACATTCCGAAGAATTAATGGAAACTTTTGCATCGGTTCATCTACCTATTGAAGAAACTGTTTTTGAAGAAAGAATCAATTATTTCAAACAAAACTTTAAGACTTCAAAAAAACAATTGGTTTTATAAATTTAGTATGTTTGTTTAAATTCAGAATTCATGAAAAAAATAATTTTCCTTTTAACATTTATCACTCTTTTTGCTTCTTGTAAATCTGATAAAAAAGAAGAAGTAAAACTAGAAGCTAAAACCACTGTTTATTATCTAATTCGGCACGCAGAAAAAGACAGAAGCACACCAGATAAAGATCCTGGATTAACAGAAAAAGGAATTGAAAGAGCCAATAATTGGACTAAAATACTGAATGATAAAGAAATTGATTTGGTATTTTCAACAGATTATAAAAGAACCCAACAAACTGCATCTCCTTTTGCTTCTGCTCATAAATTAAAAATTCTAAACTATGATCCTAAACATCTTTATAACGATGAATTTAAAGCTAAAACAAAAGGCAAAACTGTTTTAATCGTTGGACATAGTAACACCACTCCTGCTTTTGTAAACACTATTTTAGGAAGTCAAAAATATAACAAAATAGATGACAAGGACAACGGAAAAATGTTTATCGTTTCAATCATAAACGATAGTGTTTTAGTGAAAATTGAAGATTATAATTAATTTTTCGGAATAATAACTTTTACATTTTTAGTTTCAATTTTAGACAATAATACTAATTTTTCATCCGTAAATAATTGATCTAATTCAGGCAAGGAAACTTCTTTATTATCAGGCTTAAAATTGTAATAATCTACAAACCGAATTCCTTCAACAACTCTAGGATTATAGGCTTCTCTAAATCTCACTCCTCCACCATTGGTGGCATACTTATAGGCTAAATAATCTACTGTAAATGTTTCTTTGTTGATCCAATACATAAAGGAATCATCAAAATCTGTTCCGCCTCCATCTTCAGAAAAAGTCACTTCAATTTCATAATAATCGGTTCCTTTTATTATATCTTCTCCTAATAATTTTTTATGTACTGCTTCAGCATTCAAGCCATAAGGTAATTGTGCAAAATAATGTACCGAATTTACGCCATCACTAATCTTCACAGCCATCGTATCGGGCACATTGGTTAATTCCTCATTGATATAACGATACAATCCGTTGTTAGTAACCACATCGTGAATGGTGTTTAGAGAATCCTTTTTTATACGCTCTAATTTGTATTTTCCGTTGTTTCGGCTGCTTCGGTATTGCTTATCTCTAAAGGAAAATTCTATCACTACATGATCACACTTTCCTTGACAAGAGGTTACAATTGCCTTATCGATGATTTCTTGTGCTGTTAAATTTTTAGATTGCATTTTATATTTAACATCTTCTTTGCAAGAAATAATTAAAATAGAAACCAATAACACTACTAAATACTTCATTTGTATAATTTTGAAACAAATCTAACAAAAATATTCGTGTAAATCTGTGTAATTCTTATCTCCTTTTTTAAAGGGTTTCACTATTTTTGCAAGCTATGGCACTTCAGAAAACTGTAAAAATTAAAAACCGAAAGGCTCGTTTTGAGTACGAAATCCTAGATACTTTTATCGCAGGAATYGTWTTACGTGGTACAGAAATTAAAGCCATTCGTGAAGGACAAGCATCTATAGCTGAAGCGTTTTGTGAGTTTAGTAATTCTGAATTATTCGTAATAAATATGACGATTCAAGAATATTCTCACGCTACACATTACAATCACAATCCTAAAAGTGAACGTAAATTACTTCTTAACAAAAGAGAATTAAAAAAGCTAGAAAAGCAAGTTAAAAACTCGGGGTTAACCATAATTCCWTTGCTTYTWTTTACYAATGARAARGGWTTRGCAAAAGTTCAAATAGCACTTTGTAAAGGRAAAAAACTCTACGACAAACGCGAATCTCTTAAAGATCGAGATAACAAACGAGATTTAAGTCGTATTAAAAAAGATTTTAATAAGTAATATTTTCTTATTATAGGATTGAGTATGGTCATTGAGCGTAGTCGAAGTGCAATCGAAACCTAAAATTTAAATGTCTCGATCACGCCCGAACAAACATAATTTTAAGACTAATTAATTTCTAACAAATAATTAAGAAAATACTAATATCCTATCTTTATCTTGCGTTAAAAGTATTGATGTCAACTAAACTTACTTTCTTTTTTCTATTAATTACTTCCGCAATTTCATTTGCGCAAGTTTCAGGAAAAATTATCGATAAAAATGGCGAACCCCTTCCTTACGTAAACATTTACTTACAAGGGAGTTATGTTGGAACTACCTCCAATGATTTTGGAACTTACGAAATTGATCTTCCAAAAAAAGAGAACTACCAACTGGTTTTTCAGTTTTTAGGATACAAAACGCTCACTAAAAACATTAGCAAAAAGGAACTTCCCTTAACTTTAAATGTTGTTTTAGAAGCAGCATCCATCAGTTTAGAAACGGTAGTAATTTCATCTTCTGAAGATCCAGCTTATAGAATAATAAGAAAAACAATCGCTCAACGAAAAGAAAACCTCAACAGAATTTCCGCTTTTACTGCCGATTTTTATTCTCGTGGTTTATGGCGAGTAAAAGATATGCCCGAAAAAATTATGGGTCAGGAAGTGGGCGATATGGAAGGTACTTTAGATTCAACTAGAACCGGCGTTATTTACCTTTCAGAAACTATTTCAGAAATAGCTTATCAACGTCCTAATGATTTTAGAGAAGTTGTAAAAGCGAGTTTGGTAAGTGGAAACGACAACGGTTTCAGTTTTAACAGTGCCCGACAATCTAATTTTTCATTTTATGAAAACACCATAGATTTGAATACTCCCATAGTTTCTCCTATTTCTGTGAATGCTTTGAACTATTACAAATACAAGCTAGATGGTGTTTTTTATGAAGGAAGCAAACTCATCAACAAGATTATAGTAACTCCAAAAAGGCCCAAAGATCGAATCTGGGAAGGGGTAATTTATATTGTGGAAGACGATTGGCAATTGTACGGTGTAAATTTATCCACAACTGGTCAAGCTATTCAAGTTCCAATGATTACTAAACTCGATTTTAAACAGAATTTCAAGTATGATAAAAAAAAGAATGCTTGGATAAAAATCTCACAAACCATCGATTTTGGTTTTGCATTTTTTGGCGTTAAAGGTGATGGTCGATTTATAGCGAATTACAGTAACTACGACTTCAATCCAATTTTCGAAAAGAATGATTTCTCAAACGAAGTGCTTTCATTTCAACCAAAAGCAAATAAAAAAGACAGTGTTTATTGGAAAGAATATCGTCCTGTTCCTCTTTCTATTGAAGAACTGAAAGATTATGTAAAAAAAGACAGCATTCAAACACTTCGAAAATCTAAAACCTATTTAGATTCTATCGATAAAAAGTCTAACAAATTTGGTTTTATGGACCCCTTATTGGGTTATACTTTTCAAAATTCATTTAAAAAATACAAGGTTGCTTACGAAGGTCCTCTCCGAAATATAAATTACAATACCGTTCAAGGCTGGAATAGCAAAGTAGGATTGTCCTACGATAAATGGTACGATGAAAACCGAACGGTTTGGTTAACTGCAAAAGCAAACGCTACTTACGGAATTACAGAAGATCGTTTGCGAATTAACGGTATTATTGTAAAACGTTTTAATTATAAAAACAAACTTACTTTCCAAATTGATGGCGGTAGCAAAGTGAAACAATTTAATAACGAGGAGCCTATCAGTCCGATGATTAATGCAATTTCCACCTTATTTTTTGAACGGAATTACATGAAACTATACGAGTTAAATTACGGTCGATTAGCGTATGGTCAAGAAATTGTAAACGGGTTTAAACTAACTGCAGCAACGGCTTACGAAAATAGAAAACCTCTGTTTAATACAGCAGATTGGCTGTTTATTCCAAATAAGGGAGTGAGTTATACATCAAACAATCCATTAAATCCTTCCGATTTTGATAATGCTGCCATTGTGAATCACGATGTTTTTAAAACATTTATTAAAGCCGATATTGTATTCGGACAAAAATATATTTCGTTTCCAGATGGAAAATTCAATTTAACCGATAGTAAATATCCACAACTTTCATTTCGGTTTGAAAATGGTATTGGAATTTCAGATAATAAATACAGTTACAGTCAGCTTTCAGCAAAGGTTTTTCAGAATTTATCCCTAGGCAATAAAGGAACACTTACCTACAATTTAAAAGGAGGAACTTTTATAAATGGAGATGAAATATCGTTTGTAGATTTTCAACATTTTAACGGAAATCAAACTCGTGTTGGTACCGAAGCAATTTATGATAATGTCTTTAATTTACTGCCTTATTACGAGTTAAGTACTAATAAAAGTTATTTTGAAGGACATTTAGAACACGATTTTAAAGGGTGGATTTTAGGGAAGATTCCAGGGATAAATCAATTGAACTTTAACTTAATCGCAGGAGCACATTTTCTCGCTACCGAAACCAACAAACCTTATTCTGAACTTTCCATAGGAATAGACAATTTAGGTTTTGGAAAATTTAGAGTGCTACGATTGGATTATGTACATTCTTTTTACAATGGAAGCGATTATGGAGCCATCATTTTCGGATTAAAATTCTTAGATTTGTTGGGCATAAATTAGATAAAATGGAGAACACAAACGAATCAAATTCATCTTGCAGTATTACCTCAAAAAAACCTTGTAGTTGTACTTCGGAAGAAACAGTTTCTACTAAAGATTTAAAATCACATTGGGACAAAGCTTATACTAATAGTCCTGAAGAAAAACTAGGTTGGTTTGAAACCGATTTAAGTCCCATGTTTCAATTAATTGAAAAAACAGGACTAACCAAAGAAGCAACTATTATCAATATTGGAGCAGGAAGCACTGTTCTAATAGATGAATTATTAAAAAAAGGGTACAATCATTTAATTGCTTCAGATATTAGTGAAGTAGCTTTAAAAAATCTTGAAAGCAGAGTTGGAAATAAAAACGTAGAGTTTATAGTTGACGATTTATTAAATTCAAAAAAACTCAGCAAAATCAATCCAGTAGATTTATGGATTGACAGAGCAGTACTTCATTTTTTTACAGAAGAAAAAGACCAAGACACTTATTTTAATTTACTTAAAAGCAAAATAAGTTCTAAAGGTTTTGTAATACTCGCAGAATTCAATTTACAAGGTGCTAAAAAATGTTCTGGACTTGATGTGTATCGCTATGATGCAAAAATGTTACAGGGAAAATTAGGTGGTAATTTTAAATTAGTAAAAACTTTTAACTACACTTACATTATGCCTTCGGGAGATGAAAGAGAATATGTTTACAGTCTTTTTCAAAAAACAACATAGCGATGGGAAAAATGCTAGTTGAAATAACCAAATCCTTAAAAACATTTATTGAAAATCAGAAAATGTTCTTTGTAGGAACCGCCAGAAATGAAGGAAGTGTGAATATTTCACCCAAAGGAATGGATACTTTTAGAATTATCAATTCCAACAAAATTGTGTGGTTAAATCTTACAGGAAGCGGCAACGAAACCGCAGCACATTTACAAGAAAACAACCGGATGACGATTTTGTTCTGCTCTTTTGAAGAAAAACCTTTAATACTTCGTCTGTATGGAAATGCTTCAATTTATCACGAATCAGATTCAGAATATAAAGAACATATTTCTTTATTTTCGAAGCATATTGGAGCAAGACAGATTATTACTATGGAAGTTAATGCGGTACAAACTTCATGCGGATTTGCAGTTCCATTTATGGAATTTAAAGAAGAGCGTTCTCAACTAACTTCTTGGTCTAAGAAAAAAGGTAAAGATGGAATTCAGCAATATTGGAAGGATAAAAATTCTATGAGTATTGATGGATATGATATTTAATTTTTTATTAATAAAAAAACTATAAATTTGTTCGAAAATTATTTTATGAAAAAGCACTTCCTAATAGTATTTATTTCTGCAATTTTAATTTCTTGTAGTTCTTCTGATGATTCCACAACTACCACTCCAGATGACGATAATGGGAATATTCCTCTTAATACTTTGACTTTATTAAAAATAGAGTTGACAAACTATATTAATGGTAATGCGACTATTAACACATTAACTTATTCTTATAATTCAGATAATAAGTTAGCGCAGGCAGTTTCTGAAAATGAGAATGGAATTTTTACAACCAACTATATCTATTCTGGGAATGACATAACACTATTAGAATATTCCAACGGACAATCACGGGATTTTATTTACGAAAGTGGTATTATTACTAGCAGTACTCATTTTCTATCAAATTCAACAAGAACCTATCAATATGAATATAATTCTTCCCAACAAATGATTAAAGAAGAAGAATATGTAGGTCAAGATTTATTATGTACCAAATCATTTCAGTATGGCACAAATGACAATGTTATCTATGCTGAACTCCCTTGTAATAATTCTAATATTGAATATGAATATGATACAAAGAAGAACCCTAACAGTCTTCTTTATCCTGAAAATTATTTAAAAATTTTCTTAAATGGAAAAAATAACGTTAATGAGTTTACTACAGAGTATAGTGCTGGAGGAAATACTACTATTTTCATTACAACCGTGACTTTAGAATATAATTCAGATAATTACCCAACTAAAAAAATGTATTATAATGAGGCTGGTGAATTATTAAATATGGAAGAATATTTTTATGAATAACAACTAGTTCTTATCCTCCAACAAAGGTACAAACCGAAATTCTCCAAACTCTTCTTTTTTAAATTCGGTGGCGGAAGTTCTAGTAAATACAGTCATAATCTGACTTTCATCACCCACCGGAATTACCAACTTCCCTCCTATTTTTAATTGAGCCAATAATGGTTTTGGAACAAAAGGTGCTCCGGCTGTTACTACAATTCCGTCAAATGGTGCTTCTTCCTTTAATCCAATATAGCCATCTCCAAAAATTAATTTTTTAGGTCGATAGCCTAATTTTGGAAGAAACAACTTGGTTTTTTTAAATAATTCATTTTGACGTTCAATGGAATAAACGGTCATTCCCATTTCTAAAAGCACAGCCGTTTGGTAGCCACTTCCCGTACCAATTTCAAGAATTTTATCACCCTTTTTTAAATCTAACAATTCAGATTGTCGAGCGACAGTATAAGGCTGCGAAATGGTCTGGTCGGCTCCAATAGGAAAAGCTTTATCTACATAAGCATGGTCTATAAAACCTGAATCCATAAACAAATGTCTAGGGATTTTATTGATCGCTTTTAAAACTTCTTGATTGGTAATTCCCTTTTTCTGAAGGGTTTCTACCAACCTTTTTCGCATTCCTTTATGAGTAAATGTATCTTGCAATTTTATTCTTTAATAAGTTTTATTAATTTAGTCTTACTTCCTGAAGTGATTTTTAAAAAATAAATTCCTGCTGATAAATAAGCTAAATCAATTCTTTCCGAAGTAAAACTTTTTTCTTTTTTTATTTCCTTTCCAAAAATATCATATAAAATATATCCGATATCTGAAGTGTATTCCATATAAATACGACTTGAAAAAGGATTTGGATATACAGAAACATCAATACCTTTATTTGTGGTCACTCCTAAAAGATCACAATTGGGGTTTTCGCCAGGCACATATGAAATTGCTCCATTATCAACAAACCAGTTTTCCCAAGTTCCGCCACTTCCTGTTTTCCAATCGGAAATATTAAACGTATTTGTTCCAAAATTTGTTCCTGGAACTTTATAAACTCTAATAGCATCGTCTTGTCCCATCCAGATTAATGGATTTCCTTCAGAGCAATCTTCGGGCTGAAAATCGGCAACACAATTAGCTTGTAAAAAAAAAGCATATTCTTCATAATTTGGATAATCCCCATAAACAGACGCTTCTCCATTTTCATCAATACAAACTGCGGTATATTCATTACAGGCAATTCCGAATGAGCGTTCTCCTAATTCTGTTGCAAACCGCGCTAAAAATACAGTATGTCTTCCTCTTCGGTCGGGGTCATCATAATGAGTATCTGTAATTACATTTTCTAATAATGGAACTTCTAAAAAATCATGAAATCCTAATGAAACTTTTGCGTTATATGGGTTGTTTAATGCTTGAGATGAAGTTACTGTTCCATTTTCAGCATCAAAATAATAGCCTCCCATGATTGCCATTCCAGCACTAGTACCTCCAATTACAGCTTGCTTAATATTAATATGATTGTTTAATATTGTTTCCATTGCATTGTCTTTAAAGTAGGAAACATAATTATATTGATCACCTCCGGCAAACCAAATAGCCTCAGCGTTTTCAACTTGCTGAAGCACATAAGGGTCTATTCCTCCTGCTGCATTATGAATTACCAAAGTTTCGACAGAGTTAATAGTTACTCCTAATTCTGAAAAAAAATAATTGTTATAACCATCACTACCGCTTGCTCTTAAAACTACGACATCACCACCATCTGCTTTTTGCAAAAACCATTTCATCGCCTCGTCGTGTTCTGTTGCTCCACCCATTAAACAAACTCCGTATTGTGGGTTGGTAATTACATCTGTAATATCACCCGTAAAATAACTGGTGTAATTTTGAGAATAAAATATCATTGGTAAAATTAGTAATATCGTGCTCAGTATATTTTTCATAAAATATTTTTTGTTTTTCAAAAGTAAGAAAACAATAATAATCTTCGACTTAGTTTTAGACTAAACTCTAACAAACTTTTAAACTTTGTCGGAGTTCAAAAGAAGTAAAAATAGTATCTTTGCGTAAAATTAAAATCGATGTTAAAAGCAGGAGTTATAGGTGCAGGACACCTTGGAAAAATTCATTTAAAACTTTTAAATCAATCTTCAAAATACGACTTAGTTGGTTTCTACGATTCTGATGTGGAAGCTGCAAAAAACATAGCTTCAGAATTTGGTTATAAAAACTTTCAAACTGTCGAAGAGCTTATCAATGCTTGTGATATGGTTGATGTAGTTACACCAACCTTATTCCATTTTGATACTGCCAAAAAAGTATTAGAAGCTGGTAAACATTTGTTTATCGAAAAACCCATCACAAAAACGGTGGAAGAAGCCGAAACTATCAGAGAATTAGCAAAGAAAAACGGAGTTCGAGGTCAGGTTGGACAAGTAGAGCGTTTTAATCCCGCTTTTACTGCTGTAAATAAACAGATTGACAATCCGATGTTTATTGAATCACATCGTCTAGCTGAATTTAATCCTCGTGGAACCGATGTTTCCGTAGTATTGGATTTAATGATTCACGATATCGATGCAATTTTAAGCGTAGTAAAATCTAAAGTAAAAACGGTAACGGCAAATGGTGTTTCCGTAATTAGCAATACTCCAGACATTGCCAATGCTCGAATTGAATTTGAAAACGGTTGTGTTGCGAATCTTACGGCAAGTAGAATTTCAATGAAGAATATGCGTAAATCTCGTTTTTTTCAGAAAGACGCCTATATTTCGGTAGATTTTTTAGAGAAGAAATGTGAAGTAGTTAAAATGAAAGATGCTCCAGAAAACCCAGATGATTTTGCGATGATTTTAACCAATGCAGAAGGAGTAAAAAAGCAAATCTATTTTGACAATCCAGAGGTAGATAGTAACAATGCTATTTTAGATGAATTAGAAACCTTCGCAGACGCCATTAACACAAACACTACACCTGTTGTAACTCTAGCTCAAGGAACAGAAGCTTTACGAGTTGCAATGCAAGTCATTGAGAATTTTAAAAGTTTATAATAGAAGTTTAATTTAAAATAGATTCCTGCTGAAATTTATTTGGAACGGGGTCGAAATACAGGGAAGTAATATGAAAAACATAGCAGTTATAGGAGCAGGAACAATGGGTAATGGAATTGCCCATACCTTCGCACAATTTGATTATAAAGTACAATTAATAGATATTTCGGAAGTTTCTTTACAAAGAGGAATGGCAACCATTACCAAAAATTTGGATCGAATGCTTGCTAAAGAAAAAATTACGGAAGCAGACAAGCAACGAACACTAGATAATATTACAACACATACCAATCTTCAAAAAGGAGTTGAAAATTCAAGCTTAGTAATTGAAGCTGCTACTGAAAATTTAGATTTGAAATTAAAGATTTTCAAAGATTTAGACAGTTTTTGTTCTAAAGATACTTTATTGGCTAGTAATACCTCTTCAATTTCTATTACACAAATTGCTGCAGTAACTTCAAGACCAGAAAAAGTAATTGGAATGCACTTTATGAATCCGGTTCCAATTATGAAATTGGTCGAGATTATTAAAGGGTATAATACTAGCCAAGAAACGTACAATATCGTTAAGGAAATTTCAAAAAAACTAAATAAAGTTCCTGTTGAAGTAAATGATTACCCAGGTTTTGTTGCCAATCGTATTTTAATGCCAATGATCAATGAAGCGGTAGAAACGCTGTATAATAATGTTGCTGGAGTTCAAGAAATTGATACCGTAATGAAATTAGGAATGGCTCATCCAATGGGACCATTGCAGTTAGCAGATTTTATTGGATTAGACGTTTGCCTTTCCATCTTGAATGTAATGCACGACGGATTCAAAAACCCTAAGTATGCACCTTGTCCATTATTAGTAAATATGGTAAGAGCTGGAAAGCTGGGAAGTAAAAGCGGTGAAGGTTTTTACGATTATAGCGAAAGCCGAAGAGCAGAAACCGTTGCGAAAATGTTTCAATAACTAACGGCTGTAGATTGACATTCCGATGCGTATCGATTAAAAAAAATCGAAGCACTCAGTGTCCTTAAATAAACAATATATTAATTTTTGAAGACTGCAAACTGCAGACTGTATACTAAAGACTGGAAACATGGCAAAAATAATTCCTTTTAAAGCTGTACGTCCTACCCGAGATAAGGTTGGGTTAGTTGCTTGTCGTGCTTATCAAGATTATAGTATCGAAAAGAGGAATGCTCGATTAAGGGACAATCCATATTCCTTTTTACAGATTATAAATCCTGGTTATAAATATGATAAAAAAATAACAGGAAATCGTCGTTTTAATTTAGTTCGAAATCGATATTTAGAATTTAAAGAGGATGGTATTTTTATACAAGATAAAAAACCTAGTTATTACTTTTATAAAATAATAAACCGTGAAAAGTTTGAATTTAACGGAATCATTGCAGCTACAAGTATTTCAGATTACAAAAACGGAATTATAAAAAAACATGAAAATACTCTTGAAGACAGAGAAATTCTTTTTAGAGATTATCTTGATACTGTTGGGTTTAACGCAGAACCTGTCCTACTTACCTACCCAGATAATGATGACTTAAAATATATTATCGAATCTGTAATGGAGTCAAGAGCAGAATATGAATTTACAACTACCTATAGAGATACTCATTATTTATGGAAAGTGGACGACGAGGAAATCGTAAAGTCTGTAAATACTATTTTTTCTGAAATGAAATCACTTTACATAGCAGATGGTCACCATCGTTCTGCTTCCTCTTTTTTACTAGCTGAAAAGCGAAGAGAAGAAAACCCTGAACATACCGGGAAGGAAGCATATAATTATTGTATGAGCTATTTAATTCCTGAAAAAGATTTAAAAATTTATGGATTCAACAGACTTATTAAAGACCTAAATGGTTTAAGTAAAGAAGAATTTTTATTTGCATTAGATGAAGTTTTCCGAATTGAAAACAGAGGAAACAACTATTATAAACCATCAAAAAAACATCATTTTAGTATGTACCTAGATGGTGACTATTATTCCTTATATCTTCGAAAATTTGAATACGAAATCATTACTGCATTGGATACCTTGGATGTTCAAATTTTATATGATGCAATCTTAAAACCTATTTTAGGGATAAAAGATTTAAGAAACGATACCAGAATTGAATATCCTAACGGAAAAACGGATATGGCTTATTTAAAATCAATGATTGATTCAGGGGAGTTTGTAGTTGGTTTTAATATGCTTCCTATTACCACAGAAGAATTAAAAAATGTAGCAGACGAAGGACTAACAATGCCTCCTAAAAGCACTTTTATCCAACCGAAACTGAGAAGCGGAATTACTATATACGAGTTTTAATTATGAGTATTTCAGAAAACCTATTAAAAATTAAGAACAAGCTACCAACTAATGTAACATTGGTAGCGGTTTCCAAAACAAAACCTTCCAGCGATATTATAGAAGCATATACTACAGGACATCGAATTTTTGGCGAAAACAAAATCCAAGAAATGGTGGCGAAATATAAAGAATTACCAAAGGATATTGAATGGCACATGATTGGTCATATTCAACGAAACAAAGTGAAATATATGGCGTCGTTTGTGAGTTTAATTCACGCGGTGGATAGTTTGCGATTACTGAAAGAAATTAACAAACAAGCCTTAAAAAATAATCGAATAATAAACTGTTTGCTTCAAATTAAAATTGCTTCAGAAGAAAGTAAATTTGGTTTAACAGAAAATGAAGTGTCCGAATTATTAGCTTCAGAAGAATTCAAATCATATCAGAATATAAAAATTGAAGGCTTAATGGGAATGGCAACTTTTACCGATAATCAAGAACAACTTCAGAAGGAATTCCGTTTACTTAAAAACATTTTTGATACTATTTGTAATCTGGATATTGCCAACTGCCAACTAGAGATTTTATCAATGGGAATGAGTGATGACTATCCAATCGCTCTAGAAAACGGAAGTAATATGGTACGAGTTGGAAGCTCCATTTTTGGAAAACGTGCTTATAGTATTAATTTTAACAAAAACTAACTTCGATACATTCCGATAAAAAAATCGGAACACTAAGTGTCCTAATTGATGAAACTGAGAACTAAAGACTGAAATGTACGCAATCCTAGACATAGAAACTACTGGCGGAAAATACAACGAAGAAGGTATTACCGAAATCGCTATTTATAAATTTGACGGCCATCAGATTGTAGATCAGTTTTCGAGTTTGGTAAACCCAGAACGTAGCATCCAACCATTTGTGGTAAATCTTACAGGAATCAACAATAAAATGCTTATCAATGCACCCAAGTTTTACCAGGTTGCTAAACGTATTATAGAAATTACTGAAGGCTGTACTATTGTTGCACACAACGCACAATTTGACAATCGTATTTTAAGAACAGAATTCGATAGGTTGGGTTATAATTTTGAAATGCCAACCCTTTGCACCGTAGATTTAGCTAAAAAATTAATACCAGGACTTCCCTCCTACAGTTTAGGGAAATTGGTACGTTCTTTAGGAATTCCAATTACTGATCGCCATCGCGCACAAGGAGATGCAAAAGCAACGGTGACACTTTTTAAAATGTTATTGGAAAAGGATGTGGATAAAATTATTATTACTGAAGCAGTTAAAAAAGATCCTAAACGTCAATTAGAACCAAAGCTTTTAGATATTATAGAAACGGCTCCAACAACAACAGGCGTTTATTATATGCACCGTGCTAATGGAAAAATCATCTATGTTGGAAAAAGTAAGAATATTAAAAAAAGACTGATTCAGCATTTTACCAACGATAATAAAAAGTCGAAGAAAATTCAGTTGGAAGTAACTTCAATAAGTTTTGAAGAAACTGGAAATGATCTAATTGCTCAATTAAAAGAAAGTCAAGAAATAAAAAAGTTAAAACCTACTTTTAATCATGCTTTAAAAAGAAATATTTTTCAAAGTCAGTTGATTTCTTATAAAGATGAAAACGGTTATATTAATCTAAAAACTGAAAAAGTTGATCCGGAAAATCAAGAAGAAAAACATATAATTACCACTTTTACCAATCAGCAACAAGCCAAGAGTTTTTTATATAAAATTACAGATGAATTTCAGTTATGTCAAAAATTAAATCATCTCGAAAAAGTAGAAGGAGCCTGCTTTAACTACGGAATAAAAATGTGCTTAGGTGCTTGTTTAGACAAGGAAAACCCTGAAGAATATAACAAACGTGTTCAGCAATTTATTAGTAAGAGCACTTACGAACACCAATCTATGTTAATTATTGATAAAGGTCGTGAAGTAGATGAACATTCCGTAATTTTAATAGAAAACGGAGAATACAAAGGGTACGGGTTTTATAATTTAAACTTTCAGATTAACAACTCAGAGGTTTTAAAATCCATTATTAATCCAATGGAAAATAATCGGGATACCCAACATATTATCCAAGGTTATTTACGTAAAAACAAAGTGCAAAAATTAGTTAAATTAGAATAAAGCAAACTTATACAGAGTTTTTCTTTATTTTAGATTTTTAAAATAATATATCAAAACATTAAAAAAAAATAACTGGCGTCGCAAACTTTATGAAATTATTTATGAAGCAGATACTCCTATGGGTAAGTTTTTTGATGTTATTTTATTAATTCTGATAGTCTTTAGCATTATTTTGGTAATGCTAGAAAGCGTAAAGGAGATTGATAAAATTTACCACGACATTCTCTTTTTTGGTGAATGGGTAATCACCATATTTTTTACTATTGAATATATTGCCCGAATAATTACTGTTAAAAAACCGTCTAAATACATATTTAGTTTCTACGGAATTATTGATTTTCTTTCAACCATTCCTTTATACTTATCTTATTTTATTGTCGGTTCTCAAACATTATTAACTGTAAGAGCATTACGATTACTAAGAGTTTTTAGAATTTTAAAAGTCACTCGTTATGTAGGAGAATCAAATAAATTATTAAAAGCTTTAAAGCAAAGTCGTGTAAAGATTACTATTTTTCTATTTGCAGTAATTGTTATCGCCATAATAGCAGGTACTATTATGTATTTAATTGAAGGGGAAGCAAGCGGCTTTAACAACATCCCTATAAGTGTTTATTGGAGCATCGTAACCCTTACCACTGTTGGGTATGGAGACATTCATCCATTAACTCCATTTGGTCAACTAATCGCTTCAATTTTAATGATTTTAGGTTATGGTATTATAGCCGTTCCAACCGGAATCGTTAGTGCAGAATACACTAAAAGTACAGATAAAGTACATTTAAATACTCAAGTTTGTTCTAATTGCCACGAAAAACAACATAAGGACGATGCAAAGTATTGTTTTAACTGCGGAAATGAACTCTAACCCAACTATTGAAAACTGTGACTTGCAAAACAAAAAGTATCTAATTTGTATAGTTGGTCCTACAGCCATCGGAAAAACGGCACTTTCAATTAAAATTGCCAATCATTTTTCTACGGAAATAATTTCAGCAGATTCTCGTCAGTTTTATAAAGAAATGAGTATTGGTACTGCGGTACCTTCATCGGAAGAATTAGCAGTCGCTCATCATCACTTTATCCAAAACCGAAGTATTTTTGAAGACTATAGTGTCGGTGATTTTGAAAGAGATGCTATCTTGCTTTTAGATAAATTATTTGAAAAACATCGAATTGTTGTGATGGTTGGCGGTTCTGGATTGTATGTAGATGCCGTAATAAAGGGTTTAGATAAGTTTCCTGAAGTTTCAGAAGAAATTAAAAAAAACTTAGTTTCAAAATTTGAAACTAACGGAATAGAACCTTTACAGAAAGAATTAAAACAGAAGGATCCAATTTATTTTGAAAAAGTAGACCTTCAAAACCATCACCGTATTATAAGAGCTTTGGGTGTTTGTAGAGCTCAAGAATTTCCTTATTCTTCTTTTTTAAGAACAGAAAAACCTCCTCGTAATTTTAAGACTATATTTATTGGACTTACAGCAGAAAGAGAATTAATATATAAAAGAATTAACCAACGTGTTGATATAATGCTTGAAGAAGGATTGATTGAAGAAGCTAAAACACTTCATCAACATAAAAGCTTAAATGCCTTACAAACGGTAGGCTATCGAGAATTGTTTAGTTATTTTGAAGATAACTTTTCAAAAGAACAAGCTATAGAAGAAATTAAAAAAAACACTAGAAGGTTTGCCAAACGACAAGGAACTTGGTTTCGGAAAAATGATGCTATTAAATGGTTTGATCATCAAACAAACATTTCTGAAGTAATTAATTTTATAGAAAATACTTCCGTTTCTAAAAACTAAAATGATATTAATATGGGAACACGAATAATACAGATTGTACGCATTCTCACTAATGATAAAAAACCTGCACCCTATAATGTTTCTAATTGGTTTAGCAACTAAGGGTGCTTTGATTTTTAAATAATATCATTTTAAAGCTAATTTCAGAGGCAATCAAAATTACCAACTGAATACTGTTAACTAAATTAATGATCTACTTCACTTTTAACTACCAAACGGAATCCTTCACCGTGAATATTGACAATTTCAACATCATCATCTTTGCTTAAATACTTACGTAATTTTGCAATATACACATCCATACTTCGAGAAGTAAAGTAATTATCATCTCTCCATATTTTTGTTAATGCTAATTCACGAGGCATTAAATCGTTTTTATGCAATGCTAATAACCGAAGTAAATCGTTTTCTTTTGGTGAAAGTTTTACTGGATTCTCTTTATTATAAGTTAAAAATCTCAATCTAGAATTTAAAAAGAAACCCCCTACATTAAATTCAAACTCTTTACTATCAGCAACAGTATCCGTAGCTTTTCGTTGAATTATTGCTTTAATTTTCATTAGCAAAACTTCACTATCAAACGGTTTATTTAGGTAGTCGTCTGCACCAACTTTATACCCTTTAAGCACATCTTCTTTTAGCGCTTTTGCAGTTAAAAAAATAATTGGCACATCTTTATTTTTCTCTCGAATTTCTTTTGCCAAAGTAAATCCGTCTTTATAAGGCATCATTACATCCAAAATACAAAGATCAAAATCTCCTTTTTTAAATTTTTCAAATCCTTCCATCCCGTTTTTAGCATGAGTTACATCGTAATCGTTCATTGCCAAATAATCTTTTAGTACGGTTCCAAAATTTGGATCGTCTTCTACTAATAGAATTTTTTTGTTTTCAGTTTCCATATTGTTATGTTATTAAGTGTAATTTAATGATAAAGGTAGTTCCTTTCCCTTTTTCGCTTTCTACTATTATTTCGGCATCATGGTCGTCTAATATTCTTTTAACGTAAGAAAGTCCTAAACCGTGTCCTTTTACGTTGTGAATATTCCCCATTTGCTCTCTATAAAATTTTTCAAATATTTTATTTTGTACGGCTTTACTCATTCCTATCCCTTTATCTACAACTTTTATTAGAATATTATTCCCTTCATTTTCTGTGTAAATATCAATTTCTGGCGTACCCTCGGTGTATTTAATTCCGTTGTCAATAACATTTACAATAACGTTGGTTAAATGAATATCACTACCGTAAACCATTGCATTAGCTGCATTTAAATGTGTTTTTATATAACCTCCTTTATCTTCAACAATTAAACTAACGTGTGTAATTGCATCTTCGATGATATACTCTAAATTTATTTCATCTTTTTCTAAATCCAATTCATTTTTTTCAAGTTTTGAAATTCTTAAAACATTTTCAACTTGTGTATGCATTCTTCTATTTTCTTCACGAATCATATTATGATAACGGGCTATAAATTCTTTATCATCTGCAACTTTTGGGTTTTTTAAAGCATCCAATGCCAAATTTATAGTCGCAATTGGAGTTTTAAACTCGTGAGTCATATTATTAATGAAATCTGTTTTTATTTGAGAAATTTGACGTTGTTTTTGTAATTGACGTAAGGCACTTGCATATGTGAAAATAATAATTCCTGTAAATACAAGCGATAAAATTGCCATACCAAGAATAGATTTTAAAACAAAACGTTTTTTATCTGAAAAATTCACGTAAAGCTGAAAGCTAGTTTTCATATCATCATTTACAAAAAGAGGTACTCCGTAGGTAGAAGTAGGATCTAATGTGAAATTTTTTGAATGAATTTTTGTCGCTAAATCATTACTATAAACAGCATATTCAAAATTTGTACTGAGTCCTCTTTCTTTTAATTGAGATTTAACTAATTTTTCAATTTTATTGCCAGAAATTCTTTTATGAATAGGTGCTTTTGCTAATATATTTTTATATGCTTTTTCAAACTGATTTTGCTCATAATCTTTTAAACGTTTAAAAGATTCCGTTTTAGATTGTACACTTTTACTTCCATCAATTCCAGAAGTGATCTTTGTTGTAATTCGTCTGCTTGTAATTTTTTTAAATTGAATATTTTCTATATCCAAATCTAAAGCACTGTTAGATAATTTATAGTTTTCTTCTAATACGCCATCAGAAAATATATAAGTCTCGTCGTTTCTTTCGTTGGTAATCGTATAAATTAGTTCACTAAAACTTGCTTGATCTGGAACTTGAATTGTATCAATAAAACTGCTATAGATATCGTAGTATTTTTCAACTTCATTTAACTGAATCTCTTTGGAAACAGAGATTAACAACTGCCGAACGTTTAATGTAAACTGATCTTCCCTTGTATCGTAAGAATTTTTAATCCAATACCCTTGCACAAAAATAATCCCTAATAAGGAAAGAGACATTAAGATTATAAGTAATGAAAACAGCTTTTTATTCATACTTCAAAAATAGAATTTTAACATTTAGAAATGTTAACGTTTAACCAAATGTTAACAAATTAAAATATTCTTATTTTCTAAAGGATTTTAACAAAAATAAATGAGTTTTTTTGACAATTTGTTGCGTGTCTTTTAATTTGATATTTTCAATTACTAGATCTGCTAGATTACTTTTTTTAGCATCACTCCATTGATTGTTTATTCTGTTTTCAATTTCTTTCTTGGTAGTTTCATCTCTTTTAAGAACGCGATGTATTCTTTCCTTTATGGGAGCAGTAACCAATATGGTGAAATCGCAATCTTTATAGCCTTCATTTTCAAAAAGAATTGCGGTTTCTTTTATACAATAAACTCCTTCTTGTTTTTTTATCCATTTATTAAAATGTTGAGCAACTTTAGGGTGAATTATTGCATTTACTTTTTCTAATAATTCCTTGTTATTAAATATTTTATTGGCAACAAATTTCTTGTTTAATCCCGTTTCTAAATAGGTTTCTGTCCCTAAAAGTTCTGTTAGCTTTTTACGAATTACTTTTGAGGTATTGGTAAGCTTTTTCGCTTCAATATCTGCAATATAAATAGGTACATTCAATTCATTAAACATAGTAGCTACAATGGTTTTTCCACTTCCTATGCCACCAGTAAGTCCAACTATTTTCATTTAAAAATTAAATATTTCACTTTGTTTTCTTGAATCTCAATTGTAAGAATTGAAGCTGGTTTTTTTGAAAATTCTGGTATTATAAAACTTCCTTCATTGTTCCTTTTGTTGAAATCACATATAATACTAAAATTATTTTCATTATAAGCATTAAATTTTTCCATTGGAATATCGAACTTGATATTCAATTTTTCTGGTATAATTTTCAATTCTATTTGTGAAGGTACATTTATTAGTTGTATAGGAATTGTAAGCGTTTTCTGAATAAATTCTTTAACTATTATGGTTAGTTTTACTTCATTTTGAGAATAAGATATTTCTTTTTTATTGGAAATTTGAACTGCAATAGTTTTATTGACATTTGTTTTAAGGTTTTCTAAATTAACAGTTTCCGTTAAAAGTTCGGATATATTATCAATAAAGGACGAAGGTCCAGAAATTACAATAGAATCAGGAATAATTGAAATCTCACCAACTGCTTTATATCCTTTTTCAAACTGAATATCATTTGAGAAACGTACTGGAATTTTCTTTGACTCTAATTTGTCTAATTTAATGTGCATTGCTTCAATTGAAATGTTTTTTACAGCAATACTCTTCTTTAACTGGGAAGTGATTATTTTAGTGAAATCATTTCTTGAAATTTCAACCACACGATTTCCTTTTTTGTAATAAGCATCTACGTCTATTGTCACTGACGGCTGCTTTATTTTATAAAATAAAAAATCGAAACCATTTGCGGTTAGGTCGAAAGAAACATTTTTATAATTATCTTCAGAAATTAGCACATCTTTTGGCAAATTAATATATTGAATATTTGCATCTACCGTTGCTGTAAACTCCCTAGAAAACTTAGATAAAAACCAAATAAACGTAGTAATAAATAAAAATAAAAGAAACATTTTGAGTTTCCCTTTTTTTACATGGTTGGTATTATTTACAGACATATTATTAAATAATTATAGTTTATAAAATTACTTAAAAAATAAATGAGGAAACTGTTTTTCGGGATCTCTTTTAAGAATTTTTATAAATATGGTAGATTTTAAGTATGCAATTCCGTAACCAAAAAACTGAATAAAAAGCGCAATTACTGCTAAAGAACCAATTTGTATGTTTTTATTTTTAACACTTGCATCAATAAAAATTAAAAACATATAAGCTAATAATGGTAGTAGTAGGAACTTATTTATTACTAGAGATCCAATGATAGTAGTAATTACAAACAACACAAACATGGTTGGAAACCAAAAAGTAATTTTTGAAGATTCTGGATGCCATTTGTTTAATATAGGCCGAACCATTCCAAATTTATGAACTTGTTGATAAAACTTTTTCCATGAAATTCTTCGTTTATGATAAACAAAAGCATTAGGAATAAACGTAGTCTTAAATCCTTTTTTTAAAATACGTTGTGACAAATCTGGGTCTTCGCCTGGATGTATTTTTGCAAATCCCTTCGTTAAATTAAATAATTTTTTTGATAATCCCATATTAAAACTTCGGGGTTCAAATTTTTGAATACTTTTTTTATTTCCTCTTATTCCACCTGTAGTTAGCAATGATGTCATGGTGTAATTTATTGCTTTTTGTAAGGAAGTAAAACTAGCATCGGCAGCATCTGCACCACCAAAACAATGAAAATAATTGTTCTTTAAAAATGCTTCAACTACAGACAAATAATGAGAAGGTAATAAACAGTCGGAATCTAATATAATAAAGTAGTTTCCTTTTGCTTGTTGCATTCCGAAGTTTCTAGATGATCCTGGTCCTGAATTTTTCTTTTTATAATAAGAAATATGTAATTGAGACTTATAACTTTCAACTACACTCTCTGAAGTTTCTGTAGAACCGTCTTCAATAATAACAATTTCGTATTCATTATTAGATTGAAGATGTGTAAAACTTTCTAATAGTTCCTTAATTTCATTAGGACGATTATAGACTGGAATAATAAAAGAAAAATAAATTGGATCTTTTTGCATAAAACAAAGATAAAAAAAAGCCACCTCGAATAAACGAGATGGCTTAAAAATTTAGCGTTTAAGAAGTCTTATTTCTTAATTACTTTATATGAAGCTGTTACTCCATTAACGGTAGCTTTCATTATATAAGTTCCTTGTGCAAGATTTGCAACATTAATTTGTGAACTTGTAGCATCTATATTTTGATCAACCACTTTTTGACCTAAAATGTTGTATATAGATACATTCTCAATTAAATCTTGTGAATTTATGTTGATAACATCATTTGATGGATTTGGATAAAAACTAAATCCTTCTATAACATTATCTGMWATTGCTAATAAATCACARTCRAAAGAAATATCAGTAAYTCCTCCTGTATTCACAACAWAYAYATAATACACTTGAWCTGTAACTACATYTATWGTTGTAGTTGTTCCAGGTAAACATTGGTTATCGMTTTGATCTACTAATGTTAAATCTACTTCTGAAGCATTTTCATCTGCTGCTGTGTAAAAAGTAACATGACTTAATCCTGATGGACTTACGATTGTAGCGGTAATTGTACCGTCACCMGCTGGGGTAATGTTATACCATACTCCAGTTGCTCCATCAATATTACATCCTGCTGGATTTCCACTTTCTAATGTCGCTGCTGGCATTGCTACCCCAGGATCTGTAAATGGACAGTCAGTAATAGTAATTGAGTTCGCAATATCATCGTTTGGCGGTGGAACTGGTGTACAGTTTACATCAAATGTAAAGTTACCAGTAGCTCCTCCAAATGAATGTACTAATATATAGTAAGTACTTACTCCATCACTTTGGAATGAAAYTTCAGACAGTAATCCACAAGTATCATCATTTCCATCAACACATGTTAATGGTGGTGCTCCACAATCTCCTGTAAATACAGACATTTTTGTGTCAAAATCTGCTGTACCATTTCCAGAACACATGGTTAAAGTAATATCTGATACCAATCCACTTACATCGGTAAATGTGTACCAAACTCCTGGTGAAGTTATTGTTGCAGCTCCACAATCTACAGCTACACCTGTATCTATGGTTGCATCAATGGTTGTTCCTGTTACTGAATCTCCACAATCAACTGCAATTGCTCCTGTACATTCATCATTTGCTGGTGGTGGTGGTATTAGCATACAAGTTACCTCTAAACTATATACTCCTGCACTTGAACCAAATCCTTCTATCATTATATAATAAGTAGAAGTACCGTCTGATGTAAAAGTAAGCTCAGATTGTAATCCACAAAAATCATCATTTACTGCAATCTCTGTTCCTCCACAAGCATCAAATACTCTTAATAAAGAATCATAACTTGTTCCTCCATCACAAAGTGAAAAAGTTACAAACTCTGGAGTTCCTGTTCCTGTAAATGAATACCACTCGTCTGTTGCAGGGTTTCCGCCTGTATCTGTATTGTCGGATGTATCGCCTGTTGCAGTATCACCACAAGACATTGCTATGGCATCAACACATAAATCGTTGTCAACAGGAGCCGCACCTCCATCTATTGAAACCCAAGCATATTGTGTCAATACTCCAGCATCCATTTGATTAATTAATGTTGTCATTCCTGTTGCTGTATCTACTGATCTCCATTCCGAATCAAATAACACAGCATTAAATGCTGTCATAAATACAGTRTCAGTTCCGGGATCCCAAGCCATTCCTTGCCCGAAATTAGCATCAAATCCAATAGATCCAATTAAAGTTACTGCTCCTGTACCTAAATCTACAGAATAAAAATTATCATCACCTACGTCATATGTGTAAGCATTTCCTGCTCCATCAATTGCTAATCCAATAGGAAAAGGAAGTCCTGTAGCTCCTAAAACAGTAGAAGAAACTCCAGCTATATTAATCAAGTGTAAGTTCGAATCTGCAAAACCATAAAGATCACCACTATTTGGATCAAATTCTGCAGCTGTCCAATCACCAGGAATATTACCTAATAAAGAATATACCCCTGAAGCAACATCAACGCTATAAAAATCTCCTGCATTATCTATCACATACGCTGTAGCTGTATCATTAGGGTCTATAGAACCTGCATTTTCAAAATTTGCTATTGGAGAAGCTCCAATAACAGTCACTATAGATCCATCTGTTGGATCAAAAGTACCAAATTCGACAGTTGCATTCATAGAACAATATGCTACAGATGAGCCTCCGCCACCACCGCCAGCAACATCTCCTATAATATTCATGACATATGAATTTGAAAATCCAAAATCATTTAAATCTGTTGGAACAGTAGCTCCACAATCTGCTGCTAAAATCCAAGAAACTCCTGTTTGTCCATCTAAGTTTGCTCCAACAAAAAATGAGGTTACACCGTCACCTAGTATTGATAATTCATAAATCAAATTTTCTCCTGCGGGAATTGTAGCAGAAACAGGTACAGACACAACAGTTCCTGCATCGCCAGGTGTTCCGTTATAAGTAGCAGTACCCTGTAATGTTAAAGTTCCTCCGGGAAATGCACCCGGTACAGCTGAATAAATGTTAACTGTAACATCAAAATTGTTATCGATTGTTTCAATCCCAAATTCTGCATTTGTTACATCAAAATCACCTACAATGCCAAAATCATCATCCAAATCAAAATCTCTAAAAAAGCTATTATCATTTGCAATACCACCTGTATTGCAAGTAATACCAGCTCCAGCTTCTATAGTTTGAGTATTACTATGTGTTATAGTAACAGCATTTACAGAATAGTTATTTGGATAAGCAGTTCGAGTTGCTATTTCTGTCACCTCATTTTGTATTCTAACACCATTTGAGTTTGGATTAGTATATGAAGAACCTGGTATTGACCTAGATACGTTAGTTGAACTAAACGTAACTTTTTTCTTACTTATAAAGTGATTTTTAAGTAGTAACTGTTCAGATTGAGAAAAATATTCTGAAATATCTCCAGAAACATCTCCAACTTGTTCTAATTTTTCCAACAACACCTCAATAGACCTTGTATCTGTTGATTGTTGCGAATTATTTATTATTTCCTGTTGGCTAAATCCAACAGCAGCAATAAACAATGCAATTAATAATGTAATTTTTTTCATAATATTAATAAAATTTTATAGTTAATAGGCTTTAAAAGTACAAATTAATTAGCAAGCTAACTATTAAATACAAAAAAAGCCACCTCGAATAAACGAGATGGCTTAAAAATTTAGCGTTTAAGAAGTCTTATTTCTTAATTACTTTATATGAAGCTGTTACTCCATTAACG